>NZ_KV789426.1:0-105923 GCF_001807585.1 Dermabacter sp. HMSC08H10
CCGAACCAGAACCGTCACCGGATCCCACGGAACAACCCACACCGGAGCCGGAACCCATCCCGGAGCCAAAACCCACCGTAGACCCCACGGATGCACCACTGCCCGAGCCTGAACTAGAACCATCCCCGGAGCCGTCGGCGCAGCCCGCCCCGGAGCCGGCACCCACCCCGGAACCGTCGGCGGAGCCCGCCCCACAGCCAAACCTGGAGCCCGCTCCTGCACCGTCGGAAGCGCCGGCACCCGCGCCTGCATCGGAGCCCTCCCCTCAGCCGAGCCCTGAGCCTGAGCCTGAACCCGAGCCCGAGCCCGAGCCTGAGCAACTTCCTACGGACGCCCCGGCCGTCGCCTCCTCACCGCACGAGCGCCCCGAGTCTCTTGCACCGGATCTCGCGCCCGAGCACACCACTGAATCCGAAATCAATGCCGGGTCCGCACCGGCGGCCGAACCCCCACTCGACTCCCCCGCGCCGCTACTCGTGCCCGAACAGGAGACTTCGGGACTCGCTCTCGCGCCGGCTCCGACGAGCCAACAAACTGAGATCCCCGCCCTCACCGTTCCCACGACCGAGGAATCGCAAACCGCCCCACCTGGCGTTCGCCTCAACCCCACGCAGGCCCCCACCGACGGTTCAACTCCGCCAGCGGATGACGTTCTCGGTGCGGACGAAGAGAAGGTCGACACGATTCTTTCCGTGTGGACCAACCCCGATGGCAGCGCCCTCGGCACGCTCAAAACCATCCTCGCGAGTACGGTCGCGGTAGGCGTTGGTGTTGCCGGCGGTCTTGGTGCCCTCACGCTCAGGGCGCGCGCAAAGCGACCATAGGGGCCTGCGAGTCAGCCTTGTTCAGGCAAGGGCAGGGCGATCCGGCCTAGGCGATCTCGCCGCGCTCACGAAGGCGCGACTTGATGAATAACAGGATCGACGGGACCGCGCGCTCCATCTTGAGCACGGTGCGGTCGAAAAACTTCTGGCTCTCGTAGAACGGATCGGGAACCTCGAGATCCTCGGGTTCAGCAACTGCCGGTTTCGCCGGATCGAATTCGCCCCACATGTGAAGCGTGGGCGGCTCGACGCCTTCGGGAATCGCCTCGAGTTTGCGCGTCATTTCCGCGAGGTGTTTCGTGCTCATCGTGAGCACGAGGTCCCATTCGCCGAGCTGGTGGACGAGAACGGTGCGGGCTGCATGCGCATCCGGGCTATAGCCAGCGCGCTCGAGGGCAAGGACGATGCGATCGTCCATGGGGAACCCTTCGGATTCGTACGTGGTTCCCGCGCTTTCAACCTCGACGAGACCCGCGAGACCGGCCTGCTCGAGGCCGGTCTTGAGCATGACGGCGGCCGCGGGCGAACGGCAGATGTTCGCCGTGCACACTGTCAACACTCGGTACTTGCTCACGCCCCTATCTTGCCGCATTTTCGGCGCGAGCGTTAAGGGTCGTACCCGGCGCGTCCACTAGTATGGGGTGGCTCCCGCCGGGGGTCTTTGCCGCGATCTGAAGTGCATGGAGGTGCGCGTTGGGTTCACACGCGTTCTCGCGACTGGATCGTCCCCATTGGTCGGCGCGCCTCGAAGACAAAAAGAACACCGCAGTCGCACGCGTACTGCGCGCCCTCGGCTACGAAGCGCGCATCCAGCCGTATACCGCGTACGGCTCCCCCACAAAAGTACGCGTGCTCGGGCGCGTTCTCTTCGCGGGCGCCGGCACGCGCCCGGATCATTTCGATCCTCCGGTCTACGACATGCGCTCGCTAGCGCGGCGCGGCTTTCGGAATTTCACGTCGCAAATCGATCCGCACGTTCGAGTTACGATCACCGTGAGCACCGCCAAGGGCCCACAGGTCTTTGAGACGTACGCTGACCGCTCCGGCATTATCGACGAGATCATTGCCGTAGAGCTCGACCCCGGCATCCACGAGCTCTCCCTCAGCACCGATGGCACAAACACCGTCACGGCGAACGTCCACGTTTTCGATGATGAGGCGCAAGAAATCGCGGTTGTCAGCGACATCGACGACACGGTCCTCATCACGCTCCTGCCCCGCCCCCTCATCGCCGGCTGGAACGCCTTCGTGATCTCCCAGGCCTCCCGCCGCATCGTTCCCGGAATGGCCGTTTTCTACCAGCAGCTTCGCCGCCACTACGGTGAGAACACCCCGTTCATATACCTCTCGACGGGAGCGTGGAACGTCGCGCCCGTGCTCGAACGCTTCCTCTTCAAGAACGGGTACCCTGCCGGCCCGCTTCTCCTCACCGACTGGGGCCCCACCAACACGGGCTTCTTCCGCTCGGGCACACGCCACAAGCTCACGACTCTCGCCGCCCTGCGCGAGATGTTCCCGAATACGCGCTGGCTCCTCGTGGGCGACGACGGTCAGCACGACCCCTCGATCTACGGAAGCGTGGTCGATGAACATCCGGAATCGGTCGCCGCGGTAGCGATTCGCGAACTCACCGACGACGAGCAGGACCTCGCTCACGGTGCCGAACGCCCCCTCGCGTCGATCGGCGCCCTCGGGCGCGCCCTCGTGGATGCCGTACCGAAGGTGTGGCGCAGCACTATTGGCCGAAAGGGTGCCGACGATCGCCCGGCAACCGTCGGACCTTCCTCAAGCGGTGATGCCAGCGCCAGCTCCACGCACGCGCCCGGGACTGCTCTCGAGAGCGTGCATGAGCGCCAGGGGGTGCCGTGGGTCAGCGCACCCGATGGTTTTGGCCTTATCCGGGCGGCGCGCGCGATCGGGATCCTCGGCCACCACTAAAATCAGGGGGAGAGAGGGGCAGGCATGGGCGAGAGGACCTTTACCGTCCGCTACAACGATGGCGGTCTCGCCGACGCCGCGAGTCCGCGCGAGGCGCGCGCCCGCCGCTACTGGCAGGCCCTCCTCGCGTTTTGTGGGCGGCACGTGACCGCGCTCGTCGCGCTCCTCATCGCGGGAGTTCTCGCGGACATCGCCTTGAAGAAGGCGTTCGGAATCCACATCTTTTTCATTTCACTGGTCTCCTCGGGAACGGTTTTTGCGCTCCTCGGGTACGTGTTCTACCGAGACGGTCGCAACCTCTACGATCGAGTGTTTCTTTCGCGTCGCGAGAACCCGCCAAGTCCACCCGTGGCGCCAACGGGCGCGGAGGCCTACGAGTGGGGTCGTGCGATCGACGGTGTCGGCCTGTGGATTGACCCCGAATATCTTGGCCTCGTCGCAGACCCGGGACGCTACGAGACCCACCCGTGGAGCGATGTGCGTCTCGACGAGGCCAAGTTCCGCGGGATTGGCAGGAGCGATTTGATCGTTCACTTGCCTCACCGCCACTTGCGCTATAGCGGCGACAAACTCGGGCTGAGCGCAACGGAGATCATCGCGAGCGCGGCACGCCTTCGCACCTAGCCCAATTTCGCTGTTACAGCAGGTCAGCCCATCGCTTTTCGCACCACTCTCGCATAAAATCGAAGTGGAACCCGCGAGAGTGAGAGGGTGCTTCGCATGGACCAGATGAGCGTCGGCTACGAGGACAACGGCCTCCCGGATACGCGAGAGAAGCTCGGGACACTTGCAAAGATGCCCTTCGAGTCCCTTGGGGTTTCTCGCGAGGAGTTGCACGACACCCTCCGCAACGACGTCCCCCGTCTCGGCAGTGGAGTTCTTCGCGTCGCAGGCACCTTCCTTGCGCTCGGGATCGCGGGGAGCGTGACCCTCTCGCTCCTCAACAGCGACGCTCTTCCCGCTCAACTAAAGTTCTTTGTTCCCTTGGTTATGGGGTTCGTGCTCCTTGTGGCCTTGCCGTTCATTCTTCGTATCGTGCAGCGCATTCGTGTCCGCCGGGAGCAGCGTCGTGCTGAAAGGGAAGCCGCGAGCGCGTACCACAACGCTCCCATCGAGGGCGTCTATACCCTCGATGAACGCGGGTTCTCGGCGCCGAAAGAGGCACGCTTCAGCGAAGCGCTCACGTCAAGTTTTCTGGACATCCGCGCCAGAGCGAGCACGATCGTCGCGGCCCCCACGGATCGGACCGTCACGTGGGGCCGCTCGAAAAACGGCAAAGGGCTGTGGCTCGACCGCGACGGCCTCACCATTCTCGAGCAGGGAGGCGAGCGCAGAACCTACCCTTGGCGCGATGTGAGCCTCTCGGTAACGAAGGCCTCACTGAGGGACGACACGAATCTCATGGTGCACCTTCCCCACACCAGCGTGGTGTATTTCGGGATGTACCTCGACGTTCCGCCAAGCAAGATTATCGCAGCGGCAGAACGTTTTCGCGCCGCGCGCTAGAGCACACTCGCGAGGAATGCCTTGAGCCGCTCCGAGCGCGGGTTATCGAGGATCTCGCTCGGCGGCCCAGCCTCGACCGCCTTACCGCCATCCATGAACACGACGTGGTCGGCAACCTCGCGCGCAAAGGCGATCTCGTGCGTCACGACGACCATGGTCTGGCCCTCGGCCGCAAGATCCTTGAGGACCTGGAGCACCTCGGCAACGAGTTCAGGATCAAGTGCCGATGTCGGCTCGTCGAACAGCATGATCTCGGGCTCCATCGCGAGAGCCCGCGCGATTGCGACGCGCTGCTGCTGCCCGCCCGAAAGCTCGCTCGGGTAGTGGTCGGCGCGGTCGCCGAGGCCGACGCGTTCGAGAAGCTCAAGCGATCGCGCACGCGCCTCGGCTTTCGACATGCCCCGCACGTGGATTGGCGCTTCGCTCACGTTCTCGAGGGCCGTCATGTGAGGGAACAGGTTGAAGCGTTGGAACACCATCGAGATGCGGGAGCGCTGCGCGGCGATGTCCTTTTCGGAGAGTTTTTGCCAGCGACCGTCGGCAAGCGGTTCCGGACCGTACCCCTGCAGTTCGCCGTCGATCAGGACTTTCCCGCCCGTGGGTTCCTCGAGTTGGTTGATGCAGCGAAGGAGCGTGGATTTACCCGAGCCCGAGGGGCCAATGAGCACGCACACGTCCCCGTCGCCTACCTCGAGGTCAACACCCCGTAGGACGTGCAGGTCCCCGAATGCCTTATGGATGTTCTCGAGCCGAACCTTCGGCTCTGCGGCCTTGGTCATGTCACCTTCCTCGCCACTGTTTTCTGTTCTTGCCACATGTGCCCCTGCGCTCACAGCTCAACCTCCGGCAGCGGGTCCTTCGGGGTTGTGCCGGCCGCGTTCACGGATGCCTGGCGCGAAGCTCGTTTGCCGGGGCGCACCGCGGCACGATCGTCGAAGCCGCGGCCGAAATAGCGCTCGATGTAGTACTGGCCCACCATGAGCACACTCGTCACGGCGAGGTACCACAGCGCTGCGACGATGAGCATCGGCACGGGCTTGAACAGAAGGTTCGCGATCGAGTTCGATGCGTAGGTGAGGTCGAGCGTGAACGGCACCGCGAGGACCAGCGAGGTCGTCTTGAGCATGCCGATCGTTTCGTTGCCAAGCGGCGGGATAATCACGCGCATGGCCTGCGGCAGCACGATCCTGCGCAGGATGAGCGAGTTCTTCATGCCGAGGGATTTCGCGGCCTCGCTTTGGCCACGCTCGACGCTCGTGAGGCCCGCGCGCATGATTTCCGCGAGGTAGGCGCCTTCGTTGAGGCCGAGTGCGACCGTGGCTGCCCAGAACGCGGTGAAGAAATCTCGCGTCGAGAAGCTAAAGAGTTCGGGCCCGAACGGCACGCCGATCACGACCTTCGGGATGATCACCGTGATGAGGCCCCAGAAGACGAGCTGCGTGTACACGGGCACGCCGCGGAACACGAAGATGTACGCCCACGAGACCCCGCGCAGAACGGGGTTGGAGCTCAGGCGCATGATCGCGGCGGTGAGGGCGATGATGGTGCCGATGATCATCGACACGAGCGTGAGCAGCAGGGTCCAACCAACGCCGCGAACGACCTTCACGTCGAAGAGGTAGGTGCCAACGACGTCCCATTCAAAGACCTCATTGCCTGCGGCGAAGGCAATGAGCCACACGCTGAGGACCGCGGTGATGACCGCGGCGATCCATGTTCCTGGCCTCGGGGCCCGCTTCGCGCGGATCCGGTTCGGGATCGGGGTATCGATACTCGTGTTCATGCCTTTTTGACCTCTGCTTTCTCGATCAGCCCTGCGTCGTTGCCCCACGCGCTCATGATGGTGCGCAGGGCTCCCGTGTCGATGAGGTGTTGCACGGCAGCGCGCAGCGCTTCGGCGAGCTGATCTTCGCCCTTTTTGACGACGATCCCATTGAGTGCCGATTCCTCGACGTCGCCTACCTGTTCGAGGCTTCCGCGCGAACGCGCAATCGCGTAGCTCGTGACGGGTGAGTCGGCAATGAGCACATCGGCCTTACCGCCCGCGACGTTCGTGACGGCGTCTGAGTTATTGGCGTAGGCGAGGACGTCGACGGGGCGTTGGCCTTCGGCGCGGCACTGCTCATCGGCGGCGAGGGCGATTTCCTCCTGGTAGGAGCCAACCTGCACCGCGGGGCGTTTGCCGCACAGGTTGTGCGGGTCGATGGAGTAGGGGTTGCCTTTCTTGACCGCGTAGGAGATGCCGGCTTCGAAGTAGCTCACCATCGTCACGGTTTGGAGTCGTTCCTCGTTGATCGTGAAGCCGGAGATTCCCACGTCGTATTTGCTTCCCACCGCGGGGATGATCTGGGAGAACACCGCCGATTCGGTGCGGGTTTTGAGACCGAACACGATGCCGAGTGCAGTGAGCAGGTCGATGTCGTAGCCGACCGCCTTGCCGTTGCTAAGGAATTCGCCGGGCGCGTAGCTCAGTTCGGCACCGTTGACGAGTTCGCCTCGCGTGCGGATCTCTTCGGGAAGGAGTGCGGCGATGTCCTCCTGATACTCGATCCCGCTGAAGTCCACTTCGGGAATGAGGCTCGCTTCAGCCGCCAGCTCTTCGGAAGCGCGCGTGCACGCGCCGAGGCTCGGGACTAGGGCGCTTGCCACGAGGGCGGCGGGGAGGGCTCGCAGGAATGTGCGCCTGGAGGTTCCGACGGTTGCCGCACTGGCGTCGGACCCACATTCACCGGTTTGAATCATTTTGCAATCGTATGCATGGCTATGCGATTGACGCAAGGCGTCCACTGTGTGACATACAGCGGGGTCGAAAGCCTCGGTGACGGGCATTACACTGGAATCACAAGCATCTCTCGGCAAGGAGGCCACCATGAACGAGAGCACCCCCACCAGCCGCGCAACCATGAATGAAGAGAGCTACGCGCATTTCCGCCGGCTCGGCACTTCGGGGCTTCTGCTCCCGCCGATCTCCCTGGGGTTCTGGCACAACTTTGGACGCGAACGCTTCGAAGGCGGCTTTGAACACGACGTTCGTGAACGTCCCAAAGCAGACTTCTCGCGCCAGCGCGAGATCGTGCACTACGCGTTCGATCACGGCATCACCCACTTCGACCTCGCCAACAACTACGGCCCGCCCGCGGGCAGCGCCGAAGAAACCTTCGGTGAGATTCTCCGCAAAGACCTCGCAGCCCACCGCGATGAAATCCTCGTGACCACCAAGGCGGGCTTTCGCATGTGGCCCGGGCCGTACGGCGATGGCGGCAGCAGGAAGTACCTGCTCGCCTCACTCGATCAATCGCTCTCGCGCCTCGGTCTCGACTACGTCGACATCTTCTACCACCATCGCCAAGACGACTCGACCCCGCTTGAGGAGTCGATGGGGGCACTCGCGCACGCCGTCAAGAGCGGCAAGGCGCTCTACGCAGGCATCTCAAACTACTCCCCCGAAAAAACCCGCGAGGCTGCAACGATGCTGCGCACGATGGGTGTTCCGCTCCTTGTCAACCAGGCGAGCTACTCGATGCTCACCCGCACCCCCGAGGAGAGCCCGAGCGGTCATGCGGAAGATTCGCTCCTTGGCGTATGCGAGCGGCTCGGCATCGGGGTCGTCGCGTTCTCTCCGCTCTCGCAAGGGCTGCTCACGAACCGCTACCTCACGGGCATTCCCGAGAAATCACGCGCCGCGCAGAACGTGTTCCTCGGGGAAGACGTCGCGAAGGACCCCCGCTACCTCGAGAAGGTGCGCGCGCTCAGTCGCGTTGCCGACGACCGCGGGCAGAGCCTCGCGCAAATGGCCCTCGCATGGGTTCTGCGTAAGCGCGTCGTGACGTCCGCGATCGTCGGGGCGTCGAGCGTGCAGCAGCTGCGCGCGAACATCGCCGCCGCACGAACCATCGTGCGCGCGGGCGAGAGCGTTCCTGCCACACACTTCAGCGACGACGAGATCGCGAGGATCGATGCGATCCTCGCCGATCCCGTTCCAGAAGACTGAGCATCTAGCCGTCCTGGGCAGAAGTCTGCAGCTCCTGCCCGGGACTGCTCTCACTCTCGCTGCTCGCACCCTCGAACTGCGAACGGTACAGCCGCGCGTACGCGCCACCCGCCGCAAGAAGCTCGTCGTGGGTACCTTGCTCGACGATGTCGCCGTGTTCCATCACGAGAATCACGTCGGCGTCGCGGATCGTCGATAGGCGGTGGGCAATCACAAATGACGTGCGCCCCTCGCGCAGAGTGTTCATCGCGTTCTGCACGAGGACCTCGGTGCGAGTATCGACGCTTGAGGTCGCCTCGTCGAGAATGAGTAGCTCGGGCCGCGCGAGGAAGGCACGCGCGATCGTGAGAAGCTGCTTTTCACCGGCAGACACGCTCGAACCTTCGTCGTCGATGATCGTGTCGTACCCCTCGGGAAGGTGCTGCACGAAGTCATGCACGTGAGTGGCTTTGGCGGCTTCAAGCACCTCCTCGTCGCTCGCATCGAGGCGGCCGTAGCGGATGTTCTCGCGGATCGTGCCTTTGAAAAGCCACGTATCCTGCAGCACCATTCCGGTGCGGCTACGGAGTTCATCGCGCGTCATCTCGCGCGTATCCACGCCGTCAATCGTGATCGCGCCACCGTCGATCTCGTAGAAGCGCATGATGAGGTTGACGAGAGTCGTTTTGCCCGCCCCCGTGGGGCCCACGATCGCGACCGTCATCCCGGGGCGCGCCACGAGTGACAAATCCGAGATGAGAGGCTTCTCGGGCGAGTAGGAAAAGCGCACGTGTTCGAACCGCACCTCGCCACGACCAGACGATGTGGCCTCGGGTTTGGGCCGGCGAGCGTCGGACCCCTCCCCCGGGCTCTCCGGGACCTGCTCCTCGGCATCCAAAAACTCGAAAATGCGCTCGGCCGACGCAACGCCCGACTGAAGCTGCGTGGCCATCGAAGCGAGCTGCGACACGGGCTGCGTGAACTGGCGCGAGTACTGGATGAAGGCCTGCACATCACCGAGCGTGAGCTGCCCCGAGACGACCTTGAGGCCGCCCACGAGCGCCACCGCCGCATAGGACAGGTTCCCCGCAAACATCATGAACGGCATGATGAGCGAACTGACCACCTGCGCACCAAAACTCGCGCGATACATCTCGGCGTTCTTCTTCTCGAAGCTCGCGCGCAGATCGTCCTGGCGACCAAAAACCGACACGATCTCGTGGCCGGAGAACGCTTCCTCAACCTCCGAGTTCACCTCGCCCGTCGCATCCCACTGCTCCCCAAACAACTTCTGGGCGCGCTTGCCGATCACCGCGGTAATCACAAGCGCGAGCGGGATCACGATGAGCGCCACGAGCGTGAGAATTGGCGAGATCACGAACATCATGATGATCGTGCCGAGCACCGTGAGGCCCGAGGTAATGATGCCGCCCAGAGTGTTGTTGAGCGTGTTTTGGAGGTTGTCGACATCGTTCGTGACGCGCGAGAGAAGGTCCCCGCGGCGACGCGAATCGAAGTAGCTGAGAGGCACGCGGTGCAGTTTCTCTTCGACGTCGCGGCGCAGCCGGTAGATGCTGCGGTACACCACGCGGATAAGCATGCGCGTTTCGAGCCACGTGAAGAATGCCGCGAGCACGTACAGGATCGTGACGGTGAGCAGAACCGTGTTGAGCGCGCCAAAGTCGATCCCGTGACCGGGATTCAGGTCCATGCCCGAGACCATGTCCGCAAGCTGCTCTTGGCCACTCGCGCGCATTCCGGCGACAACCTGGTCCTTCGTGACGCCAGCCGGCAAACGCTTCGAGATGACGCCGTTGAAGATGATGTCGGTTGCGCGGCCGAGGATCTTCGGGCCGATCACGCTCAGGATCACCGAGAGGACGCCGATCGCCATCGCGCCGAGCAACATCGTCTTTTCGACCATGAGTTCGCGAAAGAGCCGCTTCAGCGACGGCCCGAAATTGCGAGATTTTTGACCGGGGCGCAGGCCCCGCTCGCTCTGCTTCTTGTCCTCGCTCATTGCTTCGCCCCTTCCTCAAACTCCGAAGCCACACCTTGCGAGGCGACGATCTCCTGGTAGGTCTCGTTCGTCGCGAGGAGTTCCTCGTGCGTACCGCGCCCGACTATCCGGCCGTGATCGAGCACGAGGATCACATCGGCGCTCGTGATGGTCGAGACGCGCTGGGCGACGATCACCATGAGAGCCTCGCGTGTTTCGGGCTTCAGGGCCGAGCGCAACCGAGCATCGGTCTGCAGGTCGAGCGCGCTGAAGGAGTCGTCGAAAAGGTAAATGTCGGGCTTCGACAGGAGCGCCCGCGCGATCGAGAGGCGCTGGCGCTGACCGCCCGACACGTTTGAGCCGCCCTGGGCGATCGGGGAATCGAGCCCCTCGGGCATCTCGGCAACGAAGTCGCGGGCCTGCGCAATCGTGAGGGCATGCCACACCTCTTCGTCGCTCGCCTCCGGTCGACCAAACCTCACATTTGAGGCGACCGTTCCGCTAAAAAGATACGGGCGTTGCGGCACGTAACCGAGGCGACCGTGAAGCAACTCAGGCGCCGCCTCACGCACATCCACGCCGTTGACCTTGACGGCGCCGTCCGTCACGTCGAAGAGCCGCGAGATGAGGCCGAGTAGCGTGGTTTTGCCCGAGCCTGTTCCGCCGATGATCGCCACCGTTTGCCCCGCGTGAGCCTTGAACGAAATGCCCTCGAGCACGGGGCGTTCCGCCCCCGGATACGCGAACGTGACGTCGTCGAATTCGAGCTCGGCGCGCTCGCTTACTCGCGGATCCCCCGGTTGAACGGCGACCTCAGGGGCAGGAAGCGCCACCGAAGTATGCGTATCGAGCACCTCGGTGATGCGCTCTGCGGAGACCATCGCACGCGGAATCATCATCGTCATGAACGTCGCCATCATGACCGCAATGAGAATCTGGATGAGGTAGGAAATAAACGCGACAATCGAACCGACCTGCATCTCGCCGCGGTCGATTGGGCCTGCCGCCGCGAGCAGCACAAGCACCGAGCTAAACGACAGCAGAAACATGATGATCGGGTTGATAAACGCGATCAGGTGCCCCACCCGTCGATTGATCTGCGTGAAGCGCTCGTTCGACACCTCGAAACGGCCCCGCTCATGGGGCTCGCGGACAAATGCACGCACCACGCGAATGCCCGTGATCTGCTCGCGAAGAATCAGATTCAGCTCGTCAATCCTCTCCTGCATCTCGCGGAACAGGGGCGCCGCACGCAGCACGATGACACCGATCGCGATGAGCATGAGCGGCACCATGACCGCGATCAGCCACGCAAGCTGTACCTCCTGCTGAAGCGCGAGAACGACCCCACCGATGCCGGTGATCGGCGCGGACACGAGGAACATGAGGCCGAAGAACGACAGGTTTTGAAGCTGTTGCACATCGTTCGTGTTGCGCGTAATAAGCGAGGCAGGAGTGAAATGGCTGATTTCCTTCGCGCTGAAGGACTGCACGCGATTGAACACATCGGTGCGCACGTCCCGCGCAAGCCGCATCGCCACCCGACCCGCGAAGTAGTTCGCGGCGCACAGGGCGAGAATATTGGCAAGGCTCACGAGGAGCATCCAGCCGGCAAGGCGCCAAATCGCGTCGATATCACCCTTGGCGATACCGAGATCGATGATGTCAGCGTTGAGCGTGGGCAGGTAGAGGGCGGCAAGCTGCGCCGCAGCTTCGAACGCCACGACGAGCACGAGAGAAAGCCACGACATTTTTGCGTAGCGCCACAGGAGTCTCAGGAGGGTCACGAGAGAGGAGAACCTTTCGTGCTCGTGCGGGCAGCAAGGAGAGGCCGACGCCTGCCACGCCCGCAGTGACAATGCCCAAAGGATATAGCCAATGCTGCTTCGCGACTATGGTGATCGCGCACGGCCAATTCTGCCGTGGACCGTGGGGCTGTATTAACCTTGAGCGGTGAGTAAAACGACCCAGCGCATCGTCGTCCTGATCTTCGCTCTTGCCCTCATCATCCCCGCGGGGCTCGTGGGGATCGGGCAGTTCACGCAAAACGATCAGGGCGATCGACAGGTGGCCGACTCCGCGCAAGACACGCGCGCAAAGGTCGATCCCGCGACCCAGCCAAAGCCGACGAACACCACGGAACCATCGCGCGCGGACTTCCCGGGTATCGACGACGAAACCGAGGCGGGAGCAAAAGCAGCCACCACATATCTCTTTGCCGTGTACGCCTACATGATCGGCACCGGTGACACGAGCGCGTGGCGCGAACTCATGGACCCGTCGTGCGAGGAGTGCATGCGCTTTGCCGACAATGCGGAGCAACTTCATGCCGCCGGAGGCTGGATCGTGGGCGGCGAGATCACCCTCAGCGACGAGAAGGTGACGCTCACGAAGGGCAACGGCGCGAGCGATGGAGCCTCGACGACTGCGAAGGTCGACGCGACGTTCCATGAGGCCGCCGCAAAGCTCATCGACGACCCGACGCGCGAGCCCGCAACGCGCGGGGCTTCGCAGGGGAAGTTTTCCGTGGGTCTTCGTTTCGTTGACGGCCACTGGCGCGTGACGTCGATGGCGGTCGGTTAAGACAGTCGGCTAGACGGGCCTGTGCAGAAAGAGGTCCGTGCGGTACGGCATCGCGACCCGGCTTCCGGGCGTGTGGCCGAGGTACTCATGGAGGTACCAGTCGAGATTGTCGAGGACCTTCGCGCGGGTTTTTGCCGAAGCGGTGAGGTAGTAGCTGCGGGTCGTCGCAAGCTGTACGAAGTCCCACGTGGGGCGTTCATCTACCCAGTGTTCAACGTGACGCTTGACGAGCGTGAGCCCTTCGCCCACGTCAGGGCGAAAACCCTCGCGTTGCACGTCGCCCGCGTGAGCAATCCGCGAATATCGATGCACCCACGGCACGTTCACATCGAGCGTGTTCCACACGAGAGCGAGCACTCCCCCGGGTGCAAGAATCCTCCGCACTTCGGCGCTCACCGCGCCCGTCTCAAACCAGTGCCACGCTTGCGCGGCGGTCACGATATCCGCACTTTGCGTCTCGAGGCCCGTGGCCTCAGCAGGCGCCACACGCGTCTCGAACCGCTGCGCCATCTGGCCCGCGAGCGCCTTCGCGCGCGCGACCTCGAGCATCGTCTGGCTCGTATCGAGCGCAGTGACGCGACAGCCTCGCTCAGCGAGAGCGAGCGAGAGCTTCCCGGTTCCGGCCCCTAGGTCAACGACCCGGGGGCGAGCGGCGGTTCCGACGGCTGCCATTATCAAGTCGAGAGCTTCAGCCGGGTACCCGGGTCTCAGTTCGTCGTAGCCGGCGCCCTCGCCTAAAAATCCCTTCGCGAGTTCTTCTTTGCGCTCCCGCGATCCATAGCGCGGTTCATCCCGGCCCGAAATGTTGGGGATCGGGCCTGGGGCGCTGCGCCTATCGTTCATGGTCACGAAAGACCACCCTAGCGGCAGCTCTTGACGCTTCACGTTATGGTTTGCAGGTTTAGCAAAGTGAACGGAACCTCTTCCCCGAGGCGGCGAGCTTGTGCCCGCCGCCGATGAGGCCTCCATCCGGGCTAGTCGACGGGGCTGACTCGCACGAGGTTGTGGTCGGGGTCGGCTATCACGAAGGTGCGACCAAATACGTCGTCGTGCGGTTCCTCGATCACGTGCACTCCTTTCGTGACCCATTCCTCGTAGACGTCGTCGATGGCAGAGGCAGGACCGGGAATCATGAGCCCGATTTCGTTCGTGCGCGGTGTCGCTGATGCGAGATTTTCGTCGTGACCGGTCCAGATTGCGAAAAGCACGCCAGGTGCGACCTCAAAAGCGACGTACCGCGGGCTAGTGAAGTTGGGTTCGATTTCGAACAGACGGCTATAGAAATCAGTGGATCGCTCGACGTCGCTGACGTAGGTCAGAAACAGATTCGGAGCCGGCATGGATCTCTCCTTATTTCAGTGGATCAGGAAGCCCCATATAATCAGGCATAGACGACATCTGCTGTCATGTTTTCTTTAAGGATTGGGAATGAAGTCGTCCCGCTTGTTGTCCATCCTGCTGCTACTGCAAACCCATGAACGAATGACCAGTCAAGAACTGGCTCGCCGTCTCGAGGTATCTTCACGCACGATCCTGCGTGACATCACGGCGTTGTCGGCTGCTGGGGTGCCGATCTACACTGAGCGGGGCCGGGGTGGAGCCATCGTGCTGGACCACCGGGCCCGGCTCGACGTCTCACGCCTCGATCCAAATGAACTGCAGCTTCTTTCCGTCGCAGGACTAGATGAGGGTCTTCTCGAGCAGATCGGGCTCCATGCTGTACATGTCAGAACCCAGCAGAAGCTGACTGCTGTTGCAGCGCGTAAGCAAACCTCCGCCGCTCTGCCCTTGCCCGAGGTGCTCCACGTCGACCCCTCTGGATGGTTCACGGCCGAGCAGGAACTCGACGTGGCCGACCTTCTCACCGCTGCTCGAAATAGACAACGCATCCGCCTCCGATATCGACGCAGCGGCGAGAGTAGCGGACAGTGGGTTGTCGCGGACCCTTACGGTCTCGTGAACAAAGCCGGATCCTGGTATCTAGTGGCTGACGTCGCCTCACAACCCCGCATGTTTAACACCAGCCGCATTGAGACCCGCGAGCTACTTACGGATTCCGCAGTGCTACGACCGGACTGCGATCTGCGCTCAGTGTGGCAAGAATTGCTGACCAGTTTTCAGTCGACGCCTGGTATCGAGGTGCACGCACAGCTGCGCTCGACCCGCCTAGATCTGGCCCGACGAATCCTTAGAGGGCGAATGATCCGTATCGACGGCTCCGAGGACGAGTGGACTCATATCGTCGTCCACTATCCAGACGTTGAATCGGTTCGACAGCTCCTCCAATTCGGAGACCACATTCGGATCTTAAGACCAGCCGCAGCGGTGGTTCGATTCCGCGAGATCGCGGCCCAGATCGCGCAGTTTCACTCAGCACAAAGCACTGCCGATCATCGCCGTCGCGATCGCTAACCTGCCCTCGAGAAGAGGTGGATGCCGAGCGCGACGATGAACACTGCTCCGCTCGCCATAGCGAGCAGGAGTTCTACGAGAATGCCAATCCCGAGGGTTTTCAAGGTGGAGAGCGTCGAGTTGAGGGCGTCGTGGAACTCACGCTTGCGGCTCAGCTCCACGAGGAAGAAGCCGAGAATGAACCCGATGAGGAGGCCCGGGCCGGGGATGAGGAACAGGCCGAGGACCGCGCAGCCGATCGCGACGAAGATCGCCCACGTGGGTACTTCGCTCTGTTTGAGCTTCCGCCCTGTGAGCACGTAGCTGCTCGCCATGCCCGCGATTGAAAACATCGCCACCAGCGCGAACGCAACCCAGCCCGTCCAGCCGCCGATCCCTATGGCCCATACGAGCATTCCGATAAGGATGAGGAACGACCCGGGAAGCACGGGCAGCACGATGCCCGTAATACCTACCGCGAAGGCGAGCGCGGCGATGATTGTCACGATGATGTCCACGGGCACGGTGTTCTCCTTAGTGCGTGGCGGGCAAGGGGCAATTGGGACGCCGCTGGCGGAGGCTTCAGTCTATAGAGAATCGCGCAGGCACCGCCCGCTACACACTCACGCTGATGCGCGAGGTGCCGTCGGACTTTCTTTCCACGTGCACCTTCTCCGCGATCTGTGTTTTGAGTTCGGCGACGTGGGAGATGATTCCCACCGTGCGACCGTGGGCGGCAAGTTGGCGGATCTCGGCGATCACACCCTCGAGTTTTTCCGGGTCGAGCGTGCCGAAGCCTTCGTCGATAAAGAGGGTGTTCATCTGCACCCCGCCGTTTTCTCCGCTCACGACGTCGGCGAGGCCGAGCGCGAGCGCGAGTGACACATAGAAGGTTTCACCGCCCGAGAGGGTCGAGGGCGAGCGAGAGGAATCATTGCGCAAGTCGAGCATGTCGAGGTCGAGCCCAACGTGCTTTCGGCCTGTTTTCTCGGGTGGCGCAAGGCGGATCTCGTAGATCCCACCCGAGAGAGCCGATAGCCGCGCATTCGCGGCCTCGATGACCTTCTCGAAGCGGCGCATGACCGCGAACGTCGACAGGGTCAGACGTGCTTTCGCATCGCTTGAGTTTCCCGTCGTGATATTCGCGAGGTGAAGTATTTCGCTTTGGCGCGCCGAGCGTTTCTCGTGCGCGGCGGCAAGCGCCGTGAAATCTGTGTGTGCGCGTTTCACACGCTCGAGCTCTTTCGCGCGAGTCGCGTGGGTTCCCGCGGCTTCCGTGTGCGCATCGCGGGTCTCGCGCACGCGCGCTGCCGCGGTCTCGAGAGCATCGGCTGCATCTCGCTGAGCTTCTTCGCTCGCATCAATGCCCTCGAGGCGGCCGTCCGCGCGGGCATCCTCGATGAGCGCGGTGAGCGAAGCATGCTCCTTCACTGTGTCCTCGAGCGATTGTCTACGGTCGGGGGCAAGGCGCGCCTGAACCACATTTTCTATAGCGTCAAAGCCGCTGCCCTCGAGTGCCTCGTTGAGGTGCGCTTGAGCCCGCTCATGCACGGAGCGAGCCTCCAGGGCTTTGTCGAGCAGTTTTGCGTGTGCACGTGCAGCCTCCCCCGCCGTCAGGAGCGAGAGGCGGAGCGCCGCGATGCTCTCGTGCGAGCCCTCGTGGTCCGTAAGCTCCTGAGCAATGGCCGCGCGGGTCTCGGTTAGAGCTTTCTCGAGGTGCTGAGCTTCGAGGGCGGCACGCTCGGCGGCGAGCGCCTCCTCGTGCGCTTCGCGTTCGAGCGAGGCCGTTCGCTCGTCGAACCGCGAGATCTCGGTTTTCACTCGTTCACGCTCGCCCTCGGCTTTACGCGCACGCTCCTCCTCGCGGGCAAGCGCAACACCCTCGGTCTTCAAGCGTTCGGTGAGTTCAGGAAGCTGCTCCTGGAACTTCGCGAGATCCCCCTCGACGCTCTCCTCCCACGCGCGCTCGAGGGCATCAATATGGAGTGCCTTGGTGGCGGCTGCCGATGCTCGTGCCTCGCTCAGGCCCTGTTCGGCCTCTACTCGCGTGCGTTCGGCCGCCGCAATGCTCTCTTGGCTCACGAGCTCATCGTCGGTGTGCGCGGGGGCCGGGTGCTCACACGCGCCGCACACGGGGCATGCCTGGCCGTCCTCGAGGTCCGCCGCGAGCTCGAAGGCGATCGCGTCGAGGCGTTTGCGCCGAAGGCGTGCCTCTTCCTCGCTCGCGCGCTTGAGGGCCGCAAGCATGTCGCGTTCATATTGCGCGCGCGACGAGTAGGTTTCGAGAGTCGCGCTCGCCTCTTTCGCGGTACGCTCGCGCGCGGCATGGGACTCGCGCTTTTCTTTGAGGGCCCCAAGGCTCGAGGCCCGCTCGGTTGCCTCGCGAAGCTTCTCGGTGAGCACTTCACGTTCCGACGGCCGCTCGTTCAGCTGCGTCGCCTTCTCTTTCGACGCTTCCGCCGCACGTTCAGCCTCGCGAGCGGCCTCTTTCGCCTCGGTCGCACGTCGAGGTAGCGCCGTTTCCTCCTTTTCGAGGCTCGCGAGCGCAGCGGCCGCTCCCAGTGCGCTTTCGCTTCGCTGATGGTTGGTGTCGCTTAGCGTTCCCCACTGGGAAACTTGCCCGCGTTCGGCTTCGGGAAGTGCCGTCGCGGCGGCGTCCAGCGCTGCCGCCGCGCTCTTTTCATGCGCGTGGGCGTAGAACGGTTTTTCGGCGCGTTCGTGAGAGGCAAGGCTTTCGCGGGCTTTGCGCGCCGCCCCTTCAAGCGATGCCCGTTTCTTCTCGTGGCTGTCGAGCTGGGCTTTGCGAGTGAGCAAATCGTGGCGTTCGGTGGCTTTTTTCGCGGCTTCCTCCGCCTCGTTCGAGGCCGCCTTCGCTATGTCCAGGATGCGCATGGCTTCGCGAGCGGCGGCTTCGGAGGAATTCTCGAGCTCCTCACCAATGGCCCTGGCACGCTCGAGACCCGCCGGGGTGAAATCCCGGGTATCGGCGAGCGCCTGCCTGCGTTGCTCATCGCTGACCGATGCCGCCTCGAGGACCCGCTGGAGGGCCGCGCCGAGTTCCGCTTTTGAGGCGTCGACGTCACGTTGAGCCTCGCGCCTGAGTTCACCGAACGATTGCTCAATCTGCTCGTACAGCTGAGTCTGGAAGATCCGTTCGAGCACAGTCTTACGTTCACTCGTGTCGGCTTTGAGGAAGCGAGCAAACTCCCCCTGAGGGAGCACGACCGTTTGGGTGAACTGCGCGTGCGTGAGGCCGAGCAATTCCTGAATCTCCCGGCCAACGTCGGCCGGTCGGTTGGCGATCGGCTCGATCTCTTCCGCGCGTTCGGTGCCAGCGATCGCCTCACCCAGCGCTTCGAGCGAGGCGAGCCGCCAGAGCTTCGCGCTCTGGTTCTCATGCACCGGAGCGCCTTTTCCACGCAGGCGAGCCCGCTCGTAGGCGGGAGTGCGTCGAACGCGGTAGATCCCTCGTGGGACCTCGAAAAAGAGGTCCACGACGCTCGGGTGCGTATTGGGCATGAAGTCGCTTCGCACTCGGGCATCGCTCGAGCCGCCGCCCGCAACATTGCCGTAGAGGGCAAAGACGATCGCATCGATGATGGTGGACTTTCCCGAACCCGTGGCGCCCTCGAGGAGAAAGAGGCCGCTCGCGCCGAGCGCATCGAAATCGAGTTCGACTTTCTCCCTGAACGGCCCGATGCCCTCAAAACTCAGGTGGTGAAGTTTCATAGATTCAGGAGGCCTTTCGCTGTGCGTGCGACTCGGTGAAATCGGCACGCGCGCGTGCATCGGCGAGCACCTGCTCGATGGTGTCTCGTTGCACGGCGCTCGGTTCGGCACCCGTGACGTAGTCGAAGAATTCCGAGATGACCTCCGCCGGTGAAGCCTCGCGCGTCACAACCGGCGCGGCACTAGATTCCGTGTCGCGTGTGGAGCGGAACTCCGTGAAGAGGAGATGTGGAAGCGCCGCGCTCAGGATCTGCTGAAGGTGCGCGGGGCGAGTTTCCTCCCGCACGATCGCGTGGATCCAATCCTCCGAATAGTTCGGGGCGCTATCGAGAATCTCTTTGAGAGAGCCGTCCAGTTCGATGAGCCTGCGGCGCACGGGGGTGGGAATACGTTCCACCTCGACCAACCCCGAGGAGTCCATCTCGACAAGAAGCACGGCTTTGGTGTGGTGACGCTCCGAGAACGAGAAGGCCAGTGGGCTTCCCGAGTACCACGCGGCGGGCCGCTCGCCTGGGACAAGCGCACTCATGTTTTGGCAGCCGTGGAGGTGGCCGAGCGCGACGTAGTCGACCCCCGCAAACACGCCACCGGGAACAGACGCCACACCGCCCACGCTCAAGTCGCGTTCGGAATCCGAGCCGTCCCCGCCCGCAACGAAGGTGTGGGCAAGCACGACGCTTCGCGGATGCCCCAGAGTCTCGAGTTTTGCGCGGACTCGATCCATCGCCTGCACCGTAACGTCTTCGTGCGTGCGAGGAAGCGGGTCGCCACCCTTGGGAGCGAGGCTGTAGCGCGCAAGATCCGGATCAAGGAAGGGCAGCCCGAAAAAGAGCACCTCACCGTGCTCATCAGCTACCGAAACCGGGTGCTCGATCCCTTCGACATCCGCGAGAATGTGAATGCCGGGCCGCATGAGTTTTGCGCCGAAGCCGAGCCGCACCGCCGAATCGTGGTTGCCTGGCGTGAGGATCACCGTGGTTTCTTCCGCGAGCGCTGCGAGCGACTCGTGCAGAAGCTCAACCGCCTCGACGGGCGGGACCGAGCGATCGTAGATATCGCCGGCGATCACGAGAGCGTGCGCTCCGGTTTCACGGATCTTCGCCAGAAGGAAATCCTGGAACTCCCGCTGGTATTCGTGCAGGTTCTCACCGTGCAAGGTGCGCCCGAGGTGCCAATCCGACGTGTGAAGAATTTTCATGCTTTCACTCTAAGAGGAGGGTGGGACATTTAAACTCACCTCATGACGTCCGCGCCTTTTTTCGCCTTCGTGGCCGCCCTCGCAAATACCGTGTTCTTTCTGCCCAAAGTTCCCGAAGCCGCCGAGCCGGTCACCTCCCTCCCCGGCGCGGATAAATTGGGGCACATCCTCGTGTTTGCTTTCACGACCTGGGCGTTTTCACGACTTCTATGTCTCGAAGACTCGCGGGCTCTCTCGTGGTCCCCTCGTGCTGAGAGTGGCGCGCACCAGCGTGGGAGCACGAGGCTTGGGACCGTTTTCGGGGTCGTGAAGGCCCGACATTTGCTCGTTCTCATTGCCGTCCTCCTCCTGTGGGGCGCCGCGATCGAAGTCCTGCAATCGTTCATGCCCGCGCGCTCAGCAGATGCCACCGACGCGATTGCCGACGCATGCGGAATCGCCCTCGGCGTCGGAGCGCTGTGGATCGAACTCGCGCTCGCCCAGCCCTCCCGCGCCCGCCGCACCGCAGGATAACGACTGCGACATGATCGCGAGCCTCACGACAGTCGCGCGGCTCACAGGATGTGGAGCTTTCTTTCACGTCACCGTTTTACCGTTATGGTCGGCCATAGCCGAGTCGCATCACTGAAGGACCAGATTGTTCATGCCCCTGCTCCCCGCGTTCTATCGCAAGACCGTGCCCGCCAAAGATGGCGCAAGTTGGCCCCATGTCGTGATCGTTGGCGGCGGCTTCGCCGGCGCCCACCTCGTGCTTGCCCTACGCGATGTTCGCGTTCGGGTCACGCTCATTGATCGGAACGTGTACAAGACTTTCCAGCCGCTCCTCTATCAGGTTGCGACCGCGGGCCTCAACTCTGGCGACGTCACGATGTTCCTGCGCGGGCTCTCCCTCCACGCCCCCAATATGCGCTTTCGCCAGGGAGAGGTCACGGGGATTGACACCGACGATCAGGTCGTGAAGCTTTCCGACGGAGGCTCGGTGCGCTACGACCACCTCGTCCTGGCAAATGGCGCCACCACGAACTATTTCGGCACCCCGGGTGCGGAAGAGTTCGCGATGCCGATGTACACCCGCTCGCAGGCTCTCGAGATCCGCGAGAGGATCTTCGCGGAGCTCGAGCGTGCCACGCAGCTCACGGAGATGAGCTTCACCGACCGTCTCGCCATTTCGATTGTGGGCGGTGGCCCCACGGGCGTAGAAATCGCGGGGGCACTCGCTGATTTCCGCATTAGCGAGCTCGATGTGCTCTACCCCGAGGTGGACCCGGGAACGCTCGAGATTTCCCTTATTCAACGCGGCGACGAACTCCTCAAGGCCTTCGAGCCTCAGCATCGCGAGTATGCGGCGCGCGAGCTTGAAAGGCGCGGCGTGACGCTGCGCCTAGGCCAGGGTGTCGAGGAGGTCGGCTACGACTTCGTGCGCCTCGCCGACGGCAGCTACGTCGAATCAGACATCACGATCTGGGCCGCCGGTGTGAGCGTGTCGACATCCGTCAACGCGTGGGGTTTTCCGCAGGGGCGCGGGGGGCGAATCGATGTCGATCCCACCCTTCGCGTCAAGGGCTATGACAACGTGTGGGCCGCGGGTGATATCGCCGGTGGCGATGATCCACAGCCGCAGCTCGCTCAACCGGCCGTGCAAATGGGCCAGCACGTGGCCCGCGCGATTAAGGCCCTCGTCGACGGCGATGAGGCCGCTGCACAAAAGCCTTTCCACTACAACGACCTGGGGGCGATGGCGACGATCGGTCGGCGTGCCGCTATCGCGGAACTGCCCGGAGGCGTGAATCTTCAGGGCTCGATCGGGTGGCTAGCATGGCTGGGCGTACACGTCTCGAAGTTGCTCGGTACACGCAATCGCCGTTCGGTTGCCGCGAACCTCCTGTATCTCTACAACGGCACGGGCATTTCCCGTGTGCCGAACCCGGTCGTGGGTGACGTGGATTCGCTCGGAGCTCGCAGGGCCTTTCGGGAAAATGCGCCGATTCGCCGGTTCGGCTACCAGGCCGGCAAACGGTTCAAGGATCCGGGCAGGCCGCGCATGCGCCGCTAGAGTGATGCCCCGGGTTTTACACGGGTTTTAAGCGCGCTACACGCTTAACGGTTGTTTCGTGGCCTATCGTGAGGTGGAGCGCGGTGAATCTTCCGCGTGGAATCTCTATCGCTCGCCTGACCACGAGGACGCACCCCATGGCCCAGCCCCGCACAACTGCGCTTCGCCGCCGCCTGAGCGGTGTCGTCGTAGGAGCGAGTGTGCTTGCCTCGGCAATCGCGACCTTGGGCACGGTGCCGTTTGAGACGGTGAGCGCTTTTGCTGTCGACACCGCCTGCACACCGGGAACCGTCACCCTTTCCGAAGCAAAGGTCGAAAAGGGAAAGGCGTTTACGGCACTCGTATGCGGCCTCGAGGAAGGCACTCAGGTGCGAGGCGAATACCGCCACGCCGATCAAGCCGTCACGACCGAGACAACTGCAACCCCCGCCGAAGGCAATCCGGTCGAGCTTCCACTGCTCGGTTACTCGCGTGACACCGCGATTGTGGACGCTAACGGGCGTGCGAGCGTGACCTTCGTCATCGCTGAGCCCGGAAGTTACACGGTCACTGTCGCACCGCTCGAGGGCGGCACGAAGTCCAGCGCGCAGGTCACCATCACCGAGCCGGCTGAGCCCACACCAACACCAACCCCAACCCCGACCCCTGAACCGACGCCAACGCCCGATCCCACCGATCAGCCCGAGCCAAGCCCAACGGAGCAGCCGGAACCAAGCCCAACGGAACAGCCCAAGCCAAGCCCAACGGAGCAGCCAGAGCCAAGCCCCACACCGAAGCCGGATCCCACAGAGAAACCTGCACCTTCACCAACGGAACCGGCGTCCCCATCCTCGCCAGCGCCCCCTTCCCCGCGCCCTGAAACGGAAGCGCCGCTCCCCGCCGATCCGGGCGACAGCCCCGGCAGCACCGAACCCTCGACGACGCCCTCTCGCGGCCAAACGGGTGAGTCCGAAGAGACGTCGACCGAGGCTGGCGGATCGAAGTTCGTGCGCTCTCACCCCTCCGCCATGTCCCGAATTCCTCAGCGAAGCGGCTACGGTCGCTCCGCCGACTTCGGCGCCGTGGGAAGCGACTATTCGAAACTCAACCGCCGCAGCACAAGTGGCAACGGAGATGCTGGCGGCATCGTCAGGCCAGGCCCAACCCCGAGCCCAATGCCCGGTCAGCCTCAAGAGGAGCCGACGGAGGGCTCCACCCAGCTCATCACCGATCCCTCACGGCAGCCGCTCGGCCTATCGGTCGCGTGGCTCATCGGCGGCGTGATTGCGGGCCTCGGTCTCGCGGCTACGGGCGCGATCGTGCTGATGCGCCGCAATAACTAGGCCAGGTACGCGGCGAGCGCCTCGAACTGATCGCGCGGGTGAAAGCCCGCCTCGGTAATTTTGCTCAGGTCGAGCGCCGAATTGATGGGGCGAAGCGCGACGCCCTTGTGCGTATCGAGGTATTCGGCACTTGAGACGCTTTGAACGTTCTCCGGGTCGTGACCCGTGAGCTCGTAGACCCTCTGCGCGATCTCGAACCACGAGGTGATATCGCCTGAGTTCGTCACATTGTAGGTGCCGAACGGCACCCGGGTGCGCAGCACAAAATCGATCGCACGCGCGATTTCATCCGTAAAGGTCAATCGTCCAAACTGGTCGTTCACGACCGAGGGCGAGTCGCCGTTGGCGGCGTGTTCGCGCATCGTCGCGACAAAGTTCTTGCCCTCGCCGACAACCCAGCTCGTGCGGAGAATGTAGTGCGTATCGAGGGTCGAGACCGCGGCATCACCGGCCGCTTTCGTCTGTCCGTAGACGCCGAGCGGGGCGAAGCCTTCCTCCTCCGTGTGGAACGCGACCGAACCATCGAAGACGTAGTCACTCGAGATGTGCACGAGCACGGCGCCCGCCTCACGAGCGGCCGAGACCAAAAGTGCAACCCCCTTGGCGTTCACCGCCCATGCTTCGCGGCGCCCCTCGGCACTTTCCGCGCCGTCTTTATCGGTATAGCCCGCGGCGTTCACGATCACCCTGTAGGGCGAGAAATCAAAGGCGGCGATGGAGTCATGGGCGCCGACATCGAGGACCTCGCGGTCCACGAAATCAACATCGTCGCGACCGAGCCACAAGCCCTGGAGAGCTCGCCCTAGCTGTCCCGCGGCCCCCACCACGAGGGTACGCTCGGGCGAGGAGGCCGCTTCTTGCCATTCGCGTTCGGCAGGCGGGGATGCAAAATCGTGGGACACGGGCATTCCTTACTGTTCGTTTTTCGCGTATGTCGCTTCAGTTGCGGCCTTTGAGGCGCGCCACCACTGTTCGTTCTCGCGATACCACTCAATCGTCTCGCGAATACCGGCATCAAAGTCGCGGTGGCGAGGGTGCCACCCGAGTTCGTTCTCAAGCTTGCGTGCGTCGAGCGCGTAGCGCACGTCGTGCCCGGGCCGGTCGGCCACAAAGTCGATGTCGTCTCCGTCGCGCCCGAAGGCCTCGAGAATGACCCGCGCAACCTCGCGGTTACTTCTCTCGCACTTCGCGCCCACCAGGTACGTCTCACCGATGCGGCCCCGCTCGAGGATAGCAAGAACGGCCGAAGAGTGGTCGTCAACATGAATCCAATCGCGAACGTTCGCGCCGTCACCAAAGAGGCGCGGCCGCACTCCATCAAGAAGATTCGTGATTTGCCGGGGAATGAACTTCTCAACGTGCTGGTGAGGCCCGTAGTTATTCGAGCAAATCGAGATGGTTGCCCTTAACCCGAAGCTGCGTGTCCAAGCGCGTACGAGAAGATCGCTGGAAGCTTTCGTCGCACTATAGGGAGAGCTTGGCCTGTAAGGGGATTCTTCCGTGAACCGCCGCTCATCCTCGAGCGGTAGATCGCCGTAGACCTCGTCGGTAGAGACGTGGTGGAGGCGCACGCCGAACTCGCGTACCGCTTCAAGCAGGGCAAAAGTGCCCACAATGTTCGAGCGCACGAACACGGTCGGGTCGCTCAGCGATCGATCGTTATGGGACTCGGCAGCAAAGTGCACAACCGCATCCGTTTCAGGATCGAGGCTTTCTACAAGCGCACGAGTGGCTTCACGATCAGCGACATCGCCAACAACGAGATGCACGCGATCCTCAGGAAGGCCCTCGAGGTTTGCTTCATTACCCGCGTACGTCAAAGCATCAAGAACTGTCACCGAATAATCGGTGTGCGTGACGACATAGTGCACGAAATTCGCACCGACGAATCCCGCGCCACCGGTCACGATCAAGTGTGCAGCACCCATAGCCGTTAGTGTGCCACGACGAGGAACGCGAGGCTGTTAGGCGAGCCTCCCGGCCCTCTCCCCACGCCCCAGCGCCATGATCGTAAAACCGGCCTCGCGCCAGCGGGCCAGATCGAAGACCCCGCGTCCGTCGATCACCGCACGCTCGGCCACGAGCTCCGCGACACGAGCAGGATCAAGGTCGCGGTACACCTGCCACTCCGTCGCGAGGATGAGCAAGCGCGCGCCGCTCATCGCTTCCTCGAGATCGTCCACGAGGGTCAACTCCTCGTAGCGGCCTCGCACGACCGCGAGAGCCTGCGGATCCGTGATGCGCACATCCGCACCGTGACGTGCGAGGGAAAGAGCGATGTCGATCGCGGGCGAATCACGCACGTCATCGCTATAGGGCTTGAACGCGGCGCCGAGAACAGTAATGGGCACACCCGTGAGGTCCCCGTTGAAATACTCGAGGGCGAGCTCCACGGGACGCGCGCGACGCTTCTGATTGATGCGATCAACGTTGCGGAGAAACTCGAAGGACTCCCCCACGCCGTGCTCCTCCGCGCTCGCAATGAAGGCCCGCACGTCTTTAGGGAGACACCCGCCGCCGAAGCCGATGCCGGCTTTGAGGAAGCGTCGGCCAATGCGCTCGTCGAGACCGATCGCCTCGGCGACCTCAACAACGTCGGCGCCCGTTGCCTCGCACATCTCCGCGACCGCGTTGACAAAACTGATCTTCGTTGCGAGGAACGCATTCGCGCTCACCTTCACGAGCTCGGCGCTCTCGTACCCGTACACAAGGCGAGGCGTGCCGGCCTCGAGGATCGAGGCGTACACCTCGTCGAGATGCGTGATGGAAAACTTCTGCTCCTCGTGCACGCCGTACACGAGGCGATCCGGACCGAGAGTGTCTTTCACCGCGTACCCCTCGCGCAAAAACTCCGGATTCCACGCGAGTTCGACGTTCGGAAGATCCGCAAACGCCTCGCTGAGGCCGCGAGCCGTTCCGACGGGCACGGTCGACTTGCCCACCACAAGGATCCTGTCGCGCGTTGATCCGGCGAGAACTTCCCTCAGGCCCCTGCGTACAGCACGGAGGGCGGTGAGATCTGCGGAGCCGTCGGACCCCTGTGGCGTTCCCACGCACACAAAGTGCACGTCGCACTCGCGCACATCCGCAAGATCCGTCGAGAAATGGAGATTTCCCCGCTCGAGGGCTGCGGAGAGTTTTTCGGGGAAACTGGGCTCGAAAAATGGCGCTTCACCGCGCTCAAGCTTGGCGATCCTCTCGGTATCCACATCGATCCCCACGACATCGTGCCCCAGTTCCGCCATACATACCGCGTGAACTGCACCAAGATATCCGAGCCCAATAACCGAGATTTTCATATATATCCTTGTGACGAATCAGTAAGCGAATCTTTGACGACGAAAAACCGTCATTGATTCGACTCTACCGACCGCACACTCACACCCCGGCCCGGGTCACCGAGAATTCACCGCGTACTTTCAGCCGTTCACGCGCCCGTTAACAACGTCTGGTTTCCGACGGTCGCCGCGACCACTCGACCCCACACGGATCAATCGTGCGGCGACGAGTGCGGGTCAGCGATCACGGCCGACTCGTAGTATTCGCGCAACCGCTCTTCTTGCGTGAACGTCAAATGGCCGAGCCCGTTCGCGCGCGGGGCATCCTCGAGAATTTCGCGCCGAACCGCGGTTCTGGGGCCGCTTTCATCAAGGTCAATATACTCGTAGGGAATATAGATTTCACGCGTACTGAAAGGCCCGAGAGCAAGCGTCACAAAAGAGATTTTTTGAGTGCGATCATTGAGGAAAATTTCGCACACTTTACCGAGGCGCGCACCGGAGGCATCGCGCACGAGAGCGTTGCGGAGTCGATCAAGCTCAACCTCGGTCGCCATACACGCTACTTTCTACTCGTCGGGGTAAACGGATCGGCTTCGCGCAGCGGGATGACGAACATGCGCAAGAAAATCGAGAGGTCATGGTCATAGAGGCCATCGCCCATGAGGGCATCGCGCATGAAGACCCCCGTCCACATCGCGACGATCGAGCGGGCAATCCACTCGGGGCTCGCACCTTCGTCGAGCCAGCCCTTTTCTTCGTACATCTCAAAAAGGGCGGTGAGCTTTTCTTCTGCCATCGTCTGCATTCCCACGATCGCTTCGTGACCGGGGTGATCTTTTTCGACAGCCTCGGCCCTCACGACGGCGAACATGACGGACTGGTACTGCCGCACCGCATCCCAGTCACGAATCGCCGCGGGCTCTTGCGCCGTCTCGACGAAGTCATCGATGAGCTCTTCAAAATGGCGTGCCGCGCGCTCGAGGACCGCCTGGAGCAAGGTTTCCTTACGGGAAAAATGATGGAGCATACCCGGGTGGGAGATTCCCACGCGCTCGGAAATATCGCGAAGCGACGTGCCACGGTAGCCGTACGTGGAGAACAGGAGCGTCGCTTCCTCGAGGATGACCTCGCGGGTGCGCTCTCCGCGCGCCCGCGTGAGGTTGACTCTGGCGCCGTGATCCGGCGATGGATCGGCCGTGCGACGGGCTGCTCGGCGATCGGGGGTCATGGGCAACACTCCTAGGCTCTGTGACGGCGCGTGAGCCTTGTGGCTGCTACGCACGCTCGCCCGCACAACACTGTAGGGCCACGACCTGCACGTACGCTAAGTTACCGCGATGAGCATGGGGGTGGATTCACGGGCGAATACCAATATTTCCAGCAGTTACTCCCAGTATGTCACAGCTCCGGGCCTTCAGCCCGCAAGCCGCTCGCATATCTGCACCGCGTTGAGGGCCGCGCCCTTGCGAAGATTGTCCGAGGACACGAAGAAGATAAGTCCGCGACCATCCGGAACCGCCTGATCACTGCGGAACCGCCCCACGAATGTGCCGTCGCGCCCTGCAGCAAGGCGCGACGTGGGCACATCAACGAGGTCGACGCCCACCTGGGCCCGGACCGCTTCCTCGGCTTCGTCCACGGTAATCGGCCGCTCAAACTCAGCGTGGATGCTGAGCGAATGCCCCGTGAACACCCCAATGCGCACGCATGTGCCCGACACACGGAGATCCGGAAGATCGAGAATACGCCGGGACTCATTGCGGAGTTTTTGCTCTTCATCGGTCTCGAGCGAGCCGTCGTCCACAAGCGCCCCCGCGAACGGGACCGCGTTGAACGCGATCGGAGCTGGATATACGCACGGCGCCGGCTCAGCATCGACTCGGCCATCGAGGGCAAGCGACTCAAGATCATTCACGTGAGCGCGCGTTTGGCTCGCAAGCTCGTCGACGCCTTTGAGGCCGCTGCCGGACACAGCCTGGTAGGTCGCAACCGTGAGGCGCTCGAGCCCGGCGCGCTCGTGAAGAGCCTTGAGGGTCGGCATCGCCGCCATCGTCGTGCAGTTCGGGTTCGCGATAATGCCTTTCGGCGCTTTCTCGGCACACTCTCCGTTCACTTCGGCGACAACGAGCGGGACATCCGGGTCCTTGCGCCACGCGGAACTGTTGTCGATCACGGTTGCACCGGCGCGTGCAAACACGGGAGCGAGGCGCTTCGAGGTCGCACCACCCGCGCTGAACAACGCGATATCGACCGTATTGCCCTCACCCTCGAGCACTGCGGTCTCGGCGTTTTCTACCACGAGGTCCTCGCCATTGACACGCATACGGGTACCCGCCGAACGCTCGGACGCAAAAAGGCGGATTCGCGAGTGCCGCACGCGACGCTCTTCGAGAAGCGTGAGCATGACACGGCCCACCTGGCCCGTCGCGCCCACAACAGCAATGATCGGCCCCGACGGGTCCTTGTCCATAACCTTTTCGCCCATTGCCCTCTCCCTTCGGCCGCGCTCAGCGACCCGTTCCGGCGTAAATGATGGCTTCACCCTCGCCGTCGAGGCCGAAAGCCGTGTGGAGCACCCGCACAGCCTGGTCGAGCTCGTCGACGCGAGTCACGACGCTGATGCGGATCTCCGAGGTCGAAATCATCGAGATATTGATCCCCGCGTTCGACAGCGCGCGGAACGCCGTCGCGGACACGCCGGGGTTCGATTTCATGCCCGCGCCAATGATCGAGACCTTGCCGATCTGGCTGGTGTACCGCAACTCGCGGTAGCCGATCTCGCTTCGCGCTGCCTCGAGCGCACGAGTGGCAGCCTCGGCGTGTGCCTCGGGAATTGTGAACGAAATCGCGACTGTACCGTCGACAGTTGAGACGTTCTGGACGATCATGTCGACATGCGCGCCGACGGACGCGACGAGTTCAAAAATTGCCGCGGCTTTCCCGGGCGTATCGGGGACCTCGACGAGGGTCACCATACCCTCACTGCGGTCGTGGGCGATGCCCGTGATCATCGGGGCCTCATGGCCCCCTTCTGTCAGGAATGCCACGGGGGCCTCCTCCTTCGTAGGTGAAACGTCGCAGGCGCCCGCGAGTGCGCCAAGGCGGGGAAGGTCGGGGTCGATCGGGAAGTCCCGATCGGGATCCTCGCAAATAACGGTGCCGATACGGCCGCTGTGGCTCGAACGCACGTGGAGTGGAACCTCGAAACGGCGCGCGTACTCGACACATCGAAGGGCGAGAATCTTCGCTCCGGCAGCGGCCATTTCCAGCATCTCCTCGGAGCTGATCTCGGGGATGCGGCATGCGCTCGACACGATGCGCGGATCGGCGGTAAAGATTCCATCCACGTCGCTATAGATCTCGCACACGTCTGCCTCGAGCGCTGCCGCGAGGGCGACGGCGGTGGTGTCGCTCCCGCCGCGACCGAGAGTCGTGATTTCCTTCGTCGTGCGCGACACCCCTTGAAAGCCCGCGACGATGGCGACATGACCGTTGTCGAGCGCGCTGCGGATACGCCCCGGGGTCACGTCGATGATGTGGGCGCCGCCGTGAAGCTCGTCGGTAATCATGCCCGCCTGCGAGCCCGTGTATGCCCGCGCGCTCACGCCGTTGGCGTTGAGGGCCATCGAGAGCACCGCCATCGAGATGCGTTCGCCCGCCGTGAGCAGCATGTCGAGTTCGCGGGCGGGCGGCTGCGCGGTCACTTCTTGGGCGAGGTCGATGAGTTCATCGGTCATGTCCCCCATCGCCGAGACGACAACCACGACTTCGTGGCCCGCCTTCGCGTACAGGGCGATGCGCGCGGCGACGCGCTTGATCGCGGCGGCATCCTCAACGGAGGATCCGCCAAATTTTTGTACGACAAGCGCCATGGGCGAGTTTCCCTTTCGCGCGCGGGGTTACCGCGGTAGAGGCATGAATGCGGGGTGGTGCCATTGTGACAGGCGAGGCCGCAGGGATGAGTGCAGCGCGCCCGTTGCGTCTCACACTGTGAGGCGTCCCGCGTGCAGCTCCTCGAGACTCTCCGGGATATCGTGCTCGCCTTTGATCGTGGGAGGCTCGACCGTGGCGGGCCTCACCTGCTCTTCGCCGAGCCCAAAGTCGGGCAACACACCGGTCCTCGAAGCTGCCTTGGCGATTTGCTCGAGCGTCGCGTCTTTCGGTAGACCAAGCTTCATCGCCTGACGTTCGCGCAGAGCCGCCCTCACGCGCGGATCGTCCGCGAGATCCGTCCGTGTGCCGCGCTGAGGTGCAATGGCTGAAAACGGCACCTCTCTGCGCATGTACCAGCCCGCAGGGCCGTAGACGATCGTGCGCAGGTCAATCGCCATCGCGCGGTAGGTGGCGATCATCCCCAGCGCGCTCGCCGCGAATCCCGAGATCCCAAGAACCCAGAGGTGCACCGGGCCCGCGAGGGCTGCGTCACCGGTCACCTGGAGCACGACGAGCAACGCGATGAGGCACACGGCTTCCACTGAGGCGAGACCAAGGGTTGTCACCCACACGACGCCCCGCTCCCATCGATTCACGGCCATGCGCTCAGTAATCGTGGGATAGGTGCGCTGATCCCGGACCCCTCGCTTTGATGGCGGTATGAGGTGAAAAAGGGAGAGCACGAGTGGTGGCAGCCATGCGAAGGCACTCAGCCACGCAACGAGCAGGACGAGTGCCGCGATGCGCGTCGTGAGGGAAAAATCCGTCGCGCCGGAGATGTCGCCAACGTTGCCATCGAACGTAAAAAGCTGCCCGAAATCGGCAAAGTAGTAAAACGGCACTACCAAAACAGCGACGATCAGGACCTGCCACCAGCGGTAACGAGCGATAGTGCGAAACGACTGCGCCACGACACGAGGGTTTGCGATGAACCTATTGCGCGGCAGGTGCCGACGATCCTGCGCGAATAGAACGCGCGTGTAGTGACCGTAGTTGTCCGTGCCAATCGCAGCTTGGCGCCTCATTTCCAGCTCGCCAAGTCCCGGCAGCTTCAGTGGGTTTGATGCACGCGCGAGTCCAGCCGCGAGAGGCGCGCTCAACAGTGCAACCACAAACATCTGGAGATACCCCGACACGACGATGTAAGAAAAATCGGCGAGGACGAAGGTGTTACCGGGAAGCGCGGTGAGGATCATCGAAAGGACGATCACTGCGAGCTCGGGCCACAGGATCCACTTCGCAAACGACCAGCCGATCGCCCTTCGAAACTCCTTCTCCGTGAGGTACTCGCGGGGGCGTAGCCGCGCAACCGACCGCAGACCGAGCGCTGCCGCCCCCAGACCGGCGAGCGCGCCTAAGGGCGCCGACCCAAAAGCTATGAACAGCACGACACCCGGTGACGCGCCGAGTCCGTTGAGGAGCGATGCCACGAACGATGGCTCGGCAATCGCGAAAATCGGCAAAAACAAAAACAGCGGGGTCAGCGAACCGAGAAACACCATCGCGAGCGCTCCCCAACTGACAAACCCCACAATTGCCATCCACACCCAAATCTTCCGGCCCGTGGCCGCGCGCATCGACCGCGCGGATTCGCACAAGACTTCCTCGGGAAGGTCGACGACGTCGTCTCCCGTGGGCAGCCTTTCCGGCTCGGGCAAGTCGAGCAGTGGCGGAAGTGACTGCGCCGAAGGCCCGGCGAGCGTCGGAATCCCCATGCCCTGGCCCGGCCTTCCCGGGTGAGTGCCCTGCACCATCGAAACCCCCTAGAAAGTGCGCCGCCCCGCGAACGCGCGGCCAAGAGTCATCTCATCAGCGTAATCAAGGTCCCCGCCGACCGGAAGGCCCGAGGCCAGACGCGTGACCTCGACTCCGGAGTCCGCAAGCGTGCGCGCGATGTAGGTGCTCGTCGCCTCGCCCTGAACGTTCGGGTCCAGCGCAAGGATCACTTCGGTGATGCCTCCTTGCGAGACGCGATCCTGAAGTTCCTGAATACGCAGGTCCGCCGGGCCGACTCCCCCGATTGGGTCGATCGCGCCGCCGAGCACGTGGTAGCGACCCCGATACTCGCGAAGCCGCTCGATCGCAAAAACATCGCGGGGCTCCTCCACAACGCACAGGAGCTCACCGTTGCGACGCTCGTCGAGGCAGATCGCACAGCGTTCTTCCTCTGCGATATTGCCGCACACCTCGCAAAAGCGGATGCGCTTTTTCACCTCGGTGAGGGTCGAGGCCAGCCGTTCGATCGACGCGCTCTCCGCACCGAGCACGTAAAACGCGATGCGCTGCGCCGACTTGGGGCCCACCCCGGGGAGCATCCCGAGTTCGTCGATCAGATCCTGCACGATTCCCTGAAACACACCTAAACTCTATGGCACGGGTGAGACAAATAAACTCGTAAACTCGCCCCACGCCCGTTCTCAACGCGAAAGCACACCATGACCATCCACACGACTCCCGGCGGAAGCGATGTCGAAAACGGCCGCGGCTACACGACACTCACCGTGCTCGATCAGCCCTCCGTGCCGCTCGCCGCCGTCCGCGTCAACGACCTTGCGATGGACGCGCTCGGAGACTATGCGAGCGTGGTTGCTGATGCTCTGCCCGCGGCGCTCGAGCGCGAAGGCGCCGAGATCACCGGGCACCTGGTTGTCGTGTTTTACCGCGTTGGCGGCATCGACAGCGCTCACGCGAAGAGCGATGTCGCTATCGGTTTCCCGATCGAACGTCCGCTTTCGAGGGATATCGACGTGAGGTCCGACGCTTGCCCGGGCGAGACCACACTCCACGCAAGTACCGTCACCCTCCCCGAGGGGCGCATCGCAGCTCTTTCGCACAACGGCCCCTACAGCACGCGCGACGACTCGTGGAATGCCCTGCTCACAACTCTCACGGACCGCGGGCTCGAGCCCACGCCGCCGTTTTGGGAAGTGTCGATTCCCGTTGCCGAGCAGGACACGGTCGTGACAACCTCACGCACCGATCTTTTCGCACCGCTTGCCCCGCTGAACTAGGAGCGGGCCATGCTTGCCGACGGTCAAGACGACCCCCTCGATTTCAGCGCCGTTCGACTCGCGCGGGCCTACCGCGACGGAGAGCTCACGCCGAGCGTCCACGTCGGGCGCGCACTCGAGCGCGCCCATGAACGCGGCGCGAAGGTCGGGGCGTTTTCGTGTGTCACCGACGATCGTGCCCGCACGCAAGCCGAGCGCGCCGAGGAGATGCTGCTCGCAGAACGCTCTGCGGGCAAAACGCCAGCGCCTTTCCTCGCCGGCATTCCCCTACCGATCAAAGACCTCGTCGAAGTCGAAGGGCTGCCATTCGAGGCCGGCTCCCCCGCTCTCGCAGGAAGCATATCGACTCGCACCGATGGCATCGCCGAGGATCTCATCGCCGCCGGCACCCTCACGCTCGGGAAAACCACGACGAGCGAGTTCGGGATGAGCGTGTTTAGCGAATCGCCACTCGGAGCGGCCCGCACTCCGTGGGATGTGCGGCGCACCGCAGGCGGTTCGAGCGGCGGCGCCGGTGCAGCCGTCGCGTGCGGCATCGCGCCACTCGCCCACGGCAACGACGCCGGCGGAAGCGTGCGTGTGCCCGCTGCCTGCAATGGCGTCCTCGGCATGGTGACCTCGCGTGGAACGGTAAGCGCCGGACCACACGGCCTCGACGGGCCGGGACTCGCGCGCCACGGAATGCTCGCGCGCACGGTCGCGGATCTCGCCCTCGGCATCGATCTCATCGCCCACGCACGGCCAGGCGATTCATTCGCTGGCACGCGGCCCACACGGGGCGCGGGCTGCGGCGCAACCTCTTCAGTCGAGGCGTCGCTCGCTGCGCTCGATGCGCGAAAGGTTTCACCGCTCAGGATCGGTGTGCTCACCTCGCCCATGGTCGCCGAGGTAGAGCTCGCGGCCTCCTCTCTCGAAGCCGTCGAGCGTGCCCGCTCGCTGCTCGAGGCCCTCGGGCACGCAACCATCGAGATCCCCGCACCGATGACACCGAAGGATTGGCAAACGTTCATGCCCGTGTGGGCTGTGGGAGCAGCGTCGATTCCGCTGCCGTACGGTCCGGCCGGGAGCGCCGAAGCCCGCGCCGGGGAGGAGGCAGCGGGCGTTGGAGCACTCACGCGCTGGCTACGCAGCATCGGCGCCGAAGTCACCGGATTTGAGTACGCCGCCGCCATCGCGCGCATCCAGGAACTTACGCGACGCATGGCCGAGGCGTGGGAAAGCTTCGACGCGATCCTCACGCCGATGCTGTCCGAGCCGCCCGTGCTCGCGGATCGCATCCCCGACGACCCGCGCGAGGACTTCGATTTTCAATCGCGCTTCACACCGTTCACGAGCGTGTGGAATATGAATGGGTTCGCCGCCATGAGCGTGCCACTGCATCGCACAGTGGTCGACGGAATCGAACTGCCCGTAGGCGTCCACCTCGGGGGAACTCGGCCGGGAGCCGAGACCACTCTTCTCAGTATCGCCGCGCAGCTCGAGGCCCTCGACCCCTGGCCCCTACTCGTCGCGCCCTGAAAGGCCCAGGCGCGGCTCGCCCCTTCCGCCGATCCTGCTCACATCCCGGACCTGACGTGTGTCCTGCCGGCCGGGCTTTTCCCTGCCGCCGCTCTCCTCGCCCGCGCCGTCACACTTCATGAAAAAACTGCCAGCACCAAGCCCTCACCGACCCCCCAGACCCACAATTTCTTCATACTCCGAGACGCGATCAGCGCCCAGAGCACAGCACCGAGAACGCAGCGCCGACCCCCGAACACAGAGCCGAGCCCAGAACAGCCCCTACCGCCGCTCTCCGCGCCCGCGCGCCGTCACACTTCATGAAAAACTGCCAACACCAAGCCCCCACCGACCCCCAAGCCCACAATTTCTTCATACTCCGAGACGCGATCAGCACCCAGAGCGCAGCACCGAGAGCGCCAGGCCGCGCCCAGAACTCAGAGCCGCGACCAGAACAGCCCCTGCCGCCGCTCTCCTCACCCGCGCACCGTCACACTTCATGAAAAAACAGCCAGCACCAAGCCCTCACCGACCCCCAAGCCCACAATTTCTTCATACTCCGAGACGCAATCAGCGCCCAGAGCGCAGAGCCGAGAACGCAGCGCCGACCCCCGAACACAGATTCTCGACTGCGAGATCAGGGCTGCTCGTCGATAACCTCGAGCACCTCGCCGCCGAGGAATTCCTCAACAATGTCTCGACCGGGGCGGCGCTGCGAGCCAGTTGACGACGCGTCTTCGTCATCGAGCGAAGCCCCCTGGAAGGGATCATCGTAATTATGACCCTCGGCGCTCACGTGCGATTCTTGAGCCTTGGGCGAGTGCTGGCTGCGTCCATTGAGCCCATAGCCAGCATGTGCACCGCTGCCGTGTCGATTGGCTTGCGCTTCGTGGAGGGCCTGACGCGCAAGCGCAGCACCCGTCAGACGCGGCGCACCAGCGGGACCCAGACCCGGGCCCCGCTTGAGCTCCTGTCTTTCGGGAGCCTGATCGCGTTGCACATCTGGTTGCGTGCGTAGTCCCCAGCTGTCTTCATCTGTCGACGTAGCGGTTGCTGTCCCCGACCATGCATCGGTCTGCTCCGCATCAACCTCGGCCTGAGCCCGCCCGATTGCTGGATCCTTTTCGTGCCCCGCCGGGACGTTCGCCTCGGGTGCATCTACGAGAGTCGCCGCAGGTTCAAAACCCTGACCGAACGCGCTTGCCATCGCCTCCTTGAGAGCCTTCTGGCCGTGGGTGCGAGGCTCTCCCTCGCCTGGTTGTGCCGGGATGCGCACCGGCTCCGTGACCCCGCGCGGCATCGAAGCAGTGTCGCGCGCGGGCGTCGGTTCTTCAAACTGCGCCCGAGGTTCAGGCTCCGGCTCGGAGGTGCGCTGCGGTGTGTAGTCCTCAGACGGGGCATCCTCGTCACCGGGAGGCTCCTCGTCGAAGAACGGCGGCACGTCCGCGTCCGGCTCGCGAGGGGCGGCAACTGCCACGGGAGGCTGGCCCCCTGGAGACGCCTCCGCGTCGCGCGTTGCGCGTGCATTCGCTGCGTTCTGCCCGGGCACGTGCGGTGAAGGCGCCGGATGCTCGGCTGGAGCAACGGCATCGCCCCACCGCTCAGTGGGCGCGGCGGCCTTGGGGGGTCCACCTTCGCGTGATCGATTGCCGTTCGCAGGCGAACCATTGGAGGGAGAACCGCCGCGCCCATCTCCCGGCGGCACATCGCCAGAGGTAGCCTCGACCGTCACGTCGATGCGCATGATGCGCCGCACGGCCTCGGCCATATGCGGCGCGTGCTGGCCGCGATAGAAAGCACTGACGAGCCCTTGGCTGCGGAAACTCAACACGAGGGTCGAGCCGTCAAACGACTGAATGCCCGCATTTTGAGCGATAAGCGCCCACGATGCGCGCTTGAGCGTCTGCAGCGTATCCATAAGCGCCGACCAGTGCCCCTCAACATCGCTCGCACTCGCGCCCGAATCCGCCGGTGTGGCCTGCGGGTTCGCCCCCTTCGTCGCAGAATGGGCCGGTTGCTCGGTGGCCGGGTTCGGCTTCGGGGAGTCCGACGGTTGCTGCGACACAAGGTCGCCCCATGAATCATCGCTGTTGCTCGGCGCCGGTCGCCGTGGCTGCGATTGAGGTTGCTCCGGCGTCGGCCGAGAGGCCTGCGCGTTTTTCACGGGTTCCGCTTCAGGCGAGGCTGGCACGTGCTCCGGCCCTTCTTGAGCCTTGGGCTGCGTCCGAGGCTGGTCTGCCTGCACCGCTCTCTGCTCTTCTCGCGCGGGGTCTCGGTGCGCGTGCGGCGACGATTCCTCGGCCTGCGGCGCTCGCGAGACCTGATCTTTGTCGCGGCCCGCGGCCGCCGCTGCCTGTTCCCGTGCAATTTGCACGGCGCGCTGACGTGGAGACAGGGTTTGGCGGGAGGCGTCGGACTGCGCAGCCCCGCCCCCATTCGCGCCACCGAAAGAGGCGCCCGGGGCGCCGCCCACCGCGCCGGGGCGTGCCCCGATTGCGCCCTCCCCCGTACCCGTCGCCGGGCTGAGAAGGAGCCTCGCGGCGAGCAATTCGAGATGTAAGCGTGGCGAGGTCGCGCCCACCATGGAGTTGAGGGCCTCGCTCGTCACCTGCGCCAAATTCGTAAGCGTGCGAGGCTCGAAATCCTCGGCCTGGGCACTCAGGCGTTGGACCTGGTCGCTAGGAACGTCCGGAAGCAGCTCGCGTGCGCGCTCGGGGGCAGCCACGAGAACGATGAGATCACGGAAGCGCTCGAGCAGGTCCTCGACAAAGCGCCTAGGCTCGTGGCCCGAGCCGATCACCTCGTCGAGAACGCCGAACAGGGTCGCGGCGTCGTGCGCCGCGATGGCATCAACCGCGCGATTAAGCAGTTCAACGTCGGTGAAGCCGAGCAGGTTCGTCGCAACCTCAAGCTCGACACCGCGTTCGTCAGAGCCGGCGATCAGCTGGTCAAGCACGCTCAACGTGTCACGGGCCGAGCCGCCGCCCGCACGCACGGCGAGCGAAAGGACTCCATCCTCAACCGCGACGCCCTCCTGGGCGCAAATCTGTTCGAGGTAAGGGAGTAACACCTGCGGCGGGATGAGGCGGAACGGATAGTGGTGAGTGCGCGAACGGATCGTGCCGATCACCTTGTCGGGCTCGGTCGTCGCGAACACAAACTTGACGTGCTCGGGCGGCTCCTCAACGAGCTTGAGCAGCGCGTTGAAGCCGGCCGAGGTGACCATGTGGGCCTCGTCGATGATGAAGACCTTGAAGCGGTCGCGGACCGGAGCAAAAGCTGCACGTTCGCGCAGGTCACGGGCATCATCCACGCCGCCGTGGCTCGCGGCGTCGATCTCGACGACGTCGAGGCTGCCCGCCCCGTCGCGTGCGAGATCACGGCATGAATCGCACGTGCCGCAGGGTGTATCCGTGGGCCCCTCGGCGCAGTTCAGGCACCGCGCGAGAATACGTGCCGACGTGGTCTTTCCGCAGCCGCGCGGGCCCGAAAAAAGATAGGCGTGGCCGATTCGGCCCGACTTCAACGCTCGCCGGATCGGCTCGGTGACGTGGTCCTGGCCGATCACTTCGGCGAAGGACTCGGGGCGATAACGACGGTAAAGAGCTGTAGCCACGACACCAGCCTAATGGAGGGCAGCATTGTGGATGAGGTTGGGAATCGCGCGGGCGTGCTGGCTGGGCCCGGATCTCGCGGAGATTGCGTTCCACACCATGAAGAAACCCTCAGAGCTGTTTGCCTTCGAGGGCCTGCACAGCCCCGGAATTTTTATCAAAAGTGACGCGGTCCAGTTCATCGCACCCGCTTACGATGAAAACCCTGTCTGATAGCTTCCCTCACTCGAGCCTCGCACTCCTCCCACCGGTAAAACACCTGGTCGTAGGTCAGCCTGATCACCCTGTAGCCACGGAGCTGAAGATCCGCATCGCGCTCGCGGTCTCGATTGAATCCATGCCGGCTAGCTTGATGATGCTCGAACGAATCGAGCTCAACGACGAGCGAGTCCCCGATCAGGAAGTCAACCCGCCCAATGGCATCGATGTACACCTGCTGCCGAAAACCGACACCCAGGCGTTTCATGCGAAAGGCGAACGCCGATTCCGTTCCCGACTCCGAGAACCGGCCCGGGATTCCAATCTCCCTGGCCTGATAGGCAAAGCATTTTTCCAAAATGCGCTCAACTTCAAACGGGGCTACCTTCCCAAGGCGGAGGGCAGACTCGAGCACAATAAACGCCTGCTCAGCAGTTCCGCAGTGGACAGCCTCAGTCAGCGAATCCACGATGTCCAGCACGGGTGCTTTCGAGGGGTTGCGGGTCCATCGGCGGTGGGATCCCACGCTCGCCTTTCGGGCCTTGCCACTTGCGAGGCGATTGTAGGTCGTGCACAAATGCGGCGGGCCAGACATTCGTGGGACCCAGAGACCACGCCTTTCGAGTGCCGAGAAGCACGTGACCCAACAGCCGAGCCTGACGGCGCGTATAGCCAGATCCTCCGTCGAAAGCGGGGTGAACGAGTAGCTCCCGTACGCGACCCGCACGAGGTTTCCCATCGCGAGAGCGCGGTTGATGGAACGCCGGGTCCAACCCGCCTCGAAAAGTTGCGCCGCACTCACAGTCTCGTGGGAAAAGTCAATTCTCATACTCCAAGGATTGAAGTTGAGAGGTATTCAAATCACAGGGGTAACGCCGCTGTTGACAACCGCAGGCTGTGAAGCGAAAGCCGCGGCAAGAGGAAAGAGTTTGCCACAGCCCCTCGCCTGCAATCCCTCACCACCCCACTTCCGCCCCCACTTCCGCCCCTCACTGCCTTCTTCCCCCGCGTCGCCTCCTCTTCCCCCGCCTCGCCCATCTTCTCCCGTTTCACTTCATGAAGAAACAGGGGCATGGCAAGGGCAGCAGCCCCGCATAACTCGAGAATTTTCATAAAGTGCGACGGCGAGGGAGAGAGGGAGCAGCGTGGGAAGGAGGAGACTGGGACGGCCCCCGCGCCTCAGGGGCTGGTGGCCTAGGCTTAACCCATGACATTTGCGCAGTGGACCGAAGCACTGATCGGGGCGGTCGGTATCGAATGGTGGCGTATCCCCATCGTGGTCCTCTCCGCCGTCGTGATTTACCTCGTCTTCTACCTCCTCATCCACATTTTTGGGCCGCGCATCCTCACGGGGTCGACGAGCTTCGACGCCGCCGTCATCATCATGCTCGGCGCAGTCGCAGGCCGCGTCGTGATTGGACACCCACCCACCCTCGCCGCAGGCGTGATCGGGCTCGTCACCCTCGTTCTCATGGAAGTGATCTTCGGCGCGCTCAACACGGCACTGTCACGATCGACAAAATATCCCGCGCTTGGTCTCAACAAACGACCCGTCGTCGTCTTCGCGCACGGTAAGAGAATCGAGCACTACGCGCGGCGGGCCCGCGTCACGGACCAGGACCTCGCATTCGCGTTCCGTCGCTCCGGCATCGCTACCCGGAGCCAGGTTCAGTGCGCGATTATGGAGCCGAACGGCTTCATTAGCGTCATCCGCGAAGGGGAAAATATTGACCCCCTCCTTATCAAGGGGGTCGTGGGGCAGGAATTTGTTCTTTCCGAAGACGACTCGCTCGACTAACCCCTGCTCGCTGACGGCATAAAACGACTCCCCGCGCACCTGCCAGAGCCTTCGTACCCTTGCTGCCGTCAAGCCCTGGGGGATTCCGATGGATGACACCACGCGGGGAGTCGCCCTCAACGATACAGGCTCGCAACGTATTTCGCACAGCCACCGTCGGCCACTGTGATGTAGACGAGCCCCATTCTCGGAGCCGACCACATCGCGAAACGCGGTGGACACGGCGCGCTCCTCCTCCCCACACTATGGAGGTTCAATTCGCGACCCACGCGAACACCCCACATGGAAAGACCACGATGACCGATCATCCCCACCACTTGGGCGTGGAACCGTCGGCCCCGAGCACTGACCGACCCGCCGGTCTCCCCACCACTTCGCACGCCGCCCCCGAACAACAGCGCGCTAACCGCGGCGCGTTCTCCGGCCGCACAGCGTTTATTTTTGCGGCGATCGGCTCGGCGGTGGGGCTTGGCAACATTTGGCGCTTCCCGTACACGGCGTACGAAAACGGTGGCGGCGCATTTATGATTCCGTACCTGATCGCGCTCCTCACCGCGGGTGTTCCGCTCCTCTTCATGGATTACGCGATTGGGCACCGGTGGCGTAGTTCCGCACCTCTCGCCTGGCGGCGCATGAACCGCAAGGCCGAGGCTATCGGCTGGTGGCAGGTCATGATCTGCGTAGTGATCGCGGCGTATTACGCGGCAATCCTCGCGTGGTCTGCGTGGTACTTCATCTTCAGCTTTAACAAGGCGTGGGGTGATGACCCAGGGGCGTTTTTCGGTGAGTTCACGGCGTCGGTCCCCGCTGAGACAACGGGGATTGGCTTTGATTTCGTGCCGAAGATCCTCATCGCGATGATCGTCGTGTGGGTTTTGAGCGTCGGTGTTCTTGCGCTCGGCGTTCAAGGCGGGATCGCCCGCTCGAGCACGATCTTCATCCCGCTTCTTATCGTGATGTTCCTCGTGCTCGTCATTCGTGCGGTGACTCTACCGAACGCAAGCTTCGGCCTTGATGCACTCTTCACGCCCGACTGGGGTGCTCTTACAGACGGCTCGGTGTGGATCGCGGCCTATGGGCAGATCTTCTATTCGCTCTCGGTTGCGTTCGGCATCATGCTCACCTACGCCTCGTACCTCAAGAAGAAGACCGACCTGACGGGCTCCGGCCTCGTTGTCGCCTTCTCGAACTCGGGCTTCGAGCTCCTCGCCGGCATCGGCGTGTTTGCCGCTCTCGGCTTCATGGCGGCGTCAACCGGCCAACAGGTGACCGACGTCGCGACCGACGGCATCGGTCTCGCCTTCATTGCCTTCCCGGCAATCATCAATCAGGCCCCGCTCGGTGCTCTCATTGGTGCGCTGTTCTTCGGCTCTCTGCTCGTGGCCGGCTTCACCTCGCTCATTTCGATCCTCGAAGTCATCATCGCCGCTGTGCAGGACAAGCTGGGCCTTGGCCGCGTTGCCGGCACGCTCGCCGTGGGCATCCCCATGGCGATCCTTTCGACCCTCGGCTTTTCCACGACGACGGGCCTCAACTTGCTCGACGTCTCCGACAAGTTCGTGAATTCGTTTGGCATCGTGGTCGCTGCCCTCGTGGGGACGCTCGTTCTCTCCTACGTGATTCGCGGCATCCCCGCCCTGCGCGACCACTTGAATATGTACGGCTCCTTCCGAGTGGGCGATTTTTGGTACGTCATGATCTCGGTCATCGCCCCGGCGATCCTCGCCGTCACCCTCGTGCTCGATGCGCGCGAAATCCTCGCGAACGGCTACGGCGGCATGCCCTCGTGGTTCGTCAATACGTTTGGGTGGGGCATGGCGGCGACACTCGTCGCTTTAGCCATCATCATGAGCGCAATCCCGTGGCCGAAAGCCTCCAATGCTGGCAAGCTCGACTCCGACGGCGACCCGATCGCTCAAAGCATCGTGCGCGGCAAGCCGCTTGAGGCCCCCACGTCCACGACGCAGTTCCCGCAAGAGCTTCGCGCCGACGATGACCCCGCGCGCGCCGGACTCTTCGCGCGCCTCTTGACGAAGGGAGGGAAGCGATGAATGCGTCAGCCGTTGTTTTGCTGATCGTCTCGATGCTTATGCTCTGGGGCGGGCTCGGTGCAGCGATCGTGAATCTACTGCGCCATCCCGATCTTTCAGCCGAAGACGACTAAGCCGTGTGACCTTCGACCCGTCTGTACCGAGCGATTCCGGCCCGCACATGCGCCGCGCATGTCTTTTTGGGTACACTGGAGCGCGTTGCCCTTTGTGGCGGGTATGTCCCGCACACGGCAGCGAACTGGAGGATTCGCCTAGCGGCCTATGGCGCACGCCTGGAACGCGTGTTGGGTTCACGCCCTCAGGGGTTCAAATCCCCTATCCTCCGCTGATTGAGCGGGCACCGCCTCAGCCTTCATGGTTGGGCCGGTGCCCGTTTTTCGCGCTGGGGCTCTCGCAGTTCCACCAGAACCGGTACATAAACTCGGTGCGCGCCCCTTTCAATCACGACGAAGCGACGACCGGCGCCTGGAGTCCCACATGTGGCACATTACCCCGCTCGACAAGATTCAACAGTGCACCGCACAGAGCGCAGAGGCGTGCTCGCAGGAGCCGCCCGAGCACCACTTCCCCACGAAGATTGCCGCGAGCCTCTTTCTCGATGAGTTGCACGCCGAGAGTGTCATCGACCCCATTTCGGGTTTCCACATTCGTGAGCTAAGGCGTGTGCGGCCGAGGAGCGGGGCCCCCGATCGCTTCCTTCGGTCCCTCAAAGATGACCTCGACGAGAAATTTGAGGGGAGCGAGCCGGGCGAAATTAAGGGTGTAAACATGGTGACCACGGCGACGAGCCGGGTCTTACCGGTTTCGTATGGGATCTTTCGTAACGTAAGGAGCGACGGAGGCGGTACGTGGAAGCTCGTGTTCGCCGATCGTGCGGATAAGCACGTTAGGCATCGGTTTTCGACGAAAGATTCCGGTGAAGGGGATCCACGCGTGACGGGCGAAATCGACAAAGCCGTTGATGCTTTCCGCGACCTGATTTACAAGGAATACGGAAGTGCAACATGGGAGTTCCGCCCCGAAAGTACGGAAGAGTTCGATCGGGCCATTGCCGCCGACATGGCCGCCATCCTTTCGTGCGTGTACTACGTCGAGGAGTACCTCTCCCCGTTATCCTCCGGCAGCGAGCGCCTGTTCATCGGGAGCGCGAGTTACCTCTTCAATCACCTGATTCAGTCCGACGGTTCCCTTGCAGGGCAGGTTCCCTACTTTTCCGGGTTCGACGCGCGGGACATTCGCCGTCTCTTCCGCTGCTCGCCCGCCGTGCGCGATCGGTATGCGCGTATCGACATCACCGTGGCCGAGGAACCCGATGCGTACCTGCGCAGGGAGATTGGCGACCGGGCCCCCGCGTGGGCCCTGCGGAACGCTCAGGGGCGCTGGCAGTACGACGAAATTGAGAACGACGAGAGCGTCACGCACTCTCTCGCCTCCCCCGACGATGCCTTCGCGAAGGTCATGGAGCACTTTGAGCGGCTCGAGCACGTCCAGGGGTTTGCTGCTTCCGGGGACAAGGTTCAGCGCAGTCAGTACCGACGTGCGGCCACGAGACGAGCGGAGTGGGCACGAGATTTCATGCACACCACCGATGCCTTTGCACTCGCGCATGATGCGTCACGTGCGCAGGCCGCGAAGAACGCGCAAGGTTAAATGTTGGGCTGGCGTAGCCGGGAAGCTAGGCCTGGCGGCATCAGCTCTTGAGGTGGGGTCCGACGGTTGCCTGGATACCGTCGGAATCGCAAACCCCTAGGTGCTTCACTCCCCCGCCGGGGATTTCACCCCGTTTGACCGGATCGCGAGGAAACTCTCTGGCGCCTAGGCCGCAAGCTCCGCCTCCTGCACACGGATGATCCCACGAAGCTCCCCTCGGGAATTATGTCAGCGCCGAACACGAAGCGGACACCCTTCGATGCTCCATACGTAGCACTCCAGGACACCCGGCTGATCGAGAGAAGTCGACCCACGATTAAATCGAGGCGCGAGGGAGCATAACGATGCATCTTCCTTGCTCGACCGCGCTCTCGTGACACACAACACCCACAGGTTTAGGTTGCCCTAACTTCTTTGTTAGTGCATCCTGGATTTCTCGCGTCATAGGGCGCGAGAGACGGGTCGACATCCGACGTGCACGGATGCACGCCTGCTCGGCACGTCTTCACTCCAGCATCAAAGGGATAACGTGAACCTTCGAAAGTCAGCACGCGCTGCCGTCGTTGCCTTCGCTGCCATGGCGCTCGCACTCACTGGCTGCTCAGGCCAAACCACACGCCAAGACGACGGCAAGAAACTCTCCGTGTACGCGACGACGGGCTACCTCGCCGATGCCGTCGCGAACATCGCCCCAGACGCCGAGATCACGACGATGGTGGGTCCCGGAGGGGATCCCCATACCTACCAGCCTTCCACCCAAGACATCGAAAAGATGCGAAGCGCCGACCTCGTTTTCTGGAACGGCTTGAATCTCGAGGCCCACATGACCTCTCAGCTCGAAAGCTTCGGCGATCGTCAACTCGCTGTCGGCTCGAAGGTCCCTGAGAAGCTTCTCCTGCCGTGGCCAGAAAAGGACGACAAAGGGCGCCCGCTCCACGACCCCCACATCTGGAACAGCCCTGAAGCATGGCTCATCGCCGTTGACTCGGTTGCCGACAAGATCGCCGAGGCCGACCCCAAAAACGAAAAAACCTATCGCGCGAACGCCGAGAAATACAAGGAAAAAATTCGCGCAGCAGTGAGTGAGGCCGACGCAAAACTCGCAAAGATCGATGCGCCCCGCATCCTCGTGACGGGGCACGACGCCTTCAACTATTTCGGAAAGCACTTCGATCTCGAGGTTCACGCGACCGATTTCATCTCGACGGAAGCCAAGCGGAGCGCAAAGGAAATCGACGAGCTTGCAACCCTCATCGCCTCGAAGAAAGTTCCCACGATCTTCCTCGACAACCAGGCCAACCCGCAGGCCATCAAGAGTCTCCAAGAAGCCGTGCACGCGAAAGGGTGGGACGTCAAGATCTCGGATGCCGAGCTCTACGCGGATTCCCTTGGAGCGGAACCCGGGGTCGACACGTACCTGGGAGCTTTCACCCACAACGTTGACGCTGTCGCGGAGGCGCTTGGGAAGTGACGGTGCAACCCCCTGCTAAGAGTGTCGCCGCGCCCGCGTGTCGCGTCACCGACATGACAGTCGCCTACCGCGAAAATATCGTCCTCAAAGGTGTCACGCTCGAAGTGGCACGCGGCGCCTGCATGGCGATCGTCGGGCCCAACGGGGCGGGAAAATCCACTCTGCTCAAAGCCATGCTTGGGCTCGTTCCACCCCTCACGGGCACGGCCGAGTTTTTCGGGCAAAGCCTCCGCGTGGCACGTTCGCGAGTGGGGTACATGCCGCAATCTCTGAGCGTCGATTGGGACTTTCCCGCGACCACGCTCACCGTTGTGACAATGGGGACCTACGGCACTCTCGGGTGGTTTCGCCGGCCGGGGCGCCGCGAGCGTGAGCGTGCGCTCGCGGCGCTTCGCCAGGTCGGCCTCGAGGATCTGAGCACACGCCACATTAATGAGCTCTCGGGTGGTCAGCGCCAACGTGTCTTTCTCGCCCGGGCCCTCGTACAAGAGCCCGACCTCCTCATCCTCGACGAAGCATTTCAAGGGGTCGATGCGCGAAGCGAGCGTGCAATCTTTGATGTTCTTGCCGACTTCCGCTCGAAAGGGCGCACCGTTGTGCTCGTTCATCACAATCTTGCGACTGTTCGGGAGTTTTGCTCTGACGTTGCGATTCTCAATACTGAACTCATCGCATCGGGCCCCGTGGAACGCACCCTCACAGACGTAGCTATTCGGCGCGCGTATGACCTCGATGGATGTCTCTCGCGCGCCCTCGTCTCTCGCGAAGAAGGCCACTCGTGAGTATCGTCGATTTTCTTTCGGTCTACACGTACCGCAGCGTCCTTGTGGGGACGAGCCTCATCGGGGCTATCGCTGGGGCACTCGGCTGCTTCGCCTATGTGCGCCACCAGTCGCTTGCGAGCGACGTCATCTCGCATTCAGCCCTCCCTGGGGTTCTCCTCGCCTTCCTTTTTTCAACGCTTGGTCCGGGCGCCTTCATACATTCGCCACTTCTTCTCGTCATAGGAGCGGCGGTCACCGGAACGGCAGCGCATCTCGTCGCGAACTTCGTCGCGTCTCGCACACCGCTCACGATCGATGCCGCGATGGCCACGACGCTCTCGCTCTTTTTCGGAACCGGTATGCTGCTCCTTCAGTTCATCAGTAAAAGTTCCCTCCCCGGTAAGGGTGGGATCGGTGCGTTTCTTTTCGGTAACGCCTCAACGCTCACGAAAGCCGACATCACCTCGAGCGCGGTAGTCGGCGGGTGCGCAATCCTCGTGACGCTCGCCCTGTGGAAAGAGTTTTCGCTGCGCGCGTTCGATCCGGAGTTTTGCACGGTACTCGGGCTGAACGGCAAGGTGATCGATGCGGCCATGTTCGCCATGCTCGCGATCGCCACGGTCGCGGGGGTAAAAGCCGTCGGGCTCGTGCTCATGGTGGCTTTCGTTGTGACCCCTCCGGCGGTCGCACGCCAGTGGACGCGCGAGCTTTCCTCCATGACACTTTGCTCCGCTCTCGTTGGTGCGGGCGCGAGCAGCCTCGGCGCCTATGCGTCTGTCGCGCTCGGGGAACTGCCGAGCGGTCCCGTGACCGTTCTCGTGCTCGTCGGGGCTCTCGTCGTGTCACTCCTGTGCGCCCCTCGACGTGGAATCCTTGCGCGCATGGTCGCGTCTTCGACGACGCGCCGCACTTTTCGATCGTCACCCGGGCAAGGGAGGAAACTGTGAGCTTCATCCTTGGTACGTGTGCCCTAGCTGTCACGACGGCACTCGCTACGGCTCTTCCCGGAGTTTTCGTCGTACTTCGCAAGAGTTCGATGATGGTCGATGGTATGAGCCATGCGGTTCTTCCGGGAGTCGTGATCGGCTATGCGCTGACGCACTCTCTTACCTCTCCCCTGCTCATCGTCGGCGCCGCAGGCGCGGGGCTCCTCGTCGTGCTCGGAAGCGAAGCACTCTCACGCACGCGTTTGCTCGCGGGAGATGCGTCGCAGGGCCTTGTGTTTCCCGCTCTTTTCAGCGCCGGCGTTCTTCTCATCTCGATCGATTTCGGCAATGTCCACCTCGATGAACACGCGGTCTTGGTGGGCGATGTCAATCTCGCCGCATGGACACCTCTCACCATCGGCGGCATCGACGTGGGACCGCAATACCTCTACGTCATGCTCGCGGTTCTCGCCCTTAACATCGGCGTAATCGCCGCGCTGTTCCCACGATTGACCATCACCACCTACGATCCAGCATTCGCCCAATCAATCGGCGTGCGCACGGGAGCCATCAATGTGGTCTTCATGTTTCTCACATCGCTCACCGTGACGGCCGCTTTTCACGCCGCCGGCGCTGTCCTGGTACTTGCCCTGGTCGTGATTCCCGCCGCGACAGCGCGGTTGTGGTCCAGAGACCTTCGAGACATGGTGATCGGAAGTGTTCTCGTCGCTACGCTCGGAACGCTCGCTGGGTTTTGGCTCGCCTACGTGCTCGGCGCGGCGACGAGCGCGGGCATGGCTGTCGTCTATGGCCTCATCTTTTTCTGCGTACTCGCCGCCCGCACGGCGCTCTCTCGGGTTCGCCCCTCTATTCGAGAACCGTGACCCACACAGCGTCAGTCGCAGTCTTGCCGAGCGCCGCTATCCCCTTCACGCCGTCGACCTCAAGGTCGAGCGTCTCGGAGAAAGGTTCCGCTTCGCGTGCACGCACGATCGCCCCAAAGGTGAGCCCTTTCCCCGCGAGGAACTGCAAGAGCGCTGGATCAGCATCCGACACTCGCTCCACTCGTGCCGACTCCCCTGCCGCAAGATTTGTGAGCTGGAACGCGGGGATCGTTTCAAGTTTTCCGTCGGGCCCTGGAATCGGGTCACCGTGCGGGTCTCGCGTGGGGTGCGCCAGCGCGGCGTCGATTCTCTCCACCATGAGATCGGAGACCGCATGCTCAAGCACTTCTGCTTCGGCATGCACCTCCTCCCACCCGTAGCCGAGCTTTTCAACGAGGAAGGTCTCGATGAGTCTATGTCGGCGCACCATAGCGAGAGCGAGGCAGCGTCCTTCTTCCGTGAGCGTGATTGCCCCGTAAGGCGAATGCTCCACGAGCGCCTGTTGAGCCAGTTTCTTAATGGTCTCGGATGCCGTTGCCGGTCGAACTCCCACGCGCGCGGCAATCTTCGAGGTCGTCACGGGTTCGTTCGACCACTCGCCTAGAACCCACACAGCCTTGAGGTAATCCTGCACACTACCGGAGAGCTTCTCTACTGACACGCCACCACAGTAGCAACACAGCTCTCTCATGACCGGCTCACGGCTGAGCCGATCAAAGACTATTGGGCCGTGCGGCACCAGTTGAGGCCGCGTGCCGTGAGGCGCGCGAGGTGGGCCTTCATCGTCTCGAGCTCACGTGCGTTGCCGGCCGAACCGGACCACACCTGCTGCGCGACCGAACAGCCTCGGGGCCACAGAAGATACTCGGCTTTCACCCAGTCGTGCACGTATTCGGTCCACAGTTGGAATTGCGCACCGAGCAGTTCGCCTTTGCCTTCGCCGCCAACGGCGTCGAGGAGGTCGCTGAGGCCCGCGACCTTGCTGAGCGGGAGGTTGCCGCCGATCGTGAGCGGGTGGTCCTCCCCGGAGTGCTGGCGGTAGTCGAAATACGTGAACTCCGTGGGCGCGGCGATAGCGTCGAAGCCGGCGTTCATCGCCGCCTCGACCGCTTCGGACTTGCGCCACACCATGACCGTCGTCCCCTCTGGCACGGTGCCGTCGAGCACCTCATCCCATGCGATCACGCGGCGGTTCATGCCGAGAACGTGCGTGCACACTTCGTTCTCGAACCAGGCCTGGGCCTCGGCAGGTGTCGTTGCACCGATGCGTTCCATGGTTGCGCGCGAAGCCTCGTGTTCGCGCCATTCCTTACCGGGGCATTCGTCGCCGCCCACGTGGATGGGTGAGTCGGGAAAGAGCGAAGCGACGTCGGTGAGCACTGCGCGGCAGAATTCGACGGCTTCGTCGGTGAGGGCGAGAACGTGTTCGGAGATGCCCCAACACGTGCGCGGGTGTTCGATGGGGACACAGCCGAGCTCGGGGTATGCGGCGACGACAGATTCCATGTGCCCGGGCATGTCAATTTCGGGCACGACTTGGATGCCGAGCTTTCCGGCTCGTTCGATGAGCGCGGTGATCTCGTCGCGCGTGTAGTAGCCGCCGCATTCGATTCCATCGTGTTCCGCGACATCGTCGCAGTCGTTTTCGTCGGGCGGCGGCTGATGGCCCGCGAGGGTTCCCGGGCGCCGTGATCCCTTCTCGATGAGCTTCGGGAACCCTTCGATGGGAATGCGCCACCCCTGATCGTCGGTGAGGTGGAGATGCAGGACGTTGAGCTTGTGCATCGCCATGACCTCGAGGTGCCTGTAGAGGCCCTCAAGGGGAAGGAAGTTGCGGGCGACGTCGATGTGAGAGCCGCGCCAGTGGTAGCGCGGGGCGTCCTCAATCTCGACGCACGGCACGACGAGGGAGGAGGGCTCCATGGGGCCCGATGAATAGATTGCGGGCGGAAGGAGCTGGAGGAGCGTCTGCACGGCCCATCCGGCACCGCGGTCGTCGGCGCTCTCAATCTGGATGCCCTCGGCGCTCACGCGCAGGCGGTAGGCCTCGTCGCCGAGGGAATCGTCGCGGGAGAACACCACTCCGCCGGAGCCTTCGCACACGCGCACGCCGGCCGCGCGGGAAAGTCGTTCCTCGAGATAGTCGGCGGCCTGTCCGCCTCCGGTCAGTGGCAGGGGCGAGGGAAGGGTGAAGTGGCCGTCCAGCTCGCGCACGGTTGTTGGTTCGGGAATAAGGGTTCTCATGTCAGCTGCTCCGGTGTCCACGAGGTCACGATGTCGTCGTTAAGAGTATCGACTGCCACCGTCCCGATTCCACGTGCGTCGTCGCCGATCGTCACGACAAAGGCGCCCGAAGCGACAGCGGCGCGGGCTCCCGTGGGCGAGTCTTCGAAAATGACGCAATCGCGAGGGTCGGCTCCTAAGCGCCTGGCCGCTTCACGGTAGAGGTCGGGGGCGGGCTTGGGGTTCATGTGTGCACTGACGCCGAGGGCTGCGGTGAACCGCTCCTGCCAGCCGATCGCGCGCACGCACTGCTCGACGATGCGTTGCGGCGAGTTGGAGCCGATCGCGAGCGGCACCACTTGGGCGAGGCGAGACGTGAGGGCGTCGGCTCCAGGCATGGGCGCGAGGTCGACGTCGAGTCGCTCGCGGATCGCGTCTTCGAGTCTCGCGCATACGTCACCCATGCGCTCTTCGCGTTCGTCCCCTCCCCCGAATTCGTCAAGGAACGCGTTCGCGAGGTCTTCGACGGTGCCGCCTCGGTCTCCGTAGCCGCGAAAGACTCCCCCTGCATCACGCCACAGGGCAGCGGCTGCTTCGTGCCACGCCTTTTCCGAATCGAAAAGTGTGTCGTCCATGTCAAAGATGACGCCGGCAACCCGGCTCGGGAGTGTTTCCGCCACGGCCACCCTCACCACTCGAAAGCGAGGTTGCGCGTGGGGCCCACCTGCTCGATGTCGCGTAGCACTCCCACTCCTTCGGCGTCGTAGCTACCCTGGCGCACGCCCATGGCATCGAGGAGGTCCCACATGACCTGCTCGCTGTGGAGCACATCGCGCGAGGTAAGAACGTCAGGCAAGGGCGCGCCGATGCGGTGGGTAATGAGGAAGCTGCGGCGCACTTCGACCTCGTCCTCGCCGTGGCCTCCTTCGGGTTTGTGGCCGTGGTCGGTCGTGACGGCCACGAGCCAGTCCTCGCCGAGCTGCTCGTGACGCTCGGCAACAGCTTTCACGAGGTGACGGGTGAGTTCATCGACGTGGCGGATCGCGTCCCGATACTGTTCCGATTCGGCGCCGTGCGCGTGGCCCGCGCCGTCAACGCCCTCGAAGTACACGACCGCCGCGTCAGGGCCCTCGTGGAGAAGCTTCCACGTCGCCCAGTGCGCAACGTCATCGTCCGCGCGATCCAATCCGTCCTTGAGGTCGGGGTGGAACGTCTGGTGCTGGCCGGTGCGCTGTTGATCCATGCGGTGCTGGAGCAGCGGCCCGAGCCCGTGGGGAGCACAGAACGCCTCCCACGTGGCGGCGGCGAGTGTGCGCGCGGCGGGGTTCGCGAAGAATACGCGCGAGAGGATGTCGGGGCGCCGCGCGAGGTCGTGGCCGACGAATTCGTTCCACCACACGTTGCATTCCTCGTGCGTGGAGCCCGTGAGGATGGAGGACCAGCCGGGCGCGGAGTCCGTCGGCGGCGTCATCCACATGGGCGTGATGTGCCCGCCCGAGTGCTCGTCGCCGCGAGCGAGCCGCGCGAGCGTGGGCGCGAGATTCTTCGGGGCATCCTCGGGGGCGAGGGTGCGGTCAAGCGGGGGGTCGTTCGGTCCGACGGCAGGCTCGTCCTCGTCGGTCACTGCCCGAAAGCGCGGATCAGCGTCGTGATCGGGTTTCGCGAAGTGCGGATCCGCCGCAACGAATTCGGGAAGGGCGATGTCGGCCCTCACTCCATCGAGGCATATAAGAAGAAGTTTCATGCGCGGGCCACCCTTACGGTCACAATCTGGAATTCGTGCATCGACACCTCGTAGAGCGAGGGGTCCTCGCTACACGCGGTAAGGCCGGGCGCGACCTCCGGCGCTTCTTTTTCGCGCAGGTTCGTCGCGCGGACTTTGCTCGGCGCGGAGGCGAAGCGGACGTGGGCGATGCCCGCACGCCCCTCGGCCTCGTGGAGACGGACGATGAGGTCGCCCGACCCGTCGTCGGCGGGCTTCACGGAGTCGATGAAGGCGAGCGTGTCGCCCTCGCGGTGCTCGATGCTCGCGACAGCCGATGTTTCGAGCGCGTGAGCGGTTTCGCGAAGCGGCTGCGTGAGGCGGAGGCAAGCGGCGTGCGCGTGCGCGATGTCCGCGCCACACACGAGGCTGTAGCGAAGCGTGTGCTCGCCGAGATCGACTTCCGGGTCAGGCGCCGTGGCCGAGCGCAAGAGCGTGTAGCCAAACGCGACACCACCGCGGCGGTCGGCGCCGGCAGCGTCAAGCACGCGGACATCGTGCCCGTATGTTTGCGAGTTGGCGAAGGCAACCGCGTAGTCGGGTTCTTCGAGGAGCGCCCAGCGGTGGCCGCTCACCTCGAACTGCGCTTCCTGCCACGAAGTGTTCTTCGCGATCGCACGGTCGATATGCCCGAACTGGATCTCCGAACGATCCGTGCGGGCACTCAGTGCAAGCGGGAAGCCCACGCGCAGCACGCGATGCTTCTCGCGCCAATCGACATGCACCTCGAAGTCGACGGCGCGTGCGTCCGCATCGAGCATGATGCGCTGGGTGAAGGTGGAATCTCCGTGGGAGCGGCGTACTTCGACGCACGCGCGAAGCGCCGTCTTCGTCACGACCTTCACCTCGAGCGCTTCCTCAAGCACTGTTTCGCTGCGCTTGTACTGGTGCTGGAGCTCCCACGCATCGAAGCAGCTCGGGAAGTCCGGGTGGATGCTGAGCGCATTGGCCTTCTCCCCTGCCGCGAGCAGCTCTCGGCCCGCCCTGAGGTCGCGAAGGGACGACACGAGACCGTTTGCGTCAATCACAACCTCCACGAGGCCGTTGTTGAGCACGGTGCCACCTTCGCGCTTTTCACACGTCACGGGGTTCTCCGGCTCCACCTCAACCGAGGAGAGAGGTGCAGCGGAAAATGGAGCAACCTCGATAAGCGAGCAGCCGTCGGAATGCTCCCACACCTCGCGGCGAACCACGGGCGAGGGATTGAGAACGGTGGGTTCGGAGCCCGCGAGCGCCGCGGCCTGACCGTGGCCGCCCTCGCGCACCTCGACCTGACTCTTGTGCTCACCTGCGAGGGAGGTGAAGAGCGAGTCGATGAGCCGTTCGATGTCGGTGCGCAGCGCCTCGTACTCGGCGCGTGCCTCACGATTGACCCAGTGGATCGACGAGCCGGGCAGAATGTCGTGGAACTGGAGGAGAAGGGCGCGCTGCCACAGCTCTTCGACCTCGTCGAGCGGGTAGTCGATTCCGCGCCCGGTCGCGAGGGCTCCGAGCCATTCGAGAACGGCGAGCTTCGCTTCAACTTCGCGATTGCCGCGCTTGAGCTCGGCGCTCGACGTGTACACGCCGCGATGGAACTCGAGGTACATCTCGCCACTCCACACGGGAGCGTTCGGGTACTCTTCGCGCGCCTTGTCGAAGAAGCCGTCCGGCGAATCGAACTCGAGGCGCGGCGCCCCTTCCATATCGGCGAAACGCCGTGCGCGCTCGACCATCTCCGCGACGGGACCGCCGCCACCATCGCCGTAGCCGTATGGGAGGAGTGAACGCTTCGCGCGCCCCTTCTCCTTGAAGTTGCGTTCGGCCTTGTAGACCTCTTCGGGACTCACGATCGAGTCGTAGCAGTCCACGGGCGGGAAGTGCGTGAAGATGCGGGTGCCGTCGATCCCCTCCCACCAGAAGGTGTGGTGCGGAAGTGAGTTCGTTTGGCTCCAGTTGAGCTTTTGCGTGAAGAACGTCGTCATGCCGCTGAGGCGCGCGATCTGCGGCAGCGCCCCCGTGTACCCGAAGGAGTCGGGAAGCCACGTGCACGTCGGGGCAACGCCAAGCTCTCGCTCCATCCAGTTGAGTCCCACGGTGAACTGGCGAACGAGAGCCTCGCCGCCGGGGAGGTTGGTGTCGGATTCAACCCACATGCCGCCCGCGGGGTGCCACTGGCCGTTCGCAATCGATTCTTTTACGCGCGCGAAGAGCGCCGGGGCTCCATCCTTGAGCCACGCGTAATGCTGCGCAGACGTGCACGCGAACGTGAACTCGGGGTAGTCCTCGGCGAGGGCAAGGACGTTCGAGAAGGTGCGTGCGACCTTGCGGCGCGTTTCGCGCAAGGGCCACAGCCACGCGGAATCGATATGCGCGTGTCCCACGGCGCTCATCACCTGGGCGGAGGCTCCGGCACCACTCGCGATCACGGGCGCGAGGTGGGCGCGGGCGGCGTCGGCCCCTTCCTGGATGCCCTGAGCGTCGACGATGTCCGCGGCCTCCTCGAGCCTGCGCAGAAGGGTCGCGCGCAGAGTCGAATCCTTGGGCTGCTCCTTGAGCACGCCCCAGAGCACCTCGACGTCGAGCCACAGGTGCCACACGCTCCCGTTGCGCACCACGAGGTCGGCACCACCGAACGCCCACACGGGTGTGTCCGGGCGCGTCGAAAGGTCCCCGAGGTCGGTGGGATTGTTCATGTAGTCGCCCATATTGGGGTTTGCGCCGGCCTCGATGAGGAGTTCAACGGCACCGTTGTCGTCGAGGAGCTGCTCCCCCGCCTTCGCGATGGTCGCGGGAAGCCCCTCGCCCGTCAGCGGGATCAGGCGGTTCATGGGGTTGACGCCCTTGAGCGGCGTTCCAGCGGTCGTGTAGGCGAGGCCCTCGGACTGGTTGCCTGCCCAATCACCTTCGAAGCCAAGATCGACCCGCAGGTGCACGCGCTCGCCTCTCGCCTCTGCGGGAACGGTGCCCTTCATACGGAACCACCACGTGCTCCACGCCGGGCCCCAGCGATCCCCCGAGGCAATCGGGGTATAGCTCGAGCCCGCCGCCGTTGCAAAGTCAACGGGCTCACCCGGCGCCTTCCACGCGGTGACCTGAACGGGCGCGAGAACCCTGAAGAGCTCCTTGCCCAGCCTCTCGTGGAGACGCTCGATGCGGTCCTCCACAAGCGTTGAATCGTCAAACACTCCACCCTCCAGAACATCGCCCTAGTTTCACGGCCAGCCCCATCGCTAAACCGCGCACGCAGCGAGCTTACCAGCTCACAAAAACACCCCGTGTAACTAAACGCACACATAATGACCTTTTACCCCTGGGAAGAAACCACGCTTTCGATGAGGCACGACCGGGCACCTCACGCACCAACCCAGAAAAACCCCCTTGACAGGGGAAAACACGCCGTCGGCCCAGCTCGAAGAAAGTGCACTCTTCGGTCGGCGCAAACCGCATCAATAAAAGTTTACTTACGTCATCATTTTCCATTTACTCGACGTTAACCGCACGGGTATTGACTGGCACGGCAACGCGGCCGTACAGGAATCATCCACGGCGCATCCCACCGAGGCTTACTTGGAGTTTTCAATGAATATTTCCCGTCGTTCATTCCTCGGAGCCAGCGCGCTCACGCTTGGCCCACTGGCTCTCGTCGGTTGCTCGACGAGCAACTCCGGTTCAAGTGCCGGCGACGGCGACGAGTTCATCCTGTGGATGTGGCCCGAGGGCTACGGTGACGACGTTCTCAACGCCGTCAAAGAAAAATTTTCTGGCATTTCGCTCCGCCAGGACGTGATCGGCGGCGACTTCAAGCAGAAGCTCACGACGACCTTCAGCGCAGGCTCCGGGCTTCCCGACCTCACCGGCGTCAAAGGCGAAGACATCTCCTTCTTCCTCTCGAAAGCCGACTACTTCGAGGACCTCAACGACCTCGGCGCGAAGGACATCAAAGGCGACTACCTCGACTGGAAGTGGGAGCAAGCCACCACGAAGGACGGCAAGCAGCTCGGCATCCCCACGGACATCGGCCCGACCGCACTCTTCTACCGCTTCGATGTGTTTGAAGAGGCGGGCCTTCCCTCCGATCCCACGGAGCTCGAGAACGCGATCCGCTCGTGGGATGAGTACTTCGAACTCGGCAAGGAACTCATTGCGAAGAAGCCCGGCACCTTCCTCGTTCGCAACACGGCCAGCGTGTTCGGCACGGCTTGGCGTCAGGCCGGTAAGGGCTTCATCGACGAAAACGGCGCGTTCATCGGCGACCAGGAGCACATCCGTGCCGCGTGGGATCTCGCGGTCAAGGCCAACGCTGCCGGCATCAACGGCGCGCTCGCCGCACAGACCACCGACTCGGCGGCAGCAGTGAGCGACGGACGCCTTCCGGCCGACTTCGGAGCTTCATGGCATCTCGCCGATCTCATGTCGGACGCTCCCGAGACCTCCGGCAAGTGGCACGTGTGCAAGCACCCGGGTGAGGCCGTGAACAAGGGCGGCTCGTTCCTCACCATCCCGAAGGGCGCCAAGGATCCGAAGAAATCGTTCGAGGTCCTCTCCTTCATGCTCAACGCCAAGAACCAGGCACTCGAGTACAAGCACAGCGGAAACTTCCCCGCAGCCCCCGAGGCTCACGCCATGCCTGAAGTTGACGGTGAGGTCGAATTCCTCGGTGGTCAGAAGGCCGCTGAGGTATTCAGCGCTGCCGCCGAAACCGTGCGCCCGCTCTACGAGGATCCGAACTCGGAAGCAGTGAACGCCCCCTTCTACGCGGAACTCGAGCAGGTGGAATCGACAAAGAAGGACCCCGAAAAGGCGTGGAGCGATGCAGTCACGGCCGCCAAGCGCATCGCTGAACAATCCGGCATCAAGGTGAACTGACCACAATGATCGAGCCGAAGGCCCGACCACTCGGGACGCGCATCAAACAGGCACTGCCGCAATACCTCGCCATCTCGCCGTACTTTTTCTTCTTCTTCGTGTTCGGCGCGATGCCCGTGGTGTTTACGATGGGGCTCGCGTTCACGAACTGGTCGGGCCTCGGCGATTTCGACCTGATCGGCCTGACGAACTTCAAATACCTCGTCACTGATCCACTTTTCTATAAATCCCTCGTCAACACCTTGATCTTATGGGTGATGGGCACGGTTCCTACCCTCGTGTTGGCAACGATCCTGGCGCTTATGCTCAACTCAACGCTCAGGTTCTCGACGACCTACAAGGTCATCTACCTCATCCCGAACATCACCTCGATGGTCGCGATGGGCATGCTCTTCAGCTCAATCTTCTCCAGCCAGTTCGGCATCGCCAACGTTCTCATCAACCTGGTGGGATTCGACAACATCGCCTGGCTGCAAAACGAGTGGGGCATCAAAATTGCGATCTCGTGCCTCACCACCTGGGCGTTCGTGGGATATAACGCTCTGCTGATCTTGGCTGGGCTTCAAGCGATCGATAAGTCCCTCTACGAAGCCGCGGCACTCGACGGGGCGAACTCGTGGCAAATCTTCTTCCGCATCACGCTCCCGCAGTTGCGGCCCATCGTGCTGTTCGTGACTCTCATGTCCACGATCGGCTCCCTTCAAAGCTTCACCGAGTCGCAAGTTCTGACGTCCTCCAATAATTCAGGGGCAGCAAACTCCGGCGGCGTCAACAACTCGGGCCTCACAATGGTCATGTACTTCTACTCGGTGGCATTCCAAGAAAACCGCTACGGCTACGGCGCCGCAATCGCGTGGGGAGTCTTCATCGTGGTCATGTTCTTCTCGATCATCAACTGGCTCGTCACGCGCGAGAAAAAGGACTAGGGGAGCAACGTCATGAGTTCGACTACGCAAGCAAAGCCCCTCGCGAACGCGGTTCCACGCAGGCGAAAGCCCATTCACCTTTCGACCGTGCTGAAATACGTCGCCCTCACGATCGGCGCGCTCATTTCGCTGTTCCCGTTCTACTGGATGTTCATCCTCGCGACACACCCTTCATCTGCGATCTTCAAGTTTCCGCCAGATGTTCTCCCCGGCGATCGACTCGGTCAAAACATCGGAACGATCACCTCGAAGATCAACATCTGGGCAGCGATGGGCAACACACTTGTCGTAGCAGTGTCCGTGACGGTCCTCGCCCTCATCATCGCGTCCCTCACCGCGTTTACGTTTGCGAAGTTTAATTTTCCGGGTAAGCGTGGTCTGTTTCTCATCGTCATGGCGACGTTCCTATTGCCGAGCCAGCTCGCGAGCATCCCGCAGTTCCTCTTTATGAGCAAACTCGGCTGGACCGGCGATCTCAAAGCCCTCGTGTTCCCCTCACTCGCGAGTGCCTTCGGCGTGTTCTGGCTTCGGCAATACGCCACTAATTCCATCCCCACCGAGCTGCTCGAAGCAGCCCGCATGGATGGCTGCGGGTTTTTCCGCCAGTACCTTCACGTGTGCCTGCCGATCATCAAACCGGCACTCGCGTTCCTCGGAATGTTCACCTTCATCGGCGCGTGGAACGACTTCATGTGGCCCCTCATCGTACTCACCGACCCCAGCAAGCTGACTCTTCAGGTCGCGCTGAGCCAGCTCAAGACCGCCCACGGCAGCGACTACGGCATGCTCATGGCCTCGGCGCTCATCGCGGTGGTGCCGCTCATCATCGTGTTCATCATCGGCGCGAAGCAGTTCATCGCCGGCATCGCAGAGGGAGCCCTCAAGTAGCCCTCCCTCGCGCGTACGCATGACAGCCATATAACGCCGTCAATCCGCGATGGGGAGATCACGCGATGGGTGGAGCATGTGTGGCCCATCGCGGGGCACCACTTTGCTGGTGGGGTTCAGCTGGTGCACGGCGACCGTCGGAATTTCCGACGCCTGCCCCACCTCACGGCGCGTCGGCGTTCTCGCCTCGCTTGACCGCGAAAAGGTCGACCTCCGAGCGGCCTTCAAGAACATCGAGAGCATGCCACACGCGCTCGGCGCCCCACGGCGAAAGAATCGCCGCTTCCCGCGGGTCGATGAGATCCCACGCCTCAAGCTCTTCCTCCTGCAGACGCACTCGATCGCGAAGCTCCGCCTCGGGAACCACCCCGGCATCGAACACGAAATGGACCCCCATCGGTGCGCCGTAAGCGGCACTCGACGGCACCCAGCTCACCGAAAGGAGCCGGCCGACCGGAAGATCCAGGTTGAGCTCTTCGCGCAGCTCCCGGGCGGTTGCCTCTCGCGCGTCCTCGCCGGCATCCACGCCTCCGCCCGGCAAGAGCCAATGATCTCGATAGTTCGGTTTCTCCACGAGGATTCGACCGTGCTCGTCGCGGATCACGGCCGCACCCGAGCTAAAGAGGGTAGGCAGCTGCTGGTAGAAGTAGGGGTTCGGGAGGAGGTCGCTCATGCCTCCACGGTAGCGAGGCGGCCTGAGCCCGGTCAGGGTCGGCGGGCGCCGGCAATGGTTCTCGTCGATGCTCGTCGAGGTCGCCTTACCCGGTGCACCGCTCCCGTGCCGCACCCCGTACGCCACCCCGGGCCACGTAATCTGTATACAGATCTTTTCGCCAACAAAAACCTCTCCCATCAATTTGTAAAAGCCACCCAAAGCCGCGCATCTAATGCGATTACAGTCGGCGCACTCTCGGGCACGAGCAGCCGCCCGTGCACCGCGCACTGCGCGCGGGCAAAAGTCCCCCGCTCGCGCGCTATACTCGAACGGGCAGCGGAGCCAGCGAATTGGGGCACCGCGGCCCTTCCCGCCACCGTCGGCGGGGCGCACACAATTCATAACCCCAACCGTGTGGATAGCTTTATATCCCCGCGGATTTTCACATCATCAATACCCGGAAGTAAGGTTCAGTGCTCCGTGTTCGCGACGGCTGCGGACTCAGTAGCTCCTATAACCTCACGCTTTCCGAATTACGGAGTTTTCCATGGATATCTCACGCCGTTCGCTTCTGGGCGCCAGCGCGCTCACCCTCGGCCCCATCGCTCTCGCCCTCACGGGCTGCTCAACCGGTAAATCTGGCTCCGCTTCGGGCGGAGGCAGCGACAAGGACTTCATTCTGTGGACATGGCCCGAGGGCTTCAGCGAGGACACCCTCAAGGCCGTCAAAGAACAGTTCCCCGACATCAACTTCCGCCAAAATGTCATCGGTGGCGACTTCAAGCAGAAGCTCACGACCACCTTCAGCGCCGGTTCCGGCCTTCCCGACATCACCGGCGTCAAGGGTGAAGACATCGCCTTCTTCCTCTCGAAGACCGACTACTTCGAGGATCTCAACGAGCTCGGCGCGAAAGACATCAAGGGCGACTACCTCGACTGGAAGTGGCAGCAGGCCACCTCGAAAGACGGCAAACAGCTCGGTATCCCGATCGACATCGGCCCCACTGCCCTCTTCTACCGCATCGACGTTTTCGAAGAAGCGGGCCTGCCCTCCGAGCCAGCCGAACTCGAAGCCGCGATTCGCGAGTGGGACGCCTACTTCGAACTCGGCAAGGAACTCATCGCCAAGAAGCCCGGCACCTACCTGATCCGTAACAGCTCCGGCATTTTCAGCACCGCGTACCGCCAAAGCGGCAAGGGCTTTATCGACGAGAACCAGATGTTCATCGGCGATCAGGACCACATCCGCAAAGCCTGGGATCTCGCGGTCAAGGCGAATACTGCCGGCATCAATGCCGCACTCGACTCGCAGACCGCTGACTCCGCGGCAGCTGTCAACGAGGGGCGCCTGCCCGCCGACTTCGGCGCGTCCTGGCACCTCGCCGACATGAAAGTCGACGCCCCCGAAACTGCCGGCAAGTGGCGCGTGTGCAAGCACCCGGGTGAGGCCGTCAACCAGGGCGGTTCGTTCCTGACAATCCCGAAGGGCGCGAAGGACCCGAAGAAGTCGTTCGAGCTCATCTCCTTCATCCTCAACGCGAAGAACCAGGCAGTCGAGTACACCTTCAGCGGCAACTTCCCCGCTGCACCCGAGGCGCACTCGATGCCCGAGGTCGACGGTGCCGTCGAATTCCTCGGCGGCCAAAAAGCCGCGGAGGTCTTCAGCGCCGCCGCCGAAACCGTGCGCCCGCTGTATGAAGACCCGAACTCCGAATCGGTCATCGCACCGTTCACTGCAGAGCTCGAACAAATGGAATCGACAGGCAAGGACCCTGAAAAGGCGTGGAACGACGCGGTCACGGCCGCGAAGCGCATCGCCGAACAGGCCGGCATCAAGGTGAAGTAACAGATATGAGCAATCCCCAACCCCGGCCACTCGGGACGCGCATCAAAAAGGCGCTGCCGCAATACCTGGCCATCTCGCCGTACTTTTTCTTCTTTTTCGTGTTCGGTGCGATGCCGGTCGTTTTCACGATGGCGCTCGCGTTCACGAACTGGTCGGGGTTGGGCGACTTCGACTTGATCGGCTTCACCAACTTCAAGTACCTGGTCTCCGATCCCCTCTTCTACAAATCCCTCGTCAACACCCTGATTCTGTGGGTCATGGGCACTGTGCCGACTCTCGTTCTCGCGACGATCCTCGCCCTCATGCTCAACTCGACCCTCCGGTTTTCGACGACCTACAAGGTCATCTACCTGATCCCAAACATCACGTCGATGGTCGCGATGGGTATGCTGTTCAGCTCGATCTTCTCGAGCCAATTCGGTATCGCAAACGCCATCATCAACGTCTTCGGGTTCGAGAACATCGCGTGGCTTCAAACCGAATGGGGCATCAAGATTGCGATCTCATGCCTCACCACCTGGGCGTTTGTGGGCTACAACGCGCTGCTTATCCTCGCCGGCCTCCAGGCGATCGATAAATCCCTCTACGAAGCCGCCGCACTCGACGGTGCAAACTCGTGGCAGATCTTCTTCCGCATCACCCTCCCCCAGCTGCGGCCGATCATCCTGTTCGTCACCCTGATGTCGACGATCGGCTCGCTCCAAAGCTTCACCGAATCGCAGGTGCTGACCTCCTCGAACTCCGGAGGTGCAGCAAGTGCGGGCGGCATCAACAACTCTGGTCTCACCATGGTGATGTACTTCTACTCGGTGGCCTTCCAAGAGAACCGCTACGGCTACGGCGCCGCGATTGCGTGGGGCGTTTTCGTTGTCGTCATGTTCTTCTCGATCATCAACTGGCTCGTGACCCGCGAGCGCAAGGACTAAGGGGCGCCTCGACATGACAGCTCAGACTCATACGGACACGATTGTGCGCCGCCGGAAGCCGATCCGGATCACCACGATTCTCAAATACATTGCGCTCACGGCGGGTGCGCTCGTCTCGCTGTTCCCGTTCTACTGGATGTTCATCCTCGCGACCCACCCGTCGTCCGCGATCTTCAAGTTCCCGCCGGATGTGCTTCCCGGCGATCGTCTCGGCACCAACATCGAGACCATCACCTCGAAGATCAACATTTGGGCGGCAATGGGCAACACCCTGGTCGTGGCCCTGTCCGTGACGGTACTCGGGCTTTTCATTTCGTCGATCACCGCATTCACCTTCGCGAAGTTCGAGTTCCCCGGCAAAAAAGGCCTCTTCCTCATCATCATGGCCACGTTCCTTCTGCCGGCCCAGCTCGCGAGCATCCCGCAGTTCCTGTTCATGAGCAAGCTCGGTTGGACCGGCGACCTCAAGGCCCTGATTTTCCCGTCGCTCGCAAGCGCGTTCGGCGTGTTTTGGCTTCGTCAATACGCGACGAACTCGGTGTCAACCGAGTTGCTCGAGGCTGCCCGCATCGACGGTTGTGGCTTCCTGCGCCAGTACCGCCACGTGTGCCTCCCGCTCATCAGGCCGGCCCTCGCCTTCCTCGGCATGTTCACGTTCATCGGCGCATGGAACGACTTCATGTGGCCCCTCATTGTGCTCACGAACCCGGATAAGCTCACGCTTCAGGTCGCATTGAGCCAGCTGAAGACCGCCCACGGAAGTGACTACGGCATGCTCATGGCTTCGGCTCTCATCGCCGTTGTTCCGCTCATCATCGTGTTCATCATCGGCGCGAAGCAGTTCATCGCCGGCATCGCTGAGGGCGCGGTGAAGTCCTAGCCCGCTCCTTCATGAGCGGGGGCAATTACTCCCCCGGCGCTCAGGCTTTGCGGGTTTCGACGTTCGCGTCGCCAACGAGTTCGGCAAGCTTCGCGTCGTACCAGGCCGCTGCCTGTTCCGGCGTTTTGTCGCCCACCATCACGGTGTCCATCGCGTCCTGGATAGCGGAGGACACCTCGGGATAGACCGCGAAGGCGGGCCGGTAATGGGCGCCCTCGAGCATGTCGGTGAAGAATCCGACGGTTGGCGAATACCCCCTGTACTCCTCGTTTTGCGCGACGTCCCTCCTCGTCGTCAGCGTGCCTCCCGTGATGTTGCGCTGAACCTGGTGCTTGAGGCTGCATAGCTCCTTGACGAGTGCAAACGAGAGGTCGCGATCACGCGCGTGCGTCGGGATCGCCCAGCCCCAGCCTCCCGCGAGAGTTGTCGATCCCGGGGCCTTGCCGTGCTGGGTGGGCATGAAGGCGACACCGACGTCATCGGGCCACGTGGGCCAGGGGGCGAGGCTGCCTTCGGCCCAGAGGAATGAGATCCACGATCCATCGATGAGGATGCCGAGCTCGCCCGCGGGGAACATCGTGGCCTGCACGGCGTCCATGAGATTAGGGTCGAAGTGCCGGGCTGCGGGGAGCGTGAGGCCTTCGTCGAACTGGCGCTTATAGAACGCGAGCGCGTCGATGAAGCCTTGCGATCCCGCGACCCACTTCTTCGTGTCGGAGTTGTAGAGCGTGTCGTTCGTGCCGTAGAGGAGCATCTCGAGGCCCTGCATCGAGGCTGATTCGCCCTGCGCTTTTCCGCAGTACATGAACATCCCGGTCGCGCCGATGTCGGCGTCGCGAATGACCGCGGCAGTCTCGGCGATGTCTTCCCACGATTGCGGCTGCCACTCGGTGGGAAGTCCCGCCTTCTCGAACACTCTCTTGTGGTAGTAGATGCCGCGCGTATCGGTCTCGGTGGGAATAAAGTGCACGCGCCCCTCGGTGTCCTTGGCAGCCTCCTTGGAGGCCGGGTAGAAACTCTCCCAGGCCTCCCACGCGTCAACGAGATCATCGATCGGTTGGAGGTAACCGGCGGCGATGTCGGACTGGAGAATGAAGGAATCTTCGAAGACGACGTCGGGGCAGCTGCGCGGCGAGGCCATGAGCAGCTCATTTTTCGTGAAGTAGTCATTCGTCGCGGCAACGATCGGCACAAGCTCAACGCTCACTCCCGCGTGCTTCGCGGTAAAAGCCTCGGCGACGTCTGTCAGCCATCGCTGGAGGTTCGTGTCGGAGCCGAACTGTTGGAACGCGATCCGCAGCGTCGAGGCGTCGCGTTCGCTCGCGCACCCGGTCAGCATCGACAGCGGGAGCGTTGCCGCCACACCACCCGTCACCGTGAGGAAGTTTCGGCGCGACGGCCGGTCCGTGACTCTCGCGGCGTGGTGCATGATGGCGGTCCTCTCGTTCGCGGGCCACCGGAGTGCGTGGCTGAGCTGCCCCGTACTCCACGCGAGGGGCCGGGGAGACTCCCGTAGCCTATCGATGACCGGGCTGCCTGCGGAACTTTGGCCGGATCGCGGGCACGCGATCGCCTCGCCGCGGTGCTTCACTCACCCCTTAACCGCGCCGTCTTCCACTCCCTTGAAGAAGAAGCGCTGGAACACGGCAAAGAACAGGATGATCGGCACGAGCGCAATCATGGTGCCCGCGGCGATCACGCGCGGGTTGGAACCGAAGTTCGAGTTGAGGTACTGCATGCCCACGGTGAGCGTGTATTTGTCGGGATCGCTCAGCACGAGCAGCGGCCACAGGAAGTCATCCCACCCGCCGATGAACGCGAAGATGGCGACGACACTCGCCATGCCCCGCACGTTCGGCCACACCACTCGCGTAATGATTTGCCACGTGTTCGCGCCGTCGATCACGGCCGCGTCAAGGAGCGCCGGCGGGATCGATCGGCACGCCGCCATCATGAGGAGAACGTTGACAGCACCGATGAGGCCGGGAAGCACGACGCCCGCGAGCGAGTCGGCGAGGCCAAGCGACTTGATCGTGAGGAACTGGCTCATGAGGGTCACTTCGCCAGGCAGGAGAAGCGTCGAAAAGAGGATCCCGAGCGCGATTTTCTTGCCCTTGAACTGCAAGCAGCCCAGTGCGTAACCGGCGATCGTCGAGAAGACCACGTTCGCGAGTGCGAGTGACACGGCGACAATGAGCGAGTGCCAGGCGTAGCCGAGGATCGGCACGGTGTTGGCAACCTCCACATAGTTGTGGAGCGTGAAATCACTCGGCAGAAGCGACGGCGGGAACTGATAGATCGGGTCCCTCGGCCCCTTGAAGCTCGTACTGAGCTGCCACAGGAACGGCCCCACCGACACGAAGAACATCGCGACGAGCAGAATGTAGCGCACGATCAAGCCGGCAAGCGTCGGCTTATTAAATCCCCCGGATTCCTTACTGCGCCACGGGCGGTTCGTGTTGCGGTAGGTGCGGGAAGAAGTTCCGACGGCTTCCTTATTCACGGTGCCGGCTCCGGTTTCGAGAGTGGACATTCCGATCAGTTCCTTATCGCGCGTTCGAGTCTGGCCGGTTGTTGAGGTAGGCCACGAGAATGAGCGGCCCCACCGTGAAGAGGAAGAGGAGCACGGAAAGCGCCGATGCGTATCCGAGCCTGCCGTTGAGGCCTGAGCCGACTTGCTGGACGAGCATGACGAGCGAGGATGCCTCGCCACCGGGCCCGCCCGAGCCTTTCGAGAGCACGTACAGTTCGGAGAACACGCGCATGCCGCTCACGGTGATGAGGGCGCTCACGAGAAACATTGCACCGCGCACGCCCGGAACGGTGACGGACCAGAAGCGGCGCCAGGCGCTCGCGCCGTCCATGGCTGCAGCCTCGTGGAGCTCGTTGCCGACGTTGGCGAGTGCCGCGAGGTACACGACCATGTAGTACCCGAGGCCTTTCCATACGGTGAGGACGACGGCCGTGAAAATGAGGCCCCATCGCGAGGCGAGGAACGGCAACGGGCCTTGAACGAGGCCGAGGAATTGCAGGGTTTCGTTGATGACGCCGTGTGAGTCGAAGAGCCACTGGAAGATGAGGGCCACGACAACAACCGAGGCGATGACGGGGAAGTAGAAAGTCGTTCGGAAGAACGAAATGCCGGGAATTATGCGGTGCACGAGGAGAGCGAGCAAGAGCGGCAAGAAGGTCAGGAGGGGGACGCACGCGACGGTGAAGGCAAGCGTCGTTCCGAGCGATGTCCACACGCGCGCATCGCTAAAGAGCGCCGCATAGTTGTCGAAGGCGACGAAGGTTCCTCCGGTGAGCGGGCGCGCATTCGTGAAGCTCAGGACGACCGTGTTGACGAACGGCCACAGAGCAAAAACGGCGACCCACACAACTGCGGGGCCTACGAGGAGCCACGGGACGTACCACTTGTATGAACGCACGCTACTTCTTTCCTTCCAACGGTGCGGCGTAAAGGGGCCGGGCGAGGCCCGAGGGGCTTCGCCCGGCGACGGGTGTCAGCTGAGCTGATCGTTGCCGTACTTTACGGCTGCGTCGAGCGCTTCTTTAGCCGTGATGTCGCCGCGCATGGCGAGCGCCATCTGCTGCCCCATGTTGGTCTTCATGTCTTCGGTCCACATGACGTTCGTGGGGTCGACTGCGGTCTTCATCGACTCGGCGGCCAGCTCGACTGCTTTGTTCTGCAGTTCGATGTCCGATTTTTCGGCGAACTTGCTGGGGTCGGCTGCCGCTTCTTTCGTGCCGGGCAGGAAGCCCTGTGCGAGCTTGACGAACTCGATCTGGTTTTCGGTGTTCGTCGCGAACTTCGCGAAGGCGAGTGCTGCGGCGGGGGCCTTCGACTTTGCGGAGACGGCGATGCCCTGCACGAACAGGGGCGGCTGCCCCATGCGCTTCGTGACGACCGTCTTCTCGATGAGGCCGGGGTTATCGGTCTTGAGCTCGGTGGGGTAGCTCGAGGTCGCGGTTGTCCACAGCACCTTCTCCTGCTTGTACAGCTGGGCGTTACCGGTGTAGTTATCGCTCAGCACCTCGACCGGCATGGCCTTGGCTTTGTACAGCTCCACGTATTTCTGCAGGAAGTCGACGTTTTCGTCGGTATTGAAGTTGAACTTGCCGTCGTCACCAGAGGTGATGATGATTTCGGGGAGCGAGGAGATGATCGGGGCGGATCCCCCCTGCTTGGCGGCTTCCATGGCCAGGTCGTAGAGCTCGTCGAAGGTCGTGGGCAGCGATTCCTCGCTCACGCCGAACTTGCTCAGCGCATCGATGTTCCACCAGGACATGTCGGTACCGAGGTACCACGGGTAGCCGTAGCTGCCGTCGATGCCCGGCATTTCGTAGGCCTTGACGCCGCCCTCGACGTACATGTCTTTGAGCTTGTCGTCGGCCTTCGCGAGGTCGAGAAGCATGCCGTTCTTTGCGAGTGAGTACGCGAAGTTCGGCGGAACGTTGACGACGTCAGGGAGCGCGCCGGAGTTTGCCTGGCCGAGGAGCTTATCCTCGTAGCCTTCGCCGGGCTGATCCATCCACTTGACTTTGACGCCCGGGTTTTCTTTTTCGAACCTTGCAACGAGGTCTTCAAAGTAGGGGCTGAATTTTTCGTTCTTGAGCGACCAGGTCTGGAACGAAATCTCGCCTTCGACCTTGCCTTCTTTGGCTTCCTTGGCGGCTTTATCCTGTTCGGCGCTGCCGCCGCCACCGCTCAGACCGCATCCCGCGAGGGTGAGCCCCATGAGCCCGACGCCTGCACCGAGAACCGCGCGACGAGTTGTTTTCATTGCCGTGTACCTCTTCCTTGAGATGTCGTGAGCGGCACCAGACCGGTGATAACTAAACCGCTAAAGTTAAGTGTACATGCCTCCTCAGCCACACGGAAGACTGAAGGCCCGCAGGCAGCTCGCACCGCCCGCGGGCCCAAACCCCCACAACCCCTATGGAATCCAGTTAAAAACGGGCGCGAAGGGTCACAATCTGGAACGGCCGAGCCGCGATCGTGATCCGGTCGCCGTCAGCGCGCTGGGCCTGGTAGTGCAGCACCGACTCCTCGGTCAGCTCACGCTCGAGAAGATCCACAGCGACGATCTCCTCAGCGCCAGGCACCACAACCACGCCCTCGCCGCGCACGCCCTCGGACTCGTATAGGCGCACGATCACATCGCCCGACTGGTCCTCGGCGAGCTTGAGCGTCTGGAGGCGCAGCGAGGTCCCCTCCCCCTCGATGCGCGCGAGCGCTGCGTCCACGAGGTCCTGATCGACGTCGCGCGGCGCCTGGTTGAGTCGCGTGCCCTCGTCGATTGCGTCGGCAATCGACGCACCCGGAACGAGCGAGTACCGCATCCGGTACTCCCCCTCCTCTGCGCGCGGATCGGGGAACTCGGCCGCGCGGATCACGGTCGCGCGCACGATCGTGGTCGTGCCACCGTCGCTCTCGCGAAGGCATCGGCACACGTCGTGGCCGTACGAAGAGTCGTTCGCCACCGCGACGGCCGAGCCTGCCTGCTCACCCTCGTGCACGCGCACCCAGCGGTGCGCGCACGTCTCGAAGCGACCGAAGTCGTCGAGCGTGTTGACGGGGATGGGGCGTTCGATGTGCCCGAACTGGATCTCGCTCGCCATGTGCGCCGCGCGCAGGTCGAACGGGAACGCGAGCTTGAGAACCTTTTTGCGCTCGTGCCAATCCACGTCGAGCACGACCTCGAGCCCCTTGGCACCGGGCGCGAGCACGTACGTGAGCACGATCCTCGAGCCGGCCCCGTTCGAGGGCGCTCCGGGGTACGGACGCTCCTCGGTGCGCACGCCCTCCGTGCGGGTCTCGTAGGTGGCGCGCACGTGCACCGCCTCGCCTTCGCGCTCCACGCTCACGGGTCCGACGGTTGCCAGGTCCCTGCCAATGCGGCGATAGAACTCGTCGATGTCCCATGAATCCCACGCGTTGGGAGTATCGCGGTGGAGCTGGAGCAGCGCGCCCTTGGCGCCGGGGGCGATGAGCTCGCGGCCGCTTTCGCCGGCGCGGAGGCTCACGAGGTGGCCGTCGGCGTCGATCTTGGCGAACACGTGGCTGTTGCTGAGGGCGAAGCAGCCGTCGGACTCTTCGCACGTGACCTCGCCCGCGTTTTCACCATCGCCGCTGCTCTTTCCCGTACCCGTGTCCTTTGCCCTTGCGATTGCCTCGAGGGCCTTCTCGACGAGCTCCTCGCCGCGCTCCGCGATGCCCTCGTAGTTGTGTTCGGTCTCCTTGTGCACCCACGCGATCGAACTGCCGGGGAGGATGTCGTGGAACTGGAGGAGGAGGACCTTTTCCCACAGCTCGTTGATCTCCGCATAGGGGTACTCGAACGAGTCATCGAGGCGTGCGGCGAGCGCACTCCACTTCTCGACGTCGTGCATGAGCGCCTCACTTCGGCGGTTGCCCTGCTTACCCCGGATCTGCGACGAGTACGTGCCGCGGTGCAGCTCGAGGTACAGCTCACCGTTCCAGCGTGGCGCATCGGCGTATTCGGCGCGGCTGCACTCAAAGAATGTCGTGGGGCTCGAGAACTCGACCTTTGGTGAGCCCTCGAGGTTCGCGGCCCTGCGGCCCGCCGCGAGTTGCTCGCGCGTGGGGCCGCCACCGCCATCGCCCCAACCGGTCGGGCTGAGCGCGATGTGGCTGCGGCCCTTGTCCTTGTAGTTCTTCTCGACGTATGCGAGTTCTTTGCCGGTGAGCTGGCAGTTGTAGGTGTCAGCGGGCGGGAAATGCGTGTACTGCGTCGTGCCGTCGATGCCCTCCCACCAGAACGTGTGGTGCGGGAACACGGAAAACTGGTTCCAGCTGACCTTCTGGGTGAGGAAGTTGGTGTTGCCCGCGGCGGCGCAAATTTGCGGAAGCGCGCCCGAATAACCGAAGGAATCGGGCAGCCAGGTTTCTGTGGTTTCGAGCCCAAACTCGCGCAAGAAGAAGCTCTTGCCCTGAATGAACTGCCGGGCCATTGCCTCGGAGCCGGGCATGTTCGTGTCGGACTCGACCCACATGCCACCCACGGGAATGAAACGGCCGCTCGCGACGTGCGTCTTGATGCGCTCGAACAGTTCGGGGTAGAAGTCGCGGATCCACTGGTACTGCTGCGCCGATGAACACGAGAACGTGAGGTCGTCGTAATGCTCGAGGAGCCAGCACACGTTGGAGAAGGTGCGCGCACATTTCCGCACTGTCTCACGCACGGGCCAGAGCCACGCGGAGTCAATATGGGCGTGGCCGGTCGCGATCACGGTCATCGCGGAGGCATTGGCGGGCTTGTCGAGTTCACGACGCAAAACCTCGCGCGCGTCGTGAGCCGTCGCGTGCAGATCATCCGGGTCGGCGACGTCAAGCGCATCGTCGAGGCAGCGGAGGATGTCCTGGCGGCGCGTGCTGTCCTCGGGGAGTTCATGCATGAGGCCGCTCAGCGCAACGACGTCCTGTTCGAGTTCCCAGATCGCTTTTGAGCGCCACGCGAGGCGAAGTTCCGTGAGGTCGTAGATCGGGTCGTCTCCCGCGCTCTCCCACTCACCGAGCTTCGTCGGCGCGAATGTCCAGTCACCTGCGACGTTGGGATTGGCGGCGAGTTCGAGGTAGTACTCGAAGCTCGTGGTGCCGGGTTCGAGCGTGAGGTACTGGTTGTAGGGATTGATCGCCTTGACGGTGGTGCCGTCGGTATTCCAGATGAGCGCCTCGGCCTGGAAACCCGGCATGTTCGTGAAGGAGAGGTTGAGCTGGAGTTCGATGTCGCGTTCGTCGTCGCTCACCCACGCATCGGGGACCTCACCCGTCACGTGCAGCCACAGGGTTGACCAGGGGCGGCCCCAGCGCGCACCGACCTCAATGGGGCTATAGGTCTGCGCTTTCGCTTCGGCGAAAGGCACGGGCTCGCCGGGCACCTCCCACGCTTCGATCGTGACGGGCGCGGTATCGAGGTGACGCCGGGCGGGAAGTTGTTCAGCGAGGAACCGTCGGACCCGGTCCTCGCTGTGCGCGCGGTTGTTGAACATCGGTTGGCCTTTCGTCGAGGGTCTGCTGCGCGTTCGGGTTGCGGGCGGGCACGGTCGTGATCGGCGTGTGGCGAACGACGGTGCTCGCGCTATCCGAGCTCGAGGCTTCGGTACTCTCCACGGCGAGCGAAGTCCATCCATTCGCCGAAGACATCGGATCCTGTATTGGTGAGGGAGCGGTTCGATCCATCGGCCTTCAGCCCCTCCACGATCACGCTCTGCGTCGAGGTCGGGGTCGTGGCAAGCTCGCCGGCTTTCTCGAGGGCGATGAGGTCGCGTAGGCGCTCGCCCGCGGGTTTCACCGCTCCTTCGGAATCGATGAGACCCAGGCTATATTCCAGATCTGGGAAGTCGGCAAGTGTTCTCGAGACGTCGTGGGAGCACCACCAGGTGATACCCGAGAGGTTTCGGTACCCGCACGCTGCGCGAACGGTTCCCTCGAGGAAGTCGGCGGCGTTCTCGGGGCTCACCCACGGCGTTGGCGCGCCCACTTCCTGGAGCCACACGGGGCGGTCCGACGGTTGCCCGCTCACCCTGTGCCAGAGGTCTGCGACCTCGAGCAGGTAGCGGGCAAAGTGGGGAAGCTCGGGGGCATCGATGCCGTAGCGTTGCGCCGCGCCGCCGAAGATCCACGAGTGCACGGTTGTGGAGTCACCGAGTTCGACGGCCGCGCGGGGAGTGAAGGGGTGAGCATCGACGAACCACGTGTCGTCATCAAAGCAATGGTGGTGGGCTCCCGTCGGGAAGGCTCCGCGCACCTCGGTGAGCATGCCGTCGAGCCAGGCGTAGGCCTCGCTCGGGGAGATCTCGTGGCGTTCGGGGTGCCGTGGGGCGGCGAACTGACCGATCTCGTTGCCGAGCGTGAGGCCCGAGACGTGTGGGCGGGCGGAGAGCTCGGCGGCGAGGGTGCGCGCGAGGGCGCGCTGGCCGTCCACGACGTCGGCGTCGGTGAAAATGTTGCGGCGATGCCACGTACTCACCCACGCGGGGAGGAAATCGAAGCTCGACAGGTGTCCCTGGAGCAGGTCAACCGAGACCGTAAGGCCCGCGTCGCCGGCGGCGTCGGCGACGGCGAGGACGTCGTCGATGGCTTTCGAGTCGATGAAAGTGCGATTGGGCTGCAGGAGCGGCCACAGCGGGAAGATGCGCACGTGGTCGAGGCCGAGGTCGGCGAGGGTCGCGAAGTCGTTGTCGACCGAGCCGAGATCGAGGTTCGCCCAGGAGTGGAACCAGCCTTTTCGGGGGGTGTAGTTCGCGCCCCACGCGTGCTGTTGATTCATCGCGTCACCTCGTTGTCGCTGGATACCCATGCGCTCACCTAAAGCGCTTTAGCTCAAAAGGTATCATGGACTGCATGGCCCGCCCCACCATCGCCGATATCGCCCGCACCGCCGGTGTTTCGAGTACCGCCGTGTCGTTCGCGCTCAACGGGCGGCCCGGAGTCGCCGAACCCACCCGCGAAAAAATCATGGCGATCGCCCGCGACATGGGGTGGACCCCAAACAGTGCCGCTCGAGCGCTGTCCACTTCGCGCGTCAACGCGATCGGCCTCATCATCACGTCGTCCTACGCCGAACTCGCGCGAGACACCTTCTTCCTCCAGCTCATCGCGGGCGTCGAGCACGCACTCTCGTCGAGCCCCGTCGCCCTCGTCCTCAAAATTGTCGAGAACTTCGAGGATGAGCTCACGGCGATTCGCCAATGGCACGGCGAGTCCCGCATCGACGGGCTCATCCTCGTCAACCCTCGCCCCGACGACCCGCGGCCTGCGCTTACGAACACGCTCGGCGTTCCCACCGTCTTCATCGGCAAGCCCGGAACGAACGAGCCGTTCTCCTCCGTATTCATCGACGACGCTCTCGTCATGGACACGCTTATCGAGGATCTTGTGGCCCACGGAACGCGCCGCATCGCCTACCTCCATTCGCACGCCCGCTACAGTCACGGCGAGGCTCGCCTCAAGGCTCTTAGGCGCAGCCGGCCGGGGATCACGGCGATTGAACACGGCATCCCCCTGGGCGAGCTCGACGACACCTGCGCAGCCATTCGCGATTTCGCCTCGATGCTCGACCTCACGGCCGCGACGACGTTCGTGTGCGAGAGCGAGGACCTCACTCTCGCGACCCTGCGCGCACTCAGCGACCTCGATGTCTCCGTCCCCGCAGACGCGGGCGTCGTGTCATGGGAATCGACCCCTGGCCTTACGCTCCGCACCCCTGCGGTCTCGACGCTCGAGCGAAGCCCCGCCGAGATGGGAAGCGCCGCGGTGGAAGTCCTCCGCGACATGCGCGACAATCCCGGGCCCGAGCCCCGCACACGCGAACTCGCGTGCCCGCGCCTTCACGCGCGCGACACTCTCCCGCCGCGCGTCGAGGGCTAGAGAAGCGGCTCAACCACGAGCGCCGGGCGAGAGATGCCCGCAACATCGAGGGCAAGCTCGCAGAACATCGCATTGGACCACGAGAACCATTCGCGCGTGAACGCCGTGGGATCGTTGCAGTCGATGCCTTCGTGCATATAGCCGGTTCCACCGGTCGTTGCGAGGAGCAACTCGAGAATTGCCCGCTTTTCGTCGATATGGGTCGAGGTGAGCCCCTCGACGGATTTCGCGATGGGCCACACGTAGCCCTCGGGCGTATGCGGGGAGCCGACTCCCGCGAGCGCCGATCCCTCGTAGTAGAACGGGTTGGCCGTGCTCAAGACGGCCGCGCGGGTCGCGAGATACAGCGGGTCCTCGGCATCGATTACACCCAGATACGGGAGAGACAAAAGCGAGGGAACGTTCGCGTCATCCATGAAGAGGGCTTCGCCGGAACCGTCGACCTCGTACCAGAACCGGGCACCCCCCTCATCGCGCGTGATTCCGTGCGCCTCAATCCCCTTGAGGATCCCCTCGCGTACGAGGTCGGCACGCTCGCCCAGGGGCAGGCGTCGGACCCCTTCGCCCCGCTCTCCCGGCGCCTCGCTAAACTCGGCCTTCGCGCACGCCTCCACGAGCGCCGGCACGGCCCTGAGAGCGGCGGCCATGAAGAGGTTCCCCGGGATGTTGTAGCCGAGTGCGCACGCGTCATCGCTCGGGCGAAAGCCCTGCCACACGAGCCCACACGGCTCAGTGAGCCGCCCTCGCCCCTCGCGCACGAGCGTGTCGGTGGGCGGGCAGTCGCGGCGCACGAACGTGTACGCCGAGCGTTCTTCGTGGCGGCTTTCCGTTTCGAGGACCTCGAGGACGGCATCGAGGGCTGGGAGCGTGTCGGCGGTGATCCAGGATGTGTTGCCGGTTGCGAGCAGGCGCGCGGCGAGGTCAATCGGGTAGGCGAGCGAGTCAATCTCGAACTTGCGCTCCCACACCCACGGGCTCGGCTCGGGTTCGTCGTCATCCCAGCGGTTGGAGTTGGCTTCCTCGTTGAACGCGTTTGCGTACGGGTCGATGAGAATCATGCGCCAGTGGGTCGCGAGCAGTCCGCCGATCAAGTCACCGAGGGTTTCGTCCTCGCCAACCAGGCGAAGGAGTGGCGAGAGTTGCGCGCACGAATCTCGCAGCCACATCGCGGGGATGTCGCCCGTCATCACAAACGTGTCCCCCTTGCCGCGCTCACGAACCGTCGTGCGGGCGGTGTTGTCAAGGAATCGCACCACGGCCTCGGCGACGTCCTCGCCAGCAGCGTCGCGCACGCGGGCAGACACGCGTTCAAGGAGTTCAGGGGCGAGTTCAATGCCTTGGGGGTGGGGGGTTCCGACGGTGGCAAAGCGGGGCACTCTTAGCTCATTTCGCTCGGGGTTCTCGGCCGCCAACAGTGGCGGATGTCGACCTTCTTCCGGTCTTCGATGCTCCCACTTTCTCGCATCCCTCACGGTTGAAGCAACACGGCTCGCACCTGTCCCACGCCTTTACATTCCCAGGTAGGGGCTTTAGTCTCGTGTGTGAATCGCGCCATAGATACGCGATTGGCCCATATGCGTCTACAACGGAGTGAGACATGGATCGCCCCCTTTCCCGCCGCACCCTTATTCGCGGAAGCGTCGCCTTTGCCGCAACCACAGGTGCGCTGTCACTGGCGTCACCTGCACTTGCACACCCGCACCGCCCCGGACGCGGCTCGAGAATTGCCTCGGTCGCCTATATCGAGGTCAACAGTAATTCGATTCTGAACGTCGGCAATTATGTTCTTTCCGACGGCACACCAGCATTCGACTACGTCGTTATTTTCGCGGCGAATATCAACTACGACGGCGAAAAAGCCTACCTTCACATGAACGACAATGTTCAACGGGTCCTCGACAATGCAGAGACCACGATCCGCCCTCTCCAGCAGCGCGGCATCAAGGTCCTCCTTTCCGTCCTCGGCAACCATGAGGGCGCTGGCTTCGCGAACTTCCCGAGCCGCAAGGCGGCCGACGACTTCGCGAAGCAGGTCTCGCGTACCGTTCGCCGCTACGGCCTCGACGGCGTAGACCTCGACGACGAATGGGTCGAATACGGCAAGAACGGCACGGGCGAGCCGAACGATTTTTCCTTCCTCGCGATGCTGTCATCGCTGCGCAAGCGACTGCCCAACCGAGTGATCTCGTTCTACTTCATCGGCCCGAGTTCCGAGCACGCCGAGTATCGAGGCCTCAGCGCGGGCCAACTCGTCGATTACGCATGGAACCCGTACTACAACCAGTACAACGTTTTCGACGTCCCGGGACTGCCGAAAGAGCGCTACGGCGCGGCCGCGATCGACCTATCGAGGGCGAGCGGGATCTCCCTCGGCGGGATTGAAAAGCTCGCCCAGCGCACGGTTGACGACGGCTTCGGGGCGTTTGTGACATACGAGCTTCAGCCTGGCGATCAGTCAGCGAAGGTCAGCGCCTTCACCCGTGCGCTGTATGGAAGCGAAGCCACCTACACGGGCGAATTCGTCCTATGAAAGGAGCCGCGCGATGCGTCCATCAGTCAAGGTGACGGAGCGATCCTCACGGCGAACCTTCCTGAAGGTGACCGGCGGAATCGCCACCACACTCCCCCTCGCGATGCTCGCAGGCTGCTCGGGTGACCGCGATTCGTCCACGCTCAAGGTCGCTTATCAGCAGTTTGGTTCGGGCACGACCCTCAAGCAGTGGCTCACGAAGATCATCGCGGAGTTCACGAAGAAGCATCCCGGCGTGAGCGTCGAGCTCGTTCCGATTGTCGCCGCGGAGAACGATTACTTCACGAAGAACGAGCTCTTGATGTCGTCGCCGCGAAGCTGCCCCGACCTCGTTTTCGAAGACACCTTCATCCTGCTCTCCGACGTTGCCGCCGGATACATTCAACCGATCGACGATCTCGTCAAGGGCTGGGAGGGCTGGGACAACCTCTACCCCGCCTCCCAAGCGGCAGCCGTCGATCCCGAGGGACGCGCGCACTGCGTTCCCACTGAAACGGACACGCGCGGCATCTACTACAACAAGAAGGTCTTCGAAAAGGCCGGCCTTCCCACCGAGTGGCAGCCGCACACGTGGGAGGAGATCGCCGAAGCTGCCACGACCATTCGTGACGCGAACGTCGATGCTGCCGGCATGTTCATGTACTGCGGGAAAACCCAGGGCGAAAAAGCCTCGATGCAGGGCTTCGAAATGCTGCTGTATGGCACGAACGACACCCTCTACAACCCCGAGACGAAGAAGTGGGTCGCAGGGTCGCAGGGCTTCATCGACACGCTCGCGTTTTACAAGCGCCAATTCGATGAGAAGCTCACGCTGCCCGTTTCCCAACACCTCGACCCGAATATCGCCGAAGCGATCCAATCGACGATGTTCCCCGCCGGCAAACTCGGAATCCTCATTGACGGCTCGTGGATCTCCAACCAGTGGGCTGAGGACGGCCCCGCACCGTGGCCCACGTGGCAGGACGACGTGGGCCTGGCCCAGATGCCCACGCAAAATGGAGAAGAACCGGGGCTGACCACCCTCGCCGGCGGCTGGGGATGGACGATCCCCACCCACGCGCGCGACCGAGATCTCTCGTTCGAACTCATTAAGGAACTGTGCACGCTCGAGAGTCTCGTCTACCGCAATAAGAGCGGCGCCAACCTCACGACAAGGAGGGACGTCGCGAAAAACGAGGAATACAGGACTTACTCGCCAACCGTCGGATTCTTCACCGACATTTTCGAAGCCGCCTATTACCGGCCAGCGTTTGCGGTCTATCCCGAAGTGTCTTCCGCTCTTCAAGACGCAATGGACACCGTGATGGTGGGCGACAAGACTCCCGAGCAGGCAGCCGCCTGGTACGACACCAAGCTCACCGAGCTGGTGGGCAAGGACAACATCGAGGTGCGTAACTCATGAGTACTTCCGTAGATGCCGTCGCAGCGGCGCCAACAAGTGCGCCAACCAATCGCAAACGGGCTCCCCTCGGGAATCACCTCACGCCTCGCCGCGGCCTCCTCATGGTTCCCGCGTTCCTGCTCATCGCGATTTTCATGCTCGGCCCGATCGTCTATTCGATCTATCTCGCGTTTACAAATAAAGCCGTGCGCGGCGAGAACGCGAAAGCCGTGGAGTTCGTCGCGCTGGACAACTTCATCACCGCCTTTAGCGACGATCGGTTCTGGAACGCCGTCGTCCTCACCCTGATTTTCACCCTGGTGTCCGCGGTTATCGGCCAAAATCTCCTTGGCATGGTTCTCGCACTCCTCATGGAGAAGGCCAACCGCCTCGTGACGTTCATCGGCACGTCGATCGTGATTCTCGCGTGGATCCTTCCAGAAGTCGTCGCGGGCTACCTCCTGTACACCTTCTTCGCTGATCAGGGCTCCCTCAACACGCTCCTCACGAGCATCGGGCTTCCGGGTCAGGATTGGCTCTTTAGCGCGCCGATCCTCGCGGTGTCATTCGCGAATATTTGGCGCGGAACAGCGTTCACGATGCTGATCTACTCGGCGGCGCTCACGTCGATTCCCAAGGACGTGTACGAATCAGCGGAGATCGACGGCGCCGGAGCGTTCACGCGACTTATGCGCATCACAGTTCCGCTCATGCGTACCGCGATCGCTACGAACCTCATGCTCATCACGCTGCAGACCCTCTCTGTGTTCGGTCTGATCTTCATCATGACCGGTGGCGGGCCGTCCGGTCGCAGCCAGACCCTCCCCCTGTACATGTATGAGCAGGCGTTCTCGTACGGCCAGCTCGGCTACGGCACCGCGGTCGCGCTCATCCTGCTCGCGATTGGGGCGATCGCCTCACTCATCTATCTGAAGCTTCTGCCCGAGGAGGACAAGCGATGACCACCGCAGCTCCCACGAAGGCCCGTGCGAAAAGCGACCGCGGAAACCAGCCTCACACGGCGCGCGGGCGCCTTACGTCCGCTCTGTCCTCGATCGTCATCGCCCTCATTAGCGTAAGTTTCGCGATCCCCATTCTGTGGGTCGTGCTTGCGTCATTCGATACCGAAGCGACTCTCGCGGTGAAAGCGCCGGAACACTGGAGTCTCGGTAACTATCAGGCAATCTGGAACGAGCAGACGACGTTCCGCCCGCTCCTCAACTCGCTTGTGCTGTGCGGGTGCGCAACGCTCATCACGATGACGGTCGCGGTGCTATGCGCCTACGCCTTCTCTCGGTACCGCTTCCGGGCACGGCGCCCGCTGCTTCTCGGCATCCTGTTTTCCACGGGCCTTCCGATCACGGCGATCATGATCCCCGTGTATTCGATGTTCGTGCAGGTCAACCTCGTTGACTCGATGCCCGCCGCGATCCTGTTCCTTGCCACGTCGTCGCTTCCCTACGCCATCTTCCTCACGAAAGGGTTCATCGATTCGGTGCCCGTCGAGATTGAGGAAAGCGCGTGGACGGAAGGCGCAGGTGTGGTGCGCACGATCCTCTCGGTCGTTCTTCCACTCATGAAGTCGGGCCTCGCCGTCGCCACGATCTTCACCTTCGTGGGCATGTGGGGCAACTTCTTCGTGCCGTTCATGCTTTTGCTCAGCCCCGAGAAACTCCCGGCAGCCGTCACCCTCTACACGTTCTCGTCCCAGTACGGCCAGGTGGCGTACGGCCAGCTCGCGGCGTTCTCGATCTTCTACTCCGCCCCGATCGTGGTGCTGTATTTGGCGCTCGGCCGCAGTCTCGGCACGGGCTTCGCGGCCGCCGGCGGCGTCAAGGGCTAGGTGGTCCGACGGTTGCTTTAACCTGAAGGGCGCTCCCGGCATCAATCGCCGGGAGCGCCCTTTGTGTACTAGGCGGCGCGTGCCGCGTGGAGCGTTACTTCGCCTCGTGCACCTCAGCGTCGCCGCCGGCCACGCTCGAGTCGCTCGAGGTATCGGTAGCCTTCACCTTCGGCGTGCTCGCCCTGTGGGAGGCGCGCACCTCCTGCGCTTTGTCCTTAGCCGTCGACGCCGCGCCCTTCGCGGCGCTCTTGGCCTGCTCGGCAACCTCGGGGGCCTTGTCCTTCACGGTCTCAGCCGCGTCCTTCGCGACCTTCGAGACGGTTTCGCGCGCCTGGCCAACCTTCTCCTGCACGCGCGGGTCATCGACGTACTGCTTGGCGGTCGCCTCGAGCTTCTCGTAGGGCTCACGGCCCATCTTCGAGCCGATCACAAAACCGATAGCGATGCCAGTTGCAAGAATGAGCTTGTTCTTCATGGTTCCTCCTCCAAGAGGGATGTCTACGGACACAGCCATCGTGGCACACGGTGCTGGAGGGAACCCGGCCGTCAACTCTCGCTGCCCGAAAGATCAATCCGCTCGATTCCGCAGTACACGTTGAAGCGCCCATCATCACCCTCGCTTCGCACAAAGCCGCACAGCGTCATCCCGAGCCGCTTGGCCGTGTCGATTGCTAGCGAGGACGGCGCGCTTACGCAAGCGACGAGCGGGATGCCCGCCATGGCAGCCTTCTGGACGATCTCGAAGGAAGCGCGTGAACTGACGAGAAGTACGGCGTCGTTGAGGGGCAGGCGATCCTCGAGGAGGGCCCAGCCGATCACTTTGTCGACGGCGTTGTGGCGGCCGACGTCCTCGCGCAGCACCAGACGCTCCCCCTCCGGGGTCAAGAGGGCCGCGGCGTGCACACCCCGCCACCGCAAAGGACGAGCACTCTCATACGTGAGGGATCCGTGCTCTGCCCCCGAGGGCGGCAAGTCCACGTGAGAAGGACCCGGCCCCGAAACCGGGACCGGGATCCTGGTGACGCTAGCAGCTCGTTGCGAGCGTCTTCGCCACTTCCACGCTACCTCCCCGAGGCAGCGCCATCGTTGCGCACAGACAGAGGGGAAGCGTATCGCCTAGGACCGCCTCTCGCCTTCGTTCCGGGGAAGGAATCTAAGCGTCTCCAGCCGCCAGCCAGTCCGACGCGGCAGCAAACAAATCCTCGTCGCTCACGGCAGAGGCGAGCGCCTCGACGGCCTCAACATCCTGCAATCGCGCAACAAGGGTTTGAAGCGCCTCAAGCTGCGAGTGCGCCTGCTTGAGGAGCATCATCACGACGAAGCGAGCCTCGATACTTGAGGAACTCGAGCCCATCTCGCGAAACTGCACGGGATGCGCGAGGGTTGCGACAGCAACTCCTTCGATGAGCACGTGTTCGGGATCGGTATGAGGGAGTGCGGTGGGGACCGCCGTAGGCAGGCCCGTGGGGAAGCGTTCCTCCCTCGCGATAACGGCCTCCTCATAGGTAGCCGCAACGGCGCCAAGCTCGCGGAGGCGCCGGGCCATTGTGGTCAGCACCTCGCGGTCACTCTCCGCTTCAAGACGCGCAAACGCCGCGCCGGGGACAATTCCGAAGCTCACTGTGCCACCTCCTGTTTGGTTTGCTCGCGATCACGCCGGTTCATGACCGTGCGCACTGCAAACAGGGAGCCGAAGGAGAGGACGAGGGCAACGATCATACCGGGCACGCCAGCCTTCGCTGCGGCAAAGTAGAACGCGGTGAGGGGGTTCGAGCCATCCACGAGCGACGAGATAGTGTGCTGCCCCTTACCGAGCGAGAAGCCAGAGGCGACCGCAACCTCAGTAAAAACAGGAGCAATCCAGGTCGACACGAAAAGACCGAGACCGATGAGAACGGCACCGCCAATGGTCGAACGGACGATGTTTCCGCGGAAAATCGCCACCATGATCGCGACAATGAATGGGATAGTTGCGAGGTCCACGAGCGGGAGGACGCGGTTACCGAGCGGGGCAAGTCCGACGGCGAGGAACAGCGTGATCGGTACGAGCAGAAGTGACGTCGCGATCACGGATGGCTGACCGACCGCGACGGCGGAGTCAAGACCGATGTAGAACGTTCGACCCGGGAAACGCTTCTGCACAAAGTCGCGCGCGGCCTCCGAGATCGGCATGAGACCTTCCATCAGAACTGAAACCATACGTGGGAGGAGAAACATAACGGCGGCTAGAGAGATCGCGAGCGTCAAGATCTTTTTGGAATCTTCCGCCGGATGCGCAAATCCGAAGCCTAGAAGGCCGATGAGCAGACCGAGAATGAGGCCCATCACGAGGGTTTCTCCGAAGATTCCGAAACGCTTTTGAATCGCCTGCGGAGTGGCATCCAGCTTATTGAAGCCCGGAATGCGATCAAAAAGTGCATTGAGTGGGATCGCGAGGAGACCATAAGGAGCCGAAGTTCCGTGAGGGAACGAGATATCAGGGAGCCCGAAATACTTTTGGACGATGGGGGCCGTGAGGTCCGCGATCGCAAGCATGACAGCCATGTGGCACGCCGCAGCAACAAGTCCCCACCAGAAGCTATGGGTAATCGCGCCCACGAGCGCGCCGATCATCGCACTGTGCCAGAAGTTCCACAGGTCGATATTGAACGTGCGAGTGAGACCGGTGAACAGAAGAATCATGTTCAGGGCAAGCGCGAGCGGAATGATCGCAGCACCTATGGTAGAGCCGAACGCGATCGCAGCGGAGGAGGGCCAGCCGACATCAACGACGTCGAGCCCCACTCCAAATCGTTCGGCCATGGCCTGGGCCGCGGGGCTCACCTGCTGACCCATAAGGCCGATCACAAGATTGATACCGATGAAGCCAATGCCGATCGTGACACCGGCCTTGAATGCTTTCTTAAAAGGAAGACCGAGAATCAGACCAAAAATAGTTATGAGAATGGGCAGTACAACGCTCGCTCCGAGGTCGTTGAGGTAGCCGGAGAGGCCGATGAAAAAGTCTGCCATGACGGGAATTCCTTACGCGACGAGAACCCGGGGAAAAGGGACGATCCGCGCTTACCCTTGTGGGGTGAGTGCAGCCGAGGTGCGGGGCGATTTAAGAGAGCGCGTCCGCGATTTCGCGAAGTGTGGCCTCTTGCCCCATTCCGGTAATGAGGCTGAGAGCGCGAACGACGGGGATCGTGACGGAGTCGGGGACGTCGGTTGTCGAGACGATCAGATCGGCGTCAACTCCGGAGCCGACAAGGTCCATGACCTTACCTTGCTGGATCTGGGCATCAATGCCCTCCGCTTCGAGGAAGTCACGCACCTTCGAGACCACGACGGTTGACGTAGCGACGCCCGTACCGCACACAACCAATACTTTCTTCATTGAAACTCTCCTTCGAGTGAGGCGTTGGGAGCAAGTGTACACACGCCCTCGCGACCCTTCTCAAGACCTAGGGTCAGTAAAAAGTTCGACGGAACTTCTAGTGGACAACACTTGCGTCACGAGAATCAGTGTGCCAGGGTGTAGGCAATGGCGCAACTTATCGCCCCCCTTTCTGCAATTTGTTGCAATTGGCATTTATCACCGAGGATGAAATGGCACAGAACGCAATGACGCTGACCGGCCCCCTACTGATTGTCAACCCCAAGGCGTACCTCTACGGCGACGAAGCTCTGAAGTTAGCGGTCCTCGTCGACGAACTCGCCGGGCGATTCGAAATCCCCACGATCTACACTGCTCAACACGCCGACCTACGGCTCATCACCGAGCACACAACGAACCTCATCATCACCGCACAGCACATGGACCCGATCACCCCTGGCCGCGGCATGGGACATATCCTGCCCGAATCGCTCGTGGCCGCCGGTGCCCGCGCCGTGGTCCTTAACCACGCCGAACACCCCCTCACGATCGCTCAGCTCGACGCCACTATCGAGCGCGCACGCGAGGCCGGGCTAAAGACCATCGTTTGCGCGGATTCGGACGCTCAGTGCTACGCGATCGCCCACCTCGGGCCCGATGCGATGATCTGCGAGCCGACCGCAGCGATCGGTACCGGACAAATGGATGAGGGTGACTATGTCGAACGTACGACCGCAGTCGTTAAGTCCGTCGACCCGAGCATTCTCGTCATTCAAGCCGCGGGCGTAAGTCGCGGAGCTGACGTTACCCGCGTACTCAAGCAAGGGGCCGACGGGTCGGGCGGTACCAGCGGCATCATCAAGCATCCCGACTGGCGGGAGATCCTCACCGAGATGTACACCGCAATACGAGACCACCGCGACGAGAAGTAACCCCATATCCCCCACCGGAAAGAAGCCATCATGCTTATCTCACTTACCGATGCTCTCGCCCGTGCCGAAAAAGATAATGTAGGGCTTGCCGCCGTCAACACCCCTTTCTTCGAAGCTCTCGCCGCCACCATCAAGGTTGGCGAACAGACCGGGCAGCCAATCATCCTGCAACACGCCCAAGTCCACGAGCCATACTCCCCAATCGAGGAGATCGGACCCGCCATCGTCGAGCTCGCAAAACGCTCGAGCGCCCCTTTCGTCGTTCATATAGACCACGGCGAAGACATCGACTACATCGCTAAGGGCCTCGAGATCGGCTTTAATTCGTGCATGATCGACGGCTCGCTGCGCGAGTATGAGGAAAACGTTCGCATCACCCGCGAGGTCGTCGCTATGGCTCACGAGCGCGGGATCGCAGTCGAGGGCGAGCTCGGCGTCATGACCGGCAACGAGAACGGTGACCCTTCCCAGGGCGTCGCAGACGCAACTCTCTACACCCAACCCGAACAGGCCCGCGACTTCGTTGAGCGGACGGGCGTCGACTGCCTCGCCGCGTCGTTCGGTACCGTTCACGGGCTCTACCGACAAAAGCCCCATCTCAACCTGCCGCTCATCAGCGAGTTGCGCGAAGCGGCCGGAGTACCGCTCGTCATGCACGGTGGCAGCGGTCTGAGCGAAGACGAATACCAAGCATCGATCGCGCGAGGCGTGCGCAAAATCAATTACTACACCTATGCTGCACGCGCGGCATACGAGGCGGCTACACCACTCGTCAACGACGACAAGATCTTCCTGTTCACAAACCTCGCGAAGGCGGCGCGCGATGCCGTCGAAACCGACGTCCGCCACTTCGTCGACACCATCTCAGCACGCACTGACGCGTTCTAACCGGCGAGAAACCTTGGAAAGAAGGCCCCCATGACCACCTACACAACAACTCTCGAGCTGCGCAGCCACGGCGGGACCGCGAGCTTCATCGACGTCACGGCTCAGGTCCACGAAACCATCGCCGCCTCCGGAATTACTAACGGCGTGGCCACCATCATTTCGCCCCACACGACGTGTGCCGTGTACTTCGACGAATTCGCACACGACACGGTCGAGGATGGTACCGATTACCTCCAAGTCGATCTCGACGCGGCTCTTAGCCGCATGTTCCCCGCCCAGACGAGCTTCCCTCCCCATGGCGGATACAACTACCCGGGCGAGGCCCACTACCAGGCGGTCGAAAGCTGGCCCTCGGCGGCGACCTTCCTCCCCGGGGGTGACCGCAGCCAACTCCTCAACGCCGACGCGCACCTCAAGGCGAACATCATCGGCGCTTCCGAGACCGTCGCCGTGCTCGACGGGAAGGCCGCTTTCGGCGAGACCGGCTACATCTTTTTCGTCGACTTCGACCGAGCTCGTGAACGAGCTCGCAAGTGTCACATCGTTGTGACCGGGGACTGACCCCACCGATCGCGGCCCGCACGTCCTCATCGCCTGCACGGCCGCGATCACCCTCCTCCCCTAAGGCCCCGCCCGCAAGCGGGCCCTCCTCCCGTTGGTTCCGCAGCGAAGCGGACCCCACAGCTAGGAGTTCTTATGAACAACAACCCAGTTATGAAGGCGTTAACGTGGGCTGCCGAGCATTTCATCGGCGTGTTCAACGCTTCCGCGGAATCGTTCGTCGATCTGGTGACCGGGGTGCTTCCGCTCCTGATGGTCATGCTGACCTTCATGTACGCGGTCACAACGTGGATCGGTGAAGAACGAGTGACGCGAGCCGTCCAGTGGGCCGGCAAGTACGCGATCACCCGTTACACGCTTATGCCGATCCTCGCCGTCCTGCTGCTCACCAACCCGATGGCTTACACGTTCGGCCGCTTCCTTCCCGAACGCTACAAGCCTGCGTTCTACGACTCAGCAGTATCGTTCGTGCACCCGGTAACCGCACTTTTTCCCCACGCTAACGCAGGCGAGATATTCGTGTGGACGGGTGTCTCGGCAGGCGTTCTCAAGGTTGCCCCCGAGAAGTATGCAACGCTCGCGATCCTTTACTTCATCACCGGCATCATCGTGATCTGCATCCGCGGCTTCGCTACTCAGTGGATGACCAACCTTCTCATCAAGCGCGGCGGACACGAAGCGCCCTTTAAACAGTACGACGCCGACTACGCAGCCGGACGCATCCAGGGAGGCGTGGCATGACCTTCTCATCGATTCGCATCACGAAGGGCAGCAGCGGCTGGGGCGATGGCCTCACTCTCACACCGACCGACGCCAAGAAGACGATCATCTCCGTCACCGGCGGCGGTATTCACCCCGTCGCCCAGCGCATGGCCGAGCTCTCGGGGGCCGATGTCGTCGACGGGTTCATCAATCACATCCCCGATGAGGACGTTCTCGCAGCCGTCATCAACTGTGGCGGCACCGCCCGCATCGGCGTATACCCCAAGAAGCGCATCCCGACGGTGGATGTCTTCCCTGGCTCACCTGCGGGCCCGCTCGCTCAGTTCATTACACCCGACATCTTCGTGTCCGACGTAGGCCCGAGGCAGGTCGCGCTTGCCGACGAAGCGGCGGTCTCCGCCGCCACCGCCGAGACCGCCGCCGCAGAACCAGAGAAGAGCGTCGCGGACACTAAGACTGCGGCCAAGGAGCAGGCCGCTGCTCAGTACAAGCCTTCGGGCTTCACGGGCATCGTCGTGGGCTTCGGCAACTTCATCGGTTACGTCATCAACACGCTTTTGAGTTCGGGGCGTCAGGCGCTCGACATTATGCTCAAAACCGTTATCCCTTTCATGGCGTACGTCGCGCTTCTGATCGGTTTTGTGAACTACTCAGGCGTCTCGGACTGGCTCGCCGACCTTGTCACCCCACTCGCCTCGAACCCGTTCGGGCTGATCCTCCTATCGATCATTGTCGCTCTTCCGTTCCTGTCGCCGATCCTCGGCCCTGGCGGCGCGATCGCACAGGTCGTGGGTGTTCTCATGGGCACACAGATCGGAATCGGTGCACTCCCCGTTCAGTACGCCCTGCCCACCTTGTTCGCGATCAACGGCCAGGTCGGCGCCGACTTCGTCCCCGTAGGTCTCTCTCTCGGAGAGGCGAAGCCAGAAACGATTTCGGTCGGGGTTCCCGCGGTGCTCTTCACACGCCTCGTGACCTCACCCATCGCGGTCATCATCGCCTTTGGCTTCTCGTTCTTTATGTAGCGAAGCCTGATCCATCTCTCACCACTAGGAGTCCTACGACATGTCCAACGAATTGTGGAGCGCCAATATCAGCCAGATCGGTGCCGATGCGGAAATGATGTTCTCCGAGGGTGTCATTATCCTCTTCGGAGAGCCCGTTCCCCCCTCCCTCGCAGAAGTTGCACTTGTGCACACCGGAGGCTCGACGTTGACCCGCGACCTGGTCGTGGGCGACGTGGTTTACATCGACGGTCACAAATACACAGTGACGGCGCTGGGCGAAATCGCTAACAAGAATCTTGCCGAGCTTGGCCACATCGTCCTATACGTCAACCAACCCGACCAATCGGTGCTACCGGGCGCCGTTCTCGTCTCAGGACCCGACGAATTCACGACGCCGCAGGTCGGCGCCAAGATCCGCGTCATGGGAGCCTAGTGATGCGCGGCGTCGAGTGGCTATTCCCGGTTCTGCTCTTCCTCGCGTTCGTCGTCTCTGCGATCCTCACGCTTTTGCAGCAGCGTCGGTACACGCGAGAGATCAATGCGGCAGCACAGGCCTCGACCGGACCTCACGACGTCCTCGTCACCGGCCGGGGCCGCGGCGTTAGCCGTGGAGCCATCGTCATCTTCGTCGTTGACCAATCCGAGGGCTGTATCACACGCGCAAGCGCCATGGTTGGATCCACCGTGTTTGCGCGCTTCCGCGCCTTTCCCACTCTCCTCGGTCCCACCGCTGGGGCACAGGAGCGGGCGAATGGGAAGCACCTGAAGAAAGCCGTTGCCGTGGCACTTGCGCAAGTTCCAGCCAACCCCACGGTTGCTCTCGCGGAATGCAAGCGTTCAGAGCGAGAACGTGCTGACCGAGCACGCCGCGCCCGTGCAGCGACACGGAGGAGCAACCACAAAGGGCGAGGGGAGGACCTGGCTGCTAACGCCGTTGATGCCACCACCTCCCCACTCGCACCGCGCACGCCTCGGCCTGAACGTTCTGCACACGTTGGAACTCCCTGATACTCACCACATTCATCCCGCTAGAAAGGACACAACCGTGGGATACACAAAGGATCTTCTTACACGCGAGGCTCGTGAGGGCCGCCCGATTCGCGTCGGAGTCGTGGGCGCAGGCCAAATGGGCTCCGGCATGATCGCGCAGATCTTTCAAACCTCCGGTATGACCGTCGCCGCGGTCGCCGATATCGTCGTCGATAAGGCCGAAGCAGCACTCAAAGCGGCGGGGGCGACCGATATCGTCGTCGCCGTCGACGATATCGAGACCGCGAAAAAGGAGGTCGAGAACGGCTCGGCGGTCGTCATCAAGGACGGTCTCAAAATGCCTGAGCTCCCCGTCGATATCGTCGTCGAGGTTTCAGGCGTTCCAGAGATCGCCGCGCAAATCGCTTACACGTGCATCACCCACAGCAAGGATGTTGCGCTTATGACGGTCGAGGCCGACATCACGGTCGGTCCGCTCCTGTCATCTATGGCAAATGCGGGCAACGCCGTTTACACGATCTGCCGCGGCGACGAGCCTGTCGAGGCGCTCAAGCTCGTCGAGTACGCGCAAGATCTCGGTCTCGAGGTCGTCGCCGCCGGCAAGGGCAAGAACAACCCGAACAAGCCGACTTCGATCCCTGCGGACAACGAGGAGGAGGCTGCGCGCAAGCACATGAACCCAAGGATGCTCACCGAGTTCACCGACGGTACTAAAACCCAACTCGAGATGGCGGCTTTGTCGAACGCCACCGGCTTCCCGGTCGAGCAAGCCGGCATGCACGGCGTCGAGTGCAACATCAAGGACCTTGCCACAACCCTCATCCCGAAGGCCGACGGCGGTATCCTCAATGCCGACAAGGGCCCGGTCGTTGAATACACTACCGGCGACGTTGCCCCCGGCGTGTTTGCGATCGTGAAGTCCACTAGCGACGTCGTGACTCACGAGCTCGACTACCTCAAACTCGGCAAGGGTCCTTACTATCTACTCCTTCGCCCGTGGCATATCGCCTCGATCGAAGCTCCGCTCTCGATCGCGGAGGCCGTGATCAACCGCAAGGCGGACTTCCAGTCGACCACCGTCACGACCGAGGTCGTAGGCCGCGCAAAGTTTGACCTCGAGGGCAACCTCGAGCTCGAGGGGCTCGGCGGTAATCACTTCTACGGCTGGGCTGTCCCGTCCGAGGAAGCACGCGAAAAGGGTTACGTTCCAATCGGTCTGCTACAGCGCTCGGTGCTCAAGAAAGCCATCAAGGCCGGCGAATACATCACATACGACAACCTTGAGCTCGACGAGTCACGCCCACTCGTGGCCATGCGCCGGCTCCAGGACTCGCTCGTGGCGCGGGGCGTAATCTGATTCCCTACCCTCTCACTCAGGCGGGTTGACGGCTACACTTGGCGTCAACCCGCCGCTCGTTTTCCCTCCTCCGATCCCCGAAAGTCCCGCATGGCACTCAAACGCGACCGACGCACCCTCATCGATGTCGCCCGCCTCTACTACGTCGACGGCCTCGATCAATCCACGATCGGCGAATCACTAGGGCTTTCGAAATCGACCGTCTCGCGTATCCTCACAGCAGCGAAGGAAGAGGGAATCATCCAGGTAAGGATCGTCGGAGACGACGTCGAACGGAACGAGGAGCTTGAGCGACAAATCACGGAGCTCTACGACATTGAGCGCGTGTTCGTCGCCGCATCTGGATCAGATCCGTATGAGGCGACCTCCCGTCTCGCGGCCCAGCGATTCATAGAACTCGCGCCGCATGCCGGACGGATCGGATTCGGCTGGGGCCTCACGATCCAACGTATGATCCAGGCAATCCCAACGCGGTCGCTCGGCGCGGAACACGTGCTCACTCCACTCGTGGGAGGGATGCCCACCGCGGATACAGCACCGAGCGGCAACAACATGATCGTCGCGCTCGCCGAACGACTCGGCTGCAGATCGGAACGCTTTGATGCACCGGCGGTTGTCGAATCGAGCCGCACGTGGAACGCGCTCATGAGCGAATCAAGCGTACGCACCGCCCTCGAGAATGCGCGCGCGACCGACCTCGCGTTCGTCGGCATTGGCACGCATGGAGTACATACGTCACGCTTGGTGATCGACGCGATGAAGCTCAACGAGGAGCAGCTCGCGCAATACCTCGCCCAGAATCCGGCGGGAGACATGTGCGGTCATTATTTCGACCCGGACGGCAAGCCGCTCGGAAGCCCTACGACGAATCGGGTGATTGGATTGACGATCGAGAATCTCCAGAATCTTCCGCGTGTGATTGGCATCGCCGCGGGTAACGATCGCCTTCCGGGTCTCACGGGCGCGATTCATACGGGCGCTCTCGAGGAGCTGTGTATTGACGAGGAGATTGCGCGTTCGCTCGTCCGTGCAACGGGTATCGGGCCCGGGAGAGCGGACTCCGGTGAGCGCTGCGTGTGCTCCGCGTGCGGGGCGCCGCACCCGCGCGCCGTACGCTAGCTCTTGCTCGCTGCCAGGTCGATCCTCTCGGAGCCCGCGTAAACGTTGAAGCGCCCGTCATCGTCACCTTCGCTGCGCACGAATCCACACAGGGTGATGCCGAGCCTTTGGGCGGTATCGATTGCGAGAGAGGAAGGGGCGCTCACGCACGCGATGAGGCCTATGCCGGCCATCGCGGCTTTCTGCACGATTTCGAAGGAGGCGCGTGAACTGACGAGAAGCACGGCGTCGTTGAGGGGCAGGCGATCCTCGAGGAGGGCCCAGCCGATCACTTTGTCGACGGCGTTGTGGCGGCCGACATCCTCGCGCAGAACGAGGCGCTCCCCCTCCGGTGTCAAGAGGGCCGCGGCGTGCACACCGCCAGTTTTCGAGAACGCTGCTTGGCCGTCGCCTAGCTCGCGTTGCGCCCGAAGGAGGGTCGAGGGGTGCATGGCAAACGTCGGAACGAAGTCGTGACGTACCCGCTGCGTCACCTGGTCGATTGAAGCCGAACCACACACACCACACGCGCTCGAGGTAAGGAAGGGCTTCGTGATCACCGGGGCTGTGGTGATGGTGCGGGTGGTGAAGTCCATGACGTTGTAGGTGTTGCGTTCGAAGCCGGAGTCGTCTTCGACGACGGCGCCGTCGCAGTAGCGAGCTTCGCGAATGTCGTCGCGGTTCGTGATGTAACCCTCGGCATGAAGGAAACCGTGGATCAGTTCGACATCGTGGCCCGGGGTGCGCATCGTCATGGAGAGCTGCTGGCCGTTGAGACGAATGTCGAGGGGTTCTTCAACGGCGACGGCATCGGGCCGCTCAGAGTGGTAGAGCTTGCCGTCCCGGATTCGTATGCGCGTCAGGCGCGTCGATGCTGTCACTCGTCCCATAGCACCTCAGCTTAACTGCATTCGTTCGCTGCGGCACGGCCTGTACCCTTGCTTCGTGACCGTGAAGGATTCCTCGTCGAGAACTGCTGCGCTCGCCCATGCGTTGCGCGGCTCGAAGTTCCTGATCGTGGGCGGCCTCGTGTTCTTTTTTGATGCGGCGATGTATAACGTCCTCGTGTTTTGGAGCCCGACGCACGGCTGGGGCGAGGGGCTCATGCACGGCCAGCCGATCCTCGCGAAGGTCCTCACGATTGCTGCAGCTAGCTGCCTCACGTATCTCGGTAATCGCTTTTGGACGTACGGGGATCGCGATAAGCCGCACACGGCACGCTCGGTTTTCGCATTCGTCGTCGTGAACGTGATCGCGAGCGCGTTGCAGCTCGGCTGCCTGGGGTTTTCCCGCTATGTTCTCGGGCTGGATTCGGCCTTCGCGGATAACGTGAGCGGCACGTTCATTGGTCAGGTGGTCTCCACAACGTTCCGGTACTTCACGTACGGGAAGTTCGTTTTTCCTGAGGCGGAGGGGTCCGACGCCACCTAGACTCGAGGTGAAGCATCTTTTGAAAGGCGTGGATCATGAACATTTCACAGAGTCGTGACGGATCTGAGCACGCTGCTCCGCGGTGGGCATGCGATGTGACGCGCGATCGTGGGAAAGGGTCGCCGTCGGCGTCGGGCGAGTCGGTCATTCTTTCGCCGCATGCGATTCGCGTCCCGGGGCTTGCTCGAAATCAGAGCGAGGCGATTGAGGAGGCAGGCGATCTTCTCGTTGAACTCGAGGCGATCGATCCGGCGTATGTTGAGGCGATGCATGAGCGCGAGGCCGAGGTGTCGACGTTTATGGGGTATGGCGTTGCGGTTCCCCATGCAACGAGCGAGGCCAAGAGCAATATTCACCGCACCGCGATGAGCGTCGTGAAGTATGACGAGCCGATTGCTTGGGGTGACAGCGGCGAGGAGAAGGTGTCGTTCGTTGTCGCCATTGCGGGCATTGGCGATGAGCATCTGATGCTGCTTCAAGCGATCTCGCAGGTGTTTGCGGAGGAGGATCGCCGCCGGGCACTAGCGGAGGCAGAGGCACCGCTCGAGGTTCTCGCGGTGTTTGACCCTGACTTCGAGGAGACTCGCGGGCTGTGAGGATGGACCGCACAAGAGAGCTCCAACAAGGTCACCTGCAGCGTCATTCGGTAGGGTGGCCTCACTCAAATTTTTCCGCTGGTGTTTGTCCATGTGGCATACCGGCTCGTCGAAAGGCACATCATGGTTGAACGTACCGTCAAAGTCGCTTCGGCTTCGGGTCTCCACGCCCGTCCCGCCGCCATTTTCTCGAAGGCCGCGGGTGAGCAGCCCGCGAAGGTCACGATCGAAAAGGTTGGCGGCGCCCCTATCGACGCCTCGTCGATCCTCATGCTCATGACCCTTGGCGCCGGTGCTGGCGACGAAGTCACCCTCCGTGCCGAGGGCGACGGAGCCGAAGAGTCGGTCAACAAGCTCGCGGAGCTTCTCGAGACGGATCTCGACGCGCAGGCCTAAGCACCAACGACACCTCTGTTGGATGATGAAGGGGGCATGCCGAGCGGCATGCCCCCTTTGCTTATATTCAGCCCGTTAGAGTCCGAGTTCCTCAATGATGGGGAGCTTCGCACGCACGGTCCGCTTGCCTTCGGCGGCGGTCGGTGCGCACACCGCGAGACGAGCGAGTTCGCGCGCGTCTGCCAGCGACACGGTCGACAGGACTTTCGCGACTGCTGGCAGCGATCGCGGCGTCATCGACAGGGAGTTCACGCCGAGGCCCACGAGGACGACCGCGAGCGCGGGGTCGCCCGCTGCCTCGCCGCATACGCCCACGGGCTTGTTCGCGCCATCGCCGAAGGCTTCCGGGTCGCCACCCGCGACCCGCGCACCCGTCGCCGTTGCGCCCACGAGCGCGAGGACGGCAGGCTGCCACGGATCGTTGAGCTGCGCGAGGGAGCCGAGCATGCGGTCGGCAGCCATCGTGTATTGCGTGAGGTCGTTCGTGCCGATCGAGGCGAAGTCGGCTACGCCCATCAGGTGATCGCTTGTGAGGGCCGCGCTCGGAGTTTCGACCATGATGCCTGCGCGCTCGACGCCAGCGGAGCGTGCCATCAACACGAAATCTTCGGTGTCCTCAAGTGTCGAGATCATCGGTGCCATGACCCACGGCTCAGCGCTCGTCTCGCGGCTCGCTTTTGCGATTGCCGTCAGCTGGTTCTCGAGCACCGAGCGCTTCTCCCACGAAGTGCGATAGGCCCGGACGCCAAGCGCGGGGTTCGGCTCGTCGGCATCGGTCAAAAACGGAAGCGGTTTGTCGGCACCCGCGTCGAGTGTGCGGATCACGACCTTCCTGCCCGGGAAGTGCCGAAGCACCCCCGCATACGCCTCGGCCTGCTCCTCGATACTCGGCTCCTCGTCGCGGTCGAGGAAGCAGAACTCGGTTCGGAAAAGGCCCACGCCGTCAGCATTCGCCTCTGCGGCTAAAGCCGCGTCCTTTTCGCCACCCACATTGGCGAGCAGTGGAACGCGGGTACCGTCGGAAAGCTCCGCTCCCCCACCTGAGTACGTAAGGGGATTTTTCACGAGCTCGTACCAGGTGACGGAGAGTTCCCGCTCTCGGTCGCCGAACTCACTGGTCACAGTGCCGGCGGCGCCATCCACGTACACGACCGTTCCAGGCTCGATGCTCTCGACGCCCTTCGCGGCGACAACGGCAGGAATCCCAAGCTGGCGCGCAAGGATGGCGGTGTGCGACTGCGGGCCACCGTCGGAGGTGATAAGCGCCGAGACGATGGTCGGGTCGAGGGTTGCGGTATCGGCGGGGGCGAGGTCGATCGCGGCAAGTACGAAGCGCTCGGTCGAGAACGGGATGCCGGGCGCCTGTTCACCGCGGAGGTGGGCGACGATGCGGGCGCGGACGTCCTTCACATCAGCAACGCGCTCGGCCATGTAGCCGCCGAGGCCCTCGAGCATCGTGGCAACCTGCTCGCCGGCTTCCCACACGGCGCGTTCGGCGCTCATACCGGCGGTGCGTACAAGCTGCTCCGCGCTCGTTGTGAGCGTTGGATCCGCCGCCATTTGCGCCGTGGCTTCGAGGACGGCCTTGCCGTCGCCGTGTGCTGCCTCGGCGCGCTTCTCGAGGTCGGCCTTGACCGCGGCAGCGGACTCGGCGATTCGGGCGGCCTCGGTCTCGCGCGGTTCGCCCTCGGGGAGGGCGTCGTTGAGGGGAGGTTCGGCAACCGGCGGCGCCATGACCTTGACGGGGTCGATCACGCGTCCGGGGCTTACTGCGACGCCTTTGTAGTCAGTCATTGTTCTCCGATCTTCGCGCAACACCGCTCACTCTCACTCGCGAGCGAGCGCGCTCCCGCGGTGTGCATTACGGTCAATGTGGGGCGCGGTGCGCGGCACGTTCGGGACCTGCAGGGCGAATGCTCGCACCAGAACGGTCTCGGGCGTCCACGAGTCGCCCCCTATGAACTCCCTCACGGTATCGCAACATACTGCGAGAAATGCCGGAATGTGGTTCCCAGAAGCGCCCCGGATCACACACGGACTTCATGCTTTGACCTCTTGGAACGCGGTGGCGGTGGGGCATTGGATGCGTTTTCACGGCCATGAAATTTTCGCAAAACCTAGCGCGGCGCTACGTTTCGTTCACTTCGTTCACTAGAATGGCAACGTTCAATGTGCCGCTATATTGAACGCGTTCAATTTGGTGGTCTCCGCGTTCATCTCGGAGATCAGCGATCCACTCGGCAACGACGCCCCTGTTGTTTAAAGGAGAACAGCAATGATCGCACGGAGGACTTTCCTCACTCTCACGTCCGCTGGTATTGCGCTTGGCGCGCTCGCAGCATGTTCCAAATCCTCCGGTGGCGGTTCCGCTGGCGGGGCCGACTCTGTCGAGGTGTTCACGTGGTGGGCCCAGGGCTCGGAAAAAGCGGGCCTCGATGCTCTCGTCAAGGTATTCAACGAGCAAAACCCCAAGATTAAGTTCGTCAATGGTTCCGTCGCGGGTGGCGCGGGCAGTGCCGCAAAGGACATGCTCCAGTCGCGCCTGCAGACCAAGAATCCGCCCGACACTTTCCAGGCGCACGCCGGTGGCGAGCTGACCGATTACATCAATGCTGGCCAGATCGAAGACGTCTCTGGACTCTACGACGAGTTCGACCTGCGCAAGGCCTTCCCTGACAGTTTGGTCAAGCTCCTCACGGTGGATGGCAAGATCTACTCGGTGCCGTCCAACATTCACCGTTCGAACGTCGTGTGGGCATCAGCAGCCGTGCTCGAAAAGGCCGGTATCGACCCGAAGGCTGTTCCCGAGACGTTCGATGCCTGGCTCGCCGATCTCGAAAAGGCCAAGGCTGCGGGTGTCACCGCGCTTTCTCTCGCGGCACCGTGGACGCAGGTCAACCTGCTTGAAGCAGTGCTCATGTCCCACCTCGGCGCGGACGCCTACAACGGCCTGTTCGACGGCTCGACCGACTGGGCAGGTGCGGAGGTCACCACGGCGATCGCGGCGTTCGAGAAGCTCGTGAGCTACACCAACTCCGACCGAGATTCGCTCGACTGGCCCGAAGCGACAGCCCTCGTGATCGACGAGAAGGCCGCCTACAACGTCATGGGTGACTGGGCCGTTGCGGCATTCCAGGAAGCCGGCAAGGAAGACATGAAGGACTATGTCTACTTCGAGGTGCCCTCGGCTGGTTCTGGCGACAAGATCTTCGGCTTCCTCGCGGACTCCTTCACCCTGCCCGTGGGTGCACCACACGCCGACAACGCGAAGGCGTGGCTCAAGACCATCTCGTCGGTCGAAGGCCAGGAAGCCTTCAATCTCGCCAAGGGCTCAATCCCGGCGCGCACCGACGCTGATGTCTCGAAGTTCCCGGCGTATCAGCAGTCCGCGCTCGAGTCCTTCGCACACGACAAGATCTGTGCCTCGATCGCCCACGGTGCAGCAACATCGGTCGCGTGGCTCAACGCCATTTCCGACGCAACGAGCAAGTTCACCTCCGGCGCGACCGACGCCAAGGCGTTCCAGGCCGAGCTCGTGTCCGCTGCCGAATCGAATATGAAGAAGTAAGCTCCGCTTTCACATCGGTTTCGGGGCCGGGGATCTCATGTCCGACGCTCGCCCGGCCCCCACCGATGCCACTTCCACCCTAGGACCAGGCATGAAAAAGTATGCGGCGCCACTGCTGCTCATCTCGCCTTCGCTCATTCTCGTGGGGGTCTTCGTCTACGTGCTTATGGCGCAGAACGTGTGGACCTCTCTCACGGACAACCACACGGCGGCGCAAGCAAACGGCGTGCAACCCAGTAAGTTCGTTGGCCTCGATAACTACATCGCTCTTCTCTCGAGCCCCGATTTTCGCCACTCACTCATGAACCTCGTGATTTTCACGGCGGTGTTCCTGGGCGGCGCGATGATCACCGGATTCGTGTGGGCGTGGCTACTGGATCGCCCCATCAAAGGTGGTCGAGTGTTCCAAACCATCTACCTTTTCCCCATGGCCGTGTCCTTCGTGGCCTCGGGTGTGGTGTGGCGCTGGCTCCTCAACTCCAACCAGGGCGAGAGTGCAAGCGGACTGAACCGCCTCTTTCAGATGGTGGGGCTCGGCTTTCTCCAAAACCCGTGGTGGAACAACATCACGTGGGGCATCGCCGCGATCGCCCTTCCGGCGATTTGGCAGCTGAGCGGCTACGTCATGGCGCTCTTTCTCGCCGGCTTCCGCGGCGTTCCCGATGAGCTTCGCGAAGCGGGGCGCATGGACGGCGCGAGCGAGTGGCAAATCTACCGCCACGTGATCTTCCCGCAGCTCACCCCCATCATCATGAGCGCTCTCGTGATTATCGCGCACATGAGCCTCAAGAGCTTCGACCTCATCATGTCGATTTCGAAACCCTCGAACTACCAAACCAAGATCCCCGCCGTGGACATGTTCGTGTTTAAGTCGAGCTTCGATTACGCGAACGCGGCTGCCGTCGGCACGATTCTTCTCATCATCGTGGGTGTCCTCATCGTTCCTTATCTCATTCAGCAACACAGGGAGCGTCAGTCGTGAACACCTCCTCGGTTTCCCCCTGGCGGTTCGTCCGCCTTGCCCTTCTCCTCATCGGCGTCGTCCTCGTCCTGATTCCCGTCTATGTCCTCATCGTCACGAGCTTCAAAACGGGCGGCGATGCCTCGGCCGCCCGCGCCTGGGCGCTGCCGAGCGAGTGGACGCTTGAGAACTGGGCGGAAGCCTGGGAAACGCTCTCGCCTGCGATGGGACGTTCGTTTGCGATGGTCATTCCCTCGACGATCATCTCCTCGGCTCTCGGGTGCATGAACGGCTTCGTGCTGTCCCGCTGGCGTTTCCCCGGGGCGGATCTGGTGTTCACGTTCCTCCTGTTTGGCATGTTCCTGCCCTACCAGGCCGTGATGATCCCCCTGCTCTCGCTCGTGCTTTCTCTGCCCATCGACTCGGGCGTTCCCTCGCTTATTCTCGTGCACGTCGTGTTCGGTATCCCGATCTGCACGCTCATCTTCCGCAACTACTTCGAGACGGTTCCCGAATCGCTCATCGAAGCCGCCAAGGTTGATGGCGCGGGGATGCTCCGCACGTTCTGGTCCGTTGCGCTGCCCATCTCGATTCCCGGTTTCGTGGTGGTCATGATCTGGCAGTTCACGAACGCGTGGAACGACTTCCTGTTCGCGGTGTTCTTCGCGACACCGATGAACGGCCCAGTGACCCTCGCCCTCAACAACCTCGCCAACGGCGCACTGCTGGCCAATTACGGGGTGTCGATGGCGGGCGCACTTCTTGCTTCGGCTCCCACCCTCGTCGTGTACATCCTGCTGTCGAAGTACTTCATTTCGGGCATGATGAGCGGCTCCGTGAAGGGTTGAGAGCGGGAGGGCCGCGTAAGCGTCAGCATCCCGGGCACGCGCGGGGACCGTCGGACCTCAAAGGTCCTGGAAACTCCCCCGCTCGTGCCCTAAGATGTCGAGGGCTGCACATGCAGGTCGTATGCCAACGGCCCCCTCATTTTTATTTTCTCAGCGCAGGAGGCTCGCATGGCACGCACGCAAGGTTTTGATCCCGAAAAATACATCGAGCTGCAGTCGAAGCACATCGCCGAAAGGCGCGCTCAGATCGGCGGGAAGCTCTACCTCGAGATGGGCGGCAAGCTTTTCGACGACCTGCACGCTTCGAGGGTTCTTCCCGGGTTCACACCGGATAACAAGATCGCGATGCTGTATGAGCTGAAGGATGAGCTCGAGATCCTTATCGCCATCAACGCCCACGATATTGAACACGACAAGATGCGCGCCGACCTTGGTATCACGTATGAGGAGGACGTTCTGCGCCTCGTGGATGTGTTCCGCGAGCGCGGTTTCCTCGTCAACACGATCGTGCTCACGCAAATGGACGATCGTAACGAGGCGGCGTCGCAGTTTAAAACTCGCATGGAGCGGCTCGGTTTGACGGTCGTGCGCCACCGCACGATCAAGGGCTACCCGGACCCGACCCTCGTCGTGTCCGAGGAGGGGCTTGGTCAAAACGAGTGGGCGAAAACCGAGCGCGACCTCATTATCGTGACGGCGCCGGGGCCGGGATCGGGCAAACTCGCGACGTGCCTGTCGCAGATTTATCACGACCACAAGCGTGGAATCGCCTCGAGCTACGCGAAATTTGAGACGTTCCCGATCTGGAACCTTCCGCTTGAACACCCCGTGAACCTCGCCTACGAGGCGGCAACGGCGGATCTCGACGACGTCAACCTCATCGACCCGTTCCATCTCGAAACGTACGGTGAAAAGGCCGTCAACTACAACCGCGATATCGAAGCGTTCCCCCTGCTCAGGATCCTCCTCGAACGCATCCTCGGGCAGTGCCCTTACGCTTCTCCGACCGACATGGGCGTGAACATGGCCGGGTACGCGATCACCGACGACGACGCCTGCCGCGAGGCCGCGACGCAAGAGGTTGTGCGCCGCTACTTCAAGGCCCGTGTTTCCGAAAAAAAGCTCGAACTTCCCCCGCTCGAGTCGCAGCGCATCAAGCTCGTGATGGCCAAGCTCGGCGTGGACGAAACGATTCGCCCCACAGTGAAGCCTGCTCTCGCCCTCGCCGAAAAAACCGGCGGGCCTGCTTCGTGCCTCGAGCTTTCCGACGGCACCCTCATTACAGGCAAGACCTCAGACCTGCTCGGTGCTTCCGCTGCCATGCTCCTCAACGCGCTCAAGCATCTCGCGGGGATTCCCGAGGATGCCCTTTTGCTGTCGCCCGAGTCGATCAAGCCGATCCAGACTCTCAAAGTCGATCACCTGGGCTCACGCAATCCGCGCCTGCACACCGACGAAGTGCTCATCGCCCTATCGGTCTCCGCGGGAAGCGACAAGAATGCAGCCGCCGCGCTCGCGCAAATCAAGAACCTACGCGGCTGCGACGTGCACACGACGACAATTCTCGGCTCCGTCGACGAGTCCGTTTTCCGCTCGCTCGGGGTTCTCGTCACGAGCGAGCCCGCCTTCGGCAAAAAGAGCCTTTTCCACAAATAGCGAGCAGACAGCCAGGTGGGCCGGCTCTCAAGGAACCGGCCCACCTACGCCATCGCGTCCGTGTGCTCACATGGTGTTCACAATGAGCCCGATGTGGGTATAGAAGTTCATCGCGCCAAAAAGACCCCAAGCGATGCCAGCGAGTGCGAGGCTCCATCCTGCTACGACGGCAAGCGGCGTGAGCGCCCCCTTCTCGCGGATCTGTTTCGTGATGAATGGGAAACAGATCGCTCCAAAAGCCACGAGACAGAAGAGAACGGCCAGTGCGCCGTTTTCGAGCATAGGCATGCTTGCGAACGCACCCGAGATGGGCTCTTGTGGAGGTGCTGCAAAAAGCTGGTACACGAGACCCGCAAGTGCAATGCCAATCAATGCAAGGCCGAGGAGCACGGTGAAGAAGCCTACTGGGCTCGCAATGCGCGCGAGATGCACAAGAGGGTTCGGGGCGTCGAGGACGCTATCGCGGCGACGCCACAGGTAAAGTGAAGCGCCAAGAGCCAGTGCACCGAGCGGCAGGCAGGTTTCGCCGAAGACGATGTTGTCGAACGGAAAACCGCCCTCCGCGAGCGGCCATGTGAGAATCATGTGGAGGCCGGTCGTAAAAAGAATGAGCCCGAATACTCCAAAGGCAACGGCATAGCCGTCGAGAAAAGCGGCGAGCTCGCGGCGCTCTTCTGCTCCTTCCGATACTCCTTCGATGCGCGAGAGCGTACTGTGTTTCGCTAACCCGCGCACGAATAGTACGAGCGCGAGAAGGGTGGCGCCAGCAGCGATGGCCATAATCGTGTTGTAAGTAGGCATCGACGACCAGTCGATGAGCCCGGGCGTACTTTCACCGGTGAAAAATGTTCCCATTGGACCTCCTTGGAGCGTTGATTTTGCTTAAAACTAGCATTCGCCTGCAGGTTTTTACCTAGAGACGTTGCGAACGAGCCGGCTGACCGGTCCAACAGGCGGCCATTGCTAAATATCGCGTCAAATATCAATGCTGACGAAGGTCTTCTGTACGGGCGGTGCAGGAGCAAAGGCGCTTTCATTTATTCTTATGGCATGCAACCACCACTGGGACAACCCAATCCCCCCTCTGCATCCCCGGAACGCAAAAACAGCACGCTTCTGTGGGTGCTGCTCGGATGTAGCGGCGCGTTGTTTGTGCTCGCAGCACTCACTGTTGCCGGGCTTCTTGCCTTCATGTTCCTGGGCGATAGGGAAGAGCAAGCGTCGGACCCCTCCCCCGATACCTCAAGCTCCCAGGCTGTGTCCCCCAAATCCGGAGAACCCGAAACGGTGGGCGATACCCACCTTGCTTATTCCGAAGCCCGCGGGGAAGACCCGGATCACGATTACGTCGTGCGCGCCCGCTACGAAGATGAGAGCGGCGGCGGGTTCGAGATCGGGATCGAGAATGATACGGGCCGCACGTTTGAAGAGGACACCGCCGGCCTCATGAACCGGCAAGACATCGGGCCTTGGGTGTGCGGGACGCAGTACGAGATGAACGTCTGCATGGCCGACGACGAACGTGGAAGAATTCTCCTCGTTCCGCTTGATACCGACGCCGCCCTCAGCACCATTGCGGCCTGGGGTGAAGAGTTTATGGAGCAACTCAAATAGCCGAAGTAGGTCTCGCCCCGCACACCACGCCGTAGATTAACGGAAACCCTAGTATCCCTTCGGTGTGATGTGTAATACTGACGAACGGCACAGCGTTACAGTCAGCTACGCTATCCCTTGTGCGCGTGCGCACACCGCCCCACCCGATGAGGACCCCGCACATGTCGAACAACCAGTGGAATCAGGCTCCAATCAATCACGGTGCGGTGCAGGGGCAGCCCGCTATGGGATACCCGGGCGCTATGCCACAGCAAAAAAAGAGCAATACCGGCCTATGGGTCGGCTTCGGCTGCGGCTGCCTCTTGCTCCTCGCTCTCCTGATCGGCGTCATCGTGCTCGCAGTGATGCTCATGGGCGGGGATGATTCAAAAGAATCGGGAAACGAACGCACGACGACATCGGCTGCAGCACCGGCACCAAATCCAGCGCCCGCCCCCAACGGCGGCGACAGCCCGGCACCAAATCCCGCTCCGGCTCCCAACAATCCTGGCAACGACCCAGGGTCTGCTCCCATGCCACAACAGCCCTCGGGCGGCAGCAGTTCAAATAAACCGCAACAAGTCGGTGATTACACACTCGCCGGCGTTGGAACAGGCAATACTGTCGGTGCGGATTACGTCGCTGCCTACAGCAACAGCGCAATGGACATGATCGAAGTGTCGGGCGCGGCAAATCCCACGCTCAGCCCCGAGGATGAAAAGAAAACCATCACTGACGGACAAGAAATCAACGGCTGGACGTGCGGGACCTTCCAAGGAGACCCGAGCCAAAACATTTGCGTGAAATCTTCCAACGGCACCGACGTCGTGAAGGTGATCGGCACGCCAGATGCCCAAACTCTCGCCAACTTCGGTGATCAGTTCATCGCAGCCGGAGGAGCGAGCTCATGACCCAATTCACGCCACACGGCGGCCACCTTCCCGGAATACCGACCGCAAAGAAGAGCAGGACCGGCCTGTGGGTTGGCCTCGGCTGCGGCTGCATCGTGCTGCTCGCCCTCATCGTCGGCGGCATCATCCTCGCGTTCGCGCTCATGAGCGGGAATGATTCGAAGGAATCGGGCGGCGACGACACGACCACGTCGTCTACAGCTCCCGACCCGAGCCCACAAGACGACGGCCAAAGCGATCCAGCGTCGGCACCACCAAGCGATGAGGGCGGGGACGAACGGACCTCGCAGCCCGCACCGACACCGGAACCCGAGCCCGACGACGGCTCCGGGCCAGTCGAAGCTCGGGGCGGCGAACCCCAAAAGATCGGAGACGCCGTTCTCGTCAACTCCGGGGAGCCCCACCAAGCCCCTCAAAACTTTGACTTCCATTCCGTGTACCAAATGCCCGACGGCACCCAGATCGAAGTTGGAGTCGGCAAGAACACCGACCGTAACGCTGAGAGCGTTGCGAAGACCCTCCCTAACCCCCAAAAAATCGGCAAATGGACATGCGCCGTGGAAGAGTCCAGCTCACTTACCGGCTGCATCACGCAAGACGCCACTCACGGCTACGTGGCGATTGGAGCCAAGACGCTCGCCCCCAACGAACTCGCAGCATGGGGCGACGAACTCCTTGGAGCGTTGAATGAACAACAATAATTGGCAGCAGACCCCCGATCCCCACGCAGAACCAACCGAGTACCAGGCTGGCAGCCCTTACCAAGCACCACAGGGCGGCACTCCAATGACCCAACCGGGCCCGGTACCCCCGGAAAAGAAAAACAGGATGGTTCTGTGGGTCGCGATCGGGATGGGCGTCGCATTCGTGCTCCTTCTCATCGCCGGTGGAGTTCTCGCCTTCATGCTCATGAACAACAAAGACAAGGAAGCGTCGGACTCTAAAGACGACACGACCACGAGCGCACCCGCGCCCGCCCCGAACCCCAAGGCTCCCGTGAGTGATGGCGGTGGGGATAACCCTGTACCTAACCCCAACCCGGCTCCAGCACCTGGTCCGAACCCAGCGCCGCAGCCGAACCCCAACCCGGCTCCGAATCCAGACCCGAATCCCGGACCTCAACCTGCACCGGCCCCAGGGCCCAACGGTCCTGACCCTGGCCCCCAGCCGGCGCCGGGACCGAACGGGCCGGATCCCGCCCCGGGCTCGAATCCCAGCGGCGGCTATACTCCCCCGGATCAAGTGGGAGATTTCAAAGTCGACGAAAGCCAACCGAAACTAGATTTCGGTGATGTTGAGAAGGTGTACTCCTCACCAAACAGCTCTGCGATCTTCTGGGTCGAGGTATTCCACGATACCGAGAGCGGTCGACTCTTTGTCCAAGATCTTGACGCGACCGGAAAACAGATCGGCAACTGGAAATGCCAAGAAGACGCCTTCGTAGAGAACGGCGGCGACTGTTACGCCCAGGGCCCTGGCGGCGCGATCGTGCTCATTATGGCCTCCAATGTGAAAGACCTCAACGAGATCGCCCAGTTCGGCGATCAGCTTGCGACCGCGCCACACTAAAGCACCCGAACGGGAGCACACACAGCGTGGGGGTGAGATGTGCGAGCCAAGGCAAAGACGCCGAGGTGCATTCCGTAAGCAAAAGCTCGTCAGGATCCTCCCGCCTGCGTTTTTCAACCCCTGGTGCTCTCACCGCAATTTTGAGATAGGCAACTCTAGGTTTCCATCGATGTGATGTGTAATACTGACTGGCGCCTGCGCCTACATTGGCGTCTGCGACACGTCCCGTCCGCTTCTCGCACCTTCGCGGCCCAGCACAGCAGGAAGACATCGAACATGAGCAACCCCGAGTGGCAGCCAGGAGCTGCTTCGAGTGCAAATCCGAACGGCAACCAAGGCTACGACCAGCAGCCCTCATACGATCAGGGCAATTTTCAAGGGCAATACAACCAGCCCGCGGGATACCCCGGCGGCGGTATGCCTCCACAGAAGAGGAGCAAGACTGGACTGTGGGTTGGAATCGGCTGCGGTGTTCTCCTCCTGCTCGCTCTCCTGGTCGGTGGAGGCGTCCTCGCGTTCACGCTCCTCAATGGCGACGACAAAAAAGAGGTTCCCGCCTCAGAAGTGAGCTCCGCGGAAAAGGACCTCAAGGGCAAGGACGACAAGGGGAACACGAATAACAACGGGGGTTCAGCTCCTGCTCCGAACCCCGCGCCCGGTGGAAACAGCAGCGACAGCCCTCAACCTGACGACGTCAAGAATATCCCCCAGCCGATGCCCCAACCTGGCACCGGGGGCAACGACCCGCAACCCGGGGACGGCGGCAATAGCCCTCAGCCGGGACAAGGCGGTGGAGACGCTCCGCAGCCCGGCGGTGGAGGCGGAGTGGCATCGGGGAACCTTCCTCAACAGGTTGGCTCGACAAGCCTCGACCCCTCGTTCGGCGATGCCGGAATCGGCGACGTTGGCGGAACCTACGTCTCTCAGGATATGACTCTTGTCTATATCGCTTCGATCATCAATGACAAAGACACCCAAGACATGTTCACAAAGTACGGAAGTGGAGAAAAGAAGACCGTAGGCAGCTGGACATGCGAATCCAAAACCACGAATAGTCATACGTGCTACAAACAGAACTCTTCCGGCGCACTCGTCTATATCATCGGTGCAAACGCCGGAGCGCTGAGTCCCGAAGACGTTACCGCCTGGGGCGACGAGTTCATTTCGAAGATGGGATAGACATTCTCGCCTGGACTTCCCACTCCTCAAAAACGACAACAAAAGTGCAAGAACCCTTCGTAAGGTAATTGCAAACTACTCAGCGGCTCCGCCAGCGCATTTAGCCCATGCCATCCCGCCCGAAAGCGGCGATGATCTCGATAAAGGCGAAAACCTCGCGGAGCCGCACGAGTCCAATGGCATGATTCCGTCGGAGCGTAGCAACACTTGAGCACAGACTCGGTGGCCAGACAGGCAGGGGCCGCTCCAGGACAAGATGCCGGCGAAGCTTCGGGCACCGGCTCCTGACTATCGCCTCACCTACAAAGCATCTAACACCGGCGAAAAGGTGGGGCAATCAGCCTTTCTCCTCGATGCCCTCGATCGACGGATAAGTTCAGTGACTAAGCGAGCGAGAGCGCTCAGCTAGCTGACTCTCTTCACCATGCGGGCAGCGCGATCGGTAAACACACGGATGATGCAAGCATTCGCATGAAGGCAAAAGAAAACCCCGAACCTTAGCTCAGGGGTATTGGCTCCAAAAATTCGGGCGTTAAATGTGGGGAGCCCCGACCTTAGCGGCCGGGGCTCCACCCTCAAAGAATAGTTCGGCGGTGTCCTACTCTC
>NZ_KV789427.1:0-1622 GCF_001807585.1 Dermabacter sp. HMSC08H10
TTTTTTGGCAGGAACATTGAATTTCTTGTTCAATTTCTGGATGGTCAGCGTAATGTTGATTGTTTGTTTCTGCTGGGTTTAGATTTTTCTGTTTTTTAATGGAGAGTTTGATCCTGGCTCAGGACGAACGCTGGCGGCGTGCTTAACACATGCAAGTCGAACGATGAAGCTGTGCTTGCACAGTGGATTAGTGGCGAACGGGTGAGTAACACGTGAGTAACCTGCCCTCCACTTTGGGATAACTCCGAGAAATCGGGGCTAATACTGGATATGACTATGGCCCGCATGGGTTGTGGTGGAAAGTTTTTCGGTGGGGGATGGGCTCGCGGCCTATCAGTTTGTTGGTGAGGTAGTGGCTCACCAAGGCGATGACGGGTAGCCGGCCTGAGAGGGCGACCGGCCACACTGGGACTGAGACACGGCCCAGACTCCTACGGGAGGCAGCAGTGGGGAATATTGCACAATGGGCGAAAGCCTGATGCAGCGACGCCGCGTGGGGGATGACGGCCTTCGGGTTGTAAACCTCTTTCAGCAAGGAAGAAGCGAAAGTGACGGTACTTGCAGAAGAAGCGCCGGCTAACTACGTGCCAGCAGCCGCGGTAATACGTAGGGCGCAAGCGTTGTCCGGAATTATTGGGCGTAAAGGGCTTGTAGGTGGCTTGTCGCGTCTGCCGTGAAAACCCAGGGCTTAACTCTGGGCGTGCGGTGGGTACGGGCAGGCTAGAGTGCGGTAGGGGAGACTGGAATTCCTGGTGTAGCGGTGAAATGCGCAGATATCAGGAGGAACACCGATGGCGAAGGCAGGTCTCTGGGCCGTTACTGACACTGAGAAGCGAAAGCATGGGGAGCGAACAGGATTAGATACCCTGGTAGTCCATGCCGTAAACGTTGGGCACTAGGTGTGGGGAGCATTCCACGTTTTCCGCGCCGTAGCTAACGCATTAAGTGCCCCGCCTGGGGAGTACGGCCGCAAGGCTAAAACTCAAAGGAATTGACGGGGGCCCGCACAAGCGGCGGAGCATGCGGATTAATTCGATGCAACGCGAAGAACCTTACCAAGGCTTGACATGCACTGGATCGCTGCAGAGATGTGGTTTTCTTTGGACTGGTGCACAGGTGGTGCATGGTTGTCGTCAGCTCGTGTCGTGAGATGTTGGGTTAAGTCCCGCAACGAGCGCAACCCTCGTTCCATGTTGCCAGCACTTCGGGTGGGGACTCATGGGAGACTGCCGGGGTCAACTCGGAGGAAGGTGGGGACGACGTCAAATCATCATGCCCCTTATGTCTTGGGCTTCACGCGTGCTACAATGGTCGGTACAATGGGTTGCGATACTGTGAGGTGGAGCTAATCCCAAAAAGCCGGTCTCAGTTCGGATTGGGGTCTGCAACTCGACCCTATGAAGTCGGAGTCGCTAGTAATCGCAGATCAGCAATGCTGCGGTGAATACGTTCCCGGGCCTTGTACACACCGCCCGTCAAGTCACGAAAGTCGGTAACACCCGAAGCCGATGGCCCAAGCTTTATGCGGGGAGTCGTCGAAGGTGGGATCGGTGATTGGGACTAAGTCGTAACAAGGTAGCCGTACCGGAAGGTGCGGCTGGATCACCTCCTTTCTAAGGAGT
>NZ_KV789428.1:0-101639 GCF_001807585.1 Dermabacter sp. HMSC08H10
GCCCGCGTGGAATGCTAGCTTTCCACGCGGGCGCCCCCTTTATGTGCGCTTTCGTGGCCAAGAGGTTCACCGACCAAATTGCAGCTTCACCGCAAATAAAGACCAGCGGCCTATTTCCCTATTTCCATATATCCAGGCGAAGAAAACCGTTCCCCGGGAAACTAACTGAGAAGCCAATACACAGTAAGACAGGCAACACAGCCGCGCAGATTTGCTGTTACACTGACTTTGTTCCTTACCTAGGAACAATGTCACAACATCAAGAGAGAGAGATCATCGTGTCTGAGCTCAATGCTGGCCCCCAAGCGGGCGTCGAGACCCAAACTACCGCTGACCAACGCGCGGTGCGCATGGGCAAGCGGGCCGACATGCTCAAGCAGCAGGAGCGTCTGCCTTACCCCGTTGGTGTAGAAAACACCACGACGATTCAGGCCGTCCTCGAAAAGCACGGTGAACTTGAAGGCTCCGAAGTAAAGACCGGCGACATAGTCGGCCTTTCTGGACGTGTCGTCCACATCCGCAAGACCGGCAAGCTCGTTTTCGCCGTTCTCCAGGCCGGGGATCACTCACGCTTGCAGTCAATGCTTGTGGAGAATGAAGTTGGCGAACAAGCATTCGAAGACTTCAACCGCCTCGTTGATATCGGTGACCACATCTTCGTGCACGGAGAAATCGGCACCTCCAGGACTGGCGAGCTTTCCATTTACGCTGACCGTTGGGAAATGGCTTCGAAGTCGCTTCGCCCACTACCGAACCTCCACACCGACCTCAGCGACGAAATGCGAATGCGTCGTCGCTATGTCGACCTCATTGTCAACCCCGAGGCACAGCGCATCGCACGCTTGCGAACTCGTGTGATCCAGGCTCTGCGCGACACCTTCCGCGAGCGTAACTACATCGAGCTCGAAACGCCTATGCTCCAGGTTGTGCCCTCAGGTGCATCCGCGCGTTCCTTCGATACGCACATGAACGCGTTCGATATGCAGGTTTCGCTACGTATCGCTCCTGAGCTCTTCCTCAAGCGTGCCGTTGTAGGTGGCCTCGACCGCGTATTCGAGATCAACCGCAACTTCCGCAATGAGGGAGCGGACTCGACGCACTCCCCCGAGTTCACCATGCTGGAGTGCTACGAGGCGTACGCCGACTACAACGTCATGGCCGATCTGGCACAAGAACTCATCCAGAACGCAGCCATCGCGGCAACCGGCTCAACCTTGGTCACCCTCGATGACGGCACTGAGTTCGACCTCGGTGGCGAATGGAAGCGCATCGACCTCTACGAGAGCATTTCACACTATGCAGGGGAAGAGATCACTCCTGAAACCTCCGCCGAGCACCTTCGCGAACTCGCCCGCAAGTTTGAGGTAGATGTGGATGAAGAGACGCTCGGCCACGGAAAGCTCGTCGAAGAAATTTGGGAGCATCTGATCCCCACCGAAGAGCTCTACAATCCCGTTTTCGTCATGAATTACCCAGTCGAGACGAGCCCGCTCACTCGCGATCACCGCGACCGCCCGGGCGTCGTGGAGAAGTGGGATCTTTACATCCGTGGCTCGGAAATCGGCACAGCCTACTCCGAGCTTGCTGATCCGGTTATCCAAAGGGAGCGGTTCGTGCAGCAGGCGCAGCTTGCAGCTGGCGGCGACGAAGATGCAATGCGTTACGACGAAGATTTCTGCGACGCCATGGAATACGGATTCCCTCCGTCAGGCGGCATGGGAATCGGCATCGACCGTGTACTCCAGACCATCACCGGTCTCGGTATCCGTGAAACCATCCTTTTCCCGCTGATCAAGCCCATCGAGAACTAGGAATCCAAGGGGCTCAAGCAGTGGATTAATAGCCATTAGCTTCGTGAGCCTTGACCCCGGGCCACCACAGGCCGGCATCTATGCCCCTGTGGTGGCCCGGTCACTACTGAATATAGCCAGCCGGAACTCGCATACAAACGCGAATCAGCCCTAAGATCGAAGACGTAGAAATAACCGCAGACTTCTGCTATAATCAGATAATCGCGCCATTAGCTCAGTTGGTTAGAGCAACTGACTCTTAATCAGTGGGTCCGGGGTTCGAATCCCTGATGGCGCACGGTAATCCCCACCTTCCCAGGTGGGGATTACTTTATGTTGGCTACCCACCGACCCGTGGACGCCTCACACGTATTCGAAAGCCACATCCCTATGCTTGCTCATCGATAGTGTCCTGTTGGCACAACGCTTGACCTTCACAACGAGACCAAAAACTCGAGTTTCTCGCTACTGCCCCGAGGCTCAATGCCACCACTTCGCTTCCGCCAACACTAGCCATTTCAAGGCAAAGGAGTTCTCAAGAGGTTTACGGCATTGCGCGAACGACTACCGCAGCGGCGTTGTGGCCGTCCGCTCGGACGCAGGGGTCTACAGCCACCTGTGGCTCCTGTATGGACTATACACACGTGCTTGCATACGGCAGTCATCGACCAGGAATCGCCTCCCATGGAGCATTTTCGACGCCCCACGATTCCGTTGCTGTTTTGCAAGGCAACAGCGTCCCGGCGGATCTGGCACACTGCACAAACTTAGTGCTTCGTCTAGTTTCGGCAACCAGAATGGCTTAGGAATCCACCTAGACACCAGAGAATGCTGAACTCTGTTGACAAATCCATTCATTCGCTGACAGCTAGTGACGCCGATGCCAAACGCCTTCGATTCGATCACAGCTACAAACGCACACCGGTGGCGACGGTCTCCAGCTCTACCGGCTCCAACACCGCCCGTTAGGTGGGAGAGGCAGCTCGCATCGTTTTAGCAAAGCACGAAGCGAGAGTATCCCAAAAAGCCAGGCACAAAAAACCGCCCCGCTTGCAGGAGCTGCTAGCAAGCGGGGCGGCAGTTAGTTATATGGGTTCAGTCCTGACACTCATATAGAGCCGGGCACAAACCCGTTAGACCCATGCTCGATCAGGCCGACGCTGGATTAAGGCCGGAGTTGGTTTGCTTAGCCTGTTCGATCTCGTCGTGAACCTTGGCATCATCATCCTTGCCCCCGTCAAGCAGTCGCGGAGCGAGGACACCGAAGAGGGTCCAACCGAAGAAGGTGACAAGCGCTCCACCCATCATGGCCTGCTCGCCAGCGGTGAAGAGGGAGTAGAGCGAGTAGAGAGCCGCAATAAATGCGAGCACGTTCACTGCGCGTGCCTTGCCTGCAGGAACTCCAGAACGCTTCTGCAGAATCTTGACCGCACCCATAGAAAGGAGGTAGGGAATCAGGTTGGTGATAACTGCAAGGTTGACAAGCACCTCGAACTGTTCAGCAAGGCTCGGGCTCATCGTGAAGAACGAGAGGAGAGTCTGCAGACCGGTGATGATGCACATACCGATGATCGGCGCGCCAGCTTTGGTCACGTGGTTGAAGATCCTAGGCAGCTGCCCAACCTTCGCCATCGAGCGGGCAACTTCCGCAATGGTGAACTGCCAGCCGAGGAGCGAGCCGAAGCAGGCAATAACCATGAGTGCAGTGATGATGCGTCCAACAACCGGGTTGAACATGTGTGCGAAGGCAAGGCCGAACGGACCGTTCGATGCAGCGAGCTCCTCGTGGTTGACGATGCCGGCGACAACGTTGGTCGAAAGGATGTACATAACTGCAGCACCGAGAGTACCGCCCATAACCGCGATAGGAACGTTCTTCTCGGGATTTTCAACGGCATCGGAGTTCGCAGAAGCGGACTCGAGACCGAGGAAGGCCCAAAGGGTCATTGCGATCGAGGACGAAACTGCCTTGAAGAACCCAAGGTCATGCGGGTTCCAGGCGGCGGCCCATGTGGACGGCGAGAACCAGAACCAGCCGATGATGCAAATGCCGAGCACCGGTGCGATAACGCCCCAAACGGTGATGGAGCCGATCTTGCCAGTGATGCTGGCACCACCGAAGTTGAGCACGGTTGCAAGCCACATGGTGGCGATGGCAAGACCACCCACGATAAGGGGACCATTGCTCATGCCTGAAGTATCGATATCGAAGAGCGTGAGGCCGTAGCCAACAGCCGAAATCGCGATCGCGATGTTCGCAATACCGAGCGAAAGAATGTAGGTGTAGTTGGCCATGAACGAGCCGGACTTACCGAAAGCATATTCGGCGTAGCCGCCCATGCCACCGGCGTTTCGACTGTAACGACCAAGCTTTGCAAAGCAGTACGCGAGAATCGTCGCACCGCCGGCGGTGACAATCCAAGAAAGGATCGAGATTGTGCCGATCTGAGCAAGCTTCGTAGGAAGCATGATAATGCCGGAGCCCATCATGTTAACCATCGTGAGGATGGTCAACTGCACAACTCCCATTTTCTTTTGAACTGGTTTATCGTTCATGTTTCAATTCTCCATAGTCTAGGGGCGGAGCCGCGGGACCGCCGCGGCCCCACCCCTTTGACAAATTAATTAGTTTTTGACCACGTACGCGTATGCACGCGTAGAGCCGTCGTCTTCATTCACCATGTGCACACCCTGGAGCTCCGGTGCGAAGCCGGGAAGCACATTGATGCCCTCTTCAAGGGTGAGGAAGTACTTGAGCTGGGCACCACCCCATACCTCACCGGGAACAACACAAATGATGCCCGGGGGGTAAGGCAATGCGCCCTCGGTTGCGATTCGACCCTCTGCCTCACTGAGCGGGATGAGTTCAACATCCCCCGCAATAAGGGCGGTGTTCGCATCTCGTGCACTCATTTCGCTCTTCGGCAGGGTCTCTTCACGGAACATTGCTCGCTGAAGTTTCGCGACCTCACGCTCTTTATAGAAGTCGTGCATCTCCTGGCAAAGCTGGCGAATGGTGTAGCCGCGGTAGCGCTCTTCGTTTTCAGCATAAACGCGCGGGAGCACCTCGGCCAACGGTACATCCTCGTCCAGCATTTGTTCAAACTGAACAAGTGCAGCAACCAGTTCCTGCATCTTCGGCAGAGTTTCTGCGGGCGTGATGAGGAAGAGGATTGTATTGAGGTCACACTTTTCAGGAATGATACCGAGCGTACGCAGGTAGTTAGCGAGGATATTGACCGGAACGCCAAAGTCCTCATACTCGTAACCGTCCTCAGTGTTACGAACACCGGGAGTTGTGAGAAGGAACTTCATCGGGTCGATGAAGTACTGGCCTTCGCGGTACGAGGGGAATCCATGCCAAGTTTCGCCCGGCTTGAACTCGAAGTACTCACGGCTCGCCATGATTTCTTCGGTCGGAGTGTCTTCCCACTTAACACCGTTAACGGTCGGCGGGAGGAACGGACGAATGTACTTGCATTCCTTCAGGATCATCTTGCGGGCTTCAATCGAAACCCTGAGCGCCTCAGCCCAAAGTTTTTCACCAGAGCCATCTGCGTGGATGCGTGCGTTAACGTCGAGTGACGCATACATCGGGTAGAACGGGCTCGTGGAGGCATGCATCATGTATGCATTGTTGAAGCGATCGGAATCGCAGTAACGAGCCTGGTCCTTGATGTGGTTGTCCTTCTTGTGGATCTGCGAAGCCTGCGAGAAGCCCGCCATACCCTTGTGGACAGACTGGGTCACAATGATGCCGGGATCGTTCTCGTTGAGGTCAAGAAGCATCGGCGAGGACTGCTTCATGATCGGGATCCACTGCTCGTAGCCAACCCAAGCGGAGTCGAACAGGACGTAGTCACAAAGGTGACCGATCTTATCGATAACTCGTCGAGCGTTGTAGATGGTGCCGTCGTAGGTGCCGAGCTGGAACACGGCGAGGCGAACGGGTCGCTCAGCCTTGGCACGCTCGGGGTCAACCTTCGCGACGCGCTCGCGAATGTAGGCTTCGTCGAAGCAGTGTGCGTCGATACCACCGATAAGACCGAACGCATTTCGTTCGGTTTCAAGGTAGACAGGCTTAGCATCGGCCATGACGAGGCTGCCGTGGTGAATCGACTTGTGGTTGTTGCGGTCGAACAGGACGACATCGCCCGGCGCGAGGAGAGCGTTGAGAACAACCTTGTTGGATGAAGAGGTGCCGTTCAGGACGAACCAAGTGTCGTCAGCGTGGAAAACTTCAGCTGCACGGTCGAGGGCTTCTTCGGGGGCGCCTTCGTGAATCAGAAGGTCGCCGAGCGCGACGTCCGAGCTGGAAAGGTCAGTGCGGAAAAGGTTTTCGCCATAAAATTCAAAAAACCGGCGACCTGTTGGGTGCCGGCGGAAGTACTGACCGCCGTGGTGGCCAGGACTCGGGAAGTTCGAGTTGCCAAGGTCACGGTAGTCAACCAGAGCTTCGAAGAACGGGGGGAGAATTTCGCGGTCGTAACGGCGAGCAAATTTCTCAACCTTACGTGCGAAATAATCGCTCTGAATGCGGTCTTTGGTGATCACATCATCGATTTCACCCTTACCGATAAGATCTTTACGGTCGGCCGAGACACACGCAATAACCGGGAGACCCCAGCCGAGTTCTACAATCTCTTTGCCTTTACCGTCTTGAACATCCTCTTCGGACAGCACGACCACAGCAGCATCGGTGAGGTCAGTTTCGCTAAGAGCAACTACCTGGCGTTCAGTTGGGAACCAACGTTTATAACTTTCAGCGAGCGAGTCGCTAACAACTACGTTTCCGTGTTTCACTTCAATCCCTCGGCAGAGCCGGGGCCCTTTCTAACGATACGGATATACTGCATTGTTCAACCTTTCACCTAGAGGGCTACCCAGCCCGGGTTCTAGGTCTCAAGGCCTAGTGAAATCCTCACATAGATGACACCCGAGCACCAGGACACTGGTCCCGCAAAATGGACAAAGTTGACAGCCGCCGCCCCAAATCTGCTTCCGCGCCCTCATGTGCCGTCCATGTCACCCACTGGGACCGCTAGTAAAGGTCATCGACCGCCGTCGGGAACGCCTCCGCGCAGATGCTCGAGTCGCCAGCCCTGAGAGGTGGTCCACCACACACCCCAATAACGATGTTCCCCACACTTGCGGGCCAAGCAGTCACGCGTCAGATATACTGGATCCATAAACTAAAGATTTAAGACGGTGTATAGAAATGTCGTGGAGAGCGCGCTGGGCTGCCCTAGCTGTCGTTCTGTTGCCAGTTTTCCTGATCAGTATCGATGTCACGGTTCTGAGCATCTCGCTCCCGGGCATCTCGCAGGATCTCCATCCGTCGGCAAATGAACTTCTGTGGATCGTCGATTCGTACTCGTTTGTGCTCGCGTGCCTGCTCATTGTGATGGGCAAGTTCGGCGACAGTTTCGGGCGGCTTCGTCTTTTGATGTGGGGCTCTGCCCTCTTCGGCGCGGCCTCTATTTTGTCGGGCTTTAGCACCTCGTCGCTCATGCTGATCGTGGGCCGTTCCCTCCAGGGACTCGGTGGTGCGACTCTCATGCCGTCGACGCTCGGCATGATCCGCCACATTTTCCAGAAGCGTTCGGAGAGGCGTCTCGCGCTTGCACTGTGGTCGGCAGCATTTTCTAGCGGTAGTGCGATTGGCCCGCTTCTCGGCGGCATCTTGCTCGAGGTCGCGAACTGGCGGTACGTGTTCTTTATTAACGTGCCGATCGTGATCGTCTTCGTGATCCTCGCGAGGCTTTACGTTCCCGAGTCAGACCTCGAGGAGGCCGAGCGCATCGACCTTCTCTCCCCCGTGCTACTGATCGCGTCGATCTTTGCGCTCGTGCTGAGCTTCAAGCTCCTCATTGACGATTTCGCGATCTGGCAGGCAGGCCTCTTGGTCGCTGGTGCGGCGGGTCTCGCGCTCTTTTGGCGTCGCCAGTACGTTGTCGCGAACCCGATTCTCGACGTGGATGTGGTCTCGGAGCCGACGTTCCGCTCGGCAACACTCATTAACGGCATCGCGTACTTCATCACGATTGGCACGCTGTTCTTCTTCCCGCAATACCTCATGGTTGTTTCGGGACTTTCGCCGATCGAGGCGGGCCTGTGGGCGCTTCCGATGGTTGTGGCGACGATTCTTGGCGCGCTCATCTCCCCGATCTTTGCTCGAAAGTTCCGGTCGAACCAGCTTGTGGCTCTCGGCCTTTTCACGTGCGGCATGGGCTGCCTTTCGGTGCCGCTGCTCGTGACCGTCCACTTCAACCCGTTCTTCTACTTCCTGTGCACGTTCCTCATCGGTCTTGGTATCGGGTTCTCGGAGCCGCTCACGAACGACACGATTCTGTCGTCGGCCCCGGACAAGGAGGCCGGCTCCGTTTCGGCAATTTCCGAAACGGCGTACGAGCTTGGCGGGGCGCTCGGCACTGCGGTTCTTGGTGGCGTGGGAATGCTCGCTTATCGCCTCTCCCTGTCCTCGCGCGAAGGCGGCATGGGTATTTCGGATCAGGTGCTTGAGGAGGCTAAGCAGACGATCGGGTCAGCGACGGTACTGGCCGAGCCCGGCAATTCTGCGAACCCGGATATGGCCTGGAATCTTGCAAAGGCGTCGTTCGTTGATGGGCAGAATGCCGCGATGTATCTCGCTGGCATTGCGGCCTTTGCCGCGACCATTATTGCGCTGCGTGGCATGCGCGCCGAGCTGCATTTGAGGCTTCAGGACAAGCTCGGCGCAAAACCCCCGCAGGAGTCCTCTGACCTGCAGTAATGGACTTTTCAACACAGTTTTGGTGCAGGTCTTTGCTCTAGGCTGAAGCCATGGCTTTCGTCGATACTCCCACCCCCGCCGATTACCCCGCTATCGCCCTTATTGCTAGGGATCTTTTGCGCGCCTCTGATCCTTCCGAGGTGTTCGACGGCACCGACCTCATCAACACGATTGAGGCGGGGCACCCCGCGATGGTGATCCGCGAATCACGCGGCTCCGGCGAGGAACCGGCACCGGTTGTGGCGTACGCGATGGTGCACGATCACGCTCGGGGCCGCATCGATGCGAAGTGGGCGGTACGTCGTGGCGATGAGTTCTATATCGCGCATGCCGCGCGCTGCCTGGAGTGGATCGAGAAGCAGGCCCGCATGCTTGGCGAGAAGCGCGGCGAGGAGGGCTTCGTGATCGTCACGGAGGTCGGCCCGGGTGATTTTATCCGCGCGGAGGCTCTCGCTGACGCCGGCTTTACGAAAGCGCGCACCTGGGTGGTGATGGACCAGGACATCCCCGCGCGTGTGCAGGAAATCAAGGAGCGGGGGTCCGACGCTTCCCTGGCTCCCCGCGTGGCTGCAAATGTTCGCGTTCGCACTCTTGCCGACGTTGAGGATCGCCGCGCTGCCCACGCTGCTCTTGAGCATGCTTTTGAGGATCACTTCAATCATTTCGAGGAGAGCTTCGACGAGTGGTGCGAGCGCACGGATCTGTATGCGCATCACGAGTGGGACCGCGATCTTTTGGCTGAGCTCGTTCCCGCGGATGGTTCGGCACCGATGGTGATCGGCACGCTCATGACGTCGTGGCTTCCCGAGTCGAAGACGGCCCACGTGGAGTATCTCGGCGTAACGCGCGAGGGTCGCGGCAAGGGAGCGGCGCACGCGCTGCTCGATGCTTTCTACCTGCTTGCCACGGAACACGGCTATGGCCGGGGCGAGCTTTTTGTGGACGCCGATTCTCCCACGGGGGCAAATCTCGCCTACGAGAAGATGAATTGGCGCCAGGATTTCCTCAAGGAGACGTGGCACAAGGAGATCACTCTCTAGCCTCTCGCACCGCCCCACCTTTACCCGCTGCAACCCCTCGCCCCGCTGCGCCCCGTTATCCCTCCCTCACCCTCACCCCGCTTCCCCCTCACCCCGCGGCCGTCTTCTTCCCTGCGGATGTGGTGAAAAACGGCGTCAGGGGCCCGAATATCAACGTGAGGTGGCGATTCGTCACCACCTTCGAAAAAGGCGGCGGAAAGTGGGCAACGAGGCGACCCCGGTAGCCCAGGAACCCGGAGCCAAGGAAAGTCGACTACAAGGCTCCCCAATGCGCTGGTCGGGGAAACTCCCCCTGGGCATGGCAAAGGGCCCGCTCCCCAAAAAGGAACGAGCCCTTTACTACCGCGGGATCACTCCCACTCGATCGTGCCCGGCGGCTTGCTCGTCACATCGAGGGTGACGCGGTTAATGCCATCAACCTCGTTCGTGATGCGCGTCGAGATCTTCGACAGAACATCGTAGGGAACCTTCGCCCAGTCGGCGGTCATGGCGTCGTCCGACGTCACCGGTCGAAGAACGATGGGGTGGCCGTACGTGCGGTGATCGCCCTGCACGCCAACGGAGCGCACGTCGGCGAGGAGCACGACGGGGCACTGCCAAATGTCGCGGTCGAGGCCGGCGAGGGTCATCTCTTCGCGGGCGATAGCGTCGGCGGCGCGAAGCGTGTCGAGTCGCTCCTTCGTGATCTCGCCGATGATGCGAATGCCGAGGCCCGGGCCGGGGAACGGCTGGCGCCACACGATTTCGTCAGGCAGGCCGAGCTGGGTGCCGACGGTGCGCACCTCATCCTTGAACAGCTGGCGAAGCGGCTCCACAAGTTCGAAGGTCAAATCGTCGGGAAGCCCACCAACGTTGTGGTGGCTCTTGATGTTGGAGGTGCCATCACCACCGCCGGACTCAACAACATCCGGGTACAGGGTGCCCTGCACGAGGAAAGCTTTGCGGCGGGCCTGGTCGCCGTCAACAACCCCCTGCTCGCGCAGAATATCTTCCTGGGCCTGCTCGAATACACGGATGAACTCACGGCCGATGATCTTGCGTTTTTGCTCGGGGTCGGTGACGCCCGCGAGCGCCTCGAGGAAGCGCTCTTCTGCGTCGACCACGACGAGTTTCGCGCCGCCCGTCGAGCCGCTGAAGGCGCGCTCAATTTCTTCGGATTCGCGAAGGCGCATGAGGCCGTGGTTGACGTACACGCACGTGAGGCGATCGCCGATCGCACGCTGCACGAGGGCCGCGGCAACGGCGGAGTCGACGCCGCCGCTCAGGGCGCAGATGGCGGTGCCGTCTTCACCGATCTGGGCGCGGATCAGCTCGACCTGTTCGTCGATGACGTTGGACATCGTCCATTCGGGCTTGATGCCGGCGCCGCGGTAGAGGAAGTTCTCGAGGATTTCTTGGCCGCGCTCGGAGTGCTTGACTTCGGGGTGCCACTGGACGCCGAAGATGCGCCGTTCGCGATTCTCGAATGCGGCAACGGGCGAGCCCGCCGAAACGGCGATCACGTCGAAGCCTTCGGGGGCTTCGTGAACGCTGTCGCCGTGGCTCATCCACACGTTCTGGTTGAGGTCTTGATCGGCAAGCAGAACGGAATCGCCCTGAATTTCAGTGAGCAGGGTCGCGCCGTACTCGCGCGTGCCCGTAGGGGCGACCGTGCCTCCAAGGGCCTGCGCGATCGCCTGGAAGCCGTAGCACAGGCCGAGTACCGGGATACCCGCCTCGAGGAGCGCGGGGTCGAGCTTCGGGGCGCCGTCGGCATACACGGAGCTGGGACCGCCGGAGAGGATGAGCGCTTTGGGGTTCTTCGCGAGGATTTCGCTCGCGCTCATCGAGTTCGGGACGACCTCGGAGTAAATGTTCGCTTCGCGGACCCGGCGCGCGATGAGCTGCGCGTATTGCGCACCAAAATCGACGACGAGGACCGGATCTTGCTGGGTGCTGAGCTGGTTGTCGTTCATCACGCTCTCCATCCTAATGCGCGTACTACTGGTCCGCCGCATCGCCGAGTGTGGGGCGCTCGGCGAGATCGCGCTCGACTTTGGCGTGAGTCCAGCGCTCGCCGAAGAAGCTCAGCACGGGGATCACGCCGAAGAACATGAGCAGGAGCATCCGCTCGAGGCCCCAGCGCATCTTGCTCCACAGATCGAAGGCGAGCACGACGTAGATCATGTAGATGAGGCCGTGGATGGGACTCCACGTCTTTGAAATCGTCGCCCACAGATCGCTCTGGCCCCCGTACACGAGGTAACGCATGATCATGATCGCGACGAGCACGAGCAGGGCGATACCTTCCACGATCGAGGCGACCCGGAAGCGGGCCATCGACGTGCGGATTTGAGTGTCATTGAGCGGCTTGCGAGCCACGGGGCCTCCTTGCGGCATGGTTGGGGCGGTGGCGGCTAGTCCGAGGTTTCGCCGGCGAGCCGCGATTCGAGTTCGAGCCTACGCTCAGCCTGCTCATCAAGGTAGGTGGAGCGCACGCTTCGCCACCAGATGTAGAGGAAAAACACGCCGAAGAGGATCCACTGGAGCATGTATCCGAAGTTTTGGAGGTTGAGGCCACTCGTGAAGCTCGACTGTGCGGCGGGAAGCGGCCCAAGGTCGCGCCACGCGTCCGCAGCGGTTGCGCTCGCACCGTCGGACTCCCCCGGCCCGGCCATGTACTGACGCGCCTCGTTCGTGAGGGCCCCGTACCCGGCGAGCATGGGCCCCTCCCACACGTTCACGAGCAGGGTGGAGGAAAGCGTTCCGACGGTCGCCACGCCCCCATCGCCCTCGCGGTGCACGGTGCCGCTCGCCTCCTCGGAAGCCTCGAGGCGCACGACTATTTCGTGCGAGCCGGTGGGCGGCTCGGGAAGGGTACCCCATTCGCTCGAAGGGGCGGTCGTGTAACCGCGCGCGACGGGGATGGATGTGCCGCGAAGCGGCCCTTGAGTGATGCGTGCGTTTGTGACGACGACGGCGGCCTCGTAGCCGTCGATCTCGCGGCCGGGCACGAGCACTTGCTCCGAGGCCACGAACTCTCCCGTGAATGACGCGAGGCGACCCTGGACCGCGTTTGTGACAGGTGCATGCGCGTCCATGAGCTCCTCGATCGGGACGGGCGCGGCGGAAGTTGTTTCCTCGCGGGCGTCGAGGGCTCGCGTTGCTCGCTCGAACTGCCAGTTCGCGAGGAGACCGCACACGAGGGTCGCTGTTGCCATGAGGGCGAGTAGGCCCAGGAACTTGGGGCGGAGAGCGACGCGAAGCATTCCTTAAGTGTAGGCGTGAGATTGAGCGAATGGGCCCTCGGTTCCCGGGCAGCGTCCAACTGCTCGCCCTATCCTAGAAAGCGTGTCTCACAGTGTGTATGTAACCTCGTCAGAAGGACGCTCCGGCAAGTCCACCGTTGCCCTCGGCCTCCTTGAAGCCCTCGTCGCCACGTCAGAGAACGTCGCCGTGTTCCGGCCGATTATTGATTCGCGCCACGAGCGTGACGCCGCCGTCGAACTCCTTACTTCGCACCCGGGCATCAGCCAGGGCTACGACGAAGCACTCGGCGTCACCTACGACCTCGTGAACTCCAATCCCGAAAAGGCGCAGGAAGAGATCATGCGCCGCTATCAGGAGCTGCGCGAGAAGTATCAAGCGGTGCTCGTTCTCGGTTCCGATTACAACGGACTCGCAAACCCCACCGAACTCGCCTTCAACGCTTCCGTGGCCGCGAATATCGGCGCGCCGGTTGTGCTGGTCGTCAGCGCACGCCGCCGCGATCCGCAGCAGGCCGCGACGGTCGCCCAGATCGCCTTCCACGAGTTTGCACAGAACCACGCGACCCCCGTCGCCGTCGTCATCAACCGCGCCGCGGACGAGGACCTGCCCGCAAGCCGCGAAGAGATCGCGAAGGTTCTTCCCGAAGGCGTGATCACCGCTGCCCTTCCCGAATCGGACATCGTCTACTCGCCGAGCGTGAACGCTATCAAGGATGCCGTGAACGGCACGGTCGTCCAGGGTGCGCCTGAGCTTCTCGATCGCGTCGCGCTCGACATCGTCGTGGCCGCGATGGGGCTGCCGAATGTGCTCAAGAATCTCCACGAGTCGAGCACCGTGATCGCCCCCGGCGACCGGCACGATCTCATCCAGGGCATCCTCATGTCACAGCAGTCGGGCACGTTCCCGTCGCTCAGCTCGCTCGTGCTCACGGGCGGTTACGACCTTCCCGAGGAAATCAAGACCCTCGGCACGGGCGACCTGCCGATCATCGTGACGGAGGAAAACACCTTCGAGGCCGCCGTTGCCGCGAGCAATATCGACGGCAAGCTCACCTCGACGCCGCAAAAGATCGACGCGGCCCGCCGCCTCGTCGCCGAAAATTTTGCGATGACCGACCTCATTTCGGCGCTCAACCTCGCAAAGAGCGACGTTGTGACACCGATGATGTTCCAGTTCGACCTGATTGCCCGCGCGCAGGGTGAGAAGAAGACGATCGTGCTTCCCGAGGGCGATGAGCCGCGCATCATCGCAGCCGCCGAGGCGATCCTCAGCCGCGGCGTTGCAAACCTCGTGCTGCTGGGAGACGAAACCGCGATCCGCCAGAAGGCTGTACAGCTCGGCCACGACATCGCCGAAGCCCGCATCGTGTCCCCGCACGATGAAGAGCTCGTCGAGAAGTTTGCCGAAGAGTTTGCGCGTCTTCGCGCAAAGAAGGGCGTGACCCTCGACCAGGCGCGAGACACCGTCCAGGACGTCTCCTACTTCGGCACGATGATGGTCCACATGGGCTACGCCGACGGCATGGTCTCGGGCGCCGTTAATTCCACCGCCCACACGATCCGCCCCGCGCTTCAAATCATCAAGACGAAGCCGGGCGCGAAAGTCGTCTCCTCCGTGTTCCTCATGGCGCTCGAGGATCGCGTCCTCGTGTACGGCGACTGCGCCGTGAACCCTGACCCGACCGCCGAGCAGCTCGCCGACATCGCCGCTCAGTCCGCCGCAACGGCCGAGCAGTTCGGCGTGGATCCGCGGATTGCGATGCTCTCGTACTCGACGGGCACGAGCGGTTCGGGGGCCGACGTCGACAAGGTTCGCGAAGCGACCGCGCTCGTGAAGGAAAACCACCCGGACCTGAACGTCGAGGGCCCGATCCAGTACGACGCCGCCGTGGACGCCTCAGTCGCGAAGACCAAGCTTCCCGATTCGGCCGTTGCAGGCCGCGCGACCGTGTTCGTGTTCCCCGACCTCAACACCGGTAACAACACGTACAAGGCAGTACAGCGCTCCGCCGGAGCGATCGCGATCGGCCCCGTCCTCCAGGGACTCAACAAGCCCGTGAACGACCTTTCGCGCGGCGCGCTCGTCGAGGACATCATCAACACCGTCGTGATCACCGCGATCCAGGCGCAGAACCAGAACTGACGGGCGAAGAGCCCCTTCTTGACTACGAACGGAGAAACCGTGACCAACAGCAACGTTCTCGTGATCAACTCGGGTTCGAGCTCGATTAAATTCCAGCTCATCGATCCCACCTCGAATCACGTGACCGCCTCCGGCATCGTCGAGCGCATCACGCTGCCCACGGGCAACGCCTCGATCGAGGCCGGAGACAAGGAAGAAACGTGGGAGGGCTCGATCCCCGATCACGTTAAGGGCATGCAGGTCGTCGAGGAGCTCTTCGCGAAGGTTGGCGTTGAGCTGACCGAGGAGACCGTGAGCGCCGTTGGCCACCGCGTTGTCCAGGGCGGCGCGGTGTTCCCCGAAGCCACCCTCGTGACCGACGAGGTCCGCGACCAGATCCACGAGCTCGGTGCCCTCGCGCCCCTGCACAACTACGCGGCGGTGGACGGCATCAACGGTGCACGCGCGCTCCTGCCGAACCTTCCCCACGTCGTCGTGTTCGACACGTCGTTCTTCACGCAGCTTCCGCCCGAGGCATACACGTATGCGATCAACAAGGAGGTCGCCGAGCAGTACAAGATTCGCCGCTACGGCGCACACGGCACCTCCCACGAGTTCATTTCCTCTCGCGTGCCGGGCTTCCTCGGCCGCGAAGGCGAAGACCTCCGCCAGATCGTCCTGCACCTCGGCAATGGCGCTTCTGCCTCCGCCGTCAAGAACGGCAAGCCCGTTGATACCTCGATGGGTCTCACCCCGCTCGAGGGCCTCGTCATGGGCACCCGCTCTGGCGACATCGACCCTTCCGTGTACGCGCTCCTCAGCCGCCAGGCCGGTATGGACCCCGCGGAGGTCGACACGCTTCTCAACAAGAAGTCCGGTCTCATGGGCCAGCTCGGCATGAGCGACTTCCGCGACATTTCCGCCGCCGTGGAGGCTGGCGACGAAGCCGCGAAGCTCACGCTCGGTATGTGGGCTCACCGCGTCAAGAAGTACGTGGGTGCGTACGCGTTCATCCTCGGTGGGCTCGATGTCATCACGTTCACCGCGGGCATCGGCGAGAACGCTTCGCTTGCCCGCTCGAGCGCCCTCGAGGGTCTCGAGGAGTTCGGGATCATCCTCGACGAGGAAGCAAACGCCCAGCGTAAGAAGGAACCGTGGATCATCTCGGCGCCTGAATCGAAGGTCACCGTTGTCGTGTACCCCACGAACGAAGAGCTCGCGATCGCGCAGCAAACTCTCGAGGTCGCGCGCGGCTGACGATTACCGCACAGAAAATGGGGCCCGCCGACAATGGCGAGCCCCATTTTTCGTGGAGGGTATCAGCGAGTCGTGACGACCTCGACGCGCTGGAACTCCTTGAGGTCCGTGTAGCCGGTCGTCGCCATCGCGTGGCGAAGCGCGCCGACGAGGTTCGTGGTGCCATCGGCAGAAAGGCCGGGGCCGAACAGGATCTGCTCGAGTGGCGCGACCTGGCCGACCTCGACACGGTGCCCGCGCGGCATCGTGGGGTGGTGTGCCTCGCTGCCCCAGTGGAAGCCGCCGCCGGGGGCTTCCGTGGCTCGTGCGAGCGCGGCACCGACCATGAGACCGTCGGCCCCGCACGCAATGGCCTTGACGATGTCACCGCTACGGCCGAGGCCACCGTCGGCAATCACGTGCACGTAGCGGCCGCCGGATTCGTCCATGTAGTCCCTGCGGGCCGCGGCGACATCCGCGACGGCAGAGGCGAGCGGCACGGAAATACCGAGGGTTTCCCACGTGGTTTGGCTCGCGCCGCCACCGAAGCCCACGAGAACGCCCGCCGCGCCCGTGCGCATGAGGTGGAGGGCCGCGGTGTAGGTTGCGCAGCCGCCCACGATGACGGGGACGTCGAGCTCGTAGATGAAGCGCTTGAGGTTGAGCGGCTCGCGGTTTCCCGAGACGTGCTCGGCGCTCACAGTAGTGCCGCGAATGAAGAAGATGTCGACGCCCGCATCGACGACGCTCTTCCAGTGTTCCTGCGTGCGCTGCGGCGAGAGGGAACCAGCCGCGACCACACCAGCTTCGCGTAGCTGCGTGATGCGCTCACGGATGAGGCCCGGCTTAATCGGCTCCGAGTAGATCTCGCGGATGCGGTGGTGAACATCCTTCGGGTCGAGGCGCGCAATCTCCTCCAGGAGCGGCGTGGGGTTCTCGTAGCGAGTCCACAGGCCCTCGAGATCGAGCACGCCGAGCCCACCGAACTGGCCGAGTTGGATCGCCGTTTCGGGACTCATCACGGAATCCATGGGGGCCGCGAAGATCGGGATGTCGAAGTGGTAGGCATCAACCTGCCACGAAGTTGAGACATCCTCCGGATCCCGCGTGCGGCGGGAGGGCACCACGGCTACATCGTCGAGGCCGTAGGTGCGACGGCCTCGCTTATTGCGTCCAATTTCGATTTCGTTCTGCACGGTTTCCAGTCTACAGAGGCCATACGGGATTGACGTCTGGTGTTTTGCCCTGCCGCTTGAGATAGTCGATGAAATTTTCGGCCCATGCGCGGTGAAGCTCGATTTGCTTCTTATGGAGCTCGGCGAGATCGCTTTCGGCAATGACCGTGTGCTTCTTCGCCATGGCGCGCAGAACATCGAGGGTCATGGATACATCGACATCTGCCGTGTGCATGTTTCCCTCGGGCTCCTCGATCCCGTACACCTCCATGAGAGTCGACAGATTGCGCTTGCCCTTGCGGTAGCGATCCAGCCCGCGATCGAGCACGAGCGGATCGACGACAGGCGCAATCGCGCGGCCGAGGCGATCCTCGAGCGTGGGCAGGCCGTTGCGGCTCAGCTCCGCTTCGATGATCGAAAGATCGAAGCCACCGTTGAACGCGACAATCGGCGCGCCCTGCTCAAGGCACTCAACGATGCGCACCGCTATTTCCTCGAGGGCGGGCGCAGGCTCCATGCCGTAGGCGCGCGCGTGTTCCGTGGAGATGCCGTGCACGCGCGAGGCCTGCTCGGGAATCTCCACGCCTGGGTTGATGAGCCACGTCGCGACAGTTTCGCCCTCGCGGCCCGGCCCCGTGGAGAACACGAGGGCTGCGGTCACGATGCGATCATTCGCGGTATCCGTGCCGGTGGTTTCCGTATCAAAGCCCAGCATCGGGCCGTCAATCCAACTCATGTCACAAGCCTACGTCGGGGTGGGACATTTAAACGTGGCCGGCCGTAGGATGAGGGAAAGACCCCCTCCGCGCGAGCAACCATGGAGAGCCGTGCTCGAACTGCACAACATCACCAAGTCCTACACGACGGGCACCTTTACCCAGGTCGCGCTTGCCGGCGTGAGCGTCGCGTTTCGTGACAACGAGTTCGTCGCGATCCTCGGCCAATCCGGATCCGGCAAAACCACGATGCTCAACGTGGTTGGCGGCCTCGATCACTTCGATTCCGGCGACCTCGTCATCGACGGTATCTCGACGAAAAACTTCAGGGACCGCGACTGGGATCGCTACCGCAACAACCGCATCGGTTTCGTTTTCCAGAGCTACAACCTCATCCCCCACCAGAGTGTCCTTGCGAACGTTGAGCTCGCTCTCACGCTCTCGGGCGTCGGGCGATCCGAGCGCCGCAAACGCGCCCTCGATGCGCTCGCCAAAGTGGGCCTTGGCGAACATGTGCACAAGAAACCGAGCCAGCTTTCCGGCGGGCAAATGCAGCGAGTAGCTATTGCACGCGCTCTCATCAACGACCCCGAGATTCTTCTCGCCGACGAGCCCACGGGTGCCCTCGACTCCGCCACGTCCGTGCAGGTCATGGACCTTCTTCGCGAGGTCGCGAGCGATCGCCTCGTCATCATGGTCACTCACAACCCCGAGCTCGCCCACGAATACGCAACCCGCGTCGTCGAGTTTGCCGACGGCAACGTCGTAGGTGATTCCGATCCCTTCGACCCGGCCCTCGAGGAGACGCGCGAAGCGAAGCCCACGCGCAACACGCGCATGGGGCCGCTCACGGCACTCATGCTCAGCTTCAACAACCTTATGACGAAAAAGGGCCGCACGATCATGACCTCGTTCGCGGGCTCGATCGGCATCATCGGTATCGCCGCGATTCTCGCGCTCGCGAACGGCGTCAACAGCTACATCGCCAAAACCGAGGAAAACGCTCTCGCGAACTACCCGCTCAGCATCCAAAAAACGGGGGTCTCGATGGAATCGGGACTCGCGAACGCCAAGCCCAAGGGCGAAGAAAAAGCGAACACGGTGCGCGCCGTTGAGATGTACACGCGCTCCATGAACTCGACGAGCACCAACGATCTCGCCTCCCTCAAGAAGTATTTCGACGCCAACGGAGGAGGAATCAATTCCTACGCCAAGGCGATCGAATACTCGTATGCGGCCGAACCTCAAATCTTCGCGCTCGACACCGACAAACCCGTGCAGGTTCACCCGGAACAGGCGTTTTCGCAATACTCGGGGGGTTTCTCGCTCAGTCCCGCGAGCGCGATGTTCTCGATGAACGCTTTCCGTCAGCTCCCCGAAAACACCGCGCTCTACACCTCGAAATACCGGGTCCTCGACGGCCGCTGGCCGACAAACGCGCACGAACTCGTGCTCGTCCTCGACGAAAATGGCCGAATGCCCGATCTATACGAGTACACGCTCGGCTTCAAGGACCACGCGAAACTCGACGAGATGATGGAAAACACGCAGGCGGGACGAGCATCGGGAGATTCCGACGGCACCTCGGGAGACAAAACCTCCACAAAACCCGGCGAGTACACCTACGACCAGATCATCGGCACCGAGTTCTCGCGCGTCAACGCCTTCGAGACCTACACCCACAACGACGACACCGGCACGTGGATCGACCGCAGCGGCGATGCCGACTTCATGCGCGAGAAGATCGAAAAAGGCGAGCGCCTCACGATCGTCGGCATCGTGCGGCCCAACGAAGGCGAGGACATGGGCGCGCTCCAGCAGGGCATCTCCTACCTCCCCGCCCTCACGGACCAGGTCATTACCGAAGCTGCCCAGTCGGAGATCGTCCACGAGCAGCGGGCGCATCCCGATGTCGACGTTTTCACCGGAAAGACATTCGACGAACTCAAAAACGACGATCAGGGCGACGACTTCGACATGAGCTCCCTGTTTACGGTCGACCAGGAGAAGATCCGCGGCGCATTCCAGATCGACGAGTCGAAGCTCCAGATGGACCTCAGCGGTCTCGATCTCAGCTCGATTCCCGCGCCGAGCTTCGATCCGGGCGCACTCGATATGAGCGACCTTGATCTTTCGAGCCTCGACCCGGGCGCGGTAACCGTCGGACCCCCAACCGTGGATCCCCAGGACCTCGACCTCGCCGGCCTCACCGCGCGCTACCCCCAGCTCGCCGATATCGACCTCCAGGACGCGCTCGCGAAGGCGCTTGAGGGCGACGTGATCCGGCCCGGTGCCGGCGCGTACCTCAGCGGCGAGGCGGGCGCGCTCATCCAGGGCTTTCAGGAGTACTACGCGGCGCATGCGGATTCCGACGGCGACCAGATTCCCGATCGGGACACGGCCGAGGTCGTGCTTGAGTACATGCAGACCGACGAGGTCAAAGGGAAACTAGACGAGATTTCGAGCTCCGACAAGGTGGTCGATCGCGCGCTACTTGAACAGCAACTTTTCGAGGCCCTCGGCGACGACCCGGCCCTCAAGGACGTTTCCTCCGCGGTCAGCAACGATCTCTCGAACGCCATCGCCGAGCAGCTCTCCACCCAGCTAGGCGGCGCCCTCGCAAGCCAAATTCAGCAGGCCATCGGCGGATATTTGACGAACGCGATCGGCTCCATGATGCAGGAATACATGAGCGCACTCCAGGGCGAGATTGAACGCCAGATCAATGACGCGATGTCCACGATGGGCGAGAATTTCGCGAATGCCATGAGTGTCGATCCGGAGAAATTCGCCGATGCGTTCGAAATGAACATGGACAAGGAAGAGCTCGCTGCGTTCATGTCGACGATGGTGTCGACGCGCGCGGCAAGCTACGAGGACAATCTCGAAAAGCTCGGCTGGGCAGACCGCACGAGTCCCGATCAAGTCGATATTTACCCGGCGAGTTTCAAGGACAAGGACAAGGTCAAGGCCATTCTCGACTCCTACAACGCGCAGGCCAAGGCGCGGGGCGAGAAGAAGAAGGAGATCGTCTACACCGACATGGTGGGGATGCTCATGAGCTCGGTGACGAGCATTATCAACGTGATCACGTGGATGCTCATCGCCTTCGTGTCGATCTCGCTCGTGGTCTCGTCGATCATGATCGCGATCATCACCTACATTTCCGTGCTTGAGCGGCGTAAAGAAATTGGCATCCTGCGTGCGGTAGGGGCGTCAAAGGCCGACGTCCGCCACGTGTTCAATGCGGAAACGGTCATCGAGGGGCTTCTCGCGGGCCTTATTGGTGTGGGCATCACGCTTCTGCTGTGCATTCCAGCGAACATCATCGTTGAGCAGAAATTCGACGTCGAGAATATTGCGAGCCTCCCGCCACTAGCGGGAGTGATCCTCGTGGGAATCTCGGTGCTGCTCACCGTACTGGCGGGCGTGATCCCCTCGGGGAGGGCGGCGCGACAGGACCCGGTCGAGGCCCTGCGCGCCGAATAGCCCCAGGCTTTAGCGGGCGCGGTAGTTCGGCGCCTCGACGATCTGCGCCATGTCGTGCGGGTGTGATTCCTTGAGACCCGCCGCCGTGATGCGCACGAACTTGCCGCGCTCCTTGAGCTCGGGGATCGTGTGGGCGCCCACGTAGAACATCGACTGCGCGAGGCCGCCCGTCAGCTGGTGCACGACGGTGCCGAGCGCGCCCTTGTAGGCGACAGTTCCCTCGATGCCCTCGGGCACGATCTTGTCGTCGGTCTCGACATCCGCCTGGAAGTAGCGGTCCTTCGAGAAGGACTTTTTGCCGCGCGAGGCCATCGCGCCGAGCGAGCCCATGCCGCGATAGCTCTTGAACTGCTTGCCGTTCATGAGGATCACCTCGCCGGGCGACTCGGCGGTGCCCGCGAGGAGCGAGCCGAGCATCACGGTATCGGCACCGGCAACGAGAGCCTTCGCGATGTCGCCCGAGTACTGCAGGCCACCATCGCCAATGAGGGGAACACCCGCGCTCTTGCATGCCTTCGAGGCTTCATAAATGGCCGTGACCTGCGGGACGCCGACGCCGGCGACGACGCGAGTCGTGCAGATCGAGCCCGGGCCCACGCCAACCTTGACGGCATCCACGCCCGCGTCAATCAGGGCCTGGGCACCTTCGCGGGTTGCGACGTTACCGCCGATGATCTGAACGCCGTCAAAGGCCTTATCAGCCTTGAGTCGGCGAATCATGTCGAGGGCGAGGCGCGCGTGACCATTCGCGGTGTCGACCACGAGCACGTCGACGCCCGCGTCGCGCAGCGCACCGGCGCGCTCGTAGGAATCGCCAAAGAAGCCCACGCCCGCGCCGATCAGCAGGCGCCCCTCGGCGTCCTTCGAGGCATTCGGGAACTGCTCGCTCTTGACGAAGTCCTTAACGGTGATGAGACCCGTGAGCGTCCCGTTCTCGTCGACGAGGGGAAGACGCTCGCGCTTGTGCTTGCGCAGCAGCGCCGTTGCCTCCTCGCGGCTCACGTCGGTGGGTGCCGTGTACACCTCGCGGGTCATGACGTCCGCAACCTTCGTGCTCGCCCACTCGGCGACGGGAATGAAGCGCAGGTCGCGGTTCGTGCAGATACCGAGAAGCTTCCCGTGTTCATCGACGACGGGCAGGCCCGAAACTCGGTAGTTGCCGCACGTCGCATCGAAGTCCTCGAGAGTCGCCTCCGGACCGATGGTCACGGGATTCGGGATGCGACCGGTCTGGGTACGCTTCACGAGGTCGACCTGGTGGGCCTGATCCTCAATCGAAAGGTTGCGGTGGAGGATGCCAATACCGCCGAGGCGCGCCATCGCAATCGCCATGCGAGCCTCGGTCACGGTATCCATCGCGGCGGAGGCGAGGGGCACCCTCAAGCTAATCTCGCGCGTGAGGCGCGAGGTCGTATCAACATCGCTGGGAATGACGTCCGTCTCCCCGGGGAGAAGCAGCACGTCGTCGTAGGTAAGGCCAACAAAACCGAAGGGATCATTCGTCATGATCCAACCTTAGCGCCGCCTCCTTGCCAGTTGCTTCCTGCGCGCATCAAATGCTTCGAGAAACACGTGCGGATCCTCGAATTCGCCGCGCCATGCCATCCCGTACTTCTTCGCAAGAGCGCGGTTCTCCCAGGACTTTCGCGCGGCTCGATCGCGCGCGAGCAACTGCGGGCGAGATACCCCCTCCCCCGCAAATACCCTCCGCTCGAATTCGGCGATTCCCTCGTAACTGCGGTCGTCCCAGCCGCTATAGGGGATGAGCAAGCGTCGGGCCCCCTCCCCCGCCTCCAGCGCCGTGACACCCTGGGGCCGAAAGTCCGGAACCACCGCCTGGACGTGCGCGACCGCAAGATGCTGCCGGCCCCGACGGACCTCGCCCGCAACCGGGTCCCACCAGGTAGTCCTGTGCACGCACGCGAGCACGGCGAGCAGAAGCAGCGCGAGCAGGGCCCAGCCCGCACACCACGCAAGCGGGAGCGACACAAACCATGGCCAACCGCTGATGCGCCCCACATACAGGCCCGTGACCGGAAGGAACAGCGCGGCAAGGAGCGGCGCCCCCCACTTGAGCCACGGCACTAGGCGCGCGACAAAGGTCGGGCCGAGCGCGATCCGGCCACCTTTCACACGCGGCTCAACGCGCTCAGTCATCTCCCGGCACCTCCGGCGGCCACCACTCGAACCGACGCTCCCTGCCCGTCACCGGATCAGTGAACGCCATGAGCACGCTCCACAGGGCGAGAGGCTCACTCACGTCCCGTCGTGACCGCTCCCCCGTCGCGGGATCGGGCGGGGGCGCGGGATACAGTTCGTCCCCCACAATCGGCAGGCCCACGTGTGCAAGGTGCACGCGCAGCTGGTGGGTGCGGCCCGTATGCGGTACCAGGCTCACGAGACTCCGACGGCTCTCCGCCTCACGCCGCATCATCCGCACGCTCGTCCACGCCTCTTTCCCATGCGGGTCAATGTGCGCCCAGAGATCACCGTGCCGTTTCGCGATGGGTTCGCGGATCTCGATCGGGCCGCGCTCGAGTTCGGCAAGCGTCGGCCCCTCCCCCGACACCCACGCCACGTACCGCTTTTGCACTTCCCCGCGCGCGAAGAGCTGCTGGTAGGCGCCCCGCTCCTGCGGAATCTTCGAGAGCACGAGGATCCCGCCGGTCTGCTTATCAAGCCGGTGAATCGGCGAGAGATCGGGAAGCCCATGCGCGACTCGTAGTCGCACGAGGGCACTGCGGCGAATGTGCTCGCCGCGCGGAATGCTCGCCATCGTGCGCGGCTTCGCGACCACGAGCAGATGCCCGTCCTCGTACACGCTCGGAATCTCGGCCGGCTCGAAAGGTTCCGGCGCGAGCTCCCGGTGGAAAAATACTTCGCGCGCACGCGTCATCGGCTCCTGGGCTGACCACGCGGCGCCATGCTGGTCCACGACCTCGCCCTCGGCGAAACGCGCACCGAGGTCACGCGCCTCAGGCGAACCGAGCGCAGGGAATCGGTCCAGCAGCACCTCGCCTACCGGACGGCCCACCTCGCGTGGCGCCGCCACCACCCTCACGGCATCGAGCCCAGCCCTCTGCGGCAAAGGCGGGCGGGCAAAACGCTTCGTACGGCGGGCAGGCATGGCTCCATTGTGCCAAGGAACCGGTGGCTTCAGATCCCCCAGATCATGAAGGTCAGCACATTGTGCGCGGCGTAGAACGCGACAATCGCGAGCACGAACATGTTCGGGTGACGATCGATGACCGTCAGCGAGCCGGGCATCATGCGGGCAAGCTCACCGGGGCGCGCATGATCAATATGGTCGATCCTGACGCCGTGAGCCTCGGCTTCGCGCACGAGAATCGACTGCGCCCGCGTGCCGTAAAACGCGCCCGAGAGGTTCGCAACGCGGCTCGTACTCGAGCGCATGATGAGGGCAGCATCGAACGCATCGACCTCGGACTCCACGGGGTCACGGGGTTCTTTTCCGCGGTAGATGTCGCGCACGAGCCAAATTCCCGAAAGCGCACTCCAGCGCGCCGAACGCGGGATGCGGAAGAGCCCTCGAACCTTGATCCGATCGTCATGAAGGATCACGCACTGGCTGACGATACGCAGCACCCCGATGAGCGCAAGAGCCACGACACCGAACCACACGTAAAGCGGCAGGGTGAACCAGTGATCGCGAAACAGGCGCGCATCACTCCAGAGGCCCTGACCGATGAAACTGATGCCCACGAGAAATTCAAGAAGAACCGTGAACACGATCGCCGCAAGGAGCGAGGCGCTCATGGCCGCGGGGCTCGGCCGCATAACAATCCTGTGCGCCTTGCCGTTGTGTCTCGTCGTCACATCCTGCGTGGGGCGCTCACCCCTGGGCGTGCTGCGCGATGGTGAGTGGAACACTGCGCTCATGCGATCCCCTCTCACTCTCGCGAGTCTCGGCAGGTCAGGCGTCGGTGTGCGTCGGCGCGTGTGGCGCGCTTTGGGTGCACTTTGCTAAGAATACGCCCCGCTTCTCGAGAAAGCTCAAGGAGCGGGGCGCGTGAGATGGGGGCCGACGATTGACTACTCTTCGTCGTCCTCGCGCTTGTCAACGACGAGGGTCTCGGTCGTCAGAACGAGGCCCGCGATCGAGGCGGCGTGGCGCAGGGCACTGCGCGTCACCTTGACCGGGTCGATGATGCCAGCGTCGACGAGGTCGACGTATTCGCCGGTCGCAGCGTTGAGGCCGGTGCCCACCGGGGACTCCTTGACCTTCTCGACTACGACGTAGCCCTCTTCACCGGCGTTCTCGGCGATCCAGCGCAGCGGCTCGGCAACGGCCTTGGCGACGGCGCGAACGCCGACGGCCTCGTCACCCTCGAGCCCGAGATCATCGGCGAGGACGGTCGCGGCCTGGACGATGGCCGAGCCACCGCCAGCGACGATGCCCTCTTCGATCGCGGCACGCGTTGCGGCGACCGCGTCTTCGATGCGCATCTTCTTTTCCTTGAGCTCGACCTCGGTGTGCGCGCCAACCTTGATGACGGACACGCCGCCCGAGAGCTTCGCGAGGCGCTCCTGGAGCTTCTCGCGGTCCCACTCGGAATCGGTGTTCTCAATTTCTGCCTTGATCTGCTGGACGCGATCGGACACGGCTTCGACATCACCGGCGCCGCCCACGATGGTCGTGTTGTCCTTCGTGATGACAACACGCTGTGCGGTGCCGAGCTGGCTGAGCTCGGTCGTCTTGAGGTCGAGGCCGAGATCCGGCGTGATGACCTCAGCGCCCGTGAGGATCGCGATGTCCTGCATCATGGCCTTGCGGCGGTCGCCGAAGGCAGGAGCCTTTACAGCGGCGCCCTTGAAGGAGCCGCGCAGCTTCGAGACCACGAGGGTTGCGAGGGCTTCGCCCTCGACGTCCTCGGCAATCACGAAGAGGGGCTTGCCGGACTCCACAACCTTCTCGAGCACGGGCAGGAACTCCTGCACGTTCGAGATCTTGCCCTGGTTAATGAGCACGTAGGCGTCTTCGAGAACGACTTCCTGGCGGTCAGCGTCGGTCACGAAGTGCGGGGAGATGAAGCCCTTGTCGAACTGCATGCCCTCGGTGAAGTCGAGCTCGAGCGCCGTCGTCGAGGACTCCTCGACCGTGATGACGCCGTCCTTGCCAACCTTGTCGAATGCCTCGGCAAGGAGCTCACCGATCTCGGCATCCTGCGACGACACGGTCGCGACGGAAGCGGTCTGCTCCTTCGAATCGATGTCGATCGCGATCTCGCCGAGCTTCTCGCTGAGGGCCTCGACAGCCTTCTCCATGCCGCGCTTGAGCGCCGCGGGGGCGGCACCCGAAGCAACGTTGCGCAGGCCCTCGTGCACGAGCGCCTGGGCGAGAACGGTTGCGGTCGTCGTGCCGTCGCCAGCAACGTCATTGGTCTTGGTCGCGACTTCCTTCGCGAGCTGAGCGCCGAGATCCTCGTAAGGATCATCGAGCTCGACCTCGCGAGCGATCGTCACGCCGTCGTTCGTGATGGTGGGGGCGCCCCACTTCTTGTCGAGGACGACGTTGCGGCCCTTGGGGCCAAGCGTCACCTTGACGGTGTCCGCGAGCTTGTCGACGCCGCGCTCAAGCGCGCGACGCGCCTCCTCGTCGTAAATGATTTCTTTTGCCACGGTGAGCCTTTCAGCCTTCGATGATTGCGAGAACGTCGCGCTGGCTCAGAACGAGGTATTCCTCGGAGCCGTACTTCAGCTCGGTGCCGCCGTACTTCGAGAAGACGACCTTGTCACCAACCTTGACGTCCATGGGGATGCGAGCACCCTTGTCGTCGAAGCGGCCTTCGCCAACGGCGACGACCTCGCCCTCCTGGGGCTTTTCCTTGGCAGTGTCGGGGATGATCAGGCCCGAAGCAGTCACCTGCTCGGCTTCGAGCGGGCGGACGACGACACGGTCCTCGAGGGGCTTAATGGAGACCGACATGCGACCTCACTCCTTCTTTAATCAATGTGAAGTTGACGGGTGTGCCACGGTGGGATGCTCGTCGTCGCGGTGCCGAGCAACCCGGCGCACCTTTGGCACTCTCACGCTGAGACTGCCAACGGATCAAGACTAGTGTGCCCGTTAGCACTCGTCAAAGCTGAGTGCCAGCTTTACGCGGAGCGCAAACCCCCACAACTCCTATGCAATTCGGGGGGTGGGATTCGGGTCAAAATGGGGCCTAGGTCCCATAAGCCCGTGGCTCTTACGTCACATATCCGGCATACCGGAACCCGGGTTCTGTATCACACGATCCGCCCTAGCGCGACTTAGTGTCCACTTCATAAGATTGAAGCACGTGAGAAACCAGCGGTGGAGAGCGCTCTACCGCCACTTTTCGCGCACAAATTAGGTACCACCGGTAGTGAGGACACACCCAAAATGACCATCATCCGCTCAATCTTCAAGACCTTCGAAAACCTCGCCGATCACATGGTTGGACAGGACGTCGAAAGACACAACACGGTTCACAAGAACCGACTTGGCGGCGACTTCGCGGCAATCGCACAGGCCCGAAGCAGCCAGGGCTCGACAACCCTCGGTCTCGGCCGCTAAATCCCCCAACCTCACCTACCGAACGCCCCGCGCGCCGCTCCTACGAGCGCAGCAGCGCCGGGCGTTTATTCATGCCCAAAAACCGACGGTCGGGACGCTCCTCAGCCGATCGCGGCAACCCATTCGTGGGTACCGTCGGAAAAATACTGGTCCTTCCAAATCGGAACGCGCGCCTTCACCTCATCCACGAGATCCGCACACGCCTCGAACGCACGCGCCCGGTGGGGAGCTGCGACCGCAGCAACGAGCGCCGAATCGCCCACCTCAAGAGCACCGTGGCGGTGGCTTGCGGCGACGAGAACATCCGGGTAGCGCTCGGCGATCGTGCGCACCACATCGACCATGACCTCGCTCGCGCTCGGGTGCGCTTCGTAGGCGAGACGCACAACCCCGCGCCCCTCATCGTGGTCGCGCACGAGCCCGTCGAAGGTCACAAGCGCGCCGCAACGCCGATCCTCGACACAACGGACCATGTCAGCGACGGCGACCGGCTCGCCACTCACGCTCGCGTGACGCACGCGGTCCTCGACGCCGCCGAGGTGCGGATCGCGCTCATCCTGCACTGCTTTCACGTCTTTCCCCTCGCTCATTCGTGACCTCCCCCATCGCGCTGGCGCAGCACGTGCTCGACAATGGGCTCGAGCACCGCCATACCGTCCTTCACTCCACCACGGGAGCCGGGCAGATTCACCACGAGAGTGCGACCGGCGAAACCGGCAAGCCCCCTGCTCACTACCGCGTACGGCGTCGATTCGCGCCCCTTGAGTCGCAACGCTTCCGCAATCCCGGGGATCTCCCGCGTGAGGTGGGGGCGAGTGTGTTCCGGCGTGACATCGCTCGGCGTGAGGCCGGTGCCTCCCGTCGTGATCGCGAGATCCACTCCCGAGGAGATGGCATCTGCAAGGGCGCGGCCAACGTCGGGCCCATCCGGAACCACCGTGACGCCACACCCGCGAAAGCCGCACCGTTCAAGCCACGCGGAGAGTACGGGCCCCGTAAGGTCCTCGTATTCGCCGCGAGCCGCACGCGTCGAGGCGACGATCACGCACGCCGACCAGCCGCGCTCCCCCACACAATTCACCGCGCACCGCCCTTGTCGCCGCGCGCGACGGCACGGTCCCAATCGCCGCTCTTACCCCCGGACTTCGCGAGAACCTTGACGTCGCCGATTACCGCGAGGTGATCGACGGCCTTCACCATGTCGTACACCGTGAGCGCCGCAACGCTCGCCGCCGTGAGCGCTTCCATCTCGACGCCCGTCTTCCCCTCGGTCTTGACGCGCGCGCGAACCTCGATCACCTCGGGAGCGATCCGCGCGAAGTCCACGGTGACCTTGGTAATGGGAAGCGGGTGGCACAGCGGGATCAGCTCGTGTGTGCGTTTGGCCGCCATGATGCCCGCAACTCGGGCGACGCTGAGCGCCTCCCCCTTCGGCAGCTCGCCCGAAAGAACCCGGTCGATCACGTCAGCGCGGCTCGTCAGGGTCGCGCTCGCGACAGCTTCGCGGGTCGTGACGGCTTTGCCCGACACATCGACCATGTGGCTCGAACCGTCGGAGCGCACGTGCGTAAGGGGGCTGCTATCGCCACTGTTGACACTGGTCATCGAAGAATCATCACCTCATGAATGTCGCCGTCGGCCACGCGCGTGACCTCCGGGGGAATAAGCACGAGCGCATCGCTCAGGGCGAGCGCGCCCACGAGATGCGAACCGGGGCCGCCCACGAGCTTCACGGTCGAGTCAGAGTTGAGCCGAGCGCGCCGAACCTGCACGAGCCCCTCCGGGGACGACTCGCTCGCGCCGGTTTGTGTGCGCACCGGCAGGTGCACACGCGCGCGCGGCGGAGCTGCGAGGGCGTCGCGAACGAACATCTCGAGGCTCACGTACGCCGAAACCGGGTTGCCGGGTAGCGCGATCCACGCGACCTCGCCATGCTCCGCCGCGAGAATACCGAGTCCCTGCGGCCCTCCCGGCTGCATCGCCACCTTGTCGAACGCGAGGCGCAGCGGCGAGGCTTCCATCTGGGCTGCCTGGCGAATCGGCTCAACGGCCCCCGCACTCACCCCGCCGGTCGACACGACAAGATGCGCTCGGGCACTCTCGCATGCCTCACCCACGTCATCGAGAAGCGCACGCGGATCATCCGGAACGCGAAGCCTGGCGCACACCTCAATCCCCGCGTCTTCAAGCGCCGCAGCCACGAGGAAGGAGTTCGCATCAAAAATGCGCCAGTCTTCCGGCTCCGGCTCCCCCGGCTCGCGCACTTCAGTTCCCGTCGAAACAACAACGGCGCGTAGCCGCTCGCGCACCTCCACTTCGGCCACACCGACAGAAGCGAGGTGCCCAATCAGGCGCGCAGTCAGCACCTGGCCTGCCCGCGCGACGACGTCGCCGCACTCGGTGTCGCTTCCCGCGGGGCGCACGAAACGCCCCTCGGTGCGGTGCTCGGGGGCGAGGGCAAACGTGAGGTCCGACGGTTGCTGGCCGACGTCGGATTCTTCCTTCGTCCGCTGGGAGAAGCGACCGACCGCGGTCTCTTCGACGGGGATTACGGCGTTCGCGCCCACAGGGATGGGGGCGCCCGTCATGATGGGACGGGCAGTTCCCGGCTCGAGCGTCGAGGGCTCGTCGCCCGCCGCGATGAGAGGGCCGAGCGGAAGCGTAATCGGGGCACCGTCGGGGGTTGGGGCGAGGCTTTCAACGTTGAGCGCGAAGCCGTCCATCTGCGAGTTTGCGACGGGAGGCACATTCACGGGCGAGGTCACGTCTCGGGAGAGGGTGCGGCCTCGGGCACGTTCGAGGCCGACGGTTGCCACGCCCGGGGCGTGTGGCGAATCCAGCACGGCGCCCACGAGCTCCCGAAGGCTCCGCCGGTGCTCGGCGAGAGGGATGCGACCAGGCGCGAAGCGCGAGTCTTGCTCCAAGGTGGTGTTCCTTCCTCGTGTGGCCAGGGCCTCTAGGGTAGCGCGCGAAAGTCCCCTAAGCTGGTGTGACACCTCTTTGTCGTTCCCCGTAAAGGAGAGCATGTCGATCGATCTCGGGATGCCGAAGCCCCGCGCCATGGACCCCATCGAGGAAGCGCCCTCGACCGAAGGACGCCCCGCAACGGGCGCGCTCATCGACACCTTCGGGCGTACGGCGCGCGACCTGCGCATCTCCCTCACGGATTTCTGCAACCTCCGCTGCACCTACTGCATGCCCGAGGCCGGCCTCCAATTCCTCAAGAAACCGCAGCTCATGAGCGTCGAAGAGGTCGCGCGGTTCGTCCGCATCGGCGTGGAGGAGCTCGGAATCCGGGAAGTGCGTTTCACGGGCGGCGAGCCGCTCACGCGAAACGACCTCGCCGACATCATCGCCGAAGTCGCCGCCCTCGATCCCCGGCCCGACATCTCGCTCACGACCAACGCGATCGGCCTCGAAAAACGCGCCGAAGGACTGGTGGCTGCGGGCCTTGACCGCATCAACATTTCGCTTGATTCGGCGCATTCCGAAACGTTTGAGGCAATGACTCGCCGCCCGTTCCTCCACCGCGTCCTCGAGGGCATCGAGGCCGCACGCGCAGCCGGGCTGAGTCCCATCAAAATCAACGCCGTTCTCCAACCCGGCGCGAACGAGCACGAAGCGGCCGAGCTCCTCGCGTGGTGCCTCGAGCGCGGCCTCGAACTGCGCTTCATCGAATACATGCCACTCGATGGCGCCGGCCGCTGGAACCGCGAGCGCATGGTGACCGCCGACGACGTGTGGCAGCTGCTCAGCCCCTACTACGTTCTGCACCCCGTGCGCGAGGTGCGCGGCGGGGCGCCCGCCGAAAAATTCGATGTGTGGCCGCGAGAAGGCGTCGCGGGCCCGGGAGCGCCGGGCACGATCGCCAAGGCGCTCAAGGATCGCGGCATCGCCCCCGCCGACACACGCGCGGTGCGGCGGGTTCTACCGCCACCGCCCGGCGAGCCGTTCGTCGAAGCGTGCGAGCGGCCGGGCACTGAGGCGCTCGGAACCGTCGGAATCATCGCCTCCGTTACCCGCTCGTTCTGCGCGGACTGCACCCGCACGCGCCTTACCGCCGAGGGTCGCGTGCGCACGTGCCTGTTCTCGCACACCGAGACGGACCTCCTCGGCCTCATGCGTTCCGGCGCGAGCGACGAAGCTATCGCCGATCGTTGGCGCGCCGCCCAATGGGGGAAGCAGGCTGGCCACGGCATGGAACGCAGCGACTTTGTTCAACCCGAGCGGCCCATGAGCGCCATTGGAGGATAGACGCATGACTGAAAAAACCACCGCCGACGTTCGCTTTTTTGCCGGCGCGGCCCACGCCTTCGGCACGAGCGAGCAACGGGTCGAGTTCGAAGGGACGACCCTCGGGGACCTGCTCGAAGCGCTGCGGTCAGGCGCTATTTCGGAGGCGGGGCCCGACGCCGGTGAGGTACTTGGCCGCTGCAGCTTCCTTGTTAATGCGGTGAGCGAGAACGACCCGAAGGCGCCCCTCGTCGCAAGCGAGGGCGGCACCATCAGGGTGGACGTGCTGCCGCCATTCGCGGGCGGCTGAGGGCCAGCCCGTTCGCGGCTCCCCCTCGCCGCAGCCCTCCGGGCGGGGTCTCCGTCTCCCCCCCCGGGCGAGGCCTCTCCGCGGCCCCTCCAGGCGACCCCTTCTCCGCAGCCTTCCAGGCGACCCCTCTCCGCAGCCTCTCTGGTACCCCTCCGCACCCACTCCGGCATCTCTCCTCGGTCTAGGAAACTAAACCCAACATTTGCGATGCTTTTCGGCGCTATACCGCCGCAAACGTTGGGTACAGATTCCCATTCGGTCCCTGTCCACCTTGCTCGACCGTTGCTATGACCGCGTTGGGCCGCAGGCGATTCTCGTCCTGCGCCTCAACGCTCTCTGTGCAACCGCTGCCGCGCGAGAATTCCCGAGCGCTCTCATCACCACATCATCGGGGGCGTTGAGCGGAAGTAGCGGCAGGTCACGGATATGGAGACGAAACACTTCGAGGCCGCGATCCGCGTACATGAAGTCCTTAGTCCGATCCCGTTCGATCGCGTCGAGCGTGCGGTGGTAGTCGCCGTCATACTCCCCCACAACCCGCTCCCTTTCCCAAAAGAAATCTGGCGAGCACACGATGCGCCCATGCTCGTCGAGAATTGGGACATTGAGACGCGGCTCTTTGAGCCCCGCGAAGACCATTGCGAGCCGTGCGCGACTCTCCTGTGCGGAATCGGATCCCACCCTGATAAGTTCGAGTGCCTTTCGCGCGCGGCAAATTCCGGGAAGGCCTGGGTAGGCGGCGACTGCTGCTTCTAATTCTGCGAGGGTTGCATAGGCGCCGGTTCGCCCGATCTCGAGGTTCGGGCGAGGCACGCGTACAAGCGCGTCGCCTGCGGCCACGAGGTAATCAAGCGGAACGATCGACGCGAGATCGAGCCAGGTACGCACGCGAGACAGGATTTGCAGCGTGTGGTTCCCGCGCCGGAGAGTGCGCACTTCGTGCGGTTCAACCCGTGAAAAATGCAGGTCAATCATGGGATGCGGCCGCGCGTCCTTCAGCGACGTCGTGAAGCTCATGGGCGCCGCGGGGTCCCACGTCGAGAGCTGGGGCGGAAGCGGCATCTCATGCACCCGCGCCGCATTCACCCCCGAAAGCACGAGGTGCGAGTACTTCGCGCAAAGCGCCCGGGCGAGTTCAGGCTCGGTGAAGTCCCGGTTCCTATCGGCATATAGACCGGGGCCGAGGGTCGCGATGTCGCTTCGCCGAAGTCGGTCTCGACTGATCCCGTGATCAGCGAGGTCACGCGAAACAAACACCGGAGGAAGCTTCTTTGGCAGCGGCAAGGGAGGTCGATTCATACGGCAAGTCTTGCCGCCGGCGGCCTTGCGAAAAAGCGCCCCTGCCAAATTGTGGATAACTTCCGATGGTTCAGGTCGCCGCGGCCCAAGACCCCGAATCTGTACCCAACGTTTGTGGCGGTATCGCGGCGAATACCCCCACAAACGTTGGGGTTAGTTTTCTAGGTCGAAAAAAGGGGTGGGCGAACCGGAGCAGCAAAGGGATGGGGAGCACGAGCCACACCAGCGCCCCTCACCTCCACAGCCGCAACGCCACTAATCACCCAGGGTTGCAGCAAGGTAGCCGCCCGCCATGTCGGCCACTTCGATCCCAAGCGCCGCAAGCTCGGCCTGCACCGCTGCCGAACGCGCCCCTCCCGCGCAGTGCACGATCGCGCCGCGCAGCCCATCGACTCCTTGAAGGGGTCCGACGGCCGCCCGCTCCCCTCGCGCAAATTCCATGAGTTCAGCCCGCGGGATATTGACGGCATGAGGCAGCATGCCCGCTGCAGCTTCCGATTCTTCGCGGATGTCGATGAGGAGCCGGCCGGAAGCAGCCGCTCGCCGCGCCTGAGCTGGCGAGAGGACTTCCCCGTGCACCGGCGCCGCCCCGGGTGACTCGACCGCGGGAAACCCACACGTCTCCACGAGGTCTTCGAGCTCGGCGACGGGCGCGCGGCCCGGACGACGGGCAACGTCGATGCGCGACCAGTCGCCGGTGAGTGCGTTATAGAGCTGAATGCACCCATAGAGCGGGGTGCCGAGCCCGGTGAGGACCTTGAGGGCCTCCATCGCCATTGTTGAACCGATGACGCCTACGAGCGGACCCAGCACCCCCGCCTCACTGCAGCTAGGGACCTCGCCTGGCTTCGGGGGGCGAGGGTGGACATCCCTATAGGTGACGCCACGGCCTGAATCGCCATAGAACGCAGCCACTTGCCCGTCGAACGCAAGGATCGACCCCCAGATCAGAGGCAGGTTGAGGATTTCGCAGGCGTCAGACACGAGGTAGCGAGTAGGGAAATTGTCGGTGCCGTCAAGAACAAGGTCGTGACCCTCGAGAACTTGAAGCACATTGATCGGCGTCAGCGCTTCGGGCACTTCCCGTACGTCGACGGTGGGGTTGAGTGCGCGGACGGCCGCTGCGGCGGAAGAGGTCTTCAGTGTTCCGACGGCGGACTCCGGATGTATAACTTGCCGCTGTAGGTTGGAAATATCCACTCGATCAGGGTCCGCAACGGTAATGTGACCAACGCCAGCGGCGGCTAGATATTGCAGGATAGGCGCTCCAAGACCTCCCGCCCCAACGACCACAACCCGGGCTTGCCTCAGCTTTTGCTGCGTCTCCAGCGTGAAACCCGGGAGATTGAGGTGCCGGGAGTAGCGCCTATAATCGGCACCACTAAGCTCTCGTGACGAATCACCGGCTGCATAATTAACCATGTTTTTTAGTCTCACAGTTTGACTTGAACGAAGGAGGCGTAGAAAAATCCTTCACAATGGTCCGGTGAACCACCTCACATGAGGTACAGTTCAACCGTTCCGTGAATAGTTCATGACCTTTCCGTGACGCCGCTGTTCACAATACGGTCAGCGTCTCCACGGTCGTTGAACTGCCCTATTCTGGAGCATCCCCGCGCCCGCCCCGGACGCACCCGATCCCGTCGCCCCCGGGCGCCGACTGCAAATAAGGAAAGCACGCGTGACCCTTATATCCACCCCCCTCAGCGCCTGCCGCGTCGCAGCCCCCTCGCGCCGCGCACAGAGTGCATGGGAAGTCAGCGAGCGTTTCACCGCTCTGATCGGAGCACTCTCGTGACAAAGTACCTCCTTCGCCGTTTCGTGAACTACGCGTTCCTCACCGTTGTGGCAACCGTGTTCGCCTACATCGCTGCCGGCAGCTTCTTCTATCCGCGCCGACGTTGGCTCAATCAGAATCCTCCAATTCCCGAGGCCTCAATCGACGCGACGCTCAACGAGTTGAACATGAATGACAAGGTGCCGATCCTTCAGCGCACCTGGACGTGGCTCTCGAACATCGTTGTAAAGCCGTGGAGCCAGAAGCTCGGCAAGGACATCTCGGGACAGTGGGTCATCGATCAGATGGCGATGCGCGCCGGCGTTTCGCTGCGCCTCCTGATCGCTGGCGCAATCCTCGGGGCCCTTATCGGCGTCATCCTCGGCGTGTGGGGCGCTGTTCGCCAGTACAAGCTTTCAGACCAGGTTGTCTCGTATGCCTCGTACGTGCTGATTTCGACCCCGACCTTCGTGGGCGGCCTCCTACTCATGGTTGTGGCCACGAAGCTTAACCAAGCACTCGGCACGCAGCTCATCCGCTTCAGCGGCTCGTATACCCCCACGTATCACGCGCAGGGTGGAATGACCGCTTTTCTCGACAGTGTCAACCACCTGATCCTTCCCACCATCGTCCTCGCCGCCTTCGGTGCAGCCGGGTACTCGCGCTACCAGCGCTCGATCATGCTTGACGTCCTCGGAAGCGACTTCATTCGCACGGCCCGCTCGAAGGGCGCAACCCGTAATCACGCTCTTGTCAAGCACGGTGTGCGCGTAGCGCTCATCCCCATGTCGACGTACTTCGCCTACTCCTTCGGCACGCTCGTCGCGGGCGCCGCGTTCCTCGAGATGATCTTCTCGTGGGCGGGCATGGGCCAGTACGGCATCAACGCGGTTCAGCAATCCGACGTCAACGCCCTCGCGGGCAACGTGTGCTTCACGTCGATCGTGATTCTGTTCTCCTCGATGCTTTCCGAAGTTCTTTACGCGGCGCTTGATCCGCGAGTGAGGGTGTGACGCCATGAGCTCCAGCAACCCGATTCCCCCCGTCAACGAAGCTACCGAGCTTCCCGAAGCCGTCCCCGCGACAGAAGAACTCGCGGAAACCGCAGCGACGGATCCGAAGGGCAAGCGCCGCCGCAAGGCGGAAAAAGCGCAAAAGAAGCCTCTTTCGCGCTGGGCTCTCGTGTGGCGTCGCCTCAAGCGCAAGCCAAACTTCTGGATTGGCGCGATCGTTCTTGGCGCGATCGTTCTGTTCGCGCTCTTCGGCAACATCCCGAACGTGTACGAGCTCGGCGAGACCGACGCCTACAGCTACAACTCCCCGCCTAGCGGGCAGCACTGGTTCGGTACGGACTCTATTGGCGTGGATCTCTACGCCTCGATGGTTGAAGCGCTTCGCAAGTCGCTCTTGATCGGGCTCCTTGCTGCGCCCGCCGCGACGCTCATTGCGGCGTTCGTGGGCTCGCTCGCCGGTTACATCGGCGGCAAGCTTGAGACCGTCGTCAACTGGATCATTAACCTCCTGCTCGTGCTCCCCGTGTTCTACGTGCTCATGATCATTTCGCCGCTTCTGTCGAACGTGAGCTGGATCGTCATCGTCGTCGCCATCGCGGGCTTCGGCTGGATGGTGATGGCGCAGATCGTGAAGAACCAGACCAAGTCCCTCAAAGACCGCGAATACGTGAAGGCCGCGCGCTACATGGGCGTTGGCACGACCACGATCCTCGCGCGCCACATCATCCCGAACGTTGCCTCGCTTCTCATCATCGATGCGGCGCTCGGCGTGAGCGGCGCAATCCTGTCCGAAACGTCGCTGAGCTTCTTCGGCCTCGGCATTCAGCCGCCGGACGTCTCCCTTGGAACGCTCATTGCGAACGGCCAGAATGCGGTTCTTACCCGCTGGTGGCTATTCGTGATTCCCGCAGCTTTCCTCGTCGCCCTGCTCACCTCGGTGAACTTGCTCGGTGACGCACTCCGCGACGCAATCGATCCCACGAGCGAGGTCAACCGTGCCTGAACCACTTCTTTCCGTCCAAGACCTCACGGTCACCTTCCCGAACGCCAATGGCGATGTTCGCGCCGTACGCGGCGTGAACTACCACGTCAACGAGGGTGAGTTCCTCGGTATCGTCGGTGAATCGGGCTCGGGTAAATCCGTCAGTTCGATGGCCGTCATGGGCCTTCTTCCCACTTCCGCGAAGATCACGGGCGAAATCACCTACCGCGGAGAGTCGCTCCTGCGCAAGAGTGACCGCCAGCTTTCCGACCTTCGCGGTCGCGAGATCTCGATGATCTTCCAGGATCCCCTGAGTGCCCTCACGCCGGTCTATACGATCGGCCAGCAAATCGAAGAGGCCCTCACGCTGCACAATTCGAATATGAGTTCGCAGGCGCTGCGTGCACGCTCGATCGAGCTTCTGAAGATCGTCGGCATCCCCGCCGCCGAGCGCCGTGTGAAGGCGTTCCCGCATGAGTTCTCGGGCGGTATGCGTCAGCGCGCCATGATCGCCATCGCGATGGCGAACGACCCGAAGCTCATCATCGCCGACGAGCCGACGACAGCTCTCGACGTGACGATTCAGGCGCAGATCCTCGAGGTCCTTCAAAAGGCAAAGGAAGTGACGGGGGCCGCCGTCGTGCTCATTACCCACGACCTCGGCGTCGTCGCCGGTAACGTGGATCGCGTTGCCGTGATGTACGCGGGCAAGCTCGTGGAAAAAGGCGGCGTTGACGAAATTTTTGCCGAGCCGCACATGCCGTACACCATGGGCCTGCTTCGCTCCGTCCCGAACATGCTGACGGCTGGCAAGGACCGCCTGGTTCCGCTCGAAGGTCGCCCGCCGAGCCTTGCCAACCTCAAGCCTGGATGCCCGTTCGCTGACCGTTGCCCGGCCGCGATCGATCTATGCCGCACCGAAGAACCCGAACTCATGACCCACGTCGGCGACGGCGATCGACAGGTCGCGTGCCACCGCGCGAAGGAAATTGCGGCGGGAACGCTCAAGCCGTCGGACATCTTCCCCCGCCCCCCGCACGTGGAGCGCGCGGTTAAGAGCCACGAGAACGACAAGCCCATCGTCAAGGCGACCGAGATCCAGCGCCACTTCCCGCTCTACAAGGGCGCTGTGTTCCGTCGCCAGGTTGGCGTCGTCAAGGCTGTGGATAACGTGTCCTTCGAGATCAAGCCGGGCCAGACGCTCGGACTCGTGGGTGAGTCCGGTTCGGGTAAGTCAACGACGAGCCTCGAAATCCTCGAACTCGTCGCGCCGCAGCACGGAACCCTCGAGGTGAGTGGGGTCGACGTCTCGACCCTCAAGAACAAGAAGGAACGCCTCGCTCTGCGTAAGGACGTCCAGATCGTCTTCCAGGATCCGATGGCTGCGGTCGACCCGCGCATGCCCGTGGGCGACATCATTGCCGAGCCCCTCACCGTGCACAAGGTGCCGAAAGACGAACGCTACAAGCGCGTCTACGAGCTCCTTGAGCGCGTTGGGCTCGACCCGGAGATGGCAGACCGCTATCCCCACGAATTTTCCGGCGGTCAGCGCCAGCGCATCGGCATTGCGCGCGCGCTCATCACCGAACCTAAGCTTCTCGTGCTCGATGAGCCCGTATCGGCTCTGGACGTGTCCGTTCAGGCCGGCGTGATCAACCTGCTCGAGGATCTCCGCGATGAACTCGGTTTGAGCTACCTTTTCGTGGCTCACGACCTCGCGATTGTGCGCGAGATCGCCGACAACATTGCGGTGATGTATCTGGGCCGCATCGTCGAATACGGCCCCGTCCAGGATGTCTTTGAGAACCCGAAGCATCCCTACACGCGTGCTCTCATGTCGGCGGTTCCGGTTCCGGATCCGAAGCTTGAGCGCGCCCGTACGCGAGTTCTTCTTGAGGGGGATCAACCAAGCCCCACTGAAGAGATCATCGGCTGCAACTTTGCTTCGCGATGCCCCCTGATCGGGATGCTCAGCGAAGAGCAGCAGAACCTGTGCCGGACTGCGGACCCTCAGGGCACGCAGGTCGGAGCCTCCCGGGTGGAATGCCATCATGCCGAGGAGACCTGGCGTCTAGACGACGATCAGTAGAAACTTTTTCCGCGGCCCGAGAACCCCTTTTCCCTTAAAAAGGGCCGCGGTTTCACACAGGAAGTGAGAGAACCATGAAGATCACGAGTACTCGCCGACTTTTCCTCCAGGGCACGGCTATCACCGGTGTGGCCGCGGCCGTCGCAGGCTGCTCGCAGAAGAGCGCCGAGGAGCAGAAGGAAGAAAACAAGAAGAAGAATGATGCCGCTGCGAAGGAAGCAGAGAAGCTCCCTTCGACCGCATGGAAGCGCCTGGATTACGATCAGGTTGCCGAGGGTGGCACGCTCTCAGTTGCGATCACGCAAATTCCGGCGAACTGGAACCCGAGCCACATCGACGGCAACGAAGTATCGACAACCAACGTCTCGAACTGGAAGGGCAACGCCAGAAACATCATTGCCGATGAAAAAGGCCAGATGAGCCCGAATCCTGATTACATCGAGTCGGCCGAGATCACGAGCGAAGATCCCCAGATCGTCACCGTGAAGTTCAACCAAAAGGCCGTATGGGATAACGATGGTTCGCCCGTCACCGTGAACGATCTCATCGCCGAGTGGAAGGCCTGCAACGGCGAAAACGAAGAGTTTGCGGCCGTCACAACTCAGGGATGGGACTCCATCAAGGAGGTCCGCGCGAAGGACGACTTCACCGCGGAAATCGAGTACAAGAACCCGTTCCCCGATTGGCTAAGCTTCACCTACCCGAGTGGCCCGAAGGCGCTCTTCGAGACCCCCGAAGCCTTCAACAAGGGATATGTGAACGATCCTGTTCCCGGCTGCGGTCCGTTTAAGATCACGAGCGTTGATCAAAACGGCGGTGTCGTCACGATGGAGCGCAACGACAAGTGGTGGGGCCGCGCCCCGAAGCTTGAGAAGGTTATTTTCAAGGTCACCACTCAGCAGAACATGCCGCAGGCCTTTGCCAATGGCGAAATCGACGTCATCGACATCGCCGATGGTGACACGCTCGGCCAGGCGAAGGGCCGCAAGGGCGCGCAGATTCAACGTTCGAATGGTCTCACGTGGACCCACCTCACGCTCAATGTGAACGCTGGTGAGGGCATTCTTCAGGACATTGAGGTGCGCAAGGCTATCTTTGCCGCGGTGGACCGAAACGCCGTGGGTCGCACGGTGGTTGAGCCCCTCGAGGCACCCATTGTTCTCAAGAACAATTACGTGTACATGCCTGGTCAGGAGGGCTACGAGGATTCGTTCGGCGACAACCTTTCGCCTGACGCCGACACGGAGGGCGCGAAGAAGATCCTCGAAGATGCGGGGTACACGCTCAACGGCAAGGTGTACGAGAAGGACGGCAAGAAGCTCAAGTTCTCGATCATTATTCCTGCGGAGGCGAAGTCGAACGAGGACCGCGCTCGCCAGATCATGACGAACCTCAACCAGGCTGGTTTCGAGATTGATCTGAAGACCGTTCCGAGCGACAAGTACTTCACCGACTACATCCTCAAGCAGAGCTTCGATTTCGTGACGTTTAGCTGGGTGGGTACCCTGCTTGCCGAACTTTCGAGTTCGAACACGTACCTGCCGGATTCGCAGCAGAACTACACGGGCTTTAAAGACGAGAAGCTCACGGAGATCAACACGCGCCTCCAGTCTGAGCTCGATAAGGCGAAGCGCCGCGAGATCGCGAACGAGTACTCGAAGAAGGTTGCCGAGAGCTACACCGTGCTTCCGTTCTACGCGACGCCCAACATCACCGGCCTCAAGGAGGGGCTCGTGAATATCGGCTCCGCGCAGCTCGAGACGGTTGATTTCACGGCCGTTGGTTACGAGCCGGGTAAGGAAGGCTAAGTAGCCTAAGCACTTACTCACCACACCACCGAAGGCCCCGCCTGGTCGCGTGCAACCAGGCGGGGTCATTCTTGTTCACAATGAGTGTTCTTTGGCCCACAACGATGGTTCTCAGCAGGACTTTTGTCGAAATTCCTGAAGCGTCAACGATACGATCGAGAGAGTCCCCCGACCATTCTCGAGAAAGGCCATCATGGCTTTCACAAGCACCCGCCGTCTCTTCCTTCAGGGCACTGCCCTGACTGGCGCCGCGGCAGCACTCACCGCGTGCTCGCAGCAGAGCGCCGAAGAGCGCGCGAAGCAGGCAAGCGCTGCAAACGAAAAAGCCGTAGAGGAGCAGATGAAGCTCCCCTCGACCGCGTGGGAGCGCGCCGACTACGACAAGGTTGCCGATGGCGGCACGTTTACCGTGGCGATCCCTCAGATTCCCGCGAACTGGAACCAGAGCCACATCGATGGCAACGAGGTTTCCGTTTCCGCAATCATGGAGACCGTTTCGCCGGAGACGCCGCTCAAGGCCGATGAAAAGGGCGGCGTTGAACTCAACCCCGATTACTTGACGTCGGCCGAGCTCACGAGCGAAGATCCGCAGATCGTCACCGTGAAGTACAACGAGAAAGCCGTGTGGAGCGATGGCACGCCCGTCACGGTAGACGACTTCATCTCTCAGCAGAAAGCGCAGAACGGCGAGAACGAGGCTTACCAGACGGCCTCGACGACCGGCTGGAGCTCGATCAAGGAGATCCGCAAGATCAACGACTTTGAGGCGGAGATCGAGTACGCGGAGACGTTCCCGTTCTGGAACGTGTACCTCTACCCGAGCTTGCCGAAGGCCATCACTGCAACGCCCGAGGCGTTCAACGGTCTCTCGAGCGAACCGCCCCTCACGCGCGGCCCGTTCAAGATCGACAACATTGATGCCACCGGCGGCGTGGTCACGGTGAAGCGCAATGACAAGTGGTGGGGCCGCGCTCCGAAGCTTGAAACGATCATCTTCAAGGTGACGACCCAGCAGAACATGGCGCAGGCGTTCGTGAATGGCGAGCTCGACATGATCGAGATCGCTGATGGTGATACCTACGGCCAGGCGAAGGGCCGCAAGAATGCCGTGATCCAGAAGTCGAACGGTCTTTCGTGGTCGCACCTCACGCTTAACGTGGGCGGCGCCGAGGGCGCGCTTGGCGATGCGAAGGTGCGCGAGGCGATCTTCCGCAGCATTGACCGCAACGCCGTGGCGCGTGCGGTGATGGAGCCCCTCGAATCGCCCGTGATTCTCGTGGACAACTTCATTTACATGCCCGGCCAGGAGGGCTACGAGGATTCCTTCGGTGGCCTCAAGTTTGATCCGGAAGCAGCGCAGAAGCTTCTTGAGGAAGCTGGCTACAAGAAGAACGGAGATGTTTATGAGAAGGACGGCAAGCCCCTTGCCTTCTCGATCCTCATTCCGGCCGAGGCGAAGTCGAACGAGGATCGAGCTCGCCAGATCATGACGAACCTCAACGCGATCGGTTTCAAGGTTGATCTGAAGACCGTTCCGAGCGACAAGTACTTCGATGACTACGTCGTTCCTGGCCGTTTTGCGGCTGTGACCTTTGGGTGGCGCGGCACGCTTTTCGCTGAGCAGTCGGGCACGAACGTGTTCCTCGAAGGATCGGGCCAGAACTTCACGGGCTTTGCTCCCGCAGAACTCACCGACCTCAACAAGAAGCTTCACTCGGAGCTCGATGAGGGGAAGCGCAAGGAGATCGCGAACGAGTTCTCGAAGGTTCAGGCAGGCGCGTACACGGTTCTTCCGTTCTACGCGACCCCGACGATCATTGGCCTCACCGAGGGCTTCGTGAACGTTGGCGCTGCGCAGTTCGAGACGACGGACTGGACGGCCGTGGGCAAGAAGGCCTGATCGGTTTTCTGGCTACGGGCCGGGTTTCGCTCTCCACGAATTTTCGAGGAGGGCGAGGCCCGGCCCGTTTCGTATGCGCGCAATCGAGGGGGCCGACGCTAGAGGGCCCCGGTCAACACCCCGAGGATGAGGAACGCGGCTGGGATCGCGAGGGGGATGATCCTCACGTGGGACTGGACAGTCCCGATTGCCGAGCTGGCGTCGGAATCCTTGTGGTGCGCGATCTGCCATGCCTCCCACGCGCTCACGAGAACACGCGAGGGTGAGCGTTCCTGGTCGTTGCGCAGGCGCTCGGCGGGGCCGATGTGCTGGCGGCCCGCGCGCCGGTCGCGACCGGAGATGCGCACGTGGGCGTCGGCGGGTTTATCGCGCCCAATTCCCGGAGCGTTCCAGGCGGTAATGGTGCGGGTCGTGCCACTTTCTGTGCGGGCACGGATCGAGACCATGGCGCCAAGGCCGATGTGGTCGATTGCGCCGTAGGGGGCGCTGTACTCGTGAAAAACGTTGCGGATGACCACGCCACGTTGGTAGACGAGGGTCGCGGGTGAGAACAGGACGAGCCACACGAGAGAGGCGGCGAGCGCGAGCCACGGGCCGAACTGGAGGACGGTGTCCCAGCGGTTTTTGAGGATGGCGTCGGCGAGGAGGAACGCGATGATCGCCCACGTGAGAGCGGGAATCCACAGTGCGCTCGCGGGGCGCAGAGAGATGGGTTTTTCGCCTTCGGTATCGAAGTTGGGCGTCACTGGTCGCCTTCGACGGGATCGCCGATGTAGGCGCGTACGAAGCGTTTCACCTGTTCGTGAGCGTCGGCCCACGTTTTCGCGCGGCCGCTGCCCACGAGGTAGCCGACCGCCATTGCCGCGAAGGGCCCCGCGGGGCGCACGACGGTGTGGGCGGCGACGCCCGTAAGCGAGAGGATGAGGTCGCGGTCGTCCTCGGTGAAGGCAGGGGTGAAGCCGGAGTCCTCTGCGGAAGCGTCGATGAAACGCTGAAGGGCTTCGATCATTGCCGGGTCGTCAGCCTTGGGGGTCATGAGTGTGTCTCCTTCACTTGGGGTCGTGCCCATTATCGCCTATCGAGCACCGATGCTGCCGCCGAGCGAGAGGACGCGCGCGCGGTCGCGCTCGAGAATGAGAAGGGCGTTCGCTTCAGCGAACGGGCGAAGGCGCGGCCCCTCGCACTGGGTCGCGATCAGGCGCCCGTGCTCGATCGAGAGGTGGGCGGGTTTCACGGTGGCGCCGGCCTTGAGCGGGCGATCCTTGCGGCGCACGTTCTCGAGCGGGAGGGTGATGGGCCGCGAGGGCGCGCCAAGCAGTGGCGCGACGAAGACATGGAACGCCGTGAAGGCGCCGACGGGGGTTCCGGGAAGGTGCACCATGGGGATCGTGGCGCTGCCTTCGGCATGGTCGACGGGCAGTCGCCCCACGCCTTGTGGCCCCCCGGGGCGCATCGCGAGGTGTTCGAAGATGGAGCAATTGAGGCCCGGCGTGGCGCCGAAGCCCTCGCCGAACGCCGCTTTCACGACGTCGCGCGCGCCAGAGCCGACACCGCCCGTCGTCACGATGAGGTCGTGCCGCGGCGCGATGGAGCGCGCGAGTCCAATGAGCTCTGCGGGATCGTCACCGACGTGATGGATGCTCGCCTCAGCGCCGAAGCGCGCGCATGTCGCCTCGAGCATCGGTCCGTTCGATTCGAGCACGGCGCCGCAGCGCGCTCCCGTGTCCGGGTGCAGGTCGGTCACGAGTTCGTCGCCCGTCATGACGATCGCGACTCGGCGCGGCCGCGTCAAACGCGCATGCGTCACCCCCACCGAGAGCGCGATCCCGATCAGCTCGGGGGTCACGATGTCGCCGGAACGCGCGAGCACATCGCCTTCGGGAATCTCCTCGCCGACCTCGCGCACGTGGCGACCCGGCGCGAGCGCTTTGGCGCGGTCGGCTTCGGCAATCGCGAGGGTGATGCGCGCGGGGGCGCGATCCGCCGTGGGATCGGCATCCGTGAACTCGACGGGGATCACGACATCGAGGTCATCGGGCAGCAGGCCGCCCGTCATGATGCGCGCGGCAGTTCCCGGGCTACGTTTTCCGACGGCTGCCCTGCCAGCAGAGATGTCACACGTGACCTCGAGCCCGGCGGGGCAAGCGTCGGCCGCTCCCTCTCCCAGCCCGAGTTCACGCGTACTCACGGCGAACCCATCCATCGCGCTCATACGGAACTGCGGGGCGGGGATGCGGGCGGTCAGGGGTTCGGCGAGCCTCCTGCCAAGTGCCCCTGCGAGCGGGGCGTCTTCGGTGCGGTCAGGGGCGAGGGCGGCGAGTGCGATCACTCGCGCGCGCCATTCGTCGAGGCTCACGTGCATATCGACATCTTTCGTGGCAGCGGGATCATTGCTCACCAACGTACACGCTCGCGAACGCGCCAGTGGTGGTTGGCCGATGCGTGATGCATGCCTCACGTACCCTACAATGGGACCACACCCGGAGTGACGTTGCCCGGGCCCGGATGCAACGCTGCTTTCGGATAAGAGTGGAAGGATCCCCAATGTTTAACCCCACCCGTCGTTCAGTCCTCGCGGCCACCGCAGCTGGTGCTGCTGTCGCCGGTCTCGCTGCGTGTTCCAATGACAATTCGAAAGGCGGCGGCGCTGCCAAGGCCGATTTCGAGGAGCGCGGCCCGATCAGCGTCGTGCGCGGTAAAGACAACACCGGTAAGTTCCAGGAATTCATCAAGCAGTGGAACGACAAGCACCCCGATGAAAAGGTGACGCTCATTGAGCTTCCCGAATCGGCTGACGAGCAGCGCTCGCAGCTCATCAACAACGCGCAGGCGAAGTCCGATGCCTACACCGTGCTCGGCCTCGACGTCGTGTGGACGGCCGAGTTCGCTGCCCAACAGTGGGTGGTCGAGCTTCCCGAAGACAAGTTCGACCTGGATGCGCTTCTTCCCTCGACCGTCGAGACAGGCAAGTACTTCGACAAGCTCTACGCCGTGCCCTACACGACGAACGCCCAGCTCCTCTTCTACCGCAAGGACCTCCTCCAGGCGGCGGGCTCGAACGAGCCGCCCAAGAGTTTCGAGGAGATGTACCAGATGATCGACGCAATTCGCGGAACCGAAGAGGGCAAGGACACCCTCGGTTTCGGCTCGCAATACTCGAAGTACGAGGGCCTCACGGTGCAGTTCACGGGTCTCGCGAAGTCCGCGGGCAAAGACCTGTTCGACAAGGAAGGCAAGCCCCAGGCGAACTCCGATGAGGCAAAGGCTGGCCTCAAGGCAGCCAAGGACGGCTTCGACAAGAAGTTCATCCCCGAAGAGGCCCTCACCTACAAGGAAGAGGAAAGCCGACAGGCCTTCCAGGACGGTCGCCTTGCCTTCCTCCAGAACTGGCCGTACGTGTGGAACCTCGCGAACGCTGACGATGGCTCGTCGAAGGTCAACGGCAAGTTCGATGCCTGCCCGGTCCCGGGCATCGGTAGCAACACCGGTGCAACCGCGCTCGGTGGTCTCAATTACGGGATTTCTGCCTTCGCGAAGAACAGAGGCACCGCGATCGACTTTATTTCGTTCCTCGCCAGTGAGGAACAGCAGAAGGCCCAGGCTCTCGCTACCGGCGAGGCACCCGCCCACGCCGCCGTGTATGAAGACCCTGAGGTGCTCGAGAAGTACCCGTACTACCAGACCCTCAAGGCTGCGGTCGATAACGGCACTGCACGACCGCAGGTCGTCAAGTACGGCGATGTGACGCAGGCGATTCAGGAAGCCGCTTATGACGTGCTTTCCGGCTCGAAGGAAGTCGACGAATCGCTCGATGCTCTTCAGAAGACCCTCGAGGAACTTCAGGCCTAAACGCTATGAATCGGGTCCGCGGCGCTCATCACGGTGCCGCGGGCCCGATCCGCTTTCAACCCTTTGAAGGGAACGCTGCATGTCTCGCTCCGACATCTCGAAAGGCGAAGGTCGCCTCGCCTATCTACTTCTCTTGCCCACGCTTGTCCTCTTGGCGATCGTCGTGGGCTTCCCTCTCGTACTCTCCGTGTGGCAGTCGTTCTTCGTCACCGGCGGCGGGATCGACCCCGAAACGGGCTTCATTCAGCAGGGGGACACGTTCGTCGGGCTCCAGAACTACATGGACGCCTTCACGTCAGTCGGCGCGGGCGCCGGGTTCTGGAATGCTTTCTGGAACACCACGCTCTTCACGATTATTGGCGTCAGTATCGAGACCGTTCTCGGCGTTGCTATGGCACTCATCATGGCCCGCGCGATGCGTGCCACGGGCCTTATCCGCGCGTCGATTCTCGTCCCGTGGGCCATTCCGACGGTTGTCTCGGCCCTCATGTGGCAGCTCATTTTTGACGCGAACGGCATCGCGAACAAGCTGATCCAGCACCAGGTGCTGTGGACAACCGAGGGGTGGCAAGCGAAGGCCGCGGTGCTCATCGCCGATATTTGGAAGACCGCCCCGTACATTGGCCTGTTGACCCTCGCGGGGCTCCAGACGATCGATGAGCAGGTTTACGAGGCGGCAAAGGTTGATGGTGCGAATCGCTGGCAAACCTTCTGGCGCATTACGCTTCCCATGATCCGCCCCGTGCTCGTCGTGGCCGTTTTGTTCCGCATGCTCGATGCGATGCGCATGTTCGATCTTCCATATGTGCTCCTCGGCAGGCTCGAGTCCGGCCAGACCCTCTCGATGCTTGCGCAAGATGCCGCAACCAAGACCAACTACGGCATGGCGTCGTCATACTCGATTGTGCTGTTCTGCTACATCTGCCTCGTAGCCTTCGTCTTCATCAAGGTGCTTGGGGCCGATGTACTCGGTGAAAGCGCCAAGAAGAAGCCGAAGAAAAACAAGAAGCGTCCGAGCCTGCGTGCCAGTAAAAACACCACCGTGACCGAGGGGAGCATGCCGTGAGCACCGCCGCCACCCACACCGCATCCGAAAACGAGACGCCGCGCACGCCCGTCACGCCCAAGAAGCACAAGGGCAACACTGGCGCGAAGATCATCGTCGGTCTCGGGGTCGCGTTCATCCTCGTGTACTGCCTCGCGCCGTTCTACTGGATGCTCGTGAGCTCCTTGCGACTGCCGAGCATGGGCCGATCGACCGATCTGATCCCGAATCCGATCTCGTTCGAAAACTTCAAGGCTGTGTTCGACCCAGCAAATAATTTTGGTCGAGCACTTCTCAACTCGCTTGTTGTCGCGGGCGGTACCACCCTCCTCGTGTTGTTGCTCGGGACCGCGGGCGCGTACGCGCTTGCACGCCTCAACTTCTGGGGCAAGGTCCTCGTGATGTTCGCGATCGTCGCGACGTCGATGTTCCCCGTAATCACGCTCGTTGTTCCCCTCTTGAAGCTGTTCAGCGGCGGTTACGACTGGGCGCCGATCAACTGGATCAACACCTACCAGGCGATGATCCTGCCAACGATTAGTTTCGCGCTCCCCCTTGCCGTGTGGAACCTCAACGCGTTCTTCCGGCAGCTTCCCGTGGAGCTCGAACAGGCAGCGATGGTCGATGGCACCACCCGTATCGGCGCGTTCGTGAGGGTCATCCTCCCGCTCGCGACACCGGGCATCTTCACGACGGCGATCATCACCTTCATCGCCGCGTGGAACGAGTTCCTCATCGCTCTCACGATGGTCAACGACCCCGCGATGCAGACCGCGAACGTCGCAATCTCGAAGTTCACGGGCATTTCGCAGTTCGACACTCCCTACGGCACGAAGATGGCGGCGGGCGTGATCGTGACGGTTCCTCTCATCATCATGGTGCTCGTGTTCCAGCGCCGCATCGTTGGTGGTTTGAGCGCGGGCTCGCTCAAGTAGTCCGTCGCGTAGCCTTGAGGGCATGAGTCTTTCCGGTCTTTCGCAGCTCCTCACGCCCGAGGGTATGGCCCTCCTCGACTCGCTTCCCAAGTATTCCGAGGAGGGCTCTCTTGCGCTCTCGCAGCGATTGCGCGGCGAAGGCCACTGTCCCGAACTCATCGCGGCGGCCCTCACCCAGTCACGTCTGCGCGCCAAGGCGCGCGACAAGTTTGGCGATTTCGCCTCGAGCATGCTGTTCACTGCGCACGGGCTCGAGCAGGCCACGCGGCTCGAGGTGGCGGCTCATCACGCCGCGCGGTTTCGCGACGCCCAAGTCCGGCGCGTAGCCGATCTTGGCTGCGGACTCGGGGGCGACACGATCGCAAAGGCGGCCCTCGGCCTCGAGGTTCTGGGCGTGGACTGCGATGAGGAAACGGCGGCACTCGCAACGGTGAACGTGCGCCCCTTCCCGAATGCGCGCATCACGCTTGGCCGGGCCGAGGACGTCGATTTTTCACACCTCGACGGCGCGTGGTTCGACCCCGCACGCCGTCAGAGCCGCCGTGGTCGCACGACGCGCATTCACGACCCCGAGGAGGCCACGCCGCCGCTCTCCTTCGTTCGCGCGGTAGCCGATGAAGTTGGCGCGGTGGGCGCAAAGCTCGCCCCCGCAATCGATCACGAGCACCTCGTGCCGGGCACGGAGACGCAGTGGGTCAGTTGGCGCGGCCAGGTTCTCGAGGCATGCATGTATTTCGGTCCGCTCGCCAGGCGCGTCGGCAAGGGTGCGCTCGCGGTACCGAGCGAGGCAACCGTCGGACCCGCCGGCGCCCTCGCCGAGGGCGCCGTGATCGCGCGCTCAGCCCTCGTGCTCGGTTCCGACGCTCGCTCAGCCCAACTCGTGCCCGATTCGAGTGACGAGGCCGAGCTGCGCAACCCTCCCGTGGGCTCGATTTGCGCGTACCTGTGGGAGCCCGATGGCGCGGTGATTCGCGCGGGCCTTCTGGGGACGCTCGCGCGAAAGCTTGGCGCGCACACGATTGACGACTCGATTGCCTACCTGAGCAGCGATGATGCCTCGCAAGCTGCTCTCGATTCGCCTCTCGCGCGGGCGTTTCGCGTGCGCGAGGTCATGCCGTTCACGACCAAGAAGATCGCGGCGAGGCTGCGCGAACTCGAGGTGGGCACGCTCGAGGTGAAAAAGCGCGGCATGGATATCGATCCGGCAAGGCTCAGGAGCGAGCTCAAGCTTGATCGGCGCGCACCGCACGCGGCGACGCTTATCGCCACGCGGGCCGGTGGCAGCCGCGTCGCGATTATCGCCGAGGCCTGCTAGTGCGCAGAGCCTAGACTGCCTCGAGCACGCGCTCCACAAAGTTCGGGTACTCGAGTAGCTCCGGCTCGAGCAGTGCGATGAGGGCACGCTCGATGCCGCCCTCCCCCGCTTTCGCCGCGGTCCCATCGATCGCGCTTTGCTGCGCATCGGGCGAGGCTACGCCATCGCGCTGGCGGCGAATCCACCCGGCTATTGCGGGCACGGCCCCTGCGGCTTCACGCCCCGCCGCGAGCTCCCTGAGGGTGATGGGGAGGATGCGGATGCGCAGCTTCGCGAGCGAATCATTGCCGATCTGCGAGAGCAAGTGCTTGATGTTGGGGTTCTCGAACCGCTCGAGGAGCGCCTCACGGTAGGCGGCGGCCTCGACCTCGCCCGGGAGATACCGCGTGGCCTCGTCCCACAGCGTCTCAACCTCGGCACGGACCTCGCGATCGCCGATAGCCTCGGCGACGGTCTCGTAGCCGCGATTCACGGCGGCATTCGCGAGCAGAGTGTGCGCACCGTTGAGGAGCCACAGCTTGCGGTTTTCGTATGGCTCAAGGTCATCCGTGAAAATCGCACCGGCCCTTTCCCAGGCGGGCCGGTCACCCACGAACTCGCCCTCGATAATCCACGAGGCAAATGGCTCGGTGACGACCGGCGAGGCGTCCTCGAAGCCCGTGAGCTCCTTCGCCGTTGCCCGATCGGCGTCCGTCGCCTTCGGGGTGATCCGGTCGATCGAGGTCGAAGTCACCGACACGTTGTCCTTGATCCACGTCGCGGCCTCGGCGCCAAGGCACGCCGCGTATTCATCGATCACGCCGCGCGTGAGCGGGCCGTTGCCGGGGAGGTTGTCGCACGGCACGATCGTGATCGCGCCGGCTCCCGAGCGGCGGCGCGCGTCGAGGCCGAGCACGAGACGCGCGAGGGCGGTCTCGAGCTTGGGTAGGCGGGCGTCGGATTCCAATTCGCCGGCCGTGCCCGCGGCATACTCCTCAAGCGCTTTCAAATCCGCCTTGACCGCGTCGTTGGCGCGGTCGAGCGCACCCTTCGCGTCGGTGCCGTACCCGGCCTCGGTGACGGTGAGGGTCACGAGCGAGACGTCGGGCGAGCGTAGGTCTGCGCACAAACCTTCGAGGTCGTTCGCCGCGTGCGCCTCGGAAATGACCGACATGACCTGCGCATCATCGCCTTCGGCCCCGCGCACGATGAGCGTGTACAGGCAGTCCTGGGCCGAGAGTTCCTCTGCGGCGCGGGGGCTACGGCCCGTGTAGGCGGAGAATCCCCATTCGCCGTCGTCATCCACCTCGCTCGTGTACCACGCCTGATGGGCGCGGAAGAACGCTCCGAGGCCCAAGTGGACAATGCGCACGGGGCGCGGCTCGAGGCCGCCCTTGGCAGTGAGATCGGCGTCGCGGCTGAGAACAGTCATCACTTCTCTCCCTTCGAAAGCATCGATTCGAGTTTGAAGACTCGCGCGGGCTGGTCAACCGTGAGCTCGCGGATGATCCGTAGCGCGCTCGACTTGGGAAGGCGCCCCTCCATGACGTAGCGCGCGAGGAACGCCGCGTCGCAGCGGCGCGCCATGTCGTGGCGCGTAGGAATGGAGAGGAATGCGCGCGTATCGTCGATGAAACCGGAACCCCGCGTGAATCCCGCGGTTTCGGTAATCGCCGAACGGAAGCGAATGATCGCGTCGGGGGCATCGATGAACCACCAGGGGGCACCGATGAACACGCTCGGATAAAAGCCCGCGAGCGGGGCCACCTCGCGCGAATACATCGTTTCGTCGATACCGAAAAGCACGAGGTGGAAGCCCTCCTCAAGCCCCACCTTTTCGAGAAGCGGGCGAATGTTGCGCGTATATTCGACCTGCTCGGGAATGTCGTGGCCCGTGTCGGGACCGAACCGCTCGAACGTCGCCGTCGAATGGTTGCGGAACACGCTCGGGTGCAGCGTCATGACGAGGCCGTCCTCGACACTCATCTGGGCGCAGCGCACGAGCATCGCGCCCGTAAAGTCACGCTTCTCGGCCTCGCTCGCCGTCCCATCGACCGCTTTCGCGAGGAGCGCTTCCAGCGCGTCATCGTCGAGGTCGATCGTGTACGGGGTCGGCACGCCGTGGTCGGCCGAGATCGCGCCGGCCTTGATGAAGCGTTCGCGCGAGGCCTTGAGGGCGCGCAGGTAGTCCGCAAGCGAGCGCGGGTCACCTCCCACGCTGTCCGCGAGCGCCGTTGCGGCCTCGGTAAAGCCCGGCTTGTTCGGGTCGAGAAAACGGTCGGGGCGCCAGGTCGGGACCACTCGCCCGTAAAGCTCGCCCGCTTCGTGGAGTAGCGCGAGTTCTGCGTGGGCCTCAAGGTCGTCGAGGGGGTCGTCGGTCGTCGCGAGGAAGGCGATCTTGAAACGCGTGAAAAGGGCACGCGGGCGGAACTCTTCGGTCGCCAGTTTCTCGGAGATCTGGTCGTAGAGCCGATCGGCGCTTTGCGCGCTAGGTTCCTCGTCGATGCCGAAGAGCGACACAAATTCGTCTGTGAGCCAGTAGCCGCTCGCGGTTCCCTCGAGGACGTGCCAGTTGGCGCAGAGAATCCGCCAGGCCTCGCGCGGATCGACAGGATCGGCGGTGCCCACGCCCACATCGCGGAGGTCGACGCCGTTCGCGTGGAGCATGCGGAACACATAGTGGTCGAAGGTGAGGAACAGGGTGGTGGGATCCGGGAACGGCTCGTTGTCGAGAAGGAGGCGGGGGTCCACATGTCCGTGCGGGGAAAGGATTGGAAGGTCCTTCACCTCGGCATAGATTTCACGTGCGAGGGCGCGCGTGTCGGGGTCGGCGGGAAAGAGTCGGTCGGGGTTGAGGTCGAGCGTCACTGTCACTTTCTCCCTTTCGGTTGGGGTGCGGGGCCGACGGAGCCTCGCATGAGTAGCTGCGTGGGGTACCTATCGGTTCCACGATCGCGCTCGCCGCTGAGCGCGGCGTGCACGTGGCGGATGGCCGCGGCGCCCATGTCGTCGAGCGGCGCGGCGATTGTGGTGAGCGGTGGGCAGGTGAAGTCGGAGCCGAAAATGTCGTCGATGCCGGCGATCGAGAAGTCCTCGGGGATGCGAAGGCCAGCGTCTCGTGCGGCGGTGAGCAGGCCAATCGCCATGATGTCGTTGTAGGCGATCACGGCGCTCGCACCCGTATCCCGCACCGCGTCGAGAGCGCGCTGCCCCGCTTCGCGGGTGGGGCGGTTCGGGCCGATCGTGAGGGCCTCAATCTGCTCGTCGCGGGCAGCGGCTTCGATGACCGCCCAACGCTTCGCGTTCGTCCACGAGCTCGCGGGGCCCCCAAGGTAGCAGAGGCGGTCGTGCCCCTCTGCGGCGAGGATTCGCACGAGTTCTCGCAGGGCCGGCTCGTGATCGGCAAGCACCGAAAAGGCCGACGGCGACTCGCGATTGATCGTGACCACGGGATTGAGAGCCGCGACTGTCGCAATCGCTTCGTCGTCCAAACGGGAGCTGGCGAGAACGAAACCGTCAACCGAAGGCGCGAGGGAGCGGGCACGCGAGGCTTCCTTCACGTGGTCCTCGCGAAACTCGGACGTGACAAGTACGTAGCCGTCCTTTTCTGCCTCGCGTTCGGCGCCGCGAACGATCTCGAATGACACGGGGTTCGTGATGTCGGCAACGAGCAGTGCGATGGTTCCAGTGCGGCCCGTGGGAAGGGCACGAGCGGCGGGGTTTGCGCGGTAGCCGAGCGTTGCCGCTGCCTCCTTGACGCGCTCTTCGGTGGCTTTGCTGACGCGGCCGGGTTTGTGAAGGGCACGCGAAGCGGTAGAGGCGCTGACTCCCACGTGCTTCGCGATGTCGTAGATCGTGACGCGACGCGCGGGTGTGCGGCGCGGTGGTGCGGGGTGTTCGTTTGGCATTTTGAGCTCTCGACGACGTCGTTGTCCTGTGCAGTCACGTCGAGACTACCCCCGAGGCCAGAGCGACGGCAACCGGTTGCACAACGCCGCGATATGTGCAACCCTGATCGAGTCAGGAATCAACGATGCCGCCGCGACTAGGGATCCCGAAGATGCGATACGCCACCACGCTCCTTTCCAGCACACAGGAAGGAGCCACCGTCACCCTCCATACGGATGCCACCCCCATCCGTCTGCTTGCCGTCACACCCGAGATTCTTCGCATCCGCGCGGGCTTTACCGATGACGGCGCATTCCGCGAGGCGTCCTACAGCCTCGTCACCACGGCCTGGCGCGATGAACTCGACGACTACATGGGCGCCAAACGCACCCGACTCGAACCCTCCCCCCTCTCCCTCGAGAACGACCCCGACTCCCCCACCGTGACCGTGCGAGGGGAGCGCTTGAGGATCGAGATAGACCGGGAGCCCTTCCGCCTCCGGGTTTACGATTCCGACGGTTCCCTCCTCCACGCCGATCTCATCGATCGCGGGTACCGGCTCGATCGCAATCAGCGGCGCATCCACACGAGCGAAATTGCCGCGGGCGACCACTTCTACGGATTCGGCGAAAAAACCGGCGAGTTCAACAAGGCGAAATCGTTCATGACGATGCGCGCCCAGGACTGCCTCGGCTACGACGCTGAGAGGGCCGATTCCCTCTATAAGCACATCCCGTTCTACATCAAGGCGAACGAGGTGAGCGGGGCAGCCGTCGGATACTTCTACCACAACACGTTCGCGTGCGATTTTGACATGGGCCGCTCCCACTCCAACTACTGGCCTGCCCATTCGACCTACCGCACCGACGGCGGAGATATTGATCTTTTCCTCATTGCCGGCCCGAGCGTGCGCGAGGTCGTGACTCGCTACACGCTCCTCACGGGAACCTCGGCGATGCTCCCCGCCGCCGCCCTCGGCTACCTCGGCAGCTCGATGTACTACCCCGAGCTGCCCAAGGATGCAGACGACGCGATCCTCAACTTCTACGATCACGCGCGGCGTGAAAACATCCCGATGGACGGCTTCCAGCTCTCCTCGGGCTATTGCCAGCAGGAGACCGACGAGGGCCTCAAACGCTGCGTGCTCACGTGGAACACGGAACGCTTCAAGGACCCGGCCGCGTTTTTCGCCGAGTCGAAGCGGCGCGGCATTGTCGTCTCCCCGAACGTGAAGCCCGGCGTGCTGAACGTCCACCCGCGCATGCCCGAGCTGATCGAGGACGGCGTGTTCGTGCGCGCCTCCGAGTCGGATGAGCCGGCACCCGCGCGCTGGTGGGGCGGCCCCGGCCACCTCGTTGACTTCACGAACCCCAAGGCCCGCGAGCGCTGGGAAAAAGACCTCACCGAGAACATGCTCGACTTCGGCACGGCGTCGATTTGGAACGATAACTGCGAGTATGACTCGATCGTTGACGAGGATGCCCGCTGCGATTTTGACGGCTACGGTGCTCCCCTCGCCGAGGCGCGCTCGATCATGGCAAACATTATGTGCTCGCTGACCGCCGACGCGATCGGAAAAGCACACCCGAACGCGCGCCCCTTCATCGTGTGCCGCGCGGGCTACGCGGGAATCCAGCGATTCGCGCAAACGTGGTCGGGCGATAACCACACGTGCTGGGAAACCCTCAAGGGCAACATCGCGACAATGCTCGGCATGAGCTTGTCGGGCGTTGCTAACCAGGGCGGCGATATCGGTGGCTTCCACGGCCCCGCGCCCGAGGGGGAACTGTTCGTGCGGTGGGTTCAAAACGGTATCTTCCAGCCGCGCTTCTCGATCCACTCCGTCAACAGCGACAACACGGTGACAGAGCCGTGGATGTACCCGAGCCTCACTCCTCTCGTGCGAGAGGCGATCCAACTGCGCTACCGCCTGTTCCCGTACCTGTACTCGCTCATGGAGCGCGCGCACCGCACGGGACTTCCAATCGCGGAACCGCTCGTGAGTGCCTTCCAGCACGATCCCGCGGTGTGGGACGAGAGCGTGAACTACATGCTCGGCGATTCGCTGTTCATCGCGAACGTCGTCGACAAGGGCGCCGACTCGAAAACCGTCACGTTCCCCGCGAACGAAACGTTCTACGACCTTGCCACCCGCGAACGCTACGAAGGTGGGCGCAGCTACGACATCCCCGTCACGCTCGCCTCGATCCCCACGTTCGTGCGTGAAGGTGGCATGGTCCCGCTCGCAAGCGAGGACCACATGAGCGTGTCGACCGAAACGGTCGACGCCCTCACACTCGTCACCGCGCCGGGACGCGACGGCCAGTTCACGCTCTATGAAGACGACGGCGTGAGCATGGACTACACGCGCGGGCGTTATTCTTCGACAACAGTGACCATGACCGCCGGTGACCGAGCCGTCTATACCTTCACCCACGAAGGAGACCTCGACACCCGCATCACGACGCTCGAACTCCAGGCCATTTCCCACGGCCAGGCACCCTTCTGGGTGAGCATCGACGGCGAGCAGATCCCGCACGCCCTGCACCCGAGCGACTTCGACTCGCAGGCCACCGTGTGGCTCTACGATCTCGAAACGTCCACCGTCCGCATTAAAACCCCATGGGATTCGAGCGAACACACGATCGTGGTCTCGTTCGAACAATTCGACATGATCGGCATGTAAATCCCCTCCCCTCGACCGTTGCAAGGAGGCAACATGACTCGTCGCATGACACGACGATCGGCGCTCGGCCTCGGGGCCGCCGCGCTGTCCGCCGCTGCGCTCGCCGGATGCTCATCCGGAAAGTTCACGAAGGACGGCAAGGTCAAACTGCGCATGGCCCACACGCTGGGCGACAAACACCCCACCTCGAAGGCCCTCGAAATCTTCGTTGACGAGGTCGAAAAACGCTCGAACGGAGACATCGGCATCGAGGTGTTCGGCAACGGCGTACTCGGAAGCGAGACCGAGTCGATCGAACAGCTGAGCCGCGGTGTCGTGGACATCGTGCGCTGCGCGGCGCCGTCGATCGCCCCGTACTCCTCCGGATACAACGCCTTTGGCCTGCCGTTCCTCTTCGATGACGAAGAACACTACTACCGCGCGATGGACTCGGGCGATATGCGCACCTTCTTCGATTCGAGCACGGAGGACGGTTTTCGCACGCTCACCTACTACACATCGGGGGCGCGGTCGTTTTACACGGTCGACAAGGCGATCGAAACGCCAGAAGACCTGCGCGGCTTCAAGATCCGCGTGCAGAACTTCCGTTCCCAAACCGAACTCATCAGCAAGCTCGGCGGCACACCGCTCATCCTGCCGTTCGGCGAGATCTACACGGGCCTCCAAACGGGTCTCGTGGACGGCGCCGAATCGAATGAGACTGCCCTTACCGACTCCGCGCACGGCGAGGTCGCGAAGGTCTTTACCTACACCGAGCACACCATGATTCCCGACGTCCTCTCGTTCAGTGAGGCAACGTGGAAGCTCCTCGATGCGGACCACCAAAAAGTCCTCAGCGAAGCGGCCATCGCCTCGACCGAGAAGCACAAGACCATTTGGAGTGAGGCGATCACCACGGCCATCACGGATGCTGAGGCCATGGGAGTCACATTTGTGAAGGACGTGGACCGCAAGTCGTTCCGCGAGCTTACCTCGGGCATCGTTCCCGAATTTGTTGACAAGTACGACGGCGTGAGCACCGTGCTCGACGCCATTGAGCACGCACGCAAGGGGGCGTAAGGGCCATGTACGACACCATGCTCAAGCTCAAGAAGGGCATCACTCTCGCCCTGTTCGTGATCGCCGGCGTTCTACTCGCCGCCATGGCGCTCCTCGTGATCATTCAGGTGTTCACGCGCTACGTTCTTTCCGATCCTGCCGATTGGACCGAGGAGCTCGTCACCGTTTCGCTCATGTGGGCCTGCTTCCTGTGCGGCGCATACGCGTTCGTCAACCGCAAGCACATGGCTCTCGTATTCTTCCGCGACCGCCTCCCCGAGGTTGGAAAGCGGATCGTCATGATCCTCGTCGACGCACTCGCGCTCGCCTTTGCGGCGATCGTGATCGTGTGGGGCGGCACGCAGCTCACGCTCGTCTCCCTCGATGCGCCATCCGCGATCCTCCAGATCCCCCGTGGCCTCTCCTATGGCGCGGCCCCCGTCGGCGGGCTCTTCATGGTGCTTGCCCAGATCATCAACCTCTGGGAGGACTTCACGGGTGAAACCCTGCCCGACACCGACCTTGGCGCCGACGACGAGACGCTCGTGGCCGAAGCCGCCGCAGATATCCGCACCGAGACTAAGGAGGCCCGCGCATGAGCACCATGACGGTCACCCTGCTCCTGTTTGGCACCTTCTTCCTCCTGCTCGCGGTTGGCGTGCCCATCGCCATTGGCATTTCCGTTGCCGCGTTCGCGAGCATCCTCATGATTCTGCCGCCCGACCAGGCCATCTTCGTCGTCATGCAGAAGATGAACACGGGCCTCGAGTCGTTCACGCTGCTCGCAATCCCACTGTTCATTCTTGCGGGCAACATCATGAACAACGGCGGTATCGCCAAGCGCCTCATCTCGCTCGCAGAACTCGTCACGGGCCGTGTTCCGGGCTCGCTCGTGCACACGAACATCGTGGGCAACATGCTGTTCGGCGCCCTTTCCGGTTCGGCGGTCGCCGCGGCAGCCGCAATCGGCGGCACCATGAGTAAGCAGCAGCGCGAGCGCGGCTACGACCCCGCGTTCACCGCAGCAGCGAATATCGCGTCGGCCCCCTCGGGCCTGCTCATTCCTCCGACCACGGCCTTCATCGTGTACTCGATGATCGCGGGCGGCACGTCCATCGCGGCGCTGTTCATGGCCGGTGCGGTGCCGGGCATCCTCATGGGCCTGACCGTGATCGCGGTTGCGCTCGTGTATGCGATCCGCAAAAAGTACCCGACCTCGGGACATGTGAGCGCCGCGCAGGCCGGTAAAACCATCCTCGAAGCCATTCCGGCGCTTCTGCTCATCGTCATCGTCGTCGGTGGCATCGTCGCGGGCATCTTCACCGCGACCGAAGGGGCGGGCATCGCCGTCGCGTACTGCCTCATCCTCTCGCTCCTGTACCGCAGCCTCACGTGGAGCGACATAAAGGCGGTCATGGCCCGCACGATCGGCACGACCGGCGTGATCCTCCTGCTGATCGCCGCGAGCTCGGCGATGAGTTGGGTCATGGCCTACACGGGCATGCCGCAGGCGATCAGCGATCTTCTCCTCGGTGTTTCCGATAACCCGATCGTGATTCTCCTGCTCATCAACATCGTCCTCATCGTCGTTGGCACGTTCATGGACATCACGCCCGCGATCCTCATCTTCACGCCGATCTTCCTGCCTATCGCGGAGGGCATCGGCATGGATCCGGTCCACTTCGGCGTGGTGCTCGTGTTCAACATGTGCATCGGCACGATGACCCCGCCCGTCGGCTCGGTGCTCTTCATCGGCACGAGCCTCGCGGGCACGACGATCGAGAAGGTCATCCCGAGGCTCCTGCCGTACCTCGCGGCACTATTCCTCATGCTGCTCATCGTCACCTTCGTGCCCGTGCTTTCGCTATGGCTGCCGGGCGCGATGGGGCTTCTATAGCTGTTAGCCAACGAGCAGCGTGTGAAATCAAAGGAGATTTATATGGCTTCAATGCACCCTTTTACAGGGGTGGATGGACGTCACCGTCGCCCCTCCCTCGCCGTTTCTCGGCGGTCTGTTCTCGGCTTTGCAGCAGCAGCCGGCGCAGCCAGCATGCTTGCGGCGTGCGGAGGGGCGGAAGGTAGCGTGAGCACAGATCACGTTCTTTCCATATCCCTCAATCAAACGGAAACGCACCCGAGCTACATCGCGCTCACGAAATTCAGTGAACTTCTTGAAGAAGCCACGAATGGCCGTTGGGGCGCGCGAGTGTATGCGAACGAGAGCCTCGGTGCCCAGCAGGAAGTCGTTCAGCTCGTGGCCGATGGCGCCGTGGATATGGCCGCCATTTCAAGCCCTCAGATGGAAAACCTGTCTCTTCGTTTCCGCCCACTCAACCTGCCCGGCGTCTTTACCGATAGCGACCATCAGGCGGCTGTTCTCAAGGACGAGTCGATCGTGGGCGAGCTCTTCGAGTCACTTGTGGAGTCAAAGAACATCCGTGTCCTTGGCGGTTTTACACAGGGATCACGTCACCTGTACACGAATACTCCCGTCGCTTCCCCTGACGACCTCAAAGGCAAGAAGATCCGCGTACAGGAGTCCGATGTTTTCATCGCGCTCATGCGTGCAATGGGGGCCTCCCCCACGCCGATGGCCTACGGCGAGGTGTATACCGCCCTCCAGGCAGGCGTGCTCGATGGCGCGGAAAACAATGAGATTAGCTACGTGAAGCAGCGCCACTATGAGGTCGCGAAGCACTTCACGCTCACGAACCACCTCGTGGGTCTCGACTACATCGTCGCCGGCGAAAACACGCTCACGAAGATGAGTGTTCAGGATCGCGAAGCATTCCTGAGCTGCTTCACCAAAGCGCAAGACTATTTCGTTGAGCTCTGGAACACCGAGACCGAAAAGGCCATCGACACGATGAAAGAAGCCGGCTCGACAATCCACGAGATCGATCCCTCGGCGTTCGGCCCGGCAATCGACTCGGTGGCCGAACAGTTCCTCTCGAACTCCGAGGATGAAGAGCTCTATACGAAAATCCGCGAACACCAATCAGCGAAGGGAGCGTCGAAGTGAGTACCGCAAGCGCCCCTACCCGAACCAATGCTCCTACATCCTCAGTTCGCCGCTGCATCATCGAGGTTCTCAAGTGGATCAGCATCGCCATCTTCGCGGTGCTCGTCCTCGTGGTGTTGTGGCAGGTGATCGCACGCCAACTCCTCGGCCAGCCCTCGACTTGGTCAACAACCGTCGCGCAGTACATGCTCGTGTGGCTCACGTTGTTCTCGATGGCGTTCGTGTTTGCGGAGCGCGGGCACGTGGCCGTCGATATCGTGTCTCGCCTTGCACCGCCCGCCGTGCAAAAGATTCTCGCGGTTCTGGTGGAGGTCGCGATCGCACTCTTCGCCGGACTCGGCCTCGTGTGGGGCGGCATCCGCGGCGTAGGGCTGACGTGGACCCAGACGATTCCAGGATTGCCGGTCACGATCGGCCACATGTACCTCGCGCTTCCCGTGTGCGGCGTGATCGTCGTTGTCGTAGCCATCATGGACCTCATTGACGCGTCAAAGCACGGTGTGCTCGCATCGCTCGAGCCCCAGGCTTCCGACGGCATCCCCGCCCCTGCGATTCCTCGTCAGAGCGCAGATGCGGGCCCCCATTCAGCGCACCGAAGCGTCGGTGGCTCGATCGACACGACGGAGGTGTGAGCCGTGGATCCCGCAATGCTCGCCGGTTCGATTCTCGTTCTTGGCATCGCTTTTCTCATTCTCATTGGCGCTCCTATCGCCGTCGCTATCGGATTGCCGTCGGTGATTGCGCTGATCGCTGTGCTGGATGCCGACTCCGCTGTGTTCGTTGCGGCGCAGCGAATGTTTACGGGTTCGAGTTCGTTCACGTTGCTCGCAATCCCGTTCTTCGTTCTCGCCGGCAACCTTATGAATAGTGGCGGTATTGCCACGCGCCTGATCGATGCGGCAAAAGTTCTCGTGGGCCGTTTGCCGGGCTCCCTCGCACACACGAATGTGGTCGCGAATGCGCTTTTCGGTTCGGTTTCGGGGGCCGCCGTGGCGTCGGCAGCTGCCGTTGGTACGACGATGAATCCTCGTCAGCGCCGCGAAGGGTATGACCCGGCTTTCGCTGCGGCCGTCAATGTGGCCTCTGCACCGTCGGGCATGCTCATCCCGCCGTCGAACACCTTGATCGTGTACTCCCTCGTATCGTCGACATCGGTCGCCGCGCTATTTGTTGCGGGCTACGGTCCCGGGATCGTGTGGGTGCTCGCGTGCATCGCCGTTGTGCTTCTTGCCGCGCGGCGACGCACCGAATTGCGGGGCGCCGAAGAGCGCGTTCCTTTTGCAGTGGCCTGTATGACGCTTGTGAGGGCCCTGCCCGCGATCCTGATGATCGTGATTGTCGTGGGCGGTTTGCTTGCCGGCATTTTCACGGCAACGGAGTCTGCGGTGATCGCGGTCGCTTACTGTTTCGTGCTCGGCCTCATTTACCGGGAGCTACACCTCAAAGACCTGCCGGGAATCCTTGCGGCCTCGGCCCGCACGACAGCAGTGGTCATGTTGCTCGTTTCGGTTTCCTCTGCGCTCGGCTGGGCGCTCAGCTACGCGACGATCCCCGAGACGGTCGCGCACGCACTGCTATCCCTAGCCGATTCGAAGATTGTCATCTTGCTCATCATGATGACAGTTCTGCTTATCGTCGGTACTTTCATGGATCCCACCCCCGCGATCCTGATCTTCACGCCGATCTTCCTGCCTATCGCTGAAAAGCTTGGCGTGGATCCGATCCACTTCGGTCTCATGATCACGTACAACCTGTGCATCGGCACGATCACGCCACCCGTAGGCAATGTGCTGTTCGTGGGTTCGAAAGTGGGTGGGGTGCGCGTTGAACCCGTCATCAAGGCGCTCGTGCCGTTCTTTATCGCGCTCATGATCGGGCTTTTGCTCGTCATGTTCATCCCGCAGATCACGTTGTTCCTGCCGGGCGTGTTCGGAGTGCTCATCTAGCGAGTGCGCGCACTCGCTACTCGGTATCGCGGGGCACCCACCGTGCAATTTGCGCGGCGAGGTGCCCCGCGCCGTATCCGTTGTCGATGTTGACGACCCCGATGCCGGGCGCACATGCCGAGAGCATCGTGAGGGCTGCGCTGATGCCTCCGGCGGCAACGCCGTAGCCCACGGACGTGGGCAGAGCGACGACGGGGCACGCGACCTGGCCGGCGATCACGGTGGGAAGTGCTCCGTCCATGCCCGCAACGGCGATGATGCACGCCGATTCACGCAGCTCAGGCAAGCGTTCAAGGAGCCGGTGTAGGCCCGCGATCCCAATATCGGGAATGAACCGCGTCGGCCGGCCCAGGTAGCGTGCGGTCAGCTCCGCCTCGCGCGCGACGGGGAGGTCACTCGTGCCGGCACAAGCGATGGTCACGAGCCCGCCGGTGGGGGTCGGTTCCGACGCCGGCCACGCCCCTATCGACGCTTCTTCGTCAAAGAAGAAACCTGGCAATTCTTCGCCAAGTGCGGCGGCTTTATCGGTGTCGAGGCGAGTGAAGAGGGTGGCAAGCGCGGGCGCCGTCCCCGTGTCGCGTGAACGCTGCCGGATCGCGCGGGCAATGCGCACGAGCTGATCGGTGCTTTTCGCGTCGCACAGAATCGCCTCGGGTGCGCCGCGCCGGCTAGCGCGGTCAAAATCGAGGTTAGCGATGCTGGCGAGGGAGGCGTCGGCCCCCTTGTGCGCGCTCATAGCGTTCCCTTCGCGTTCATGATGCTGAGGGTAAACGCGCCCGACTGGAGGCCGTCGAGGTCGAGACTCACGTAGGCGAATCCTGCAGCTTTACCGGCAGCGACCAGGGCGGCCCGCACCTCCGGTTCCACGGCGCGGGCGAGCTCGTTTCGCGGCAATTCGAGGCGGGCGACGCGGCCGTGGTGGCGCGCGCGGCAATCGCTGAAGCCGAGGTCAAAAACAGCATCCTCGAGGTCCTCGACCTGGCGGAGTTTCGCGGGCGTGACCTCCTCGCCGTGGGGAATGCGCGAAGCGAGGCACGGCGCTGCGGGTTTGTTGGCGACGGGGACACTGAGGGCGCGGGCAAGTTCGCGCACATCGCTTTTGGTGAGGCCGGCGCTCGCGAGGGGCCTGAGCACCGCATGGTTCGTTGCGGCGCTGGCGCCTGGGCGGTCGGGCCGCTTCGCATCGTCGGCGTTTTCGCCGTAGGCCACGGCGTCGAGGCGAAGCTCATCGAGGAGCTCGCTATCGATCCGCGTGAAAAGTTCGTCCTTGCAGAAGAAACACCGGTCCACGCCGTTTGCCACGTACTCGGGGCGCTCTCCCTCGTGCGTCTCTATCTCGTGAACCTGCACCCCGATGTCGTCTGCGACCTCGTGCGCGATCCGGCGCTCTCGCCGCGCAAGCGAGGGTGAGACGCCGAGGAGTGCCACGACTCGATCGGGCCCGAGGGCGCGCAGTGCGAGCGCGGCGAGGGTCGCGGAGTCGACTCCCCCGGAATAGGCGATGCCGACACGCTCATGCTGGGCGAGCTCGCGCATGGCGGCGTCGGCGCGCGAGGCAAGGTGGGTGGGGAGCGGGCTTTCGTGCACGCTCACAGGGCCTGCCGCTCACTCGCGAGGCGATGGAGCACCTCACCAGCGTGATCGACGACGAGGGTGTCGGGGTCGCGGCGAAGCTCCTCGAGATCGAGTGACGCTGGATCGACGTACTCGACGTTGTACTCTTCGCACACTTCGGGCGGGATCTGCGTCGCAAATGCGCGGCGCACGCGGTTGTTTTCCTCGCCAGTCTCGGGGTCGTACGTGCCAAGGCCCGTGACGTGCGTCGAGTGGGCGAGTTCGCCCCACGGGTGGTTCTTGAAGCGGTCCCACTGCTTCGTGAAGTACTCGATGTTGTGGTAGCCGATGTCGCGAAGGCCCGGATGCATGGCGGCAACCTCGGTGATGTGCGGGGCATAGATGATGACCTGGCCACCGTCGGCACACACCGGCTCGAGCTTGTAAAAGCCCTTTGCCCCCGTCCAGATGTCCTCGTACATCTCCGGCATGATCGCGACGATCCGCTTGTACGGTTTTTCGACGTAGCGGATGTGCGTGTGAGCCGAGATCTGCGCGCACGCGGCCCACGCGCTCTCGGGGCTGCCGAAGCTCATCGCGTGGAGGTCGCTGCTCGCGGAGCGCACGACCATCGCGAGGCAGTATTTGGTCGTCTCGATGCGTGCACTTGCCGCGTCGATGAGCTCTCGCACGGGTGTGATGCCAAGCGCACCGATGATGCGGCTCGCCGTGATGAGCGCCCCCACCCAGTGCGAGATGTCGATGACGTCGTGCACGGAGCAGCCGGGGAAGAAGTATTTATTGCCGCCTGAGAATCCCACGACTTCGTGGGGAAACACGGGGCCGACGATAAGGTTGACGTCCGCTTCGACGACGTGGCGATTGATGTTCACGCGCATGGGAACATCCGTGAGAAGCCCGCCCGTGAGCTCGGCGATCGTGTCGGCACCGATCTCACCGAGGTCGGCGATCTCCTCGTCGTTGTCCCATTCGTGGTTGCGGATCTCGAACGCGGGGTACGCGTCTTTGAGCTTTCCGCGCTCGGCGCCGAGCATCCGCTCGATGCTCTCTTCGCTCATTGCGGCGTGCGTGCCGAGCGCAATGAGCACCGTGATGTGCGAAGCGCGGTTCTTGAGCGCGTCGTGAACGGCGGGCATCACGCGAGGAAGCGGCACGGAGCGGGTGCCGTCGGGAATGATCACGCACACGCGCTTGCCGTCGAGATCGGCTGTCGCGAGTTGCTCGGCGACAAATCTCGAAATCTGCTCGTCGGTGAGCGTCTCGTCGGGGCCGCCGATGCGAGCGGCGGCGCTCACCAAAGATGCGGGAATGGGCTTCACGTGATCAACTCGTTCGCTCATATTGCCCATTATCGCGCGGATTACAATCGGTTGCCATGGGACATAGCGACGACCTCCACATTGATTCCCCCTCCGGCTCGATCGCATGGATCGACGCAACCGCAGGGATCGCGGGCGACATGCTGCTTGGAGCCCTCATCGACGCGGGAGCGGACCTCGAGCGCGTCCAATCCGTGCTCGATGTCCTCATCCCCGGCTCCGTAAAGCTCGCGAAACGCACCGTTGACCGCTGCGGGCAGCGAAGCCTCAAAGTAGACGTCGAACTGCTCGTCGAAAACCCGCCGCACCGCACGTGGACCTCGATCCGCGACATGCTCGAGAGTGCACGAGGGGCAGTCCCCGAACGCACGATCGACCTCGGTCTGCGCGTCTTTGGCATGCTCGCCAAAGCGGAGGGCCGCGCTCACGGCATCGATCCCGAGGATGTCCACTTCCACGAGGTCGGCGCACTCGATTCGATCGCCGACGTCATCGGCGCATGCGAGGCGTGGCGCCAACTCGGGATCGGTGAGGCTACGGGCAGCACGATCGCCGTCGGCTCGGGCCGCATCCGCGCCGCTCACGGTGATATTCCGGTGCCGGTTCCCGCAACGGCTTACCTCGCCGAGGGGTGGCCGACGGTCGCCGGCGACCTTTTGCCTCCCCGCCCGCACGGTCACGACCACGGCCATGCCCACTCGCACCCTCATGCGCACGATCACGAGCACGGTCACGAGCACGGTCACCAGCACGATCACGAACACCCGCTGCCCGAGCACGCCGCGGGCGGCCCGCACGCGGCGGCCGCGCCCCCGTCGGGCGTCGCCCCAGGCATCGGCGAACTCGCAACCCCCACGGGCGTTGCCCTCATGCGCGGCCTCGCGACGAGCTACGGCCCCATGCCGGGCATGGTGACGCGCGCCGTCGGCATCGGCGCCGGAACAAAAGACACGCCGGGACGCCCCAACGTCGTGCGCATCTTTCTCGGGGAAAGCTATCCGCATGCGTGACGCCCACGAGACGCCCGCGCGAGTCATCCAGCTCGAAGCCAACGTCGACGACGCCGATCCTCGCCTGTGGCCCGGCATCATCGACTCGATGCTCGAGGCCGGCGCGCTCGACTGCTGGCTCACGCCCATCATCATGAAGCACGGCCGCCCCGCCGTAACCGTTCACGCGCTCGCCCGTGAGGGCGAGGAGATTCGCCTCGCCGACCTCCTCCTCGACCTCACCGGCTCACTCGGCGTGCGGTACGCCCCGCTCGACCGGCGCATTCTTACGCGCAGGTTTGAGAAAGTCGAGATTGAGGGCGTGGAAGTGGCCGTCAAGGTGTCGGTGCGGTCCGACGGTTCCGTGGCCACCGTCGGACCTGAATTTCGTGATGTGCAGACCCTCGCCCGCCAACTTGGCGTCACCGAGCGTGAAGCGTTGCGGCGCGCCCGGGAGGCCATCGACTCTTAAACGGCGCCCTCGAGGGAACACGCGACGCCATTAAAGCCGTGATTGCAGTAGCCGGCTGGGTTTTTCGCGAGGTACTGCTGGTGCTCGGGCTCGGCGTAGTAGTAGGTGCCGGCACCCGCCTCGCTCAGCGGCGCTACCGCGGTTGAGATGGTGCCGCGATCGGCGGCGGTGAGCGCTTCCTGGTACGCATTGAGGGAGGAGCGAACGACGCGCTCTTGCGCCGGATCAGTCCAGAAGATCGCGCTTCGGTATTGCGTTCCGATGTCGTTGCCCTGGCGGTTCTCGGTCGTCGGGTCGTGCTGTTGCCAGAACTCGGTGAGCACACGCAGGAGCGCATGCTCATCCTCGTAGATCACCTTCACGGCCTCGGCGTGACCGGTCTTAGCCGAACACACCTCTTCGTAGGTGGGGTGGGGCGTGTATCCACCGGCATACACGGCCGCGGTAGTCCACACGCCCGGGATCTGCCACATGATGCGTTCGATACCCCAGAAGCAGCCGCCGGCGAGGAGCAGTTCGCCAGATCCTTCCGGCGCCCCTTCGCCGAGCATGTCGGTGCCGAGTACGAGGTGGTCGCGCGAGAGCGGAAAGGGGTAGTCATCGCGACCTGCGAGCGCGTCCTCGGGCTTCACCATGATCTTTTTGTGCGCGTTCATGATCTCGAGAAATGGAATCATGGGATGAACCTACGCGCCGGGGCTGGAGGGGCGGTGTGCGAAGGCGCAAAAATGCCTTAGAGGAGCACGATCACTTGAGCAAACAGAATTTTGGCGATCATCCCGGCAGCGAACATCGCCGAATAGCCGGGGTCGGTTCGCTCATCGTTCACGAACGATTTCACGTGATTGAGCAACACCGGTTGGCCCACGTAACCTGCGACGGCACCCGCGGTTCGGGCCGCGCTGAGACCGAGTGCGGCCCCCACTCCCCACAGGGCGAGCAGTGCAATGCCGAGGGTCAGCAAGGTCGCGATCCCCACGAGGACACCCGTCACGGAGAACGCGGTCCCGGCGAAGGCATGGCCGCTTTTGAGTCCGACGGATGCCAGGAACATGAAGAGACCAAATTGCCTAATGGTGAGGTTTGCACTCGTGGGCAGAGTCCACACGATCGGGCCTGTGCGACCCATATATCCGAGAACGAGCCCTACGACGAGCGGGCCCGCCGCACTCCCAAGCGCAAGCTTTGCCCCGCCGATAGAGAGCGACACGAAGCCCACGATGATGCCGAGGGCAACCCCGAGCCCGAGGCTCAAGAAATCAACCTCGGTGATGCGAGTTTCGGAGTCACCGAAAAACTCCGTGAGTTCCTTGCGTCGATCGTGCGGCATGACAACGCGCACGCGGTCGCCGAGCTGAAGGGTCATTTCGGCGTGGGCGAGCATATCCGTATCACCGCGGCGCACGCGCGTGATGATCGAGTCGAAACGCGTGGGCACGTGAAGATCGGCAACTGTGCGACCAGCGAGCTGCGGGTTCGAGACGATGAAGCGGCGGAAGTTGACCTTCGTACGGTCGTTCGCGAGGTGGGTATCGCTTTCGCGCCCGAGGAGCTTTGCGGCCTCGTGGACCGCGGCGGGCACGCCGACCATGAGGACCCGGTCCCCCGCGTGCAGAGATTCCGAAGGGTGAGCAACGCGAATCTCGTCGCCGCGCTGCAGGTAAGAAATCCGGAGGTCGCCGCCGGCCTTGCCCGGCAGTGAGGCAATTCCGGGGATCTTGCTGATCTTCATCGTGCGCTCGACCTCGACGGTGATGTCGAGAAGGTCCGTTGCGGACACTGACGACGGATCGTTTTTCCCGCTCATTTTCGAGCGCGTGATCGGCGGAATAATGAGCATGCCGAGAACGACGGCGAGCGGATACGCGATCGCGAAGCCCACCGCAGGAGCAGTCTCCCCGGGCACGATCGCACTCGCGCTACTGAGCGCTGGCGTCGCCGCTCCGGAACCGGCGAACATGCCGGCTGCCATCGGGCCGCCAAAACCGAAAAGGTAACCCGCCGCAATCGACAGTGCCGCTTGGACCCCGAGGAGCAGCACCCCACCCACGAGCAGTGATCCTTGTGCCCTGAGCTGCCTGAAGAACGATGCGCCCGAGGCGATACCGATCGTGTACACGAAGAGCGCCAAGCCGAGCGACTCCACGAGGTCGAGGTCGCTACCGAGACGCGGGTCGAGGGCACCGATCGCGAGCCCGACAAACAGTGCGCCAGCCGGCCCAAATTTAAGGGGGCCGAAAGGGATTGCGCCGACCAGGGTGCCGAGTGCCATCGTCACGATGAGGGTCAGCAGCGGGGAGCTCACGAGCAGGTCGATCATATTTCCCACAATAGGCACTGGTGGCCGTGTGCGCCCGCTCTTGCCCTTCTCCCCCACCCTCAAGGTGTAGACAACCACGTTATCCAGCCTGATTCGGTGGTGTCTTTGCGCTTTTCTTCACCTTCGGCTGCGCACATGCGTGCACGTGCACGGTCCGACGGTTGCCGGGGTAGCGTCGGAGCCGGATGCGCTCATGACGCGCCAGGGGTGTCCACTACTCGGGGGACACCCCCTGACCCACCGTGCCCCCCCTCGGCGGCGTCGGCGAACTGCTGGCCGATCGCCGACTGCGCCATCACGTCAGGCGCAGGTCTGTGACACAGGTTGCACCGTCGTCGGTGGTGGAAAATTCCGCGGTGCCGGTACGCCCCTGGTAGCTGACCTCAATCAGGCCGGTGACATCATCGGGAAGCCAGAAGCCAATAAACCCGTTGTCGAAGGTGGTTGTCGTCTCGTCCACCAGCACCTCACCGGTCGCCTCATCGGTGATCGTGACCTGGATATCCTCATTGGCGAGTTCCCCCTGGCAGGTCGTGAGGCTGTGGTAGAAGCAGTCGTGGGTGGAGGTGAGATAGGGTGCGATCGAGACATACGTCTGATTGTCGGGAAGATCGACCACGACCTCCTGGTCATCACTCGAGAGCAGCAGTTCATCGGCACGCACCGAGGCGATCAGATCCGTGGGACGCTCATTGACCTTCTGCCGGTCGAGGTGATCAATGATCTCCACCGCGTCCATGTCGGCCAGGCCATGGGTAGTCAGGAATGTATCCTGGGACACCGTCTCGTTGGCGGTGGGTTCCGGGTCGGCGGCCGAACACCCCGCGAGGACGAGGGCAAGGGCGACGGTTGCGATCGCTGCTCGTTTTTTCACGTCAATCTCCTTGGATCGTGGTAAGACCGTGAGAAGACACCGCCTCAAGGCTGATGCCATACCTTCATCTTGCACGGATGCCTGACGGACTAGAAATCAAAAACCCTGTTCACAGCCTTATAACAGGGCGAAAAGGGGGTGAATTCGGTGGGCTGGGTCACCACCGAGACACCACCCCACAGCCGTGGGCGATGTCCTTCTACCCACCCCGGGTATGCGATGCAGGCAGTGAAATCCCTGGTGGCGCCTGCTGAACCGACCAGGGGAGGCGATGCCGCCGGCCCGGGGTGGGGCACAGGGGTGACGGCGGTCGAAGGGTGATGTTTGAAGATTCGATGAAGATTCCCCGCCGGGCACTGAGCGAGGGTGGCATTCCCTCCTGGCCGGAGCGATGCTGGGGTCTATGGCTGACCGCACACCGACCACCGCCACGCCCCCGAGGCGGGTGCTGGTCGTCGATGATGAACAACCCCTGGCTCAGATGGTGGCCTCCTACCTCATCCGGGCCGGTTTCGATACCCGCCAGGCGCACACCGGCACCCAGGCGGTGGACGAGGCCCGTCGCTTTTCCCCCGATGTTGTGGTGCTGGATCTGGGGCTGCCCGAACTCGACGGTCTGGAGGTGTGTCGACGGATCCGCACCTTCTCGGACTGCTACATCCTCATGCTCACCGCGCGTGGCAGCGAGGACGACAAGATCAGCGGTTTGACCCTGGGGGCGGATGACTACATCACCAAACCTTTTAGTATCCGGGAACTGGTGACCCGGGTGCATGCGGTGCTGCGCCGCCCGCGCACCAGCACCACCCCACCGCAGGTGACCACCCCCTTGATCGTTGGTGACCTCTTCCTTGACCCTGTCGCCCATCGGGTGCAGGTGGGGGAGACGACCGTGGAACTCACCCGCACGGAGTTCGAGCTGCTGGTTGCCCTGGCCCTGCGCCCCGGCCAGGTGCTGACCCGCCGCGACCTGGTCACCGAGGTCTGGGACACCACGTGGGTCGGTGATGAACGCATCGTCGATGTCCATATCGGCAACTTGCGTCGCAAGCTCGGCACCGACACCCGGGGCCGGGGGTTTATCGACACCGTGCGTGGCGTGGGCTACCGGGTGGGGCAGCCATGAATCACGGGCCCGGCCTGACCTTCCGCTTCCTGACCGCCCAGGTGCTGATCGTGGTGATTAGCCTGCTGGTGGCCGTGACCGTGGCCACGATGGTGGGCCCGACCCTGTTCCATGATCATATGTTGATGACCGGCCCGGAGGACCCCTCGCTGGAGCTGTTCCATGCCGAGCAGGCCTACCGGGACGCCAACCTGATCACCCTGGCCGTCGCCCTGCCCACCGCCTTGATCAGCGCCCTGCTGGCCAGCCTGTGGTTATCGCGTCGCCTGCGCACCCCCCTGCAGGATCTCACCCGCGCCGCTACCAGCCTGACGGCCGGCAACTCCCGTATCCGCGTGCCCGCCGGAGAAGCAGGCCCCGAGGTCGCCACCCTGGCGCATGCCTTCAACACCATGGCCGACCGGCTGGAACACACCGAACAGGTCCGCCGCCAGATGCTCTCTGATCTGGCCCACGAAATGGGCACCCCCTTATCGGTGCTCACGGTCTACCTCGATGGTCTCCAGGACGGGGTCGTGGACTGGAATAATGCCACCCACACGATCATGGCTGACCAACTCACCCGCCTGACCCGGTTGATGGAAGACATCGACGATGTCTCCCGGGCCCAGGAACACCGGATCGATTTGGACCTGGCGGAGGAAGGGCTCGGGGATCTGCTCCATACCGCTGCTGCTGCCGCGGGGGAAGCTTATGCTGACAAAGGCGTCGATTTACAGGTCGAGACCATTACGGACACCGCCCGGGTGCTCGTGGACCGGCAACGCTTCGGCCAGGTGATGAGCAATCTCCTGTCGAACGCGCTACGGCACACCCCGGCCGGCGGGCATGTCCGGATCAGCGTCCACCAGCAGGGGGCGTCCACCGCGCTCATCCACGTCGCCGATGACGGCGAGGGCATCCCACCTGACCAGCTCGGACACATCTTCGAACGCTTCTATCGGGGGGATGCCGCCCGCAGCCGGGACGACGGCGGGGCCGGTATCGGTCTGACCATCTCCAAGGCATTGATCGAGGCCCACGGCGGCACTCTCACCGCCACCTCCCCCGGACCCGGTCGCGGAGCGGTGTTTGCCCTCCGCCTCCCGCTGTCCCCTCCCGACAGTGAGGAGGCTGCGCGGTGACCACACCCTGTCCCGCGTGAGGGCCGTTCCCTCCCCCCCCTTGAAAATATACCCCGGGGGGGTATACGCTCGAGAGCAGTATCGCCGCATCCCACCGACCCGAAGGAGCTTTCCCATGATCACCTCCCCGCCCCACCTCTTGCCGATGGCCTCCCACGGCTGCAGCTGTTGCGGACCTGCCTCACGTGCCGACACCGCCTCCATCCCTGCCGCCAGCGACTCGTCAGCAGGGGGGTCCTCCCCTAGCTACCAGGTCACCGGTGTCGTACCTCCGGAGATGGTTCGCCGGGCCATCGAGGACGCGGGCTACACCGTCTTATCCTGATCAGTTTTACCCATCATCTCGACCCGACCGGGTTGAGCGGAAGGAACGTCATGCGCACTCCCCACCATTCCAGCGATCACCATGATGATCACCCCGCTCCGGAAACAGACCACACCTACCACCCGGATCACGCCAGCCACGAACACCACGCAGATGCCGACACCCACGGCCAGGCGATGCCCCACGATCACCCGCACTCCGCCCTGGACGAAGACCACCACGTTCATGGTCACGGCGAACACACCGGACACAGCACCGCAATGTTTCGCGACCGCTTCTGGTGGTCGCTGATTCTGTCCATTCCCGTCGTTATTTTCAGCCCCATGGTCGCCCACCTGCTCGGCTACCACCTCCCGGCATTCCCCGGATCCACCTGGATCCCCCCGGTGCTGGGCACGATCATCTTCGTCTACGGCGGAACGCCTTTCCTCAAGGGCGGATGGAAAGAACTGAAATCCCGCCAACCCGGGATGATGCTCCTGATCGCCATGGCCATCACCGTGGCGTTTGTCGCCTCCTGGGTCACCACTCTGGGGCTGGGCAGTTTTGACCTGGACTTTTGGTGGGAGCTGGCGCTGCTGGTGACCATCATGCTGCTGGGCCACTGGCTGGAGATGCGCGCTCTCGGTGCCGCGTCCTCCGCGCTTGACGCGCTGGCTGCCCTGCTGCCGGATGAGGCCGAGAAAGTCATCGACGGGACCACCCGCACCGTGGCCATCTCCGAGCTGGTCGTCGACGACGTCGTGCTGGTGAGGGCCGGTGCCCGGGTGCCGGCCGACGGAACCATCCTCGACGGAGCCGCCGAATTCGATGAGGCGATGATCACCGGCGAATCCCGTCCCGTCTTCCGCGACACCGGTGACAAGGTGGTCGCCGGTACCGTGGCCACCGACAACACCGTCCGCATCCGGGTGGAGGCTACCGGCGGGGACACCGCCCTGGCCGGGATCCAACGCATGGTTGCCGACGCCCAGGAGTCCTCCTCCCGGGCCCAGGCCCTGGCGGATCGGGCGGCGGCGTTGTTGTTCTGGTTCGCGCTGATCTCCGCTCTGATCACCGCGGTGGTGTGGACCATCATCGGCAGTTCGGACGATGCCGTGGTGCGCACGGTCACGGTGCTGGTCATCGCCTGTCCGCATGCCCTGGGCCTGGCGATTCCGCTGGTCATTGCGATCTCCAGCGAGCGCGCCGCGAAATCCGGGGTGCTCATCAAGGACCGGATGGCGCTCGAGCGGATGCGCACCATCGACGTGGTGCTCTTCGACAAAACCGGCACCCTGACCGAGGGTGCGCACGCGATCACCGGTGTCGCGGCAGCTGTCGGCGTCACTGAGGGAGAGCTGCTGGCCCTGGCCGCCGCCGCGGAGGCCGACAGCGAGCACCCCGTAGCCCGCGCCATCGTGGCGGCCGCGGCCGCCCATCCCGAGGCCTCCCGTCGGCACATCCGTGCAACTGGTTTCAGCGCCGCTTCCGGCCGGGGGGTCCGGGCCACTGTCGATGGCGCTGAGATCCTCGTGGGCGGGCCGAACATGCTGCGCGAGTTCAATCTCACCACCCCGGCCGAGCTCACCGACACCACCAGCGCCTGGACCGGGCGTGGGGCCGGTGTGCTCCATATTGTTCGCGACGGTCAGATCATCGGTGCGGTGGCCGTCGAGGACAAGATCCGCCCCGAATCCCGCGCCGCCGTGAAAGCCCTGCAGGACCGCGGGGTGAAGGTCGCGATGATCACCGGCGACGCCCAGCAGGTGGCCCACGCTGTCGGTCAGGACTTAGGCATTGATGAGGTCTTCGCCGAGGTCCTGCCCCAGGACAAAGACGCCAAGGTCACGCAGCTTCAGGACCGGGGTTTGAGCGTGGCCATGGTCGGTGACGGTGTCAATGACGCCCCCGCCCTGACCCGCGCGGAGGTCGGTATCGCCATCGGTGCTGGCACGGATGTGGCCATGGAATCTGCCGGGGTGGTCCTCGCCAGTGATGACCCGCGGGCAGTGCTGTCGATGATTGAGCTGTCCCAGGCCAGCTACCGCAAGATGATCCAGAACCTGATCTGGGCCTCTGGCTACAACATCCTTGCCGTGCCGCTGGCCGCTGGAGTGCTCGCCCCGATCGGATTCGTGCTGTCCCCGGCCGTGGGCGCGATCTTGATGTCTGCCTCGACCATCGTGGTGGCCCTGAACGCCCAGCTGTTGCGCCGCATTGATCTGGATCCGGCTCACCTGGCTCCGACCGAGTCGAAGGAGGAACACACCACGCCTACTCCGGCATCCACTGCCGTCCACTGATCCACCACTTCTCTCCACTGCCCCCATATGACCCTGAAGGCTCCACCATGAAGCGCCCCCTTGTTCTTTCCGCTCTCGCCAAAGAGAGATAGCCGTAACGATTGCCACCTGCTGCGGGCGATGGGTCGTTGTCACCACAGCGGGTGCACCGGGGTGGATGTTTCTTCTCCCTCTGGTCGCACCACTGAGGAAAGGGGAAAGCTCCTGTGTCCAGACCCTTGGAGGACTACGCATTATTGTCCGATACTCACACGGCCGCCCTGGTCTGCCGGCAGGGCAGCTTTGATTGGGCGTTGGGTGGTGTCCCCCACCTTAGAGCGAAAATCGCCGCTTGAACTAGCGCAAGAAGCGGGGCAAGGGGGGCGGAAAAGAAACGAGGGCGCTCCCAACGCTAAGAACCGACCACCACGAGCCGGGTCTAGCTGCATGCGCATCGTGAAAACGGTCCCGTCGAAGCGCATGCCTGGCACAATGGGGCGCGTGACGACTTCGCCCCTAGAGCCGACGAGCTCGCACAAGCCGACCGCGAAAAGATCCCACGCCAGCGTAAGCACCACAGCCGATAGCCCCCGCGCGGACGAGACCACGAGCGGGCACGAATCTACGACTGACTCGGCACCCGGTAGCTCGCGCCTCAGCGAAAAGGCACGCACACACAGGGCAACGAAGACCCGCACGGATGCCGTCCTCGACACGATTCTCGACCCACGCCGCCTTGCCCCGCTCGGCCTCGCGCTCGCGGCGACCACGCTCTACGGGTGGCTCTCGATGCTCCAGTGGGATTCGTACTTCTTCCCGAGCTGGGATCTGGGCATCTTCGCCGAAGCCGTCAAGGAGTATGCGCACGTCAATGCCCCGATCGTTCCGATCAAGGGCGATAACTTCAACCTACTCGGCGACCACTTCCACCCGGTCCTCATCCTGCTCGCACCGCTGTGGTGGCTGTGGCCATCGCCAGCCGTGCTGCTGTGGGCGCAGGCCGCGCTGTTTGGGGCGAGCGTGTACCCACTCACGCGCGTCGCAATGGCGAAACTCGGTCCGCGGCTCGGCATGCTTGCCGGCGCCGGCTACGCGTTCTCCTTCGGGCTTCAAGGTAGCCAGAACGTGCAGTTTCACGAGTATGCGTTCGCCGTTCTCTTCGTGGCATTCGGTCTCGCCGCCTTCCTCGAGAACCGATCGAAGGCCGCGCTCCTGTGGATCGGCGCACTCGTGTTCGTCAAGGAAGATCTGGGGCTCACCGTGATGATGCTCGGCTTCGCAATGGCGTGGATGTGGCGCACTCCGGGGCTCGAAGCGGGAAGCCCCTCGCAGAGGCTCCGCGCGACGGTTGCGAGGCTAACGTCGGAAAAGAAACCCCGCTACGCGCTGCTGCTTGCCGCGTGGGGTCTCGTGTGGTTTGTCCTCGCCACCTGGGTGATTTTGCCGGCGCTGAGCCCCGCGAGCGCGTACGTGTACACGGAGAATTTTGCGCCGCTCACGCAGGCCTTCACGCCGCTCGTGAAGTGGCAAACGGTGCTCATGTTCGTGGCGTTCATGGGCGTCGTGGGGGTCACGAGTCCACTTGCGCTCGGTCTTCTTCCGACGCTTGCCTGGCGGTTCCTCGGCTCCGTCGAGCACTATTGGACCTGGCAGTGGCACTACAACTCGTTCCTCATGCCGATCGCGTTCGCGGCGCTCCTTGCGACCCTCCCGCACGTGCGGGGAGCTGCGCTCACGCATCTGGCTGAGCTGCGCGAACGCCCGCTAGCGCCGCAAAAAGCACAGCTGTGGACGAAACGCCTCGGCGTTGCCCTCTCGATCCTGTCGACCGCGTATCTCGCAACCTCGCTTCCCCTCACGTGGATCGCAACCGGGGCGCTCAACCCGAATTCGGAGTTCGCCAATGCCGCTCGACAGGGGCAGGCGCATGTGCCCAAGGGCGTGACGGTCGCGAGCGACATTCGCTTGATGGCCCCGCTCGTGGCGACAAACGATGTGCAGTGGATGCACGGCGAGACGAAGCGGGCACCCGAATGCGTCGCGGGCGTGTACGGGGCGCGCGAGCAGGAGCAGTTCCCCGGCGGTTGGGCCGCGTGGGCAAATGCGAAGTGGCCTGCGAATGCAAACGCAAAACCTGAACACCTCAACGGCGCGCGCGTCATCACGAGCGCGCGCGAGCCGTACGAACTCGTGTTTGCGAACTCTTACGTGCAGGTCGCGTGCCAGGGCGGCCCTAGAAGCGAGTGAGTCCTAGCGGCGAGTGAGCCCTCGAGGTCCGCGGGCATCGGCGGAGGCGAGTGGCCCCGCGGCGAGCGAGCGAACCGACCAGAGTTTGAGCGGCGAATACTGCTCGGCGAGAAGCGCCGTGCGGATGCCGCGGCCGTAGGCCTCGTTACGCACGCTGCGATTGAGCGAACTGATGTCGCGATCGAGGAGGGCATCAATCGCACCCGCGGCGGCCCAGCGCATCGCGACGACAGAAAGCTCGATGTGCGAGTCGATGAGGGCGTGGCCGACGTTGTGTGCGGAGATGAATCGCAGCCTCGGATTCGACGGATCGGATCCGACGTGGGCGCCGGGAATTTCGTCGGCTGCGAGGCGCGAGCGCCACAGCGGCACGATCACATCACGCGCCCCGCCCACAACGAGCGTGGGAGTCGTGATTGAGCGCCTCGCCGTTTCAAGGTCAAAGCTCTCCCCCGTGAACGGCGGGAACTGTGCGGCGCGACGCGCGTATACGGTGAGTGGGTCGAGCGGCTTGCCGTCGCTGGCCTCAGCAAATCCGAGTTCGGTCGCGGAAATGCGGCCAGCCAGGTCGTTTTCATACACGTAGGGCGTGGTGTTGAACCACTCGCGGCCGGTGATGATTTGGTGAATCGATGCCCACGCGAGCTGCCCGCGCCCCTGCACGAGGAGATCGACGAGATCGCGCACCGAATTCACGCCGCCATACTCGTGGACGGCAGCGAGCACAACGCCGGTCTCATCGACGGGGACGACGCGCTGCTCGACGAGCATCCGCACGGCGCGGGCAATCGATTCGGTCGCGTCGAACGTTCCGCGCCAATACAGGTCACGCATGAGTTCGCGAAGGGCGCGCCCGTCGCGCACGCCCGTAAACGGTGAGTCGAGCACCATGGAAAACACGCGCTCCGGGTGACGCAGCGCGAACCGTTGCGCAATGTAGGCACCGTACCCGGTTCCGTACAGCACCACGCGCGGCACTTGCGCGTGGTCGAGCACGGCACGCACATCGTCGAGCACGTTCTCCACACTCATCACGCCAACGGGAAGGTCATTGCCCTGCGCATCGGCGCGGCTCATGCCGACGCCTCGATGCTCCATCATGATGACGTCGAGTCCCTTTTTGACCATGTCGCGCCGCAGAATTTCGTACGGGAACACGCTCGCAACGCCCGGCCCGTCGGGAAGGACCATGATCGTGGGAAGCTCGGACTGATAGCCGGCCCGCACATACCTGAGCGGGAATAGGCGCCCTTCGGAGTTCTCGAACTCCCGGTAGACGGTCATCACGTCATTGCGGGAGGCGAGAAGCTCGTTCGCGGCTGGGCGATCGTAGAGGTCCATGCGCGGTGATTATTTCTTTCCGACGGTTGCCCACAGGAAGGCGTGGACCAGTGCGTTCATGCGTGCCGCTTGCGCATTGGACGCGGCGCCGCCGTGCCCACCTTCGATGTTTTCCCAGTACTTGACGGGGGCGCCGAGCTCCTCGAGCGCGGCCGTGAATTTGCGGGCGTGGCCGGGGTGCACGCGGTCGTCGCGGGTCGAGGTGAGCACGAAGGCGGGCGGGTACTCGACGTCATCGCGCAGCAGGTGGTACGGGCTGAAGGTCTTGATGAAGTTCCAGTCGTCGGTGTCGGGGTCGCCGTATTCGGCCATCCAGCTCGCTCCCGCGAGAAGGTGCGAGTAGCGCTTCATGTCCAAAAGCGGCACCTGGATCACGACGGCGCCGAACAGCTCGGGGTACTGCGTGAGCATGTTGCCGGTGAGCAGGCCGCCGTTGGAGCCGCCGCGCACGGCGAGGTGCTTCGCATCGGTCACACCGCGATCGATGAGGTCGCGCGCCACGCTCGAGAAGTCTTCGTAGACCCTGTGGCGGTTTTCTTTGAGTCCAGCTTGGTGCCATGCAGGCCCGTATTCGCCGCCACCTCGAATGTTCGCAAGCACGTACACGCCGCCTCGTTCAATCCATGCCTTGCCTGTCGCGCCCAGGTAGACCGGGGTGAGCGACACTTCGAAACCCCCGTAGCCATACAGCAGGGTGGGGCGGGGTCCGACGGTGGCCTGGGCCTTCGCAATCTCGAAGTATGGGATGCGCGTGCCGTCTGCACTGTCAACGAAGTGCTGGGTAACGGTGACGTCGCTCGCGTCGAAGCGTTCGGGCGTCGTCTTGATCGTCTCGATTTCGCCCGCGCCGCTGCCCTCGCGGATCCCGTCAAGGCTCGCGAGGCAAAGGGTTGCGGGCACGTGGAAGTCGTTGCGGGTGATCCACACGTCGTTGTTCTCGTCGGGATCGACGGCGGCCACGTAGAGCGAGCCCGTGAGTTCGGGGTAGAGGTCCTCGCGCTCCCAGCTGCCATCGCCGTTTTGATAGTGGGCGACCAAGCGATGCTTGACGTCGTCGAGGACGGTCACGACCAGGTAGTCCCTCGTGATCGTAAGACCGTCGAGCGAAGTCGTGGGGGTGGGGTCGAACAGGACGTCAAAGTCGCGGTTTCCCGCCATAAATGCGTCGAAGTCGCACGCGAGCAGGCTGCCGGCGGCGTACGTGTGGCCTCCCGTCACCCATTCGTTGCGCGGCCTCAGGATCGCGAGGTCGCGGTGGAAGCTCACGTCGATGTCGCTTGGGACGTCAACTTTGAGAAGCTGAAACTCGTCACCTTCGCGAGCCACGGCATACGTGGTCGAGGTGTAGAAGGTGTGCATGACCGTGACCCAGTCGCGCTCGAAACCGGGGGTCTGGTCGTGGCTTGGGTAGACGAGCATGTCCTGCGCGTCGCCCTCGAAAACAAGGGTGGCGTCGGCAAGAGCCGTGCCGCGTTTCCACACCCGCGCCTGGAGCGGGTAACCAGAATTGCTTCGCGTCCCCTCGCCGAAGTCAGTGCCGACCCACACGGTGTCTTCGTCGATCCACGAGACGAAGCCGCGCGCTTCGGGCCGCACGAAGCCGCCTTCGCTTTCCGGCACGAAGCTGCGGGTCTCGAGATCCCATTCGAACGTGACGTCGGCATCGCTTCCCCCGTGCGAGAGGCTCACGAGGAAGCGGCGATAGGGCGCGCCTTCGGCGGGACGCAGCGCGTGGGCGCCGTGCCACACCCAGTCCTCGCCTTCCGCGACGTTGAGGGCGTCGACATCGATGAGGGTTTCCCACTCGGGGTTCTCGGTGCGGTAGGAGTCGAGGGTCGTTCGGCGCCACACACCGCGCTCATGCTCGGCGTCTGTCCAAAAGTTGTAGAGGAAGTCGCCCCGTTTAGTGACGCCGGGAATTCGATCACTCGCGTTGAGGATCTCGAGGATTTCCGCTTCGAGTTCAGCGGTGAACGGATCGGCGTCGAGGTCTTTTTCAGTGCGGGCGTTGCGCTCGCGCACCCAGGCAAGCTGCTTCTCACCGGTGATGTCCTCGAGCCACAGATGCGGATCGCTCATGGTGTCTCCTCTTTCCCACTGCGGTGATGTGTTCTGGAGCAAGCCTAGCCGCGCCAGCTCAAATAAGGATGCGCGCCTCAGGTTCGTCCATGGGCTGAGTCCAGAACAGCTCCTCGAAGCGAGTGGCCTGCCGGAACGCTTCGATCGCGCGTTCGCGTTCGGCTTCTCCCGCAGCATCGCACGCTTCTTCGACGAGCTGCACGGCCTCTCGAGAAATCCGTGTAAACGTTTCGTCGGCGTACGCCTCGACCCACGTACCGTAGGGGTGCCCCTCGAGCGCGCCCTTGCTTGCGTCAAGAACGGCAACTCCCGATTCGGCATAGATCCAGTAGCACGGGAGCACGGCCGCGGCGGCAACCGCGTATGTGTCGTAGGTGGCGCTCGCGAGCAGGAAGTTGCTGTAGGCCGCAGTGTGCAGGCTCATCCCGAGTCCTTCGACTCGGTGGGCGGCGAGGATGTCGTTCGTGAAGAGCTCTTCCTGCATCACCTTTTCTTCGGCGATGGCGCCGACGGCTGACTTCGCCCAGAAGCGAAGCTCATCTGCCCCTGGCGTCTGGCGAGCGATAGCGGTCATCGTCTTCTGGTACGCGACGAGGTACTGGGCATCCTGCTGGATGTAGAACGTAAATTTTTCCGGATCGAGCGTGCCGGCGCCGAGTTCGGCGAGGAACGGCAGGGCGTCGATGCGCGCACGGATGTCTTTGGTTTCCTCCCACATCCGGGCCGTGTGCGGGCCCGCGGGCTCAATGAGTACCACGCTCTCACACCCCCTGAACGGTAATGAGGTGGTTGGTGGGGCCGTGGCCGCTCTCGGGAGTTTTCGAGAGCTCCCATTCCTTCGCGTGAAGAATCGCGCTTTGGAGGAACTCGCGTGCACTTGCCACGACGCCGATGTCGGTCGCGTCGGCACCGCCCGCCACACGCGCGTACTGCGCGGCGATGGCCGACGAAAGGGTGCAGCCGGTGCCGTGCGTATTGCGCGTATTGATCATCTCGCCCGTGAGAACGTCCACGACGTTGCCGAGCTGCACGAACACGTCGACGAGCGCGGATCCGCGAAGATGACCGCCCTTAACGAGAACTGACTTCGGGCCGCGATTGATGAGTTTGAGGCCCTGCTCCTTCATTTCTTCTTCGTCGGTCGCCGGGTCTTCGCCGAGCAACAGCGCGGCCTCGGGGATGTTGGGCGTGAGAACGTCGGCGAGCGGGAGGAGGCGATCACGGAGAATCTCCATGGCATCCTCCCCCATCAGCATGTCGCCCGAAGTCGCCACCATCACGGGGTCCAGCACGATCTTGCCGAAATCGCTGCGGCGCTCCTCGATGACATCCGCGATAACCTCGGCAACCTCGGCGTTAGGAATCATGCCGATCTTCGTGGCATCGACGTAAACGTCGTCAAGCAAAGTCGTGAGCTGCTCGCGCACGAAGGAGGCGGGCGGCGTAAACACGGCGTCCACGCCCTGCGTGTTCTGGGCGGTGAGAGACGTGAGAACGGCGCAGCCGTATGTGCCGAGCGCCGTAAACGTTTTAAGGTCTGCCTGGATACCGGCGCCGCCGCTCGGGTCGCTTCCGGCGATCGTCAGTGCAATGGGTGGGCGCATGGTGTTGTCCTCCTTGAAAACAGCTCACATTTGAAATGGGCTGAAGAATTTAGAGCGGCTGGTTCATCACGAACTCGCGGCGCAAAAACGTCGCGGAGGTCGCGGGGTCCTCGGATCCGGCGATCGCCGAAACCACGCAGATACCGTCACAGCCCGTGGCTGCGACCTCGCTCGCGTTGCGAATCGAAATACCTCCGATCGCCACCGCCACGATACCGGCCTCGTGTGCACGCGTGGTGAGAGAGGCGAGCTGCTCGAGACCCACGGCGGGGTCCGTATCCGTCTTCGTCGCGGTGTTCCAGATCGGGCCGATGCCTACGACGTCGGCGTGCCCCTCGGCAATCACCGCCTCCAGTTGCTCGGCGTTCGAGACGCTCACGCCGATGATCGCCTCGGCGCCGAGGAGTTCACGCACCTGGGATGCCGGCATATCGCCCTGACCCACGTGAACGTCGAGACCGAGCTCTCTGGCGGCGTCCACTCGGTCATTGACGATGACCGTAATCTCCCGGCCGTGCTGCTCCCCCACCTCGCGGGCCACGTCGCGCACCTGGCGCGCAAGCTCGACAAAGGCGTCGTCATCAAGGTCCTTATCTCGCACCTGGATTACGTGGGCGCCGCCCTCGATCGCTTCGGCAACCTGGGCGGGTACCTTATCGGCACCGCCTGCCATCGCCGAGTCAGTCACGAAGTAGAGCGCCCAGTCGGCTTTCGCCGCGCGCTCGCGCGAAGCGGAGGTGTTCATGCCGACGCCTCGGTCACGCGCACGCGTGCGGCAATGTCGGCGCCGCTCAGTTCATCGAGCGCATCGATCCACGCGACCGCGAACGAACCGGGGCGCGAGGCGCGCTCACCCGCGAGCTGACCAGCGGCACCGAAGTGCGCGTGGGCACTCAGCACCGCGAGGGCCTTCGCATCGACGGGGGCGAAGGCGGCGTCGGAAAAGAGAGATTCAAGTGCCGGAGCGATACTCACGTAGCCGGCCATCGTCGCGCCGAGCGCACAGCCCGTACCGATCACGCGCGGCATGAGGTCATGGCCGGACTCGAGCCAGAGCGCGCGGATGTCGCCTTCGCGGTCCCACACGATGAGGTCGCGCTTGCCGGAGACGGCAACGACCGCGCCCGTACGCTCGGCGAGGGATGCGGCGGCAGGCAAGGCGTCGTCCACCGAATCGGTCGCATCCACGCCACGACCACCCGCGCCGAGGCCCGCGAGCGCGGAAATCTCCGACGCATTGCCGCGGATCGCCGTAGGCGCGAGCTCAAGCAGGCGGTGCGCGAGCGACGTTCGAACCTCGAGCGCACCGATCGCCACGGGATCGAGGACCCACGGCACGCCCGCCTTCACAGCCGCCTCTGCCGCGAGCGGCATCGACTCAACCTGGTGCGGCGCGACCGTGCCGGTGTTAATCAGCACGCCGCTCGCAATCTGGGCGAACGTGGCAGCCTCACCCGGGTGATCGACCATCGCGGGAGCCTGGCCCGCGGCGAGCAACACGTTCGCGGTGACGTTTTGAACGACCGTGTTCGTCAAGCAATGCACGAGCGGTGCGGCCTCGCGCATGGCGTTTACGGCTGTGTCGATGCCGGCGGCGTATGACTGCGTCACGAGTGACATCCCTTCGCAGGTAGGTTTCCAGAGCAGGTTCGACGGGTTTGATCTCAGCCCTCAGGACCCGCAATCGGGCCCCGGGACACCCCGAGTCACGCCGTACAACCCTATCGCTACCTGGGTCGACACCTTCTGAAAGCCGCCGCAGTCAAGGAGTGTGAGAATAAGGGCGACGACATGAGACGTTGGCGAAAGGGAAAGGGACGCGCGTGAGCACACCCGATCAGAGCGACCCGGGCCAGGAGAGCCCGCACGAGCCTCGCCTGCCCGATTTCTCCGCGGGCTCGGCTGGCACGGGCAGTGGGAGGTCCGACGGCGCCGGTGCAAGCGGCGCTTCCGGGTGGGGAGATGATCCGAGCGGAGCCCTCAACGCCCAGCTACATGACAGCAGTGAGGAAAACAGCTCACGCAAAGCCGTCATCGGAGTCGTCATCGGCGGTATCGCGCTCATTGCCGCCCTGGGCCTTTTCGTCTCGCAAGTCGCGATGCGCAGCATCGAGAAAGAACCCATCGCCAAAGAAGGCTCGACCGTCGGCGTCAACACCCAGGGCGACCCCAACAACAAGGAAGAGCAGCCCACGCCAGCCGCCCCGAACGAGCCGCCACCCGAGATCTTCACGCAGGCCCCCACAACACAGTGCCTCATGTCCTCGAAGCCGACGGTGTCGCGCACCCAGAGCGGGAACACCATCAAGGGCGGAGGCCTCGAATACACGGTTCCCAAGAACTGGGATTCGGAGTGGTACCAGAACGAAAACGTGCCGTACCTCTACGACACGGGCGCCTATTCGAAGCAAGTCGAGTCGTTTTGGTACAGCGTCGTCACCGTGGGCCGCATCGAGTGGCAAGAAGATGTCGAAGGCCCTTACCCCGGCACCGAGCAGATGGCCATCGCCATGTTCCAGTGCTACGCCACGCACTTCAACGTTGTCGAGCAGTTCGGCGACAACCCGAAGATCACGAACTACACGAGCAAATCGACGACCGTCGACGGAAGGCCCGCGTGGATCGTCCAGGCAACCTACGGTTTCGACCCGAAGTCGAAGGGGATACGGCTGCGCACCACAAACGCCTCGATCGTCACCGCGATCGTCGTCGAGACTCCCAAGGGGCCAAGCGCACTCGTCTCCGACGTTGCCGCCGACCACCCCGAACACGTGAAGGGCCTCGAAGAGGCTATCGCCACCCTCAAGGTCACCGAGTAAGCGTCGGACCCGCAACTCCCCGGAAATGAGTTCGGCCCGAGCCCCTCACGGGGCCCGGGCCGTTTCTTGCTATGTGCGGTTAGCTGTCGCGCAAGATCGCGAGGATGCGGAGGATCTCCGTGTACATCCACACCACGGTCACGGCGAGGCCAAGGGCCGCCGTCCAGGCATAGGCCTTGGGGGCGCCGCTATCGACACCGTTGCGGATCACCTCGAGATCCATCACGAGGCTGTAGCTCGCGAGCGCCACGGCCACCAAGCCGATCACGACGCCGAGCATGCCCGTGCGGAGGTTAGTCACGCCGAGGAGGACGAGCACGAGGTTCACGAGCGTGAACACGAAGTAGGCACCGAAGGCGATGAGGAACATCTTCGTGAGCTTCGGGCTCGTACGCAGCTTCCCCATGCGGAAAAGAACGGTGATCGAGCCGGCGACGGCGAGAGTGCCAATCACGGCCTGGAGCACGATGCCCGGGTAGACCGTCTCGAAGAACAGGCTGATGCCACCGAGGAGCAGGCCCTCAAACACGGCGTAGGCGAGGGTGACCCACATGCTCGGCGTCTTCTTGAACGCGTTCACGAGAACGGTCACGAAGCTTCCGATAGCGCCAACGATCGCGGCGATCGACGCGAAAGCGAAGCCGATCTGGCGGCCTTCCTCCGTTCCCATCACGAGCGCCGTGACAGTCGGGAGCATCATGATCACGAACGCGACGGCGATGATCACGCCGAAGGTCGCCGTGATCGCGTTCATGGTGTTGCGCCACGTCATGCGGCCCGTGTCAAAGCCGGTTGCGGCCGGGCGGTTGTACATGGCTTCAAGATCGGCCGGGCTGTAGCCAGCCTGCTGGGATTGGGGAGCCTGGTAGCCCGGCGCCTGCTGCTGGGGCTGACCCCACTGCTGCTGGGTGCCCGGGGCCTGGTTGTACTCCGGAGCGGGAGCATAGCCGCCGGAATTACGGAAAGCGGGGCTATTGTTCAAGATTGCGTTGTTTCGCGCCACAGGGTGTCCTTTTCTCGAGGGCATCGCTACGTGCCCACAGTCTAGTTACGGTTATTCCAACGACTTTCAGAGACGCACTATTCCTCGCGGTGATGCGATTCGAGGTAGGCATCGTCGGCCTCGAGCGCGACGCTCTCACCCGCCGCACCTGCCGCAATCGCGACCATCTCTCCCGTTTGCGTTCGCAAAATGCTCACGCCGAACGTCGTATCTTCACTCTCATCATTGAGGGCGTTGATGTCATGCACGCCATCGCGATCGATCCACAGACCCGCGAAAGTCACAACCATGCCGAACAGGGCGAGGCCGCCCGCGAGGTAGAGCACCGCGGAAAACCCGAAGCCGGCGCTCAGAATGAACCCACCGAACATGACGCCAAGGGAATTCGCGACATTGAATGCGCCGTGGTGTGAGGCGGCCGCGAGGGTGACGGACTTGCCGGCGTTCGTCATGAGCCACGCCTGCATGAGCGGGCTCGTGATCGAGCTCGTCGCACTCACGAGGAACACACCCACGCCGAAGCCCACCGGGTTTTCTCGCAGCGCAATGAGCAGTATGAACATCAGAATAAAAATCGGGAACACGATGAACAGGCTCGCGCGGTAGGACCAGTCCGTGAGGTGCCCCGCGATCCAATTGCCGAGCGTCATACCCGCACCCGCGAGCGCGAGGATCACGGGGATGAGCAGCTTGTCGATACCGGCAACGCTCACCGTGACATCGGCAATGTATCCGTACATCGCGAAGAAGCTCGTGAAGCCCACGCATTCGATCACGATGACCATCCACATGCGTGGCTGCTTAAACGCCCCGAGTTCGTCTTTGATGCTGCGCCCCTTTGGAGCTTCCTGCGGCGGGATCGCGAGGAACAGCAACAGGATCGACAAGGCAAACACGCCCGCCACACTCCAGTACGCGGTTCGCCACCCGAGCTGCTGGCCGAAGGCCGTGAGCAGCGGGACGCCAAGCAGGTTGGCAACCGTGAGCCCCATCAGGGCAAGCGCGATGCCCTTACCTTGGTTACCCGGCCCCATGACGTCGGCAGCGAGAAGCGCCGCTACGCCAAAGAAGGCGCCGTGCGGAAGGCCCGCCAGGAACCGTGCCGGAATAAGCAGGCCGAAGACGGGCATCGACGCCGACAGCACCGACCCCACAAGCAGCCCGAGCGCGAGCAGCATGATGAGCTTTGGCCGGGCGATCTTCACGCCGAGGAGCGACACCGTGGGGGCACCTACGACAACGCCGAAGGCGTAAGCGCTCACCGCCCAGCCAGCGTGTGCGATGGCGTGCTCGGGATTCACGGCCATTTGCTCGGGAAGCAGCGAATGAGCGATGTCTGGCAGGATGCCCATCGACACAAACTCGCTCGAGCCGATACCGAACCCGCCGATCGCGATCGCGAACAGGGCGAATGCACGCTGAAATGGCGTCAGGGTGTCGTAAGAAGTGGGGCGCACGAGAGTCCTTCGCGGGAGATGACGGGTGAGCCGATCCGCTGCGCTCCCTCGGGCCCGGATGCACTAGTGAGAATAGTCCCTCGGGCCGAACACTGCCGAGCCGACGCGAACAATAGTGGCGCCTTCCTCGATCGCGATCTCAAGATCGTTACTCATGCCCATCGACAGCTCCTTGACAGCCTCGATGCCGAGACCGTCGCGAAGCTCCCTCAACTGGCGAAGCGAGCGACGAATCTCCACCTCGTCGTCCGTGTTCGTGCCGATTGTCATGAGGCCCTCGAGCGCGAGCGAGTCACTTTCGGCGCAGCGCTCGGCGACCTCCCTAAGCAAACCGAGATCCGGCTCATAGCCACCCTTCGACTCCTCGCCCGAGGTGTTCACCTGGATGAGGACTCGCTGCACTTTCCCGTCGTTCGCCGCGCGCTTCTCAATGCTCGTCAGCGCGCTTTCGCGATCGATCGAGTGGACGAGATCCGCAAAGCGCGAAATGTCGCGCGCCTTATTGGACTGGATCGTGCCGATGTAGTGGCGCATGACGCCGGCCTCGTGCAGGTCCTCGAGCTCGGCATGCTTGGCGAACTCCTGCTGGCGGTTCTCGCCTACGTCCACCTTGACGCCTCGCTTCTCGAAGAGCTCCACGGCCTCGCGAATCTCTTGAGCGGTGCGCGTCTTGGTCGCGAGCAGAATCAGGAGATCATCCATCGACCGCCCGCCGCGCGCAAGCGCCGCTTCAATCCGAGGTAGAAGTTCGTCGATCTTTTCGCTCATCATGTCTTTTCGCGTCCCTTTCGCCTTCGCTCCATGCACGGGCCATCGACTCTGGTGGCCTCATATATCCGTCATATCACGGCGGCGTGCGCGAAAGACGGGACCTGGATACGTCGCACCCCCAGTGGGACTCGAACCCACACTGAAAAGATTTTAAGTCTTCTGCCTCTGCCATTGGGCTATGGGGGCATTGCCCGAAGGGCCCCTCCATCCTAGGGGATAGGCTGAAGGCATGGCCCGCACTCTTGCCGACGCCTTGAGAGAGTTCGATGACGCACGACTCATCGAACTGTTAAACGCGCGCCGCGATCTCACCTCTCCCATCCCGCTTGGCATCGCCCCGCTCGCCGCGCGCGCCACACAGCCCGGCAGCGTCCACAGGGCACTGGGCAGTCTCGTTCTGCCCGAGCTACAACTCGCCGAGGTCTTTGCCGCCTACGCGGGGCCCGTGAGCCCGGAACAGCTCGCGCGTGCCGTGAGCACCTCGACCGAGCAGATCGCGCCGCACGTGTACCGGCTCGCGACGCTCGGCCTCGTGTTTACGGATGATAGCGGGCGCTCGCTCGTTCCCGTGCGCGCCCTCGCCGAGGCCCTCCCCCACCCCGCTGGCCTCGCCCCTCGCCTCTCGAGCGACCCGTCGCCCGATGAGGCCCGCACGATCGTCGAGGATCTCCCTGACTCACTTCGCGAAGTCGCCCACTCGCTCACCTTCGCCCCGGCGCGTCTCACGGGCTCGCCGACCTCGTCACTCGCGAAGCAGCTCTCATCGGCACGCCTCATCACGAAAGTCAATGGAACCGACGGCCCTCGCCTCCTCATCCCACGCACCGTCCATCTCGCCCTTCGCGACGGCATCGTCCACCGCACTTTCGCCCACGCCCCCACCCCGGGCCCCGAAGCCGCACCCGAGCGCTTCGAAGGCGCCCGCGACGCACAGGCCATCGAGGCGGCACTCGAGGCCAGCCGCATCGCGCACACGATCAGCACGTGGCACGCGGATCCACCGTCGGTCCTCAAACGCGGCGGTATTCCCCTGCGCGACGCGCGCCGTCTCGCCGCTGCCGCAGGCACGAGCCACGAGACGTGGACGAGCGTCATCCACGCCGCATGGGTCGGCGGGCTCATCGGCAACGACGGTGAAACGTGGCAGGTCACGCGCGAGTACGGGGAGTTTTCCGACGCTTCCCCAGCACGCCGCTGGGCCGACCTCTGCTCGGCGTATGTGCGCTCCAACTACCTCGGCGCGCTCGCCGGGACGCGCTTCGGAGAAGTCGGCCTCGACGGCTTCGCCCAGGGGGAGCCTCGCACAGGCGAAACTCCGCGCGCTGCGCTCTCGGCAAGCGTCGGAAGAAAAGGCGTGAAAGTGCGCCGGCGTCACATGCTGCGCCATCTCGCGGACTACCCCGAGCGGGAGGCGAGCGCGGCGAGTCTCGCGGAGTCGCTTGCGTGGGCGTTCCCCACGGTGCAGCGCGCAGCCCTGATCGAGGAGGCGTACGCGTTCACGCGCGAGGCCGAGGCATTCGGGCTCATCGTGGACGGTGTTCCAAGCGTGCTCGCTCCCGCGGCCCTCGAATCGCTCTCGCTCGAGGAAGTGGCGGCACTCGACGTTCTCGAAGCTGCGCTCGACGAGAAGCTTCCCGAACCCGTCGACCACATCTTGCTCGACGCGGATCTCACCGTGACCGTGCCCGGCCTGCCCTCTGCGCGGGTTGCGGCGGTACTCGAATGGACCGAAGTCACCTCGCGCGGCGCCGGGGTTGTGGCGCGCGTGACCAGCGAGTCGATCGCGCGAGCACTGAGCGCTGGCGGCTCCGCCGATGTCCTCATGGAAGAGCTCGCGGCGCTTTCGCTCACGGGTGTTCCGGACGTGCTCGCCTACCTCGTGCGGGATGAGGCACGCAAGCGTGGCCAGGTCACCGTCGGCCCCGCGACCTCGTTCATTATGGGCGAGGAGGAACACCTGGACCGGCTCATGGATTCGAGCGAGGCGCTTCGGCTTGGCCTTAAGCGGCTCGCCCCGACCGTCGTGATCTCGAGCGGGGATCCCGGTTTCGTGATGGGGTCGGCGCGCGCCGCTGGCCTCGCACCTCTTGCCGCGGGCGGTCGTGGCGCGGCGGTGGATGAGCGCACACTCGGTTCGGTGCGCGGTGGGCCCGTGGGGCTTGAGCTGGAGGCCGACGGTCGCGAGCAGGTCCTCGATGTCGAGCCTTCCGAGGCGGTCGCGCGCATTCGCGCTGCCGATTCGGGGCGCCTGGAGGAGGTTAGCGTTCCTCAGCGCTTACTCGCGGCGATTGCCGAGGAGCGCGAGGTTCAGATCGGCATTGTTGACGGCCGCGGCGGCACGCGCGTGCTGCAGGTCGAGCCGCTCGCGCTCGAGGGCGGGAGGCTGCGTGCGCGCGATGGGGAATCGGGCGAGGAGTTCACGGTGCTGATTCACAGGGTGCTCCTGCCCTAGCCCTTCCCTACTTCGTGAATTGCATAGGGGTTGTGGGGGTTTCGTTGCGGCGAATAACCCCCGCAACCCCTATGCAATTCAGGGGAAGAGTCAGTCCTGACGGGTTTCCGTACGATCACCCGTCCACTCCACGTGGTACGAGCCCTCCGCATCCACGCGCCGGTAGGTGTGCGCACCAAAGTAGTCGCGCTGCGCCTGCACGAGGGCCGCGGGGAGGCGCTCGGCCCGCACCGCGTCGTAGTACGCGAGGGTCGAGGAAAACACGGGCGCCGGAATTCCGACGGCTGCCGCAAACGCGACAATGCGACGCCACGCGGGGATGCACTTCGTAATCTCGGCGGTGAAGTACTCATCGGCAAGGAGCAACGGAAGCTCGGGGTTGCGCTCGTAAGCCTCGGTGATGCGGTTAAGGAAGCCCGCGCGGATGATGCAGCCGCCACGCCAGATGCGCGCCATGTCACCGAGCTTGATGTCCCATTCGTACTCCTTGGCGCCGGCCTTGATCTCGTCGAAGCCCTGGGAGTAGCTCACCAGTTTCGCGGCATACAGCGCCTGCTGAAGGTCGCTGATGAACTGCTCGGCGTCGTCGATCCTGATCGTCTGCGTCTCGCCCTTGAGGACGGCGCGTCCGGCCTCTCGCTGCTCCGTGCCGCCCGAGGTCGAGCGTGCGAAGGTCGCTTCGGCGATGCCGGTGACGGGGATGCCGAGGTCGAGGGCCGTCTTCGACGTCCATGCGCCGGTGCCCTTCTGGCCGGCCTGGTCGAGGATGATGTCGACGAACGGTTTTCCGGTCACGTTGTCGGTGTGGGTGAGCACGGCCGCCGTGATCTCGATGAGGAAGGAGTTGAGGTTGCCCTCGTTCCACTTCTCGAAAACCTTGCCGATCTCGGGGGCATTCATGCCGAGCGCCTTGCTCATGAGGTCGTAGGCTTCGGCGATGACCTGCATGTCGGCGTATTCGATGCCGTTGTGGACCATCTTCACGAAGTGGCCAGCGCCGTTCTCACCAACGTGGGTGCAGCACGGGACGCCGTCCACATGGGCGGAGATCTTTTCGAACATGGGGCCGAGACGGTCGTAGCTTGCCTTCGACCCGCCGGGCATGATCGAGGGGCCGTTGAGGGCGCCCTCTTCGCCGCCGGAGACGCCCGAGCCGACGAAGTGGAGGCCGCGTGCACGAAGCTCCTGCTCGCGGCGCACAGTGTCGGTGAACAGAGCGTTGCCGCAGTCCACGATGATGTCGCCCTCGTCCATGCGGGTCGCGAGTTCTTCAATCACGGCATCGGTAGCCTTGCCAGCCTTGACCATGATGATCGCGACGCGGGGCCTCTGGAGCGAGGCGACGAATTCGTCCATGGTTTCCGCGGGCACGAACTGGCCGTCCTGACCGTGCTCAGCAATCACACGCTCGGTCTTTTCCACGGAACGGTTGTGAATTGCCACTTTGAATCCGTTGCGTGCAAGGTTACGGGCGAGGTTCGAGCCCATGACCGCCATGCCGGTCACGCCGATGTCAGCGACAGAATGGGGGGCGGGATCAAAGTTGGCCATGCTCGTGCGGCTCCTTCGGTGTATGGGACTGTGGCGCAAGGTGGCGCTCGTTCACGAATAGTCTAAAAGCCTGTGCTGTGTACAGCCCCGATACGCAATAATGGGGGCCGACGGTCCCGGTCTTAGCATCGGGGTGCCATAAGCCGACCAGAGGAACAAGAGCATGACGGATCCGTATACCCCACCTCCTGGGACGTTCAGTAACCCATCAACGAACCAGCAGCAGTACCAACAACCCCAGTACTCACCTCAGGGGCAGCAGCCGAATGTGGGATACGCCCCGGGCGGCGCGTACGATGGCCCCGCACCCGGTACCGACGTCGGCAACGACATCTCGAAATCGTTCTCGTGGGCGTGGCAGGCGCTCTCCAAGAACTTTGTCGCGCTCGTTGTTCCAGGCATCATCTGGGCAGTCGTGTACGCGGGCTTGCTGGCCATTTTCTTTGTGGGCTATTTCGCGTCGATCATCGCACTCGCCAATAGCGCTAAAACTGGCAATAACGATAGCGCGGCGGCTGTCGCGGTGTTCGTTTTCGTGATCGTCGTCTTCATCGTCATGTTCCTGATTCAACTCCCGCTGGCCGCGTGGATGAGCGGGTCGTACAGAGCAGCCGGCCTCACCGCGAGGGGCGAGAAGCCTACGGTCGGCAGCGGAATGTTCCACTGGAGGACGTTCCTCACCTACATTCTCTACGGGATCCTCTCAACCGTCGCGATCATCATTCCCCTCATAGGCCCGCTGGCCTGCATGTTCTTCTTCTCGCTCGCGCCGTATCTTTCCGCGGGGCGCGACGCGGGGGCCATCACTGCATTCAAGGATGCAGCGAATAAAGCGCTTGCGAAGCCCGCACACGTGATCCTCGCCGCGATCGTGTCCTTCGCGGTGATGTTCGCGCTCGCGATCACGGGCATCGGGCTGCTCCTATTCCCCGTGGCACTGCCGTTTACGGCGCTCTTTTACATGTCGATGGTGGCGCGTATCGAGGGCACACGCCCGGCCCCCGTTGTCTAGGGCGGGGAGTGCGGGCACAGGCGCTCTCATCGTCCAATCCGATAAATCGATCCTTCTCGAGGTTGCCCACCCTTCGGCCGAGCAGGCGCGCGCCGCGATTGCACCTTTCGCGGAACTCGAGAAGTCGCCCGAGCATATCCACACCTACCGGCTCACGAACCTGGGGCTGTGGAATGCGAAGGCTGCGGGTTTCGATGCGGAATGGGTCGTCGACGCCCTCCTCACGCATTCGCGTTTTGCCGTTCCCAACGCGCTGCTCGTGGACGTCGCGGACACGATGGATCGCTACGGTGTTCTGAGCCTCCACAACTCCCCCGCGCACGGCCTCGTGCTCCTCGCGAAGGATCAGACGATCCTGACGGAGGTTCTGCGCTCAAAGCGCATCGCGCCGCTCGTGGGCGAACGCATCGATGACACGACGGTGCTTGCTCACCCCAGTGAGCGCGGCGCGCTCAAGCAGCAGCTCCTCAAACTGGGCTGGCCCGTCGAGGATCTCGCGGGTTTCGTGGACGGCGAGAGCCATCCGATTGCGCTCACGGACTCCCCGGGCACGTGGCAGCTTCGCCCGTATCAGCGCGAGGCGGTTGAGCACTTCACGAAGGGTGGCAGCGGCGTCGTTGTGCTCCCGTGCGGGTCGGGCAAGACGACCGTGGGGGCTGGCGCGATGGCAGCGCTCGAGCGCACGTGCCTCGTGCTCGTGACGAACACGGTTTCCGCCCGGCAGTGGCGCCGCGAGCTTCTCGAGCGCACATCGCTCACAGAGGGCGAAATTGGCGAGTACAGCGGAGCGAAGAAGGAGATCCGGCCGGTCACGATCGCGACGTACCAGGTGCTCACGTCAAAGCGCCGCGGTATTCATCCCCATCTTGAACTCGTGAGCGCCCGCGATTGGGGCCTCATCATTTACGACGAGGTTCATCTGCTTCCGGCCCCCGTGTTCCGTATGACCGCCGACCTCCAGGCCCGGCGACGGCTCGGCCTCACGGCGACCCTCGTGCGCGAGGATGGCCGCGAGGGCGAGGTCTTCTCGCTCATCGGCCCCAAGCGTTACGACGCGCCGTGGAAGCTCATCGAGGCGCAGGGCTGGATCGCCCCGGCAGAGATGACCGAGGTGCGCGTCACGATGTCGAGCTCCGAGCGCAAGGTGTACGCCTCGGCGGAGCCGAGGGATCGGCAGAGACTCGCGGCAACGAGCCCCGAGAAAGTTCCCGTCGTCGAGCAGCTCGTTGCGCGACACCGAGGTGAGGGCACGCTCGTGATCGGTCAGTATCTCGACCAGCTCGAGGAGATCGCGGATCGGCTCGACGCGCCGGTCGTCACGGGCGAGACTTCCCTTAAGGAGCGCGAATCACTTTTTACGCAGTTCCGCGAAGGCGAGATCGACCTTCTCGTCGTCTCAAAGGTCGCGAACTTCTCGCTCGATCTTCCGGAGGCGAGCGTGCTCATCCAGGTGAGCGGCGCTTTTGGCTCGCGTCAAGAGGAGGCGCAGCGGCTCGGCCGCATCGTGCGGCCGAAGCGCGATGGGCGCGCGGCGCATTTCTACACGGTCGTGACGCGCGATACGCAGGATCAGGACTTTGCACAGAACCGGCAAAGGTTCCTCGCGGAGCAGGGCTACGGCTACACAATCCTTGACGCGCGAGAGCTCGACGGCGGGAGTGTCTAGCCGCCGCCCGGTTTTCGGCCTGAGGAGGATCCGACGCTTGCACGCCCACGATCCGGCGCTCTTCCGTCAGTTGCCTGTCACCGAATATTTGCTCAGGGCAGGTAGGCTTCACGTATGAACTCCAAGGAATACGACGGTTTCTCCGACTCTTTTCGCGATAGCACCACTGAGGGCGTCACGCGCGCGAACCCCGCTGGCGCGGGCGTGGACAACGCGGGCGCTGCACCCTCGTCGCAGGCAGCACCCAAGACTTCAAGCCTCGATGGAGCCGGGCAGGCGTCGGAACCTCGCACCACTGCGGGCACCCGCAGCGCAAAGGCTGAACCGGCCCCTCGCCCCACCCAGCAGGCGCACCAACAGCCGATGCCAACCGCCACCCAAGAACAGCAGGCCGAGCCGCACGGGACCCAGCCCGCCCCGAAGTCGCGCATGGCTGTCGTGTGGGCCGCGCTCATCGTCGGCGCGATTTTGCTGATCCTCCTCCTGGTCTTCGTGATTCAGAACAACGTCTCGACCGAGTTCGAGTACTTCACGTGGCACTTCAACCTTCCGCTTGGCGTGGCGATGCTGCTCGCGGCCATCGCGGGGGCGCTCATTATGGCGCTCGCGGGTTCGGTGCGGATGATTCAGATGCGCTGGGAGCTTCACAAGCTCCGCCGCAATCAGAAGTAGCGGTTCGCCACACCCGCCCCGAAGTCACAGGCAATATTCAGCAAATATTCACCTTCGGGTTACACCATTGACCCATGAACACGGAGCAGGAGCAGGACTACGAGGCACGTCTTCTCGTAGTCGACGATGAACCGAACATTCGCGATCTTCTCGCCACGAGCCTTCGCTTCGCGGGCTTCGAGGTGTTTGCGGCCTCCAATGGTGCCGAAGCCATCAAGCTGGCGACCGAGAACGAACCCGATCTGATCGTTCTCGACGTCATGCTTCCCGACATCGACGGCTTCACGGTGACCCGCCGCCTTCGCGACAAGGGCCACCACTACCCGATCCTCTTCCTCACGGCGCGGGACGAAACGAAGGATAAGGTCGCGGGCCTCACGGTTGGCGGCGACGACTACGTGACGAAGCCGTTCAGCCTCGAAGAGGTCGTGGCGCGCATCCGCGCGGTGCTGCGCCGCACCCACGTGGGTGTTGCCGAGCCGAGCGAGAGCGCGCTCGTCGTGGGCGATCTTCGCCTCGATGAAGATTCGCACGAGGTCACGCGCGCCGATTCGCCGATCGATCTCTCCCCCACCGAATTCAAGCTGCTGCGTTACCTCATGCTCAATGCGGGCCGCGTCGTGTCGAAAACGCAGATCCTCGATCACGTGTGGGATTACGACTGGTCTGGCGAGGTAGGCATCGTCGAGAGCTACATTTCGTATCTGCGCCGCAAGATCGACGTCGTTGGTGAGCCCATGATCCACACGAAGAGGGGCATCGGCTACGTGCTGCGTCCGGCCGATCCGCGCTGACCTTGGCTCAAACCCCGAAGGCCCGCACCTCGCGGGCCCAACGTCCAGTCTCTCTGTGGACTCGAATTGTCGCGCTCATCGCGCTCGTTCTCGTTTCGGGAACGATCGTGACGGGCGCGCTTTCGCTGTTTCTGCTCAAGCGCACGCTTATCGAAGTGGTGGATGCTGACCTCGCGGCGGCGGTGAGCCCGAGCGTCATCGCGAATCCCCGGCGCAACATTTCGCTCATCACGACGGGCTCGCCGAATGCGCAGTACACACCCGTGGACTACGTAGTTGAGTGGCAGGATCAGTCCGGTGGGGTCCTGCAGCGAGTGGTGCAGGATTCCGAAGGCGACCTGTCTCTCGAGTTTCCTCCGCTCACCCGCGAGGAAGTTATTTCCTTGCAGGGCAAGCCCTTCACACTTGTCGCGGGCGACCGCGAGTCGTGGCGCGTGCGCGCGATCGCGTCGAATGATCCGGATGGCCCCTCGGTTTTCGTGGCGCTTCCACTTCGCAGCGTCGACAAGACGATGAACGAGATGGCGCTCATCATCGTGCTCGTGGGCACGATGGTCGTGCTCGTTGGAGTGGGGCTCGGCGGGTACGTGCTCCACTATGCGCTCGAGCCGTTGCGCGATGTCGAGAAGGCCGCGAAGAATGTCGCGGCGGGCACGCTCGGCACCCGCATTCCCGTGAGTTACTCCTCGCAAGAGGTGCATTCACTGAGCGTCGCCCTCAACGAGATGCTGATCCGTCTCGAGAAGGGTTTTCAAGCGCAGGCTGAATCGCAAGCTGAGGCGCTCGCGAGCCAGTCGCGCATGCGCCGTTTCGTCGCGGATGCCTCACACGAACTTCGCACGCCACTCGCCGCGATTCGCGGCAACGGCGAGCTGTATCGCATGGGGGCGATGCCGAACGAAGAAGACGTCGCACAAGCGATGCGGCGCATCGAGGACGAAGCCAAACGCATGGGGTCCCTCGTCGAATCTCTCTTGAGGCTCGCGCGGCTCGACGAGCAGCGCTCCTTCGACCTCGTGCCGCTCGATGCGTCGGGGATCGTGAAGGATGTCGTGCAGGACTTGAGGGCGCTTGATCCCACGCGCGAAGTTGCGATCGTGGATCTCGCGGGGGCTGTGCTCGCGCCCGAAGATGTGCCGCCGCTCGGTGTGCTCGGCGACGAGGCCGCGCTGCGACAGGTCATCGTGAACCTCGTGGGTAACGCGAACAGGCACACGCCGAAGGGATCACCGGTCGAGGTGGCACTCGGCACGGACCGCCACGGTAAGGCCATCATTGAGGTGCGCGATCACGGTGAGGGCATCCCCGCCGAGGCTCGCGAACGGGTTTTTGAGCGGTTCTTCCGCACCGACGAGTCGCGCCAGCGCCAACAGACGCAGGGCGGCGGCGCGGGCCTTGGCCTCTCGATTGCGGCGACGATCATGCAGCATCACAACGGCACGATCTCCATCCATCAAACGGATGGCGGCGGGGCGACGTTCCGTGTGGAGCTACCGGGAGCCACGCTCAGCTGAGTGCGCTCCACTGCTGATGGAGGATGCGCAGCTCGTTACCGCCTCGCACCGTCACGATACGGAACTTCCTACCTGCGGCCTCGAGCACGGTGTCAACGAGGTGGAGGTGGGGGCCTATTTCGCGCGCGGTGACATCGCCGCTCACGCTCACGCCTCGGCCACGCAGCGCCTCGACGCCCTTCGCCCACTCCTCGGCGTTCATTGTGCGCGCGCGTGTATCGATGAGATGGGGATCATCGCCGAGGCTCGCAAGCGGTGAGGCACTGTCGAGCCACAGGGAACGCTCGAGGCTGGCAGGCGTCGGAATCTCCTCCCCTGCGCCGGGCCGGGCAGCCCCCTGACCCGCACCTGCCCTGCTGGTGGCGCCCGTGAAGCCAGGCCCCTCGTTCGGCGCCGTGCCCTTTTGGTAGGCGGTCGCAGCGGCTCGGGCGCGCTCGTCGGCGGCCTCGTTCATCTCGTTGCCCGCATGACCCTTGGCCCATTCAAAGCGGACGTTGCGCCCCTGCATCTCTTGGTCGATCGCCTGCATCAGCTCGACGTTGAGCACGGGCTTACCGTCTTTTTTCTTCCAACCCTTCTTTTTCCAGCCGGGCATCCATGTCGTGACGGAGTTGATGACGTACTGCGAGTCACACAGGATCACGAGGTCTTCGCCCGCGAGGCCGGCCTCGCGGCTCTGGCTGAGCAGCTCACGCACGGCGGTGAGCTCGCCAATATTGTTCGTGCCGTGGGCACTTCCGCCGGCGCTCCAACAGTCTTCGCTCACGTACCAGGCCCAGCCGGTGGGGCCCGGATTTCCGAGTGCGGAGCCATCTGCTGCTGCGGTAATCGTCATGGACATATTTTTTCACAGACACCAGCGGCAGGGCGCGCACGGAATAGAGACGCATGTGCGGGACGTTTGGTGAGAGTCCGACGGTTCCGCGCATCCATCGTGCGCACGTATGTGGAGGTTTCTTATGTCTAAGCGTCCCGACCTGGCAATTCTTGACCTTGTGGGAGTGAGCGAGGGACAGTCCTTCGCCGAAGCGATCGAGGCATCGATGCGCGCGGTCGAGCTCGCCGACGAGCAGGGGTATAAGCGGTATTGGTTCGCCGAGCACCACAACACATTGAATCTCGCCTCGAACGCGACGTCGCTTCTCATTGATCGCGCCGCCTCGCGCACGAAGCATATTCGCGTGGGTTCAGGCGGGATCATGCTCCCAAACCACGCGCCTCTTCAGGTCATCGAGCAGTTCGGCACGCTCACGCAGTTCCACGGAGAGCGCATCGACCTGGGCCTCGGCCGCGCACCGGGCACCGACCCGCTCACGGCGCAGCTCCTTGGCCGCACGAGCGCAGAACCGGAGGATTTTGCGCGGGCCGTTGCTGACATGCAGGCGTGGGCGAGCGATGACACACTCTCGCGCTACCGGATCGGAGCTTACGTGGCGCAGGGGACGAATGTACCGATGTGGGTGCTGGGCAGTTCCCTTGCGGGCGCTGGCCTCGCGGCACGGCTCGGATTGCCGTTCGCAGTCGCAAGTCACTTCGCACCGTTCCAGTACAAAGAGGCGATCGCGCTTTATCGCCGCGAATTCAACGCCGAGGCGCCCACGGCGCAAGTGACGCAGCCACGAGTGATGGTGGGGGTAAACGTATACGTTGCGGCAACGGACCAGGAAGCCGAGCGACAGTTCTCGACGCTCCAACAAGCCTTTGCGGCGCTTGGGACAGGCAAGCGCCAGCTCATTCAGCCGCCCGCCGAGATTTCGGCGCTGCTGCCGGCACCCGTGCTCGAGCGCGTGAATGGGGCTCTCGCGGTGCGCGCGGTGGGCTCTCCCGCAAAGGTTGAGGCGGAGCTTTCGCGCCTCGCGGAGGAGACTCACGCCGATGAGTTCATCGTGTCGAATTACTTCCACGACCCCGAGGCGCGATATGAGAGCCAGCGCCTGCTTGCGCAGGCGTGGCTTAGCTAAGGGGCGGACTTACGTCCCTCTCGTCATCCTTTCTCAAATAACGATTTTGTTACCAACGTCGACTGGCGGTGGTGGCGTGGCACGTCCACTAACCGAATAGTACCCCAAGGCAACTTTTAGAATGGTTAACGCTCAGATAATAACCGTAATATTTAAGGGGGTTATCGACTTTTCTATTCTCACGCTCAATAACCTGTGCAGCATTCGTACCGACCTCCCGTTACACTAATGACGGCACCCGCCACAACACTGCGATCTGCGCCTTTGCGTGACAGCGTCGCAACCAAGCACTACATCCTCGCACCGCTAACCCTTAACATTTCCGTAACACTTGCTATAGCCACGTTTCTAGTGGACACAGCTACCGCCATATCCCGAACGCTCCTCCGGGCATCACGGCGTCACGCGGGCCTGCCACACCAGCGCGCTCGCCCCGGGGACGCCTCTCTCAACTCCCGAGAAATTACGCACTTCACAAACGATTCAAAACCGGCTAGTGTCATCTCTGGACGTCCGCAACGAGTGTTGTTCGACGAACCCATCTACTCCCCAAACGACGAAAGTTGGAGAACTCATGGTCTTCGATGCTTTCCGCAAGCGGAACAGCCACCGCGCGGATTCCTCAGTTACCCCCATGTGGCGCCGCGGTGCCGCAGCCCTCGCCGTCGGCGCCGTCCTCGGCACCTCCGGCGTTGTTGGCACTTCCGCCCTCGCCGCTACGAACGCATGCGCTACCGAAGGTGGCATGACTGCGGGCCAGCCCACTGCGGAAGAGGCTCAGGCTGCCGCTGACCAGGCGAAGGCCGCTGCCGACCAGGCACAGGCCACCGCAGACGAAGCTGCTGCTGCCGCCGACGCCGCCGCAGCAGACGCCGAAAAGCTGCAGACTGCAGCCGACCAGGCACAAGCTGAAGCCGACCAGGCACAGGCCACCGCAGACGAAGCTGCAGACGCTGCCAAAGCCGCAGCCGCAGAAGCTGACAAGCTCCAGACCGCCGCTGAGACTAAGCAGTCCGCAGCCGACGACGCCGCCAACCTTGCTCAGCA
>NZ_KV789429.1:0-380247 GCF_001807585.1 Dermabacter sp. HMSC08H10
CGGCGCAGGCGAAACCGTGAGGTTCGCCTGCGCCGCCGGGGCTTTCTCATGATCGGTTGTTTCTTACTACAGCAATGCCCAATCTCGGACCTTAAGAGCAACCGCGCCCACCTGCATCCCCTCAACGGCGCGCCCCCATAGGCAGTCCTCGCGAGCGCCTGCCGAACCTCGGTAGCATGGAGCGCTATGCCTTCATACCCCGACCTCTACGAGCCAGTCGCCACGTGGTTTGCGACCCACCGTCGGCCCCTACCCTGGCGTGATTCGCACACGAGCCCATGGGGCGTTCTCGTCAGCGAAATCATGAGCCAACAAACCCCCGTGTCCCGCGTTGCAGAGCCCTGGCGCGCGTGGATGAAGCGTTGGCCAACCGCGCACGCGCTCGCCCATGCCGACGCTGCCGAAGTCCTGCTCGCGTGGGGATCTCTCGGCTACCCCCGGCGCGCTCTTAGGCTTCTCGATTGCGCGCGCATCGTCGAGCGGGACTACGGCGGAGAACTCCCGGTTGGCGTGGACGCGCTCACTGCGCTACCGGGAATCGGCTCCTATACCGCCGCGGCAGTGGCATGTTTCGCGCAGGGGCAGCGTGCGTGCGTGCTCGATACCAACATCAGGCGCGTACTGACGCGAGTGCTCGACGCCAAACCCTCGGTTAAAGCACACGTGACGAAGCGCGACCGCGATCGCTTCGACGCGCTGGTTCCGGACGACCCCGAGCGCGCGCGCATTTGGAATGAGGGCATCATGGAGCTCGGTGCGCTCGTGTGCCGTGCCCGCATGCCCCTTTGCGAGGCATGCCCACTTGCGCCTCACTGCGCGTGGCTTGATGCTGGGCGCCCCGGTCTCGGCGAGCGCACGACACGCCCGCAGGGGTATGAAGGAACAGATCGACAGATCCGCGGAAAAATCCTCAAGACCCTACGCGAGGGTGGTGAGGCCACCGTCGGAACTCTCGAGGGTGAAAGCGGGACGGACCGAGACCGCTTCGCACGGCTTCTGGCCGACCTCCTTGACGAAGGGTTCATTTCGCGCACGCCGGAGGGAAAAATCGCTCTCGGTTCGCCTGCGCGATTCTCACCGCGGAACTAGCGGTTGCGCGCGGGTCAGGCCCGTTCCGACGCCTGCTTCGCCTTCAATGCGTGAAACCTTCGGACGATGCGCTCAACGAGAAGCGAGAAGGCGAACGCCAATACGAGCGCCGCGACGATTCCAAGCAGCGGATGCGCCTCGAACCACTGGCCGGCAAGTGCCCCGATAAGGCTTGAATAGACGGCCCACATGAAGGTCGCGAGAATAATGCGCGGCGTAAAAAGAGCACGCGGATACTCAAGACCACCGGCGACGAGGTTCACCGCCGTGCGCCCAAGGGGAATGAACCTCGCCGTCATGAGATAGGTGAAGGCGTGCCGCTCGAGGCCACGCTCCGCGGCCTCGACCGCTCGATGCCCGCGACGGCCCTCGTTAAAGAACGAAAGCTTCTGCCACGGAAGCATACGGCCAATCTGGTAGGTCACGTGGTCGCCGACCGCGGCCCCTGCCCAGCCCGCCAGGATGAGCAGAATAAGCGACGGCTTACCGGAGGTCGCCCACAGGGATCCGAGCGCGACGAGCAACGATTCGCTGGGAACCGTGGGAAAGAAAGCGTCCACGAGGGAGAAGGCGGCGACCACGAGGTGGACCCACCACGCTTCTCCCGCGTGGACGACAATCTCTTCGACGACGTGCATGTCTAGGACTCACGCACAAAGGCTAGCCAGCGATGTCCTCAACAGAAATGTCCTCGGAAATCGGTTCGAGCTCGCCTTCGGCGTTTTTCGTTGCGAAGGTGAAGACCCCGAGCGGGCCCTCGCCTTCGGCGTCGATGACGATCTCGTCGCCGTCCTTCACCTGGCCGAACAGGATCTTTTCGCTGAGCGCATCCTCGATGTCGCGCTGAATGGCGCGGCGAAGAGGACGGGCGCCGAGAACTGGGTCGTAGCCCTTTTCTGCGAGAAGCGTGCGTGCCTGCGGCGTCAGCGTCACCGACATACCGCGCTCCGCGAGGCGCGTATCGAGGCGTCCCACCATAAGGTCGACGATCTGTGCGATCTCCTCGCGAGACAGCTGCGGGAACACCACGATGTCGTCGACGCGGTTGAGGAACTCGGGGCGGAAGTGCTGCTTGAGCTCCTCATTCACCTTCGCCTTCATGCGCTCGTAGCTCGTCGAGAGGTCGCCGCCGGCCTGGAAACCAATCGAAACGCCCTTCGCGATGTCGCGCGTGCCGAGGTTGGTCGTCATGATGATGACCGTGTTCTTGAAGTCCACGACGCGGCCCTGCGAATCGGTGAGGCGGCCATCCTCGAGGATCTGCAGGAGCGAGTTGAAGATGTCAACGTGCGCCTTCTCAATCTCGTCGAAGAGCACCACCGAGAACGGCTTGCGGCGCACCTTTTCGGTGAGCTGGCCGCCCTCGTCGTAGCCGACGTAGCCGGGAGGCGAACCGAACAGGCGCGAAGCCGTGTGCTTCTCACCGAACTCCGACATATCGAGGGTGATGAGAGCATCCTCGTCGCCGAAGAGGAACTCGGCGAGAGCCTTCGCGAGCTCGGTCTTGCCAACGCCGGTGGGACCGGCGAAGATGAACGATCCGCCAGGGCGCTTCGGGTCCTTGAGGCCCGCGCGGGTCCTACGAATCGACTGCGACAGCGCCTTGATCGCTTCGTTCTGGCCAACGACGCGCTTGTGCAGCTCGTTTTCCATATTGAGCAGGCGCGTGGACTCGGCCTCGTTGAGCTTGACGATCGGGATGCCAGTCGCAGCAGCGAGCACCTCGGCGATGACGTCATCGTTCACGACGCTGATCGAATCGGATTCGCCGTTGCGCCACGCGTCTTCCTTGGCCTTGCGCTCGGCCGTGAGCTTCTGCTCGTCATCACGGAGGCTTGCGGCCTTTTCGAAGTCCTGCGCATCAATTGCGGATTCCTTCGCCCGCTTGGCCTCTTCGATCTTCTGGTCGTATTCCTTGAGCTCGGGCGGCGCCGAGAGGCGGCGGATGCGCAGGCGCGCACCGGCCTCGTCGATCAGGTCGATCGCCTTATCCGGGAGGAAGCGATCGCTCACGTAGCGGGCAGCGAGCTGCGCCGCCGCTTCGAGGGCGTCATCCGTAATCGTGACCTTGTGGAAGGACTCGTAGCGATCGCGCAGCCCGCGAAGGATGTCGATGGTCTCCTCGACGCTCGGCTCCTCGACCTGGATCGGCTGGAAGCGGCGTTCGAGCGCTGCATCCTTCTCGATGTGCTTGCGGTACTCCTCGAGTGTCGTGGCACCGATGGTTTGCAGCTCGCCGCGCGCGAGCATCGGCTTGAGGATGTTCGCCGCATCGATTGCACCTTCTGCGGCACCGGCGCCGACGAGCGTGTGGATCTCGTCGATGAACAGCACGATGTCGCCGCGAGTCTTAATTTCCTTGAGCACCTTCTTCAGGCGTTCCTCGAAGTCGCCGCGGTAGCGCGAGCCAGCCACGAGCGAGCCGAGATCCAGCGTGTACAGCTGCTTATCCTTAAGTGTTTCGGGGACGTCACCCGCGACGATCGATTGGGCGAGCCCCTCGACGACGGCGCTCTTGCCGACGCCCGGTTCGCCGATCAGAACGGGGTTGTTCTTCGTGCGGCGGCTGAGCACCTGCATGACGCGTTCGGCTTCACGCTCACGGCCGATGACGGGATCGAGTTCCTGGTCGCGAGCCGCCTGCGTGAGGTTGCGTCCGAACTGGTCGAGCACGAGGGAGCCCGACGGTGTCCCCTCTTGGTTGCCGCCACCGGCGTTCACGGTTTCCTTGCCCTGGTAGCCAGAGAGGCGCTCGATGACCTCCTGGCGCACGGCAGCGGGCTGGGCGCCCATGCGCGTGAGGACCTTGACGGCCACGCCATCGCCCTCGCGCAAAAGGCCGAGGAGGATGTGCTCGGTGCCGATGTAGCCGTGGCCGAGCTGAAGCGCCTCGCGAAGGCTCAGCTCGAGGACCTTCTTGGCGCGGGGCGTGAACGGGATGTGTCCCGTGGGGGCCTGGGTGCCCTCAGTGATGATTTCACGCACCTGTTCGCGCACGCCCTCGAGTGTGATTCCGAGTGATTCGAGGGCCTTGGCTCCCACGCCCTCACCCTCGTGGATGAGGCCCAGGAGGATGTGCTCGGTGCCGATGTAGTTGTGGTTGAGAAGACGCGCCTCATCCTGCGCGAGCACAATGACTCGGCGGGCGCGATCGGTAAACCTCTCGAACATGAATCTCCCTTGGTGTTTCGGCGTTGCCTACGAGCCTACTGCCTGCCTACTTTCGAGGGGCGGTTGTTCGCCAGCGGCGTGAAAGGTTCGCGCACAAGCGCCTAGGATTGAATGACGAGTCATCGCCGGTGCCGCATTCACAGCTGAGACGCGGTCGGCGAGCCGTACGTACGGTGCCCGCCTCACACATCGAAGGAGCAACGCCACTTATGAGCCACTTCGCGACTGTTTCGCGCGATCAGGCGCCTCTCACTGTCGAGCGCGCCGATGCGGTGCTCGTCGGCGCGGGCATCGCCTCGGCGACGCTCGCAATGCTCCTAAGCGAGCTAGAGCCGTCGTGGACGATTGTCGTGCTAGAGCGACTTGACGGGGCGGCGCTCGAGTCCTCGCACGCGTGGAACAACGCGGGCACCGGCCACAGCGCACTGTGCGAACTCAACTACACGCCCGTGGATGCGCACGGCCGTATCGCGATTGAGAAAGCGGTCGCGATCAACGAGAAATTTCAGATCTCGAGGTCGTGGTGGGCCCATCTCGTCGACGCCGGCCACCTCGCGGCTCCGCACGAGTTCATCCGAACCGTCCCCCACATGAGCCTCGTCCTCGGGCAGGAGAATCGACGGTTTCTCAAGGCCCGGCACGAGGCCCTCGCGGCGCATCCGCTCTTTGCCTCGCTCGACTACTCCGAAGACCCAGCTACGCTCGCTGAGTGGGCTCCGCTCGTCATGGAGGGCCGATCCATGCGCGAGACTCTCACGGCGACCCGCTCCCTTGCGGGGACCGACGTCGACTTTGGTGAGCTCACCCGTTCTCTCCTCGCCGCAGCCGAAAGCGTTCACACCAGCGTTCACTACGGCGCCGATGTCGTGGATCTGCGGCGCATGGGGCGCGAGTGGGGCGTCATGGCCCGTACGAGCAGCGGCACGCACGTCGTTCGAGCCCCATTCGTCTTCGTGGGCGCAGGCGGCGCGGCGCTCCCCCTCCTCCAACGCTCCGGGATCGATGAGATTCGCGGCTACGGCGGTTTTCCCATCTCGGGGCAGTGGCTGCGGTGCACGAATCCCGAGCTCGCCGCGCGACACGAGGCGAAGGTGTATGGAAAGGCAGCCGTCGGAGCGCCCCCGATGAGCGTTCCCCATCTTGATACGCGCATCATCAATGGAACTCGCGAGCTCATGTTCGGCCCCTACGCCGGCTGGAGTCCCAAGTTCCTCAAATCTGGATCCGTCACGGATCTATTCCGTTCCGTTCGCCCCTCGAACGCTCTTCCCATGGCATCCGTGGCCCCAGGAAACCTTGACCTCTTGGCGTACCTGACGAGCCAGCTCACGCAGAGCTTCGAGGATCGCCTTTCAGCTCTGCGGGAATACTTGCCGCTCGCCGAAGCTCAGGATTGGGAGCTGCTCACCGCGGGTCAGCGCGTGCAGGTGATCGCCCCCAAATCGCGCACGCGTGGAACGTTGCAATTCGGCACCGAGCTCATCACGTCGGCCGATGGCACCATGAGCGGACTTCTTGGCGCCTCCCCCGGTGCCTCGACCGCTACCTCCATCATGCTCGGCCTGCTTACACGCGCTTTCCCCGAGCACAGCAGCGCGTGGGCACCGCGGCTGAGAGCGATGTTCCCCGAGGGCGAGAGCCCGCGTGACAATCTCGACCGCACGAGCCGCATTCTTGGCCTTACGCAACCACCTCGATGAAAGGACACTCATGAGCTTCACCAATTCCCCTTTCAGGGGCACGGTTATTACCCTCACAAACGGTGACGCACGCGCAGAGCTCACGAGCGTGGGCGCCGCCCTCAATCGCTTCAGCATTGGCGGCCGAGATTTTCTCGTGCCGAGCCCCCTCGACGAGGTGCAATTCGGCTATCGCGGCGGAATCATCGCGCCGTGGCCAAACCGCATCGGCGACGGCGTCTATACGTATGACGGAGTTGAATACGAACTTCCGCTCAACGAACACGAAAGGCGAAATGCGCTTCACGGGCTCGTATGCTGGAGCGATTTCTCCGTAGAAAACTGCACGGAAAACTCGGTCGAATTCGCGCACCGTATCGTCCCCGTGCTGGGGTATCCCTTCCCGCTCGAGATTCGTGTGCGCTACACGCTTCACGACCGCTCGATCGCGACTGCAGTGACGGCAACCAATCTCGGTGAGCGCACCGCCCCGTACGGCGTGTGCCCGCATCCTTATGTTGTGCCGGGGCCCGAAGACATGGCCGAATGGAGCACGCTCGTGCCAGCCTCCCACGTTCTCGAGGTCGACGACCGCCTCCTTCCCGTCGCCCTTTCGCCGGTCCAAAACAACCCCGACCTCGACCTCAACGGCTCCCCCATCGGCGAGCGCGCCATCGACCACGCCTACACGGGATTTTCTGAAGGACGCATTAGCGTGCGCAGCGCGAGCGGCGAAGTGTGGGTCCAGTTCGATCCGAAGGAACTCCCCTGGGCACAAATCCACACGGCCGATCACCCGGACCCGAGCAAGAATCGTGCCGGCCTCGCCGTCGAACCCATGACGTGCCCACCCGATGCTTTTCGCTCCGGCACGAACCTCGTGCACCTCACCCCCGGGGCCTCGCACACCGCCTCGTGGACCATCGGCGGCACCGTACTCGATTAGCGGTTTCCCAAGGCATAAAAAGCGCCGCCCGGAGTAATTCCCGGCGCGGCGCTTTTAAGTACGGAAGCGCTCAGCCTTCGTGAGCGGCGTAGTAAGCCTCGCGAACCTCGGCGGCAATGCGGCCGCGATCCGAAACATTGTAGTTGTTCTCAAGCGCCCACTTGCGGATCTTCGCGGTTTCCTTCGCGCTGCTTGGCGTGCGCGAGCTGCGACGCGCGCGGCCACCCACGCGGCGGGCGGCGACGATCCACTTGGTCATATCCGCGTGGAGTTCCTCGACGTGAGCGTCCGAGAGGTCAATCTCGTAGTCGACTCCCTCGAGGGAGAATGAGACGGTGAGATCCGCCTTCGAGCCGTCAAGATCATCGACGAGTTCGGTGAAAGTCTTGGTTGCCATCGAGGCCATCCTCTTAAAGTTTTAGAACGTTGGTCGACCGATTCAGCGGCGAAGCGCGTCAACGGTTAAAGGCAGGATAATCGCTCACAACAAAGGTGGCAACCACTTTAGCGCAATTAGAAAGCGCGATTTTATTTCAACGTCGTTGCGTCTTTACGTTTTTCCTCGTTGGCGGTTTGTCCCGTTCTTACAAAGCGTGCCGCCTCGGGATGCGCGGCAATGTACTCGCGCTCGGCTTGTCTTTCTGCCTCACGCTGATGCTTATCGGCGCGCACAATCGAGCGAAGAACGAGCCAGAAAAGGAGCCCAATCCCGATCGAAGGCACGAGCGCTCCAAGCTCGAATGCCCAATCAATATTTCCCACTGTGCGCCTCCTTCGATGGTTACTGTTCGTCGGCAGGAGCAAGGTTCACGAGCGCATTGTCGATCAGACGTACACCCTCAACCCTCGCGGCGAGCACGACGAGCGCCTCGCCCACGAAAGCCTGGTCAATCTCCTCGAAAGTCGCCGGGTTGACCGCGAGCCGGTAATCCCACGTCACTCGCGAAGATTCCTCATCCGTGCGAAGAAGCGCGAGAAGCTCAGCCGCCGTCGGGCACTCAAGCGCCTGAGAAAGGAGACCCGAAAGCGCGAGGGCATCCGCCCGCCCGCTTTCACTCAAATAGCTATTGCGCGAGCTGCGCGCGAGACCCGATTCTTCGCGCACGATCGGCACCCCCACAATTTCGATGCCCAGATTAAAATCGTGGACGAGCCGACGGATAACCGCGAGCTGCTGCGCGTCCTTTTGGCCAAAGATCGCGACATGAGGCTGAGCAAGAAGGAAAAGCTTGAGTACGACGGTCGCCACGCCATTAAAGTGGCCGGGGCGAATCTCACCCTCGAGCATGCGCCCAATCGGCCCCACATCAACCTGGAACGGTTCCGGGTACGGGTACATGTCGCTAGCCTCGGGGGCAAACATCGCATCGGCGAGCGTGTCGACGAGTTCGAGGTCTGCTTCGAGCGTACGCGGGTAGCGCTCATAGTCCTCGCCGGGGCCGAACTGAAGAGGGTTCACGAAGTTCGACACGATCACGTGGTCGGCACGCGAGCGTGCCTCGCGAATGAGGCTGAGGTGTCCCTCGTGGAGCGCCCCCATGGTGGGTACGAGCGCGATGCTCCCCTTGCCCTTGATGCCAGCCCGGTATGCCTGCAGTTCCTTAACTGTGCGGATGAGCGTGATCATGTCTCCTGCCTCGTCTCGTTATCGCGTGCAAGAAGCAATTCTAATGCCGCTTTATCCGCATCGCCGATCGGCGCGATGTCGAGCGCGGCACGCGCGAGGGCTCGGTACGTGGGCAGGGTGGAGCAAAGGTCCAGCTCAGTGAGTGCTGCAATATGGTTTCCGACGGTTCCCGCATCACCGCGCTGCACGGGCCCCGTGAGCGCGCCGGGTCCACGCCGAAGCACCTCCTCGAGACTCGCCTGAAGGAGGGGGCCCATGAGCAGGGAAGGGTCCTCGACGCCGATCGAATCAAGGATCGCAAGCACCTGACTCACGAGCACGACGAGATGATTCGACCCGTGCGCGAGTGCCGCGTGGTAGGCCGCGCGGTCCCCTTCCGCGATATCGACGCTTATTCCGTCAAGTTCAAGCACGAGCGCTTTCGCAATTGGCGCGAACATCGGCCGGGCCGTAATCGCCCATGGGCAGCCCACGAGTCTGCCAAGATCAAGCGAGGTTCCCGTGAACGTCATCGCCGGATGGAGCGCAAGGGTGATCGCCCCCGCCTCTTCGAGGGGCCGAAGAACGTCTATCCCGTAGCGGCCGGAGGTGTGTGCGATGATCTGTGCCCCCGGAACGACCCCGCGCTGCGCGAGGCTCGCCGCGAGGGGCGCAAGCTCGTCATCGGGAACGGCGAGCAGCACGAGTTCACTGCGCTCGACAATCTCTTCGGGACTGAGGATGGGGGCGCCGGGCAGCAGAACATCGGCGCGCTCTCGGGAAGCGTCGGACCTCGCCGCCACCCCCGTGATCTGGTGCCCCGCTGCACGAAGCGCGTTCCCGAGCACCGCACCCACGCGCCCCGCGGAAATGATGCCGACGCCCATGCGTGCAGGCTCCGCAGGGCTCACGCTGTTCCGCCTAACAATCGCGGCTGAAGCCAGCTTTCACGCGCGCTAAAGCGGCGTGACAGTCCTGCGTCCGCGCCGAGCGTTGCACACAGGGCTGCCGCGTCAGCGACGGGGATATCGTGAATCTCGAAAGACCCGCCCGCATAGGCGATTGACAGATCAGCGCAGCCTATGCGCCGAGAGATTGGTCCTTGCGAAAGTTCAACCCCCTGGATGCGGTCGCGAGGGATCACGGTGACGGTGCGAGTAAGCCACCCCTTGCGCCCAAGAAGCGCGTGACGGGTGAGCGCGTACACGTGGGTGCGCCGGCTGATCGGGTTCGACCAGTGGAAGGGCCGCGCGCCAGGCAACTGCGATTGCGGTGCCGCGAGAAAACCCTGAATCAGGGCCGTGTCGCTCGTGCCCAGCACCGCGGGGCTCGGCGCCTCAGCCCCGTCGTGCATCGCGGGGTGCACGATGAGATCGCCCGTCGGCGGCATGAGATGCGAGAGCGTCGCTTCGACTTCGGCGGGGGTTCCCACGGGAAGAATACGACCGGAGCCTTCCGTCAGGGACTCGAGTTCCTCCATGCCCGCGGTTTTCGCAGTCACATCGCACCACCCGTGCGAACGCCACAGGAGCGGCTGCGAAATCTCCACCTCTTGAAGTTTCGAGGCTGTAAGGTTATCGCTGCGCGAGTTCAAAAGTCCTCGCCGCGCACGTAGACCCGTCGCGGTCGCGCGCGAGGTGAAGCCCCAGCCGGAGTCGACGCGCGAGAAAATCATGCGCGGCCCCGCAAGAAGCGCGGGAACGAGCGCAAAGAGCGACGCTGCCGAAAAAGAAAACTCGCCACTCGCAAACGACGTGATAATCCAGACCGCCGTCATGATGATGGTGAACGCCATGCCGATCATGAGCGAAATATCAAGCACGAGCGAGTGAAGGATGCGCGAGGTCGGGATCCGCGCCAGCAGTTCGCCGTCGGAATCAGAGTCATAAGCGATGGACTCGGCGCGCTCTGCAAAGCTCGGTGCATCGTCGCGAACCAGGCCCGTCCCCTCGCTCTCAGAAGGTACCGGCGTGGCCTCCGCGGGTGCCGAGTCTGCCGGCATGCGCCCACGCTGCGGCGCATCACCGCGGGCGAGCTCGAGTACTGTCGAGTGGATTTCTTCGGCCTTCGCCCTACCAAGGTACTGAAGGTCCACGTGGGACTCGCCCGCGCCGGCGAGCTCAATCCGCACTTTGGAAAGCCCCACGAGCCGTGCCATGAAAGGCCGTTCAACAGATACCGAGTCGATGCGCTCACGCGGGGCAATTCTGCGTTTCGTGCTCAAGAATTTTTCACGCACGAAAACGCCGTGTTCCGTCACCGCATACGTCGTGATCCACCACGGGAGGCCGCCGGCAAGAATCGCCACGAGGACAATGCCAAGGGCGCCGAGACCGAACAGCCACAGATTGTCGGTGTTCACGACCCCGTGCGTGATCAAGTCCTCGATCATGTCGATGTTTTGGAACCCGACGATCGCCACGATCGCCGCGACCGCTTTCCAGCCCATGACGAGCGGCGTAAGAGGGTGAAACCTCGAGTATGCGGACTCCGGTGGGTCATTGGCGAGAGCGGGAGACTGTTCGGTCACAGCGCCGCCATCTTTTCACTTGCCTCGCGAGTCACGAGGTCGCGAATGCGCTCGGCCTCCTTGCGCTCGAGGCCCGGAATCGAGAGGTCCGAAATCGAGCCTCCCGCGGTTTTCAGCGTGATGGTCGAAAGCCCGTAGGCGCGCTCGATGGGGCCTTCGTCGATGTTGATGTCCTGGATTCGGCCGTAGGGAACGATCGTGACGGAACGGAACATAATGCCGCTGCGAAACACGATGTCGTTGTCGCGCGTGAGGTAGCCAAGAGCGCGTGCGCGACGAGGGGTGAACACGATCGACTGGGCCACGAGGAGGTACACGGGGATGGTGCACAGGTGCACCCACCACGGCCACGCAAACACGGCCGTGACAATGTGGAGCGCGATGCACCCCGCGATCATGAGCACCCACCAGGCGAGGTTGCCGAGAAAACGCGCCTTCACGAGCTTTGGCGACACGCGTGCCGTACGCGGATCGGTTGCGGAAAAAGGCTCGTCGAGCATCGTGCGCTCGATGTCGGCCGCCTCGAGAGTCGGCATCGGAACTACTGAGTTACTCATGAGAATCTTTCTAGCACAGCGGCTGCGGGGGCTTCAAAGGGATCCTGCGCTCTCACCCGCGCGGCCCACGGACCCGGAGTCGGTAGGCGGCAGGGTCCCCCACCGTTCTACGATAAGCCCGATCACCGCGAGGATGAGCGCGCTAAGCGCGTCGAATCCGAGTGGAAGAATCGCGCCGGAAAGCGTCCCGCCCCCGGATGTCGCGAGAAACGCGCACATACCCGGGTAAAAGCCTGCACCAATTGCCCCCGTGTAGGCCGCGGCACGCGCGGCGATGAGAATCCGATAGGCAACAACCATGTCGAGCTGGTGCTTGCGCGGCGTGAGCGGGTGAGTTCGCGCTCGCTCACGAGATTCATCGAGATATCTCTTCACGCGGAGACCAAGGGCAAGAACGATGGCGGAAAGAACCAGAAACACAATTCCCGGCATGATGCCGGCAACGGGGACCGGGGCACCTCGCGAGGCAAACGCGAGAGACAGCCCGTGGCCCGCAAGGCCTGCCACGAGGGCAATTCCTACAAGTCGAAGCGCAGGAGTTTTCGTCATCACACACCCTTGCGTGGGCGAGCCTCGCTTGCGAAACCTGCAACGCGGGGACCGGGGCGCAGCCCCGCACGGTCAGGGGCGACCTTCACAAGGTCCGACGCTTGCCGGCCATCGGGGAAACTCCACTCGGGGTCGATGTCAAGCATCGGTGCGAGAACAAAGGCGCGTTCGTGTGCTCGCGGATGCGGAAGCGTGAGTCGCTCATCGTCGCACGTGAGCTGTCCCCAGGAAATGAGGTCGAGGTCGAGGGTGCGCGGCCCCCACCGAAGGGTGCGGGTGCGCCTTGCAGCATTCTCGATCTCATGGAGTGAGTCGAGAAGCTGCCACGGGCTGAGCGACGTCTCAAGGAGCGCGGCGGCGTTGAGGTACACGTCCTGATCAATATCGCTGACGGGATCGGTTTCAAAAACGCGGCTCGCGGCGATGAGACGGGTCTCGGGGATCCGCGCAAGTGCCGCGAGAGCACCGGCGAGGAAGTCCTCGCTATCGCCAAGATTTGAGCCAAGCGCGATGAAAGCCCTCACGGGTGCCGCGCGCCTCGTGAGACGAACGCGTGCGTCGGTGAAGGGCTGCGGAATCGGCGCGGTGGGCTTGTGGACGTTCACGCTCACTTCGCGCACGAGGACATGCCGCTCAAGTACGCACTGAGCGATGCGCTCGGCGAGAGTTTCGATCAGGTCGACGCTTCGCCCCGCGACGACTTCCTCGACGATGGCCGCGGCGTCCGCGTAGCTCACGCTGCGCTCGAGCGCGTCATCCCGCCCCGCCGAGCGCGTGTCCACGCGCATATCGACATCAACGAGAAAGTCGTGTCCCTGCGCTTTTTCACTCTCGAAAACGCCGTGCTTACCGTGCACGCGCACGCCGTCGACAGCGACGTGGGATAGCGGAGCGGGTACAGAAAAGGCAATATCATTCCACGTCATGCTCGAGCACCGCTTTCATAGTTGCGGTCCGCGACGCTTGCGCCGAGCCCCATATCGCGCCCATCAGGACCTGCCATTAGTCGCTGCATGACGCGGATGTTCGCGACGCTCGAGGCGACGTCGTGGACGCGCACCGCCCACGAGCGGCGAAGCTGCGCGAGGCCGCTCAACGCCGCCGTGCCGGCGTCCCGATCAACATCGAGAGCGCTCACGAAGCGCTTGCGGCTCACCCCGATGAGGAGTGGGAGCTCGAGCGCCTCGACGTCACCGATCTGGTCATAGAGATCCCAGTTGTCCTCGCCGGTCTTGGAAAACCCGAAGCCGGGATCGGCGACGATACTGTCACGGGCAATGCCCGCGCTCACCGCCTTGTCGATTTGCTCGCCTAATTCACGCGCGACATCTGTGCCGATGGCCTCGTAGCCCGTGCGTGACATTGCCTCCTCAGAGTGGCCGCGCCAATGCATCGCGATATAGACGGGGGCGGTACCGAGATGGGTGGTGAGGCCGGCGACCGTGGAGAACATGGCGGGATCAGCGAGTCCAGCCGACACGTCGTTGACGATGAGCGCACCGGCGTCGACCGCGGCACGCGCGACCGAAGCACGCATCGTATCGATGCTCACGCACATGCCGCGCTGTGCAAGGGCCTCAACAACGCGCACCGTGCGGCGAAGCTCCTCTTCTTCACTCACGCGGATTCCGCCCGGACGCGTCGATTCACCCCCGACATCGATGATGTCGGCGCCCTCGCTCACCAGGCGCTCGGCATGTGCGATCGCATCCTCGTGCTCGTTGTGCCGGCCACCGTCGGAAAACGAATCCGGGGTCACGTTCAGCACCCCCATGACGAGCGTCCGCTCGCACGTGAGCGAAGAGGGCAGGCCCTCCACACGCCGCCACGCGGGGGCGCTAGAGAAGTCCAGAACCGATCGCGTCGCGCTCATGAGATGACCTTTCTCGCCTCGGTGGGCGGTGTCGCATATTTCAGTGGTGCAGGCCCGTGAGAATGAGGCTCATCGCCTCCGAACGCGTGGCCGCGTTCGATTGCAGGGAGCCGCGCACGGCACTCGTCACGGTCTCCGCATTCGGAGACTTCACGCCACGCATCGCCATGCACAGGTGCTCGGCCTGAAGAACGACAATCGTGCCGTGTGCCTGGAGCTCCTCGTGGATCGCATCGGCGATCTGGCTGGTGAGCCGCTCCTGCACCTGGGGCCGCGCCGCGTACCCTTCGACGAGCCTTGCGAACTTGGACAGCCCCGCAACAGTTCCATCCTTGCCAGGAACGTACCCCACGTGGGCGCGGCCGAAGAACGGCACGAGGTGGTGCTCGCACATGGAGTAGAAGCGAATATCGCGGACAAGAACGAGCTCGCGGTGCTCGACCTCAAACTTCGTCTGCATGTGGACGCGGGGATCCTCGTGGAGGCCGCGAAAAACCTCCGCGTACATACGGGCGACGCGACTAGGCGTATCCACAAGTCCGTCGCGGCTTGGGTCCTCGCCAATCGCCTCGAGGATCTCACGCACGGCGCGTTCGATTCGCGCGTGGTCGACGCTACCCACCGCGTTGTGACTCTCGCTCATCATCTCTACTTTCATTCCCCGGGCGCGCTACTCGGCACCGGGGATGTGCGGTGAACCATCGCCCGGCTGCGGTAGTTCGGGAGGGGTGCCGCCAAGTTCCTCACCGGCCTCGTGGTTCTCGGTCCCGTCAGGAATGGTGCTGCCGATCGTGCCGGGACGGTCGCTACCCGCGAGCGGTTCGTTGAACACGGGGCGGTCCTCGCTCGACTGCCACACCTCGCGCGGCGGGCGCTTGTTGACGTCCTTGAAGATTTCAGCGAGCTCCTTCTCGCCGAGGGTCTCCTTCTCGAGGAGTTCCTCGACGAGATGATCGAGTACAGGACGGTTGGTCTTGATGACGCTCCACGCTTCATCGAGGGCGTTATCGAGAAGGCGGCGCACCTCCTCATCGATGAGACGCGCGGTGTCCTCGCTGTAGCCGGGCCCCTGGCCTTGCTGCATGCCGACGAAAACCTCGTCCTGGCCTTTGCCGAGGGCGACCTGCCCCACGGTGGCGCTCATGCCAAGCTCGGTGACCATGGCTCGAGCGATGCTCGTGGCGTTCTTAAGGTCGGAGCTCGGTCCGGTCGTCACGTCGTGGAAGATGCCCTCTTCGACCGCGTAGCCACCCATTGCGTAGGCGAGGCGGTCGAGTAGCTCGTTGCGGCTTTGATAGTTGCGGTCGGCCGTCGGCCCCACCATCGTGTAGCCGCCCGCGCGACCGCGCGGCAGGATCGTCACCTTCGTGACGGGTGCCGAGTTGTTGAGTGCCGCGGCGACAAGTGCGTGCCCGCCCTCGTGGTAGGCCGTCATCTGGCGCTCGCGCTCGGTCATGACTTTCGAGTAGCGCTGCGGGCCCATCGATACTCGGTCGATCGCCTCGTCGAGTGCACGCATGTCGATGATCTGATTGCCCGAACGAGCCGTGAGAAGCGCAGCCTCATTGAGAACGTTGGCGAGATCGGCACCGCTCATGCCGATCGAACGGCGCGCGATGTTATCAAGATCGACGTCGGCAGCGAGAGGCTTGCCTTTCGCGTGCACCTCGAGGATCTTACGGCGCCCCTTGAGGTCCGGAGTTTCCACCGCAATCTGGCGGTCGAAACGACCCGGGCGAAGTAGCGCCGGATCGAGGATGTCGACGCGGTTGGTCGCGGCGATCAGGATGACGTTTTGATGCTCCTCGAAACCGTCCATCTCGACGAGCATCTGGTTGAGGGTCTGCTCGCGCTCGTCGTGGCCGCCGCCCATGCCGGCTCCGCGGTGGCGCCCCACGGCGTCGATCTCGTCGATGAAGATGATCGCCGGCGCGTTTTCCTTCGCCGTATTGAACAAATCGCGCACGCGGCTCGCACCAACGCCCACGAACATCTCCACGAAGTCGGAGCCCGAAATGGAGTAGAACGGGACCCCTGCCTCACCGGCAACGGCCTTCGCGAGGAGGGTCTTACCTGTGCCCGGAGGGCCGTAGAGGAGGACGCCCTTCGGAATCTTCGCGCCTACGGCGTGATAGCGCTCGGGGCTCACGAGGAACTGCTTAATCTCATCGAGTTCCTCGACCGCTTCGTCAGCACCCGCAACATCCGCGAACGTCACTTTCGGCATGTCCTTGTTGAAGAGCTTCGCCTTCGACTTGCCGAACTGCATGGCGCGCCCGCCACCCTGGGCATTCATCATCCAGAACCAGAAGAGGCCAAGGATCACGAGGAGCGGGAAGAAGGTGAGCAGAAGCTGGCTCCACCACGACGGTGTTGCGATCTTATCCGTGTAGCCCTTCGCCGGCTTCGCGTCACTCACGGCCTTGACGACGTCATCGCCGCGGTCGGTGACGTACGAAAACGCTACCCGCTTCCCTTTATCCTCAAAGTCTTTCGTCAACACGAGGTTGACTCGCTGTTGATTGCCGTCGATGATCTCGGCTTGCTCAACGGTGTTGCCTTTGAGGAGCTCAAGCCCCTGCTCTGTGTCGATGTCCTGGAAACCGCCGCGTCCAAAAAAGTTCAGCGCGAGAAGAACGATCGCGAGAGTCGCGAGGCTCCACAGCCACAGATTACGGGCGGGGGATTTCTTTTTTTCTGCCATGTGAGGTGCTAATTCTTACGTTCTCTTGAGGGCGGAGCAAACGCCCCGCGCGCGTATGGTGAATGAGCGCGAATCTACCCCGAATCGCTGGACAGGGGCTGTCAGAGGCCCCAATGTTCTCAATCGGCGTAGACGCTTGGCTTGAGAATCCCAATGTAGGGAAGGTTGCGGTACTTCTCGGCATAGTCGAGGCCGTAACCGATCACGAACTCGTTCGGGATGTCGAAACCCACGTATTTCACGTCGATATCGACCTTGACCGCCTCCGGCTTGCGCAGGAGGGTGCAGATTTCGACGCTCTTTGGCCCGCGCGAGCGGAGGTTGGTGCGAAGCCAGCTCAGGGTCAGGCCGGAGTCGATGATGTCCTCGACGATGAGCACATGGCGATCGGTGATATCAGCGCTCAGGTCCTTGAGAATACGCACGACACCCGAAGATTTCGTGCCGCTGCCGTAAGAACTCACGGCCATCCAATCCATGTCCACGTCAAGCGTGATGGCGCGCGCGAGATCCGCCACGACCATGACTGCACCCTTGAGCACGCCAACGAGAATCGGGGCCTCATCTTTGTAGTCGCGATCAATCTCTGCGGCGAGTTCGCTGATCCGCTCGCGGATCGCCTGCTCGTCGAGCAGGATGCGCTCGACGTCCTCATCCATGGTCATGGGGGTCCTTCCCGGTGCGTCGCGTTATCGAGGTCACGGGGCCTCAGCCTGATGTATCGCGCACGCGACTGTCTCGGGCCCGGAAAACGATGAGCCCTTCGTCGCGTACCGCTTCGATCTTACCCGGAAGGGGGATGGGGCCCTGGCCTCGATAGGCGGAAACGAGGGAGTCAACGTGAAGGATCTGACGCCGAAGGAGCGACTTCCCGGAACTCGAGCCCGAAAGCGCGCTCGCGTGGGCGATTGCGCGCTTCAGCACGCGCGTGCGCAGCGCTCGGTCAAGCGGGGCTAGGGAGTAGGCGTCAAGCGCGAGTAGCCCGGGGGTGGCAGTCGGGGGGTTCCGACGCAGGCCCGCATAGGCCTCTTCCGCTTCTTTGTCGAGGTAGTCGGCATCGTCTCGCAGGAGGTCGGCGGTCCGCACGAGGTTCGCGGCCACGTGCTCGCCGAGAACGTCGGCGAGCATCGGCAAGGCGCGTGTGCGGGCCGCAACCCGCAAGTATTTCTCGTCGTCGTTCATGGGATCGTCCCAAACGTCGAGATCGAGGGCGTCGCACACGGCCCGGGTGTCGCGCCGCCACAGCCCCGTCTTCTCGTCCCTTCCCGTCCCGAGGAAAGGGCGAAGGATCGCTCCCCGCTGGCGGGGAATCCCCGCGAGGGAACGCGCCCCCGCTCCGCGTGCGAGCCCGAGCAGCACCTGCTCAGCTTGATCGTCGAGGGTGTGCCCGAGGAGAAGCCCGAGCGCGTGGCGCTCCTCGAGAGCAGCCTCAAAAGCTACGTGGCGGGCGACCCTCGCCGCATTCTCAAGTCCGCCTTCTCCGGCGGTATCGACGTGGATCCGGCGAATATGGCAGCGTGCAAGCCCGAGCCGCTCACACTGAAGCGCCGCCCGCTCAGACACCGAGGCGGAGTGCTCTGAAAGACCGTGGTCGATAAGCACCGCTTCGACCTCGAGTCCGAGCCGTGACGCGACCCACTGAGTCGTCGCGGCGAGGGCAAGCGAATCTGCGCCGCCGCTCACCCCCACGAGAACGCGCGGAAGAAGGCCCGCCCCGTCGGAGCGATCGGCGCATTCCTCGAGCCGGGAGGCGAGGGCGGCTTTCACCGCTACGCGAGCACGGGCAACTGGTTCGGGCGGGCCGCTCACTACCCGTCCCCCTCGGGCGCTCCGCCGCCCGCAGGCGAAGCAGAGGAGTCATAAAGGCCGGCAGGCGTCGGACCTCCCGCGGCGACAATAGCGCTCGCCACGTAGTCCACGACTGCTCGCGCTTCCCCGTACCCTGCCGAGGTTGAATCGTAGGCGAAAATCGCGTAGCCAACCACACGGCCGTCAGCCAGCACCATCGTGCCTGCAAGGGTCGAGGTCCCCGAGAGGGTGCCCGTCTTCCCGCGCACGATTCCGCGCGCTTGCTCCGCACCATCTTCGCCAAAGCGTTTCGTGAGAGTCCCCGTAAGACCACCGATCGGGACAAGCGCGAAAGTATCCTTGATCGCAGTGGGCGCCTCCCCCGACGCCCACGCCGTGAGCTGTGCAAGAAGCAACGGTGAGATTCGGTTATCCTTCGAGAGGCCCGAATTATCAGCAATCACGAGCCCCTCGGTGGTGAAGCCACCCTCCCGAGCGACGTCGTCGAGCTCGGCTTTGACCGTCTCTCTCGCTCCAGCGACCGTTCCGGGATGTCCCGTGTGCACCGCGGAAAGTCGCGCGAGCGTTTCTGCGAGCGAGTTATCGGAATACAGAAGTGTGTGCTTGATCCAGTCGCGTAGCGGCGCTGAGTGCACGGCACCGACCTCGCGCGCCCCCTCGGGAGCGGAAGCGCGAGTAGGCGCCGCCTCTACCGTGATACCGCGCTCGTTCAAGAGCTGCGCGAATGCTTTCGCCGCTTCGAGGGACGGATCCTCGACTTTCGGGCCGTAGGGCCTGCCGTCGGCGCGGCCACCATCCACGCCGAGCGGGGTAATTGGAGCAACCCACCCACCGGCCGGGCCGTTATCGCCCCACGCCGGATTGACCGGATCGTTGCCGAACAGCGAGTCGTCGAAAACGAGCTGGACTTTAGTGCGCCCTTCCTCTTTGAGCTTTGCTGCGCTCTGATCGGCGAGCGAAGCAAGCGAGGCTCGTTCGATGCCCTCTTTTGTCTCCTTCGCTTGCACGGTGAGGAGGTTGTCGCCACCACCGACGAGCACGAGACGCTCCCCATCGAGCACGGCTCGCGTCGTAAACGTCGTATCCGGCCCAATAGCCTTCGCAGCGGCAAGCGCGGACAGAAGCTTCATGGTCGAGGCGGGAGTGAGCTGCACGCCTGATCCGTGCTCGGCGATGGTGTCGCCGCTCGACGCGTCCACGATCGCATAAGAAACCTTGCCCGAGAACGCCTTGAGCCGTGGAAGGGCTGCTATCGCGGAGTTAATCTGATCGGCGCTCACGCTCGCTGCCGGCGACACCGCATCGTACGGCCGCTCGTCATCCGTGCGCTCCCACGATTCGCCTTCGGCAGGAACACCTTCGACCACGGCCTTCTTCTGCGTGCGCACGGTGAGCACGCCCGGAAAAGCATCGACGAGGTCGCCAAACGTATAAAAGGACAGTGGCAGCGCAAGTGCGAGGGCGGCAGCGAGAACCTCCACTGCCTTCGAATTCGCCATTGCTGTCCACTCCTTTTCGCCTCAAGAAAACGCGCCACGCGCCCTGTGTGTCTGTGACTTCGTGCAAAGTTTACGCGCGCGTGAATCACTCGCGGCACAATCGAGCGCCTATGAGCGCTGAACTTCGCTATTGTTACACGCAGAGGGCATGCCCCTCGGTCACATAGAACACCTTAGGCAATGGAGTCACACACGTGGAATTCGACGTCACGATCGAGATCCCGAAGGGGAATCGCAACAAATACGAGGTCGACCATCACAATGGTCGCATCCGGCTCGATCGCATGCTCTTTACAGCAACGCGATACCCCGATGACTACGGATTCATCGAAGGGACGCTCGGCGAAGACGGCGACCCGCTCGACGTCCTCGTCCTTCTCGAAGAGGCGACGTTCCCCGGCTGCCTGATTCGCTGCCGCGCACTGGGAATGTTCCGCATGCGTGACGAGTCGGGCGGCGACGACAAGATCGTCGCGGTCCCCGTTGGCGACAAGCGCCAGATCCGCCGGCAGGAGCTCACCGACATTTCGGAGTTCCACCGACTCGAGATCCAGCACTTCTTCGAGGTCTACAAGGATCTTGAGCCCGGCAAGAGCGTGGAAGGTGCTCACTGGGAAGGCCGGGATGACGCGGAAGAGGAAATCCGCGCATCCTACCGCCGCGCGAAGGGCACGGAACACGAAAACGAGTTCACCCAGGACATCTAGTCCGTATCCCCCAATAATGAGGGCGCTCCCGTCTCATCGGGAGCGCCCTCATTATTTCGAAAGCGACGTTTTCGCTAGTCGTCGTGACCTTCGGTCTTCTCGGCAAGTGTCGAAGGGACCGGATCATCCACGTGGCTAAAGACCTCTCGGGCCGCCTCGATCACTGTCTTGGTAAGTGCCTTGTTCCCGAGACCACCGATCACTGCCCCGATGCCAAACGGGATGAGGCGCCCGGCCCACAGCCCCGTGAAGCGACGCGTCACCGTACGCCGAATCCAGCGATTGACTTGCGTGTTCACCGCATCTGCGACAAATGGGGGTGCCATGCCATCAAGCACCGTCGACCACTGCAGGCCGCTCTTGCCGAGGGCCTTTGTGACGATCTCGGCGCCTCGCTCACCGCCGAGAATGGCAAGAATGACCGTGCGGCGCACCGTCGGATCACTCATGTCGACGCCGTGCACGTGGGCGGTGCCGAGCGTCAAAAAGGCGCATGCCTCGGCAAAGGCGAAGCCTTCACCTGCCGTGAGCGCGACCGCGGTAGCGGTGCCCACCGCAGGAAGTGCGGCTACGCCGCCAATGCCGACGCCCGTGGCAACGGCCAGCTTCGTAAAGTGCCCCTCGAGCCGAGCGATGATCTGCTCATCGCTCCACGTGGGGTTCTTGCGGCGAAGAGAATCGACGTACTTGCGGGCGATCGGCCCCTGAAGCGCTAAGGCCTTATCGATCAGTTCGAACTGTTTGTCATCGATGAGCGATTCTTCGCCCTGCCCCTTCCCGCTCGGTTTCTTAGACGTGCGCAGGTCCTTCGAGGCCATTGCTCTCCTTATCGTGGACGCTATCGGGCGCATCCGGGCGCTCTCACGCCCGCGTGCGGTGAAGATCAACGGCGCCGGGCTCAAGTTTGGCCACGTCACCGCGCAGACCAAGGTAGCGAACCGCGTCTGAAAGTTCGGTGTATCGGTGCAGGTAGGAATCCTGCACAAACGAACGCTCGACGCCACGGTCGTGACACAAAATGCCATCGAGATGGTCGCTCTCGTGCTGGAAAATCCGTGCGCGCCAGCCGGTCCAGACCTCGTCAAGTTCTCGCACCTCACCATCGGCGAGGATCGCGGTGCCGAAAACGCGCACGCTCTTGGGGCGTGGTACGAGCGAACGCCAACCATCCACGCTCAAGCAGCCCTCCCAGCCAAACGTCACCGTGTCCTCCCCTTCCACGTCCTCGTAGTGGGGATTGATCACGGCCATGAGCGGAAGATTGTCGCGGTCGTAGAGCTCGTCATCGGCGTCGCGCTCCTCCCCCTCTTCGCGAACGACATCCTCCATGACAACGAGGCGAATCGGGACCCCCACTTGCGGGGCAGCGACGCCGACGCCGGGAGCATCGTGCATCGTCACGACGAGTGCATCGATGAACTGCGCAAGGAGCTCCGGATCGAGCGAACCTGCGGCGTCCTTTGACTTGGCGCGAAGTGCCGGATGCCCCGCCTGCACGATCCGGAGCGGAGCGTTTTTGTTCGACCTCTTTGCGAGGGTCCTCTCAATCAGTTGCGCGAGGCTCGTCATGCCATCGCCGCCTTTCGTCGTCTATCGTCATCACCTCGAAGGGCCGAGCCGCGCCTTTTCTTCCACGCTACTGTCCACAGCGAAAGCAGAAGGAACTCCGGGTGGCGGCAAGCGTCGGACTCCCCCGACAACATTACGGCCCCGCGCGTGCGGAAGGTCGGGAATACCCCTCGGCGCGTCCCGTATGGTCGGCGCCACAGTGAGGTATTGTTGTCCATACGTCAGCAAAGACCGCTGACTGTACTTCACAACGGATCGTCCGGCACGTACCTGCCGGTGAAGGGAATACCCATGGCAAAGGTTATTTACGACCACGCAAGCCGTATCTACCCGGGCAGCGATAAGCCCGCGGTTGACGACCTCAACATCGAGATCGAAGACGGCGAATTCCTCGTCCTCGTTGGCCCCTCGGGCTGCGGTAAGTCAACCTCGCTGCGCATGCTGGCCGGTCTCGAAGAGATCGATGCGGGCCGCATCTTCATCGGCGACCGCGACGTCACGAACGTGCCGCCCAAGGACCGCGACATCGCGATGGTCTTCCAGAACTACGCCCTTTACCCCCACATGTCGGTTGCCGACAACATGGGCTTCGCACTCAAGATCGCGGGCACGCCGAAGGATGAGATCCGCAAGCGCGTTGAAGAGGCCGCAAAGATCCTCGACCTCGAGCAGTACCTCGACCGTAAGCCCAAGGCTCTCTCGGGTGGTCAGCGCCAGCGTGTCGCCATGGGCCGCGCAATCGTGCGCTCGCCCCAGGTGTTCCTCATGGACGAGCCGCTCTCGAACCTTGACGCGAAGCTTCGTGTCTCGACCCGTACTCAGATCGCCTCGCTCCAGCGTCGCCTGGGCGTCACGACCGTTTACGTGACCCACGATCAGACCGAAGCTATGACGATGGGCGATCGCGTCGCCGTTCTCGCCGGTGGCGTGCTCCAGCAGATCGACTCGCCTCAGCGCATGTACGATCACCCGAACAACGTGTTCGTTGCGGGCTTCATTGGCTCGCCCGCCATGAACCTCATCGAACAGCCCCTCACCGATCAAGGCGTTGCCTTCGGTGGCTCCGTGATCCCCGTGGATCGCTCGACCCTCTCCGAGTCGAATGAGAAGGCCGTCACCGTCGGTGTGCGCCCCGAGGATCTCGAGCTCGCCGCGGACGGCCTCCCCGTCGAGGTCGACATGGTCGAAGTGCTCGGCGCTGACGCCTACGTGTACGGCCGCCTCGCTGGCGCGGGTGAAACGGATAAGCCGATCATCGCTCGCGTCGACGGCCGCCGCCCTCCGCAGAAGGGTGAAACCGTGCACTTCCAGCCGAAGGCTGACCACGTGCACCTGTTCGACCTGAAGTCGGGCAACCGTCTCGGCGACTAATCGCCTCATTCCTCAAACGAGGAAACATTCACAAAGAAGGCACGCGAATCGCGTGCCTTCTTTGCATACATCGCCCGACAGTAGGAGAGAATAGAAGGCATGGCACCCATCGAGATCTCCGCAGCGCGAGCGGACGAGGCGCTCCTCGATCTGCCGTGGAGCCTCCCCCTTGCCGACTGGCCCGATTCGCTCCTCGCATCGCTCCCCCGCGGCATCTCGCGCCACGTCGTCCGTTTTGCCCGTGTAAGTGGGCGAGTTCTCGCTCTCAAGGAAATCAACGAAAACCTCGCGCGCGCCGAATTCACGACCTTGCGTCTGCTCGGAAAACTCGGAATCCCCGCCGTTGAACCGTTTGCGGTTGTGAGCGGGCGCGAATCGGCCGAGGACGGCCGCGACCTCGACGCCATCCTGATCACGAGGCACCTTCAGTACTCCCTCCCCTACCGGGCGGTGTTCTCCCAGCTCAACAGCGAAGACACGGCACGCAAGCTTCTTGACGCGCTTGCCGTGCTGCTCGTCCGCCTCCACCTCGTCGGCTTCTACTGGGGTGACGTCTCGCTTTCCAACACCCTCTTTAAGCGCGATGCGGGCGCGTTCGCCGCCTACATCGTTGACGTCGAAACGGGTCAACTCGAAAGTCAGCTGACGACGGGCCAGCGCGAATACGATCTCGACATTGCGCGCACCAATATCGTGGGCGAAATGCTCGATCTCCAGGCTGCAGAGCAGCTGCCTGACAACGTTGATCCCATTGCCATCGGTGATCTCCTACTCGAGCGGTACACCGAGCTGTGGGATGCGCTCACTGGCCGCGAAACATTCAGCGCGAATGAACGCTGGCGCGTGAGCGCCCGTATCGAGAAACTTAACGAGCTCGGTTTCGACGTCGACGAGCTCGACATGACGACCGATCTCGACGGCACGACCGTGTCGGTGCAGCCGAAAGTTGTGGATGCCGGGCACCACAGAAGGCGGCTCATGCGCCTTACGGGAATCGACGCTCAAGAAAACCAGGCGCGCCGGCTCCTCAACGACCTCGATCAGTACCGGGTTCTCACGAATCAGCAGGGTGAGGAAGAAGAGTTCGTCGCCCACGAGTGGCTTCAGGAGCAGTACGAGCCGGTCGTGCGGGCGATCCCCCGCTCGATGCGCAAGAAACTCCCGGCTCCCGAGTTCTACCACGAGCTTCTCGAGCACAAGTGGTTCATGTCGCAGCGCCTCGGCAAGGATGTGACGTGGGATAAGGCCGTCCAGGACTACATCCTGAACGTCCTTACCTATCGCCAAGACGAACGCGCCCTTATTACGTCGGAGACCTCGGCGATCCCGATCGTGACCGAGACGGAGCTGTAAGGCTCACTCAGGGCTAGGTGTACTGACCGGAGACGTTGATTGAGCCTGCCGGGTTGTGAGCTTGCATCAGTTGGTGGGCGAGGTCATGGACGCGCTGCACGGCTTCAGGTGGGTCGTAGACTTTGATGTGGTCCCCGAATTGGAGGAGCTGGCGAACCGACTCGATGTCGGGATAGGCCACGGTGATGGTGAGCCACTCGTCGACGGGATTGGACACGTCGACCAGACGGCTCCCTAGGATCCTGGCGGCGAGGTCCAGCCGGTTGGCTCGCAGGTGAGCGTTAATCTCCACGCTCGCGTCGGTGGTGAACGTGCCGACCAACTGATCCCAGACTTGCTCCAAGGGCTTGCCGGGCCGCAACACGGCCGGTTCGTCCATAGCCTTGTGTGTCACCAGGCGGTTGGTGTTGAACATGCGCGGCGTGCCGTCCACGGCACCAACCAGTTACCAGACGGCTTGCTTGCTAACCAGCCCGTAGGGGTCGACCTGGTAGGTGTCGGCAGTGGCGTGTCCGCTGTGGCGGTAGGTGACGACGAGCCGGCGGCCCTGCCGGGCCGCAGCCAACAAACTCGACAGGTCCCGGGTCGTGGCAGGAGTGAACCATCCGGCAGGGTCGATCAATAGGACATCGGTCAGAGGCGGTTCGCCTGGGTCCCAGCGACGGGTGGCTGCCGTTAGCTTGGCGCGGGCGTGTTCACCTACCTCTCCTAGGCCAATCTGTGCAAGCTGGTCAGGGCTGAGGCCGACTGCCGCGAGGAGCTGCAGCTCGGAGGGATCGAGCCGTGACAGGTCCAGACGGGAACGCGCGTCGAGCACGATCGCGCCATGACGGCCGCGTTCTGCATGGACTGGGACACCGGCAGCTGACAGGACTTCAACGTCGCGCAGGACCGTCCGGGTAGACGCTTCAAAGCGGTCAGCGAGCTGCTGGGTGGTCATCCGTCCGTGCACTTGGAGCAGCAGGACGATCGGCAGTAGATGAGAAGCCTTCATGTCCTCATGTTCACAAAAAAAATATGACAGGAACTGTCGTGTATCGGCGATGTGCTGGGAGACGTTCACACGCCAACCCAACCCTTGGAGGCCCGCCATGACGGCACCCAACCTGTTCCTGACCTACGTGACCGACACTCAGCGTTCCACCGTGTTCTACTGCGACCTGTTCGACATCGAGCCCACCTTCACCAGCCCCCGCTATGTCGCTTTCGAGGTCGCGCCCGGCGTCCTGTTCGCGATCTGGACCGGCCACAACGAACACACCACTCTGGAGACGCCGCGCACCAGCGAGCTCGGACTGATGCTGCCCGGCGGGGGCGACGCCATCGACGAGGTCTACCAGCAGTGGGTCACCAAGGGCATCCGGGTGGTCGAGGAGCCCCACGACGACGTGTTCGGCCGCACCTTCGTGATCGCCGACCCAGACGGCAACCTCATCCGCGTTAGCCCCGTCGACTGGCATGCCGCCCCATCCCTTTCGTGGCGGCGAGCAGCAGCTCGCCGCCACGACTCTCTGTCGGGGAAACCATGTCACACCCCAACGCTGCCCTCACCCCACGCCACCGTCTCAAGGTGGCGTAGCTCGTCGTCGACGAGGGATGGCCGATCAGCGAGGTGGCCGCCCGCTGCCAGGCCTCCTGGCCCACTGTGAAACGCTGGGCCGACCGTTACCGGGCAGGCCAACCAATGCAGGACCGGTCCTCCCGTCCCCATCGCTCGCCGAACCGAACCAGCGGGAAGACTTCCCGGCGCTGCATCGACCTACGGCTGCGCCTGCGGGAGGGGCCGGTGCAGTTGGCCTGTCGACTGGGCATCTCCCCGTCGACGGTCCACCGCATTCTGGTCGCTGCACACTTGAACCGGCTGTCCCATGTCGACCGCGCCACCGGCGAACCGGTCCGTCGATACGAACACGACCACCCCGGATCGATGCTGCACGTAGGCGTGAAGAAGCTCGGCAACATCCCCGATGGTGGCGGTTGGCGCTACGTCGGCCGTCAGCGGGGCGAGAAGAACCGCGCCGCCACCCCTAGCAAGCCTAAGAATAGGTACCGGGACCCGTTGACGGGCAATGCCTACGTCCACACCGTCATCGATGACCACTCCCGCGTCGCCTACGCTGAGATCCACGACGACGAAACCGCCCTCACCGCCACCGCTGTCCTGGTCCAAGCCGTCGAGTGGTTCAACCAGTGGGGCGTCACCGTCGAGCGGGTCCTTTCTGACAACGGCGGTGCCTACCGGTCGTACCTGTGGCGCGACACCTGCGAGGCCCTGTCGATCACCCCGAAGAGGACCCGTCCGTACCGGCCACAGGCCAACGGCAAGATCGAGCGCTTCCACCGCACCATGGCCGACGGTTAGGCGTACGCGCGGTGCTACCACAGTGAGCATGAGCGCCGTGACGCCCTCGCCGGCTGGCTCCACCAGTACAACCACCACCGGCCCCACACTGCCTGCGGGAACCAGCCGCCCTTCTCACGGTTGACCAACGTCTCCGGTCAGTACAACTAGGAGTCGTCTGAGGGGTGTTCCGTCTCTTCGGTTTGCGCGAGGTAGCGGTAGAGGGTTGAGCGGCCGATCCCGTACTTCTGAGCGAGGACTTTCTTGGTCACGCCTTGTTTGGCGAGGGCCTTGGCCTCGCGGGCTTGTTCATCGGTGAGGACTCGCGCCCGACCGGCGTAAACGCCTCGAGCTTTTGCCGCTTCGATCCCTTCGCGCTGGCGTTCGCGAATCAGTGAGCGCTCAAGCTCTGCCACGGCACCGATCAAGTGGAGCTGGAAGCGCGCGTAGGGGTCCTCGGAGTTCGGGCGAAAGACGAGGTCCTCTTTCACGAAGTGGAGGGTGACGCCACCATCAGTTAGTCGCGTGACGATGGACTCCAGATCGCGCAAGGAACGCGCTAGACGGTCCATAGAGGCCACAACGAACAGGTCCCCCTCCCGGAGGTAGTTCAAGGCCTCGCGAAGCCCCTGACGATCGTCTACACCCTTGCCGGAGGCTTTATCAGAGAAGACCTTGTCACAGCCGCCTATCGCGAGGCTTTGCCGGTCAAGGTTCTGGTCTACAGAGCTGACGCGCATGTACCCCACGCGCTGCCCGGTGTAGGTCGCCATCGTTCCGTCCCCCTGTCTCCAAACCCTGCTGGACTTCGTCTCGTTGAGTTCGAGAGTACCCACTGAGATACCGCGAAGAGCGCGAGGCCGACATGTGCCGCTGGCGTGTACTCAATGAGACGCACCGCCCGAGCCTTAAACTCCTGTGAATAATGTTGGGCCATAACCCAATCCTCCTCAAAAACCGAGGAACAAAACCCAGGACGCTTCAAAGATGTGAGCTGTCTTGAAAGGGCAGCATTACGCACAGCCTCTTCGACGCCCCTGGCTACATGCCGAATGCTGGCACAAGCTGCAGTATGAGAACTCCCATCCGATACTTTAGTATATGCCAACCATAGCGCTTGTCGGATCCATTTCGCTGATAGAAACCCAGAAACGATGACCAGAAAGACTGCATTCTGCATAGTCCCCTGGGAGCTCCTCGGGTTTACACCCCCAGGTATCGCGGACCCTCGATTCAAAGGTAGTTTTATCCACCATCTTAAACGTGAGATTAAATCCGCCCCACTCTTCGCAGTTATAGTCGTTCAACGAAAACTGTTCGGCCACTCCACTTTCAGCGATCAACTTTTCTAACTCGAGCAGTTCCGACCGCTGCTCTTCGCCACATTCGTTATAAATACCATCTAAGCTGCACGCGCTGAGCGATAGGCTCATCGTAGCGCACAGCAGCACACCTGCGACTATTTCTTTTTTCATGTCAGTTCCTTCCGTTGAGGTCATTTCCTTTGTTATACGGTGCGGAACTTCCGATGGCGCCAAAGCTTTTCCGCACTGAGGATTAGATATGCCTCCAATCCTCCAATTGAATCGAGTATGTGCATGGTGCGTATATGTCGCCTCCCCCACTGGAGCGCGATCCTGTTATTTGCTTTATCTCGCGCCGAGTCTTGACGTTCTTTCGCCGTTCCATTTTTGGCAAGGCCATACTCATGTGCCCACCCCATCGCCTTTGCTGCTTTAAGACTCACGCGGGAGTAAATCAGATTCATCCAAACAAAGTGACGTATTGCGTTCGCTTTATTATCGTTTCTTTCGTAGGCTTTTCCGACAGCCAACGATTCCGCAGTGGCAAAAAGGATCTTGTTGCAATTGCGACGCCCGAAGCTGGCACAAGTGAGTATAGTGACAGCGTGCCTTCGAAGTTTTGCTCGTCTACTCTCTCGACCACTTAAATCCCGTTGATTGATGGGGTCTGTGGGATAGTTGTATGCGGTGGCGTTGCCTCCGGGGACGGGATCAGCGGAGGTGAAGTTCCCTGTTGTTTGGTTGTAGAGGCGTACGCCCATGAGGGTGAGGCCGGCCGTGGCGTCGGTTGTTGAGCGTTCTTTCGCGCCAAGCCACCCATACCCGAGCGGCCCAGCAACACTGCGTGCCTGCTCAGGATCATTCGGCGTGCCGTATTCTTCGAACCCAGCCCACCCGGTGATGGTTTCAGCGGGAGTCTCGCTCGCAGTCTCGGCCGCGATCGGAATCGTGGTGACCACATCACCACGAATATTCGGCAACGTCAGCTCCACACCACCGTCGGCCTTGGTCTGCGCGCCGAGATCTCCGCTAATCGAGCCCGTGAAACGCACGGTGTCCCGTGTTCCGTCAGGACGGGCCGTCTCTACCCACGCCGGATTATCACTCTCATCCGCGTAATGCCGCGTCGTCGTAGTAGTCCCCGCCGGTGTGACCGTGGTTTGGGTGAGCCTTCGAGCAGACACGTCCAAGCCAAAGGTTGTGGTGGTGTCACCTTGAGTGATCTTGTGCGGCAGATCACTATCGAAATACGCGAGGCTAATGTTCCCCTTACCAGGGTTCGGGGTGTGTGCTGCTGGGACCTTGGTCTGGCGTCCAAACAGGTCATAGACGTATCCGCCTGTGGAGCGATCCGCTGTGTCATACGTCAACGACTGAGTCTTCCCAGCAGTCACAGTACCGGTCGGGGTTCCGTCAGCGTGGATTGTTTCTTTGAGGCTTGCGCGAGCACCCTTCGCGGTAAACGTGTACTCACGCACCACATACGGCGAGGCCGTATTCTCCCCTTCGGGCGCTTTCGTGAGGTCCTCGACTTTCGCGAGGTTGCCGGCCTTGTCATACGAATACCGGTGATCGAAGTCCAGCGGATTTACATCCACGGCCTGCGTCACCTCTGCCTCAGGTGTCACACCAGCCGTCGTGGCGATCTGCGAAGCAAATGTCGAGGTATCCGTCCGCACACGACCACTCACATCATTCGTCTGCGACCACGCAATCCACTCCCCCGATGTCACCTCGCCCGTGTCTGGGTCGGTGAGCTGACCCGAATAGCTCAAGCCGATCTCCTCACCGGCTTCATCCAACAGATGCCGGGCAGTGATACCTGCCGGCAGCGTCTCCGTGGTGAGGGTACCGGTCGCGTCATACGCTGCCCGATACTCAAGCGGCGTTCCGGCGCCGCGTGTCACGGTCTGCTTCGTGACGAGGCCGCGCCGCTCTTCTTTCCCGTTCGCATCGGTTCCGTCGTACTCGAAGCTCGTGACGCCTTTACCGTCATTGATCGAGGTTACGCGGGCTTTCGCGTCATACGTTGTTGTGGTGACGTCCCCCAGTTGGTTTGTAGAGGTGAGCTGTTTGCCCCATGCGTCGTAGGTGTAGGTCTGTTTCGCTCCACCAATACCAGTACCAGCACTGTTGGCGACACCGACCGCGTCCACGAGACCCGTGGCTGGGTTGTACTGGGTAAAGATCGCGTCCATCGCCTCCGATCCCGCGAGACCACTCGTGGAGGTCTTCGTATAGATGGCGCGGCCTGCGGCATCGTATGTCACGCTCGAGGTCCGCGACGCGGCACCGGAAGTCTCTACGGCTGTGGTGGGAGCGAGCCAATAGTCATACCCGGTGATTTTCGTGCTTGGCATGCTCGGCCCTTCACTTGGGGCCGCGGCTGGGAGCACCCGACATATTTCACCGGCCCAGGCTTTGGCTTGCGCCGTGTTACCACAGGACGCATCGGCATTGTTGGGACCGGCAGTGTAGTAGATCGTGCGGGTGGTGCCGGCATCCTTCCCGTTTGATCCAGGCGCAATGGTGGTAATAATTTTGCCGCGCGCATCAAACACCTGCTTGGTCACTCGGCCAGCATTGTCGGTCACGGTCGTCGGTGTCCCAAGGGTCCAACCCGATGTCGTCGAGGTTGCGGCTGCGCCGTCGATCGGGTTGTAACCGTTCTTGGTGGTCGAGACCGTCTCCACAACGCTTACCGAATCGGGCCCGCTGCCCGTGGTGACCGCATCCGATATCACGGTCGTGGCAAGCGAATACGGTTGCCCGGTCGCGGCATTGATCCCGCTGTTGGGTGCGCCTTCGTCATAGATCGTGCGGGAATGCGGCCGCACCCTGGCTGTGGAGCCGTCGTTCAGCATGACGTCGCGGGCGGGAGCGAACGTCTGCTCCACACGGGAACCAGCAGGAAGAATCGTCTTCCCACTCGCGTCCGTCGTGTCAGAGTTGTAGAACGTTTGGGTGGACAGGTCATCAATCTGTGCTGCCGACAGCGACAGGTCGTCTTGAGCCGTCTTCACTGCTGCCTCATCCAGAGTGCGCACTACATTGCCTTTGGCGTCATACCACGTGGCGTCGATCTGCCACGCGCCTGCACCAAAGGTTGCCGTGTTGATCGTGTATGCGTCGGCATTGATATAGCTCAAGCTCGCATACTGCAGATCTGCGGCACTCACGTCCTTGCCAACAAGCGCGTTGACCGGATGATCCGAATCAAAAACCGCATAGCCCTTCACCGGGACCTGTGCCTCGAACTCGGGGCTGCCCTCGGTGTCTTTCACCCACGCCTTCACGCCCTCGCGCGACAGGTCCGGCCGGCCATCTCCACTGGTCGCAATGTCGTACACGATCGAGGCGATCTGCACCGGCGCCGCACCCGCGGTTTGCCCCTCCCGCTGCACGTTCTTCACCACCATCGTGGGAATCGACGCATCCGGGTTCGGTGCATAGGTCATGGTGTACCCAGCGAGACCGCTCGGGGTGATCGTCTTAATCCTGGTCGAGGACCCATCCCACGTGTACGTGGTCTTCAGTCCCGAGCGCACATCCGTCACACTCGCAAGTCGCGTCAACGCATCATAGGTATATGTCGTGACCGGCCTGGTCACCATCTGCTTCGAAGCCGGGTCAAACAGTACTGCTAACACCTTCACCAGCCGCTGCGCGCTCTTGCCACTGGGGTCCGTCACCGTCTGATACGTCAAATCAAGCGCACGACATCCTGGCTGCAACACACCCGACGGCGGGCACGAGTCAGCAGGAAGACCATCCGGCAGCGGCGCAACAATCCGCGTCACCACACCAGTCGTGGCGTCATACCCAAACGTGGTCGAGGAGCCGTCCCCCACGGCAGCAATCGACACCGGCCTGAAATCAAGATTCTTACCCGCGCCACCAGCAGAGGGCTGGAACGTGGTCACCGTGCCGTCACTCTCCGTCACCACCAACGTCGGAGCTGCAGCACTCCCGGTGATCGCCGCCTTCACACCCGACAACTCCGTGTCGGTTGTCCCTGGAACTAAAGAGCCCGTGACCGTCTCGCGCTTACCCGAGGCATTGACGAAGACAAGCGCATCGCCATCCTCACCCAGCAATGCAATAGACCCATCACTCATCCGCTGGTCAATGACGTCAAGCCCCGCGAGGCCAGCAGACTCATCACCCTCAAGATTCGCGGTAAACCCTGGACCAAACACACCCGTCACCGGATCCGCGGGCCATGCCTTCACATCCCCACTACCCGTCAGCGACAAATGCGAACGCGACACCGTGAGATCCGAACCATACCCGGGAACCGACACGTCCCTATCCGACAACGAGAACTCGCCCGTATACAGGGCGACCTGGCCCGTCTCCACGTCAGTGGTGGGATAGCCATCACCGAACGCGTGCGGCACACGCACCACCACGGTCGGGGCCACCTCCCCCGTACACATCGGCTGCCTCACGCCCGAATACGTGAAACACACCTGGAAGTCCATCCGGACCGGTCCACGCGACGTTTTGTTCGCTGCAGCTAATGCCGCAGCCGCATCAAACGTGCCTGAGAACACCGTCTCCTTACCCAGCGCACCCGTCACCGCGACAGCATCACCTGCATTCACCCACGGATCATCACTACCCGACATGCGCCATTGCATTCGAGCAGACACCGTTGTCTCATTCGCTGTGCGCGGCGGCGCCTTCGCCAGCACGTTAAAAGCCCCGTTTGAGGCCTCCAGCCTGCTGGGAGAGTACAGGGCAGGGCCACCCCACCCGACCGTGAACACGGCCGCATCAGACTGCATTCGCGAAGCCGAATACACGCGCGCTCGAATCTGATGCCCACCAGCACTCTTGGGCAGCGACATCGTCGCGCTCTTACCGGCCGTGACCGCTACCGCCGTGGCCGCCGTATTGCCATCCACGCGATAATCCAGCTGCACTGCCTGATTATTCCCACCTAGTGACGGCACGGTAATCGTGCACGGCACGTTTGCGCTTGGAGGGGACTGGACCCAGCTGCCGTTGGTGTAGCCCTGGCAGGTGATCGTCGGGGCCGCAGGCTTGGCTTGTGCTGTTTTCACTGTGGTCCACGCCGACCACGTCCCGTTCCACGCGCCAAGCTGATCCGCTGCCGCCGCCCGCACATACAAGGTCTTGTTATCGGGAAGATCAGCCGGAAGAACACACGAGACGCGCGAGCCCGAAGCCCCAAGCGCCGTATCACACTCAGTCACAAGCGTGGATGCCGACGCCGACGCCGACGTGTGCACCTCAATATTGGCTTTCACCGTGTTGCCATCGGGATCACTCACTGTGGTCGAGACCGATGGGCGTTTCGCAGACACGAACGTAGCGCCAGCGAACGTGGTCGAGCCTGCTACTTGAGGAAGAGCGGCAGCATTAGGCTTTCGGTTATAGGTGAAGACAATCGACGGTGGGGTTGTGGACTCCATCGACCGAAAACGCTTCCACCCCAACACATCCGTCTCTGAAGCTGCTTTCAACGCGAGCGTGGCACTAGCCGCGCTCGAGGAAGACCACGACTGCGCCAGGCCGGTGATGGGAATATTCACCCACCCCGCAGCGCACGACGAATTCGCGCCCTTGGCAACATTCACACTGCCGTACCTGGTCACGAGCCCAGGCTGAGATCCCCAGCGAATCGACGAGGATGCCACCGACTTCGTCGACCACACTTCGAGTGGTTTCGCCGTGCACGAATACGACCACGACTCATACACCTTCAACGACGCCGGCTGAACCTTCACACCTTTAAACGGTGCCGTCGAGAACGTGAGGAACGATCGAGCTTTCGCCCTGCCGTCATACGTTCCGACCTTCAGCTCTTGCTCACTCGAACGATCCGACGAAATATTCGACTGCACAAAAGCATCAAACGTCGGACGCGCTGTTGCCGAGGCATACACCGGGTCCACCGTCACAGGAAACACGCGCGCACTATCCAGCAGCCACGCACGATCAACCGACAGTCGCAACGTCACCGAATGCTCAGACTGCCCCACGAGCTGCACCCCAACCCCCGTGTGCTGCGTATGCTCCTGTGACTTGGCGTCCACGAAAGCGTCCCACGCCATCGGCGCTTCAAAACGAGAGACAACATTTCCGGCAGAGTCCACAAACTCCACACGCTCACCGGCGATTTCGCGGGCTGTCACACTCTCTGGGATCGACAACGGCACATCCCATGTCACAGCTGAGCCCGACTGGTCCGCAGCATAAGCCTCGGCAGCGGTGCGGTCCGCAATCACAAACGACTGTTCAAACCCATCGCGGGTCGCTGTCACCCGAAGATCAATGCCCGGCCACGCCTTTGCATACGTTGCCGTCGATCCCTCCACGCGCGGGGCCCCAAGAGTGTCCGGCCACGTGACCGCGATCTGTGAATCCGCTGCACCACCCGACAGTGACGCCACCTCGGCCGGTTGAGCATCTGTGCCATTCACCTCGCCCGCCAACACAACACCCTCTGGCACTGACGCGGGACCAAGCGAACCATCCGCCTTCTCCACCAGATCAGTGTTGAACGAGGCCCATTCACCCTTGTCATTCTTGAACCGCACAGGGGCCGCGAACTGCTCCGTGGTCACCGACCCATACGGATTCACCCACGTGCTCGAGGACTCCGACCGTTCCGCCGTCACCTCAACACGCTGACCCGTCGCGCGTGCGCGGATAGCTGCAGACGGAAAATCCACAGGGTCTTTCGAGTCAGTAGGCCCTGCAACTGGGGCACTCGGGGATTCTGCACCGCGTGGGGCTGCCCACGCCTCAATTGGCTCCAATCCCGCTATCAACAACGCTGCGCACACAATAAATGCCACAGCAAAAACGGCACGACGAAGGACCCTGTTTTCAGCCCAACCAACCACGCGAGAACCCCTACTCACTTGCAGCACCACTGCTGCTCCCATAACACCCCCGGCCGAGGCATCAACTGAATGCTACGTTCACATCACAGCAATCACGAACAGACCTAAGTCCCAGAAGTTTCGCAGGAGACGCAGAGGGATAGCTTGTTTCAGCCTGCCACCCCTGCAGACGCGGTCGTCGTCGCCCTTCGCATGGCCCCAGGTGACGAAGCGCGTCAGGTGCAGGCTTTCGGCAGAGGGCAACCCGGCGTGGGAACACCCGGCGTCCTGGGATAAGACCGGGGATTTCTTGCTGGTATCGCTCGGCAAGCTCAGGGGTGGCGGCGGTTGCGGTGATTGTCATGCCGTGGATGTCAGCTATATTCAGGAGTTGGTCTTTGATGAGTGCGCGGTAGCGTTTTCCTTGGCCTGTTCCGGGGTTGCGGGTGATGCGGGTACCGATAGTCCAGGTATCGGTCTTTGTGCGCAGTGTTAGGCTCGGCCCGTGCGAGCGCGCGTGCCTGCAATCTCGTACAGCACGATCGAGGCGGCTACAGAGGCGTTAAGCGATTCGGTCGTGGCCGCCATGGGGATCGACACGATCGCATCGCATTTCTCGCGCGTGAGACGCGAAATTCCCTTGCCTTCGGCACCGATGACGAGCATGATCGGGGACGTTGCGAGGTCCATATCCCGCGGCTCGAGTTCACCATCGGCATCGAGGCCAACAACAAAGACGCCCTGTTTCTTGAGCGAATCGATCGCACGGTTGAGGTTCGTCACCTGGGCGACCTTCACGCGCGTCGCGGCGCCCGCAGCAACCTTGTAGACGCTCGCGGTCATGCTGACGCTTCGACGCTCGGGAATGATCACACCGTGGGCGCCGAACGCGCCCGCGCTACGGAGTATCGCCCCGAGATTGCGTGGGTCGGTGATGCCATCGAGTGCGATGAGAAGCGGGGTATCGAAATCATTCGCGGCGATCTCGAGGAGATCCGCGGGATTCGCGTACTCGTAGGGCGGGAGGGTGAGAGCGACGCCCTGGTGAATAGCATCGTCGGTGAGCCGGTCGAGTTCGGCCCGCGTGGCTTCGTGCAGCTGAAGGCCCTTTTGATGGGCGAGGCGCATGATCTCGCGTACGCGCTCGTCTGCATCAAGCCGGATGGCAAGAGTGAGCGAGAGAGCCTCGACGCCTTCTTGGAGCGCCTCGAGAACGGAGTTGCGTCCCGCGATCACCGTGGGGCGGTTTGCAGCGTCTTTAGGGGACTTGCGCGGTGGGCGGCGCTTGCCGGATTTGGCACCGGATTTTCCGACGGTGTCGTGCGTTCCCCTGTAGGCCTTGTGATGCGGGCGATCCTCCGCCTTCGGGGTGGGGCCGCGCCCTTCGAGGCGGCGGCGGCGCACGCCGCCGGATCCGACCTTCGGGCCCTTGCGGGAGCTCTTGTGTCCTGCCATGGTCTCTCCTAGTTCGTGAGACTCCAGCGGGAGGAGCCCGCGGAGTCTTCGATGCGAATGCCGGCGGCAGCGAAGCGATCTCGGATCGCGTCGGCGCTCGCCCAGTCTTTGTTGGCACGTGCCTCGGCGCGCTCCTCGAGTTGGGCTCTAATGAGCGCATCGAGGGCGTCGTGTTCGGCATTGGTGGCGCTTGATTCGTCGGCCCACTGGGGCCCCACGAGGTCGAGTCCCAGAACATCGAGCATGTCGCGAAGTTCGCCTACGCGGCGCGCAATCTCGTGGGGGTCGCTCGTGTGCTCGGCAAGAAGCGAGTTCAGTTCGCCCTGACGCTCGTGGATCACGGCGAGAGCTTCGGCGACGGAAAGGTCGTCATTCATCGCGTCGACGAAGCGCGCGGGAAGCTCGCTCTCGCCCACCTCGCGCAGGGCTTCGCTCGCGCCTTGCTGGCTGACTGCTTCGAGTGCGCGCGTGAGGGTGCCCTCGAGGCGCGAGAGCACGGTCTCGGCTTCCGCGAGGGTGGTCTCGTTGAACTCCACGTTGGTGCGGTAGTGGGAACCCACGATCGCGAGGCGCACGGCTGCTGCCGAGTGCTTGGCCAGGACGTCTTCGGCCGTGATGAAGTTGCCGAGGCTCTTGCCCATTTTCATGCCGTCGACCGTGAGCATCCCCGAATGCATCCAGCGCTGCGCAAAGCCGTAGCCAGCTCCGTAGCTTTGCGCTTGCTCGTTTTCATGGTGCGGGAAGCGAAGATCAAGGCCGCCACCGTGAATGTCGAAGCTCTCCCCCACGTATTTTTTCGCCATCGCCGAGCACTCGAGGTGCCAGCCGGGCCGCCCTTCGCCGAACGGGGTTGACCACTTCGCTGTCGTGGGTTCGCCGTCCTTAGCCTTCTTCCACAGGGCGAAGTCTCGAGGGTCCTGCTTGAGGTTGGAGGCGGCTTCCGCATCGTCAACCATGTTCTCGATGGATTGGTTGGTGAGCGAGCCGTATTCGGGCAGGGAGGATACGTCAAAGTAGACGCTTCCTTCACCGTCGGCATACGCGTGGCCGCGCTCAATGAGACGCTGCATGAAGTCAATCATCTCCGTGACGTGACCGGTCGCGCGGGGCTCGTAGTCAGGGCGCACGGCGCCGAGCCGGTCCATGATCTCGCCAAACTTTCGTTCGTTGGCGTACGACCACTTCCACCACGGCTCACCTTCCTCGGCGGCGCGCGCGAGGATCTTATCGTCGATGTCAGTCACGTTGCGCACGTAAGTCACGCGGTAACCGCTCCTGCGCAGCCACCGCACGAGCACGTCGAACGCGAGGAACGTGCGGATATGCCCCACGTGGGGACCGTCCTGGACAGTCGGCCCGCACACGTAGAGCGAGACTTCACCGTCCTTGAGCGGGGTGAAGTCCGAAACGGTCCTGGTCTTCGAGTCATGCAGTCGTAGAGTCACGTCTTAAGCCTAACCTCTCGTGGGTATCGAAAAAGCGAGGAGCGCTTGCGGCGCCCCTCGCTTCGTGTTGGTCGTGATGTCAGATCTCGCGCGGCGTCGCGGCGCTGACCTGCTTACCGTAGAGCTCTTCGAAAGCGTCGTCGTAGTCAACGCTATTAGCGCGGCGCTTGCCCTGAACGGATTCGACGGCGCTCTTAGCGGTCTCGATGGTGACTTCGGGCGCGGTGATCTTCTTGACGATCAGGAAGGCGATGAGGCCGAGGATCGCGCCGAGTACCACGAGCGCGCCACACACGATGAGGAACGACGCCCATGCCGGCAGACCGAGTGCCACTAGACCCCACGCGCAGAAGAAGAGGAACATCACCCACGCGCTCAGGAGGAAGAACACGAGAACCGCGGCAAGCGCCGCAACGGCGCCGCCCTTGACGGCGATCCCGGTGATCTCCTTCTTCGCGATTGCGACCTGCTGGTCGATCACGGAGGTGAATTCGTTCTTGATCGAGGCGACGAGTTCGCCAATCGACCGCGAGGTCGTGCTCGCTCGGCGTTCGTTCGAGGAGCGGTCGTTCGAGGAATTGATCATGCATTCAGCCTATCAATGCGGGCCCTGCGTCATTCAGGGGTTTCGAAGGGTTTTCTCCGGTTAGTCGTGTGATGTTTAGTCGATCGTCACGCGCTTGCGGCGCTGCTGCTCGGGACGAGGCCCCGCCGACGAGGAACGACGCACGATGAGGTGCGGCGAAACCGCGGTATCGCGTGCGGGGCCCTCGAAACCGCCGATGCGCTCAACGAGCATCTGCGCGCCAAGCGCCCCAATGCGGCGCGAGTTCGGATCGATGCTGGTCACCTGCGCAATACCCGAAGACGCGAGCGACGTATTGCCATAGCCGGTCACGGCAAGCTGAGCGGGAACATCGAAGCCGGCGTCGGCTGCTGCCGAGAGCACACCGACGGCGGTCACATCGTTCGAGCACGTGATCGCGGTGGGAACCTGGCTGCCGCGCAGAAGCATCGCTCCTGCGGTCTGCCCAACCTGCTCGCTGAAGTCCGCCGGCTCCACGCGCGCACGATCCTCGAGTCCGTGACGCTTCATCGCGGCCTTGAAGGCGGTCGCACGCTCCTTCGCCACGGCATACCCCACGCCGCCCACGTGAGCGATGTCCTTGTGGCCGAGACTCACAAGGTGGTCGACGAGGAGGCCAAAGCCCGCTTCATCGTCAATACGGACCGTGTCCGACTTCCCGATGCGCTCTTTCGAGCCACCGATCGCGACGAGAGGGCGGTTACCGATGGCCTCAAAGACCTTGTCGAGCTCGGGAAGTTCACTGGCCATGATGAAGCCGTCTACTCCGAGTGCCGTGAGCGAGGAGATCGTTTCTTCCTCGAGCGTGACGGGGTATTCGGGCATGCGTCGGCGAGTCGGCACGACCACGACGTGGCGGCCGGTCGCGGCGAGCTCGATGCGGATCGAGCGAACCAGATCGGAGATCCACGTGTTGCGCATCGTGTTCACGAGCACAGCGACGACACCGCGGTGGTCATCCTCTTGGGCGAGGTCTTCGAGCGGGTAGTGGAGCCGTTCGGCGGTCTCGCGAACGGACGTCACGAGCCTCGAATTGATGTCGGACTCGCCGCGAAGGGCGCGAAGCGCAACCGCGGCCGTGATGCCGAGGGAGTTGGCAACCTCGGTCAGCGTTGCGCGGTCACCTTCGGAGCGCTGCTCCGTGACCTCGGGAGCGACCTTCGCCGCCGCTTCGAGTTCTTCGGGGCTCTCTCCGGGTGCGAAATCGCCGTTGATGTCGCCGCGTGCTTTATCGTTCATGAGGCCTTAGCCGTCCTTTTCTGTCCTGGAAGCCGCGCCCGCATGGCGCGTGACATTCGCCTTTAACGGTAGCCCACGTGCCTCAACACGCGGGCAAGGACACGGGAACCGTGACGGCGAGGCCGCCCATTGCGGTTTCCTTGTAGTGCTCGTGCATGTCCTTACCCGTGCGGCGCATGGTCTCGAGCACGGTGTCGAACGAGACGAAGTGTTCGCCATTGCCACGCATCGCGAAGCGCACCGCCGTAATCGACTTGATCGCGCCCATCGCGTTGCGCTCAATGCAGGGCACCTGCACGAGACCACCGACGGGATCGCATGTGAGGCCGAGGTTGTGTTCCATCGCAATCTCGGCAGCGTTTTCGACCTGCCGGGGCTTCGCGCCCATAACTTCGGCAAGCCCCGCCGCGGCCATCGAGCTCGCCGAGCCAACTTCGCCCTGGCAGCCCACTTCCGCGCCGGAAATCGACGCGCGCTCCTTGCACAGCGATCCGAACGCGGCAGCTGCGAGCATAAAGCGCACGATGACGTCATCACGATCGTCGTAGTTGAGGTAGGTGAGCGCGTAATACAGCACCGCGGGGATAATCCCGGCCGCGCCGTTGGTGGGAGCTGTGACGACGCGCCCGCCGCCCGCGTTTTCCTCGTTCACTGCGAGCGCTGCGAGGCTCACCCATTCGAATGCGTTGTCGGCGCGATGGTTCGGGTCTTCGAGCTGAAGGGCGTCGTGCCAGGTTGCTGCGCGGCGCCGCACGTTGAGGCCGCCCGGGAGCACACCGGAGGTGTGCATGCCACGCTCGATGCAGGCTTCCATGACTGCCCAAATGTCGAGGATCCCCTGGCGGATTTCGCTGTCGGTTCGCCATTGCCTCTCGCGCATGAGCATCGCTTGTGAAACCGTGATGCCGTTTTCTTCGCATACGCGAAGAAGCTCCTCACCGCTTTGGAAGATTGGTTTCACACCGTCATCGGCGCCCGCTGCGCTGTCGTCTGCGGAGGTTTCCGACGCCTGCTGGGCTTCGAGCTCCTCCTTGTCGACGACGAAGCCGCCACCGATCGAGAACATCGTGCGCTTGTCGAGCTCGTTGCCGTCCTCATCGAGCACCGCGAAGGTCATGCCGTTCGAATGCTCGGGAAGGAAGGTGAGGGGGTGCAGCACGATCGTGGACGGGCGGAGGCTTACCGGGACGCGCCCGCCGAGCATGAGTCCACCGTTGGCGTCGATGTCTTTCGCTCGCGCCCAGGCTTCGGTGGGATCGATCGTGGCGGGGTCGTTGCCCTCGAGACCGAGGACGACCGCGTCGAGTGTTCCGTGGCCCATGCCGGTCGCCGCAAGCGAGCCGTAAAGGTGCACCTCGATATCGGCGATGTCGGGGCCAATAGTGGGGTGGGCAAGGGCCTCGTCGGCGAATTCTTTCGCGGCGCGCATGGGGCCGACGGTGTGCGAACTCGAGGGGCCGATCCCGATCTTGAACAGGTCAAACAAGCTGACGCTCATCGAGGGACTCCTTATCGTGTCGAACGCGGATCATATGACGTGTGGTGAAGCTTTAGCGCGACCGGCGTTGGCCACGCGACCGGGCTGGGGAAGCACCGCGTGCCCGGCGAGCGTCGGGCCCTCGTTTCTTCCCGCCCGTGCGGCGGCCTTTGCCAGAACCCGACGTACGCGAGAAAGGTGACTTTTCGTTCTCGTCGTAAACCGCGCGGCGCTTCTCGTTCTCGCGCCGTTCCGCGGCGTTTCTCGAGTTAGCTCCGCGCATCCTGGTGACATCGAGCTTACGGGGCGCGCCCTTGTATTTGACGAGCTGAGGGTCCCGGGCGGGGGTCCCGCTCGGTGTCCTTCCTCCGACATACCGGATCACCTCGTCGGTTTCGGAATTCACTTCGCTCCATTCGGGGCTCACCTGGGCAGTCTCGAGCACCTGGCGGGTCTTGTCCTTCTGGTGCGGGAGGGCGAGAGTGACCACGACGCCCGAAGCCCCGGCGCGTGCCGTGCGGCCCGAGCGGTGCACGTACTCCTTCGCGTCATCGGAAGGGTCGACGTGCAGCACGAGCGAAACGTCGTCGATGTGGATGCCACGAGCGGCCACGTCGGTCGCGACGAGCACGTCGAAGGCCCCCTGGCGGAACCCCGCGAGGACGTTCGTGCGCAGGCCTTGCTGTTTATTGCCGTGCAGGGCCGCGGCGGGAATGCCCACCTCAATGAGTTCCTGGGCGACGCGTTCGGCACCGAGTTGCGTGCGCGTAAACAGGAGGGTGCGACCGTCGCGCGCCGCGATCTGAGCCGTGATCTGGCGCTTCTTTTTTGGATTGATGGCGTAGACGACGTGCCGCATGTTCTGCACCGCCGCGGCGACAGGGGTCGTCTCGTGCGTGACGGGGTCGACGAGGAAGCGGTCGGTGATCGCATCGACCTGGTCGTCGAGCGTTGCCGAAAAGAGCATCTTCTGCGTGCCCATCTCAACGTGCGCGAGAATCTCGGTGACGACGGGAAGGAAGCCGAGGTCGGCCATGTGATCCGCCTCGTCAATAACCGTCGTCTCGATGCGGTCAAGGAAGAGATCTCCCCGCTGGGCGAGGTCGACGACACGCCCCGGTGTCGCGACGATGATCTCAACGCCCCGACGCAGCGCATCGGCCTGCTTGTCGATGTTCATGCCACCCGAAACAAGCTGAGCCTTGATACCAACGGCACGCGCGAACGGGTGAATTGTGTCGACGACTTGGACCGCAAGCTCGCGAGTAGGCACGAGCACCATTCCCAGTGGACGACGCCTGTGGGAGCTGCGATGCCGAAAACGCGCACACATCGACAGCGCAAAAGCAAGGGTTTTACCCGATCCAGTTTCAGCGCGGGCAAGAACGTCGCGTCCCGCGAGCGCATCGGGCAAGATTGCTTCTTGGATTTCGAAGGCACGCTCGAAACCCTGCGCCTGGAGTTCTTGAACGAGCTCTTCCGGAAGCGCCATCGCATCGAAGCGCTCGGCTTTGTGTGTCCGTCGTGACTTGGGCATGGCAGCGGCCCCTTTCTGCGCGCGTGTGCGCGGTCTTGTGCTTCTCATGGGCGCCGTGGCGCCGGGCCCCAAGGGGGCGGTAAACACCTCAAGTATCCGCGAGCCATCTCGGCACCGGAAGAGACGGTCGCTCAATTCGTTTGCAAACTCACGTCTATGACTGCTGCCCGATGGCCCACGGGGTGGAATACTTGAGCATCGTGTTGCGAACACTCATGACCTCAAAGATCCACCGCGCCACCGTCACGCAAGCCGACCTTCACTACGTGGGGTCGGTAACCGTCGATGCCGATTTACTCGATGCCGCGGGCCTCATCGAAAACGAACTCGTCGCCATCGTCGACGTGACGAACGGGGCTCGGCTTGAAACCTACGTGATTCGAGGCGAAGCGGGTAGCGGGGAGATCAAGATCAACGGGGCTGCGGCCCACCTCGTGCACCCCGGCGACCTCGTGATCCTGATCGCCTACGGTCAGTTCACGCCGGAGGAGGCCACCGCTCACACCCCGCGGGTTGTCCACGTCGATGACAAGAATCGCATCGTCGCGCTCGGCAGCGATCCTGCCCAGGCCGTGCCGGGAGCTCCCGACCAGATTTCCTCGAGGTAACTCACGTGGCGGGAGTCGTGAGCGGGTTCTTCGTGATCGCCGTGATCGTCACCGTGGGCGCATTCGCGGGGTGGTGCAATCTTTTGGGCCCCCAGGGCCGCTTTGTTCTCAATCGCCTGACCTATTTCATCGCGGGGCCATGCCTCGTGTTTGTGTCGCTCATCGACAGCGACCTTCACCTCATACTCTCCGCCAATTTTGCGGTCGCTGCCCTGGCAGCACTCCTCACGACTCTGCTCGCCGCCGCCCTTTCGCGCATTTTCCTCCAGCAGGATTTCCCCCACACCGTGATTTCCTCGGTTTCGGCCTCGATGGTCAATAGCGCGAACATGGGCTTTCCCATCGCGGCCTATGTTCTCGGTGACGTCTCTCTTGCGCTCCCCGTGGCGCTTTGGCAAATGGCGGTGTTCACGCCGCTCTTCCAGTCGGTTCTCCACTCTGCGGTCTCAGGGCAGCGACCAAGCGTACGCGCCCTCGCGGGAACAATTGCCGTGAACCCCATGATCGTCGCGTCCGCGGCAGGTCTCGCTGTTCTCGGCTTCGACCTTCACCTCCCGGCCTTCGTCACCGAACCGATCGACGTCATCGCGGGCATTTCCATCCCAGGGATGCTCCTCGCGTTTGGCATGTCGCTCACCACCTCGAGGCCTTTCTCGAAGGAGGCGGGGCATCGCGCCGACATCGTCCTCGCTACTGCCCTCAAGCTCCTCGCGATGCCCCTTTTTGCCTGGGCTCTCGGCCGGTTCGCCTTTGATCTCACGGGAACGGCGCTTTACGCGGTCGTCGTCCTCGCTGCGCTGCCTACCGCGCAAAACGTATACGTCGCCGCTGCGCGTTACGAGGTGGGCGAGGAGATGACGCGCGATATCGCGCTGTTGACATCGGTCGGCACAATGGTCGCGCTCATGGTGATTGCTTCGCTTTTCGGAGCGTGAGAAGCGCTTTACGTTAGGGTCGAGGCATGATCGTCACTACCGTATGCTGGGGCAACATTTGCCGCTCCCCGATGGCCGAACGCATCCTCGCCTCCGCGCTGTCGTCCCTCGAAGGCGGTGAAGGCATCACCGTCAATTCCGTTGGTGTGAGCAGTGAAGAGACGGGCAACCCCATGGATCCACGCGCTGCCCGCGTTCTCAAAGCCCAGGGCTACGACGCGGGCGGCCACGCCGCTCGTCAGGTGAGCGCTGCCGACATCGAGCGAACCGATCTTTTCGTCGCCGCCGAGCAGTTCCACCTCGACCGGCTTCGTGCGCTTGGAGCCCGCGAGGAGCAGCTCGCTCTCATGACCGACTTCGACCTCGAGTCTCAGCCGGGCGACGCCCTGCCCGACCCGTGGTACGGCGGCGCCGAGGACTTCGATCGGACTCTCGACGTGCTCGAGCGCGCGATGCCGCGCCTCGCCGCACGCCTCGTGAAAGAGTCCTAGAAACTTGCGGCGAGGCTCGTAAGCGCGTCCTCGTCCATCCCTGCCTCGCGCAGGACCTTCTGGAACATGGGCGCCTTCGCTCGGCGGTACTCGTCCACGTCGATCGCCCCCGTGAACGCAAGACCTCGCTTGTAGCCCGAAAACTCCGCCACGAGCTCGGGGCTGTTCATGAGGACTTGACGCGCCGCGACGCTCGCGTGAAGCAGCGGCGATCCCTCATCGAAAACGGTGAGGGAGTGAAGCACTCCCGACGTGGGAGTATTCAGTTTTCGGTAACCCTCGCCCTCCTGGCGATCGCCGCCGGCCACGTAGCCAAGCGGGGCGAGCGCCTCGCACGCCTCGTCAAGCGCGAGTGGCGCAGCGACCACCGCGATATCGATGATCGGTCTTGCGACCATGCCCGGAACCGAGGTCGCGCCGATGTGCTCGATCCCCTGGCCGCCGTGGCCGTCGAGGGCGTCCACGAGGGTCGTTGCGACCCCCATAAAATCGCCCACCCAAGATTCCGAATACTCGCTCAAATGAATCGCCATACCCCCATCCTACGGGCGAGGAACGGGGCGTATAGCCGAGCTGATGCTGGCGCGGCGGCCGTCGGACCCTCACGAGGCCCCCAAAGGCACAGCACGTAGACTAGAGACATTGAATGCGCGCTCGAGACCGAGGGCGCACGACACCGACACGAGGAAAGGGACACGATGGCTGAGGCCCCATACCGTTACACCGCCGAACTCGCGGGACAGATCGAGCAGAAATGGCAAAAGCTGTGGCTCGAGCAGGGTACTTTCAACGCCGTCAACCCCGTGGGCGAGCTCTCCGATGGACGCAGCGCCGAAGAGCTCGGCGAGAAGATGTTCATCATGGACATGTTCCCCTACCCCTCGGGCAAGGGACTGCATGTGGGCCACCCGCTTGGCTACATTGCGACCGACGCCGTCGCGCGTCACAACCGCATGCTCGGCAAGAATGTGCTCTACACGATGGGCTACGACGCCTTCGGCCTGCCCGCGGAGCAGTACGCGATTCAAACCGGCACCCACCCGCGCGTCACGACCGACGAAAACGTTGCGAACATGGCCCGTCAGCTCTTCCGCCTGGGCCTTTCGCACGACTCGCGCCGCTCGCTTCGCACAACCGACCTCGATTTCGTCAAGTGGACACAGTGGGTCTTCCTCCAGTTGTTCGACTCGTGGTACGACCCGAACTTCGTGAAGGCTGACGGCACACGCGGCTCTGCACGACCCATTTCGGAACTCAAGGGTGCGATCCAGGATCGCGACGTTGATCCGTACGCCCTAGCCGAGCAGCAGAGCATCGACATTCCGCAGATGTGGTACGACCGCAAGCCGGATCACGAGCACTGGAATCCCGAGCACGATACTCCCTTCGACTTCCTCATCCAGTACACGCCGGAGGAGATGACGGAGCTCGTCGACTGCTTCCGCCTCGCCTACGTCAGCGACACGCCGGTCAATTGGTGCCCCGGCCTCGGCACAGTGCTCGCGAACGAAGAAGTCACGGCCGAGGGCCGATCCGAGCGCGGCGACTTCCCCGTGTTCAAGCGCCGCCTGCGCCAGTGGAACCTGCGCATCACCGCGTATGCCGATCGACTTCTCGAGGATCTCGACACCGTCAACTGGCCCGAATCGGTCAAGTCCATGCAGCGGAACTGGATCGGCCGCTCGCGCGGTGCGCAGGTCACGTTTACGCTGGATTCCGACGGTTGCCCAGCCTTCGCCGATTCCACGTTCGACGTCTTCACGACGCGCGTTGACACGCTGTTTGGCGCGACCTTCACGGTGCTCTCGCCCGAGCATCCGCTGCTGTCTGACGTCAGCGCTCTTCCCGAGGCGTGGCCCGAAGGCACGAAGTCCGCGTGGACCGGCGGAGCGTCGAGCCCGCGCGAGGCCGTCGCCGCCTACAAAGAACGTGCCGCCGCACTCGATGACACCGAGCGCACTGCCGATTCGCGCGAAAAGACGGGAGTGTTCACGGGCCTTTTCGCCGTGAACCCGATGGACGGCCGTGCGCTTCCCGTGTTCACCGCCGACTACGTACTCATGGGCTACGGCACGGGCGCCATCATGGCCGTTCCCGCCGAAGACGAACGTGACTACGCGTTCGCGAGCGCTTTCGAGCTTCCCGTGATCCGCACCGTTCAGCCGCCCGCCGACTTCGAAGAGGGACAGGCCTACACGGGCGACGGGAAGAAGATCAATTCGCGCAGCGACGAGCTCGATCTCAACGGCATGAGCAAGGACGAGGCGATCGCCGCCGCGACCGAATTCGCCGAGAAGAAGGGCTTCGGCCACGCAAAGACGACGTACCGGTTGCGCGACTGGCTTTTCAGTCGCCAGCGCTACTGGGGCGAACCCTTCCCGATCGTGTACGCGGAAGACGCACCCGAAGTCCCGATCGCGCTCCCGTTCGATCAGCTTCCCGTTAAGCTGCCCGAACTCGACGACTTCTCACCCAAGACGTTCGACCCGGAAGACGCCGACACCGAGCCGCAGACCCCGCTCTCGCGCGCGGAGGACTGGGCATGGGTCGAGCTTGATCTTGGCGACGGCATGAAGCGCTACCGTCGCGAAATGAATGTCATGCCGCAGTGGGCCGGATCGTCGTGGTACGAAATCCGCTACACCGATCCCACGAACGACGACCAGATTTCGGCGCCCGAAAATGAGCAGTACTGGATGGGCCCGCGCGAAGACGCCCCCACGGGCGGCGTCGACTTGTACGTCGGTGGTGTCGAGCATGCCGTTCTCCACCTGCTCTACGCACGTTTCTGGCACAAGGTTCTCTTCGACCGCGGCTACCTTGCGAGCGCCGAGCCGTTCCACACCCTGTTCAACCAGGGATATGTGCAGGCCTATGCTTACCGCGACGAGCGAGGCGTCTACGTCAACGCCTCCGAGGTTGTTGAGGAAGCCGACGGCACCTTCACTCACGATGGCAAACCCGTGCGCCAGGAATACGGGAAGATGGGCAAGTCCCTGCGCAACATCGTGACCCCGGACGACATGTACGACGAGTTCGGCGCCGACACGTTCCGCGTGTACGAAATGTCGATGGGTCCGCTCGATCTGTCGCGCCCCTGGAACACGCGCGACGTCGTGGGCTCGCAGCGCTTCCTTCAGCGTTTGTGGCGCCTCGCCGTGTCCGAAGACACCGGCGAGTGCATCGTGAGCGATGCCGAGCCGAGCGTGGAGACCTTGCGCGCCGTGCATAAGACCATCGACGCGGTGAGCGCCGACATGGACCACATGCGTTTCAACACCGCAATCGCGCGCCTCATCGAGCTCGTCAATCACCTCACGAAGGTCGCCGGCGAGAGCGGCGGCGCGCCGCGTTCGGCCGTCGAGGCTCTCGTGCTCATGGTCTCGCCGTTTGCCCCGCACCTCGCCGAGGAACTGTGGGCGAAGCTCGGTCACGACGAGTCGCTCGCGCGCGCTTCCTACCCGGTTGCGGATCCGCAGTACCTCGTTGCCGACGCCGTCACGTGCGTCATCCAGGTCAAGGGCAAGGTGCGCCACCGCATCGAGGTTGATCCGGAGATCTCGGCGGAGGAGCTCGAGAAGGCAGTGTTTGCCGAGGAGCGCGTGCAAAAACTCATCGAGGGCCACGAGGTTCGTAAGGTGATCGTGCGCGCGCCGAAGCTCGTTAACATCGTCCTCTCCTAACTGAATTGCATAGGGGTTGCGGGGGTTTGGATACCGCCCCCTCTCCCTGAAATTGCATAGTTGTTGTGGGGGTTTGAGCCGCGTGGCTCGGACCCCCACACCTCTTCGGTTTAAGGAGCGTTTCGAGACGGAACAGCGACTCTCGCCGAACGCGCTGAGGCGGCTCGCGCTCCACATTTCTCGGTTTCTCCCACTCCGCCCAGGGGCGCGCATGATGACAGCTGCCGATCCATAGCATGCAAGCCGTGGCACGCATCCGAGCTCCTATCCCGGCCGCCCTCGCGCACACCGTATTCACGTCCCAAGAGGCCTATGCGCAGGCAGTCACGCGAGATCAGCTCCGCGGTCCGAATTATCAGCAGCTCCACCGGGGAATCTATGCTCCGACGGATCTTTCGCCCACAAGTTGGGACTACGCGCGCATCGTGACTCACGCATGCCCAAAAGCCGCACTCTCTCAAATTTCGGCAGCACTCTTGTGGGGATTTCCTCTACCCACCAGATTCCTCGCGCAGGAATGCCCACCAACTCCGGAACTGGCGCGTATCCAAGACGCTCACGCGCCCATACCCGAAAAACTCAATGGCCTTCCGAACTTTGTTTACCCCTACCATCACCGCTCCCCCACGCAGCCATGTGCCGAGTGGCGGCAGCATCTTTTGGCAAGCGACGATGTCATTGTTGTGGAGCCCGACCAGATTCGTGCGGGCTTAGGTGCCGACGGTGGCCCAGCAAGCGTCGGAATGCCGTGGCACCCCTCCACCGCGCCCCTGTGGAAAAAGCCGCTCAGGATCATGTCCCGCGAACGAACGTTCCTTGATCTTGCGACGGTGCTGAACCCGTTTGAGCTCGTGGCCGTAGGCGACTATCTCGTGCGTCGACCGCGCCCGAACTACGAGGGGCGAAGCCGGCCCTACTGCACGATTGCTGGCCTCAAGGGCGCGCGCGAGAAATACCCAAAAATCGACGGCGCCACAAATACGCGATGGGCGCTCGACAATATTCGCGTGGGCTCTGACTCACCTCAGGAGACTCTGTGCCGCCTTCTTCTCGTCGAGGCGGGCCTTCCTGAACCGCAGCTCAATATTCCTATCCCGCTGGCCGGAGGAATCGTCGTTCCCGATCGTGACCTCGTCTATCCGGCTCAGAAGGTCGTTGTGGAGTATCAGGGAAGCTCCCACGAAGAGCCGCAACGGGCGGCGCGCGACCGCTACCACGCCGAGAATCTTCGGGAGGAGGGGTGGGAGGTCGTCCCGATTTATAAAGATGACCTCCCGTATGTCGGTTGGTGCAACGAGTTTCCAGCGAAGTATCGAATAGACGCGCCGGGGATGCCTCGCATCAATCGCGTCAACTTTAAGTTGTCACCATATGCGCTGGCGCCGGAGCCTCGCGAGTGGCCCCTTGTTGTCAAGGTTCGCGAAGCATTCCGACGCCAGGCAATGCGGTAGGTTGCGGGGGCTAAACCCGAGGAATAACCCCCGCAACCCCTATGGAATCCAAGTGAAGGGGTGCGAATAACCCCCACAACACCTATGGAATTCAGTGGAGGACGAGGCGGGCCGGCGCCCCCTCCTCGTGCTCCACGTCAACCGTGACCTTCTGATCGTCCGTAACCTCGCCCGTGAGGATGAGGCGCGCGAGCGCGTCGCCGATCTCCTTCTGCACGAGACGCTTGAGCGGGCGCGCGCCGTACGCTGGATCGAATCCGCGTTCCGCAAGCAAGTCCTCGGCGGCGTCGCTCACCTCGAGGGTGATGCGGCGATCCTTGAGACGCGCGGCAAGCGACGCCACCTGGAGGCCAACGATGCGGCGCAGCTCCTCGCGGCTGAGGGAGTCGAACATGACGATGTCGTCGAGGCGATTGACGAACTCGGGCTTGAACGCGGCGCGAACAGCGCTCATGACCGCCTCGCGTTTCGCACTGTCGTCGAGGCTCTCGTCCTGGAGGAAGTGCGCGCCCAAGTTGGACGTGAGGATCACAATAGTGTTCCGGAAGTCGACCGTGCGCCCTTGGCCGTCGGTCAGGCGGCCGTCATCGAGCACCTGGAGGAGGATGTCGAAAACGTCCGGGTGGGCCTTCTCGATCTCGTCCAGGAGTATGACGGTGTAGGGGCGGCGTCGGACCTGCTCGGTGAGCTGCCCTCCCTCTTCGTAGCCAACGTAGCCCGGAGGTGCACCCACGAGGCGAGAGACGCTGTGCTTTTCACCGTATTCGGACATGTCGATGCGAACCATTGCGCGTTCGTCGTCGAAGAGGAATTCGGCGAGGGATTTGGCGAGTTCGGTCTTGCCTACGCCCGTGGGGCCGAGGAAGAGGAACGATCCCGTGGGCCGGTTCGGGTCGGCGATTCCGGCGCGCGAGCGGCGCACGGCATCCGAGACCTCGGCGACGGCCCTGCGCTGACCGATGAGGCGTTTACCAATAATGTCCTCCATGTCGAGAAGCTTTTGCGTCTCGGACCTGAGAAGTCGGCCAGCGGGGATGCCGGTCCACGAGGACACCACGCCAGCGATGTCGTCGGGCCCGACCTTGTCGGCGACGAGCGGCTTTTGCTCCTCGTCAATAGCTCGGCTCTCGGTGCCTTCTCCGTGCTCAAGTTCCACGAGCTTCTTTTTGAGCTCGGGGATGTCGCCGTAGAGGATCTTCGAGGCCTGGCTCAGGTCGCCTTCGCGCTGGGCACGATCGGCCTGCATGCGGAGATCCTCGAGCTTTGCCTTGAGCTCGCCCACCTCGTTGAGGCCGGATTTCTCGCGCTCCCAGCGGGCGGAAAGCTCGTTCATCTCCTCGGTGCGCGCCGCGAGATGCTCGCGGACGCTCGCGAGTTGCGCGAGCGATCCCGGATCGTCCGAGCCCTTGAGGGCGAGCTCTTCCATCTTGAGCCGGTCGACCTGGCGGCGAAGAACATCGAGCTCCACGGGTGAGGAGTCGAGTTCCATCCGCAGGCGCGAGGCAGCTTCGTCAATGAGGTCGATGGCCTTATCAGGGAGCTGGCGATTGTTGATGTAGCGATCGGAAAGCGAGGCAGCAGCGACGAGCGCCGAATCCGAAATCGTGACCTTGTGGTGCGCCTCGTACTTGTCTTTGAGGCCGCGGAGGATCGTGATCGTGTCTTCGACGCTTGGCTCGCCCACGAAGACCTGTTGGAAGCGGCGTTCGAGAGCCGGGTCCTTTTCGATCCGTTCGCGGTATTCGTCGAGGGTCGTCGCGCCCACCATGCGAAGTTCGCCGCGCGCGAGCATGGGTTTGAGCATGTTGCCGGCGTCCATGGAGCCCTCGCCTGTGCCGCCTGCGCCGACGACTGTGTGCAGCTCGTCGATGAACGTGATCACGTTGCCGTTCGAGTCGCGGATTTCGTCGAGGACGCTCTTGAGACGCTCTTCAAAATCGCCTCGGTATTTCGAGCCGGCGACCATCGAGGAAAGGTCGAGCGAGACCAGGGTCTTGCCGCGGAGCGATTCGGGCACATCCCCTTCGACGATGCGCTGGGCGAGGCCTTCGACGACGGCGGTTTTGCCGACACCAGGCTCGCCGATGAGCACGGGATTATTCTTCGTGCGGCGGCTGAGCACCTGGACGACGCGGCGGATTTCGCTATCGCGGCCGATGACGGGATCGAGCTTGCCTTCACGCGCGCGGGCGGTGAGGTCGACCCCGAATTTTTCGAGGCTCTTGAAGGAGCCTTCCGGGTTTTCTTTGTTCATGCTTGTTCCTTTGGTGAGTTTTGCGATGCTGGCGCGGATCGCTTTCGGGGTCGCGCCGAAGTCTTTGAGGATGTCGCCAGGGGTTTTTGCGGCCTTGGCGATGCCGTAGAGCAAGTGCTCGGTCGAGATGTACCCTTCTGCCCCTTGCCCCATGCCGGCGCCGGCTTCTTTCCCGGCAGCCTCAAGCGCGTCGTAGCCATCGCCCTGGAAGACGGGTTTTTGGTCGGCGCTGCCCGTGAGGCGCGGCAAACGCTGAATTTCTTGGTTGATCCGCTCTTTGAGCGCACCGATGTGCACGCCCGTGTCGGTGAGCACGGCCGTGGCGATTGAGTCTTCTTGTTCGAGCAGTGCCGCGAGCAAGTGCAGACCGGTGACGTTGGTGTTGCGCAGTGTTTCCGCCGAGCGCGTTGCCGCCTCGACGGCTTCGCGCGAGCGTTGGGTGAAGGAAAATTGCATATTTTCCGCTCCTTTCACGTGGTGTGCGTGGAGCGGGGTTGTGGCCTGGCAGGTCCGACGATTGCCGAGCCTTCCTCGTTCTCACGCTTACGCTCTATGCAACGCCACCAAAGTTGAGTCTATTCCGCTCAACTTTCATCATTGTCGAAAATGGTCGTCCACCTGCCGTTTTGCGATTCGCGGCCGCGCAGGCGGTCGAGCGCTCGGCGTTCCTTTTTCGTGGGGCGGCCAGTCCCACGCTCACGCCGCGGCGGCGCCGCGAAGAGCTGCGGGGGCGGCGGAACGGAGATGTCGGTGTAGGCCTCGCGGGCAAGTGGCGCACCAACTCTCTTTGAAAGCAATTGTGTGACGACGTACTCGTTCGTGTAGCCGGGGTGGCGTATGGCAACCGTGCTGCCCACGCTCAAGCGGAAGCTCGGCTTCACGACCTCACCATCGACGCGCACGTGCGAGGCTCTGATCGCGCTCGCGGCGAGGGAGCGCGTTTTAAATAGCCGCACCGCGTGCAGCCACGTATCAAGGCGCACGCTCACGGCTCCCGCCTGCTTGTTCTCATTCACGGTGCTACTTTCGCACACTCGGCTTGCTCATAGCGCAACCACGTGCGACTTCGCTACTCCACCCATGAAGCACCCCGGGTGTCTCGGGTGAATATGCAGGTTCGCTCCTTAGACTGCACACGTCAGATGCAGGGGCGAATCTCGCACGCCCCACACAGGATCCCGGAGAGGAGGCGCTCATGCCCGCGGCACGGTCGTACGTCATCGATCCGGCTTCCGAGGCGAGCGCACATCCCCTCCCCTTGAATGCCTCGGAACTTCTCGATTTTGCCATTTCGCATTTCCGTTCACGCACGGCTATCGAGATGAGCGGAACCCGCGTGAGCTATGGGCAGCTTGGCCGCCGCATTCGATGCCTTGCGCAGGGACTCTTGGATTCGGGAATCCGTGCGGGCGACCGCGTCGCGATCGTCCTGCCTATGAGCATTGAAGCCGTCGTGGCGTTCCACGCGGTCCTTCGGATCGGAGCGATCGCCGTGCAGCACTCCGATCGCGAACCGATGATGCGCCTGAGCCGGGAATTTGCCGATTACACGCCGGTCGCGGTCATCATCGCCGAGTATCGTCTCAATGCGCTCGCGGGTCTCGACCAGCACGCGCGACCAAAAACCGTCATCACCGTCCAAGCGCCGGAGCTTCCGAAGACTGCCCCGCGTCGGCTCACCCTTACGGGGGCACTCGCAGAGATTGCGAAAGCGGGCGGCAAGGGAGTCATGCGGGTTGCGTCGCCGTCGAAAAGCCCCGCGCAGCTTCCCCTCACTTTCTGCACGCGCACGCGCTTCAAGGACCTGCTGGGCTCAGCGCCGCTTCCTGACGACTACCCCTATCCGAGCCCGCGTGACCTCGCGGCCATCGTGTACGAAGGGCACACGCGGGCCAGCTCGCTCGGGGCGATGCTCACCCACGACAATCTCACGGCGCTCGCGCACCAGTCCCTGGAGTATCTCGAGACGGCGCCGGCCGGGACCGAGACCGGCTACGCGCTGTGGCCGCTGCACTCGGTGATCGGGATCGCCGATACTCTCACGACCAGCCTTTTTTACGGTCGGCACACGATTCTCTTCCCGCGGTTCGACCGCGCCGGCCTCATGCGCGCTCTCAAGAAGCACCCTCCCGAGGTGATCTCCGGCGATACCGAGGTCTTCCGCTTCCTCGCCGAGCATGCCCGCACGACAGGCCGGTCCCTCACATTGAGGCTCGCGTTGAGTCCCGTGAGCCGTGACCACGCACCGAGTTTTCGGGATTGGGCACGGGACCTTGGCTGGCCGCTCATGGTCGGTTACAGCGGCGCTGAAGCTGGCGTGACCGTGTATTTGCGCACCGCGGAAGAGGGGCGCGAGCACACCGTGGGGACACCGCTCCCCTCGATCGAGGTGCGGGTCGTGGATCTAAATGACCGCAGGCGCGTCGTGGGCCCGGGAACCGTCGGCAAGCTCATGATCAAAGGACCTCAGGTGTTCCACGGGTATTGGAAGAAGCCCGATGAAAGCACGGCCGTGCTCAGCGCGGACGGCTGGGTGCTGACCACTTCGCTCGCCTCGATTGACGCTGACGGCTACGTCACGCTCGCTCCCGCGCCGCCGCACTAACATGGGGTCATGGCACGCCTCATTTCGATTCACCCCGTCACTCCACAGCAGCGCCTGCTCGACCAGGTTGTTGAGCGGCTAAAGGACGGTGAGCTCATCGCGTACCCCACCGATTCGGGGTACGCGCTCGGCTGCCGCATCGGTGCCCACGAGGCGTTAGAGCAGATCCGCACGATTCGCCACACCGGCAAAGACCACCACTTTACGGTCATGTGCAGCGAGTTTGGCCAGCTGGGCACCTACGTGCGCATTTCGAATCCCAACTACCGCTTGCTGCGCGCGCATACCCCGGGCCCGTACACGTTCATCATGCCGGCGACGAAGGAGCTCCCGCGCCGCATGCTCCACCCGAAGAAGCACACGGTTGGGGCGCGCATTCCCGATCACGTGGTGGCGCGCGCGATCGTTGAGGCACTCGGGGAGCCTCTCATGAGTTCGAGCCTCATCATGCCCGGCGAGAGCTCCGTGCTCACGGAATCATGGGTCGTCGAGGATCGCCTCGGCCACCTCATTCCCGCGATTATCGACGGGGAGGTCACGGGCACAGAGCCCACAAGCATCATTGACCTCACGGGCGATGTCCCGCGCGTTCTGCGCGAGGGTGCGGGCGACACACGCGCGTTCGAATAAACAGGAGCGGGCTCGAGGGGCGTGGGGCGGTCCGACGTTTGCCGGGCCTACGATGCGGCCGCGGCCTTCACGCGCTTATCGGCCTTTGTCAGGTCCTCGAGGGCACCGGCGAAGATGAAGATTCCGATCGCGTAGAGGGGCACGAGTGCGAGGGCATAGCGCAGCGTGAAAAGATCGGCGAGCCAGCCCACGATCGGTGGGGCGAGAAGGAACCCGATGCGCGCGAACCACCCGACAACGGTGATGCCGACCCCGTGACCGAAATCTTCAATATTGTCGCCCGCACGGAAGACAGCCGGGAAGAGAGTCGCGACGCCCCAGCCGGCCGCGGCGAAGCCGACGACCGCCGTCACGGCATTTGGCCACACGAGCATGAGGCCCATACCCACGAACGAAATTATCGCACCGACGCGTGCCGTTTTTCGGTCGCCCCACGCATCGACGATCGGGTCTCCCACGAATCGACCTACCATCTGCGCACCTTGGAGGGCGACGAAAGCGAGCCCCGCGACGAACGGCGAAGCATCGAAGGTGTGGGTCATGAAGAGCGCGCCCCATGTGCTCCCCGCGTCCTCGGTCGAGCCGGCAAATACCAGAACCATGCCGAGCGCGCCGAGGAGCGCGAGCGCACCGAGCTTCCCGCGTTGTGGCGTGGTGCTTTCGAGGAGGGTGTCACCGCTCGTCTCCCCCATGAGGTCCGCCGGGGCTTCGTTCGCGGAGGAGGCGCTTGGAGACGAGACCTCTTTGACGCGCTCGGAGGCGTCGGAACCTTTGAGCAGGAACGGGAAGTTCGCAATCGCGATGGCACCAAACACGACGAGCCCGCCCCAGCCTTGCCAGGCGAGCGGGACGCCGAATTGCGCGCACGCGGAGCCGATCACGCCCCCGAGCACAGCACCGAGGGACCAAAATCCGTGAAAGCTGTTGATGATCGAGCGGCGATAGCGGCGCTCGACCCTCATCCCGTGAGCGTTCTGCGAAATATCCGTAATGGCGTCGAAGCTCATCGCGAGCACGAAGCCGAGCGCGAGCATGCCCCAGCTCGGAGCGAGATAGATGAGCACGTGCGCGCTCGAGGCCAGGATCTGAAAGATCACCGCGGTCTTCCCGGATCCGAGCCGCTTCATAATCGGCGCGGCGAGCAAGCCAAAAGCGAGGCCGCCGAGCGGTCCGAGACCGACGGCGAGTCCAAGTTCCGCGTTATTGATGCCCAGCTGCCGCACTATCTCCGGGTAGCGCGGGAGGATCGCACAGAAACTCACGCCATTGAGGAGAAACACAAGCGAGACCGCCCACCTTGCGCGGACGGCTTCACGATCTGGCAGAAAAGTTTCGGGCATCCCATCTCCAAACACCGTAGGCTTAAGGCATGTCTACTCATATTAATGCCCCCGAAGGCGCGATCGCGCCCTACGTCCTCTTCCCCGGTGACCCCTATCGCGCGAGGTGGATCGCAGAAACCTTCCTTGACGATGCGAAGCTCTATAACGAAGTGCGCGGCATGCTCGGCTACACGGGCACATACAAGGGCGTGCGTGTGAGCGTGCAGGGCTCAGGCATGGGCCAGCCGTCGATGGCGATCTACGCGCACGAGCTCATGAACGACTACGACGTCCAGGCCATCATCCGCGTGGGCACCGCGGGCGGTATGGCGCCGGAGGTCAAGGTGCGCGACGTCGTGATCGCGAGCACCGCCAGCACGGATTCGGCCATGAACCGCGCGCGTTTCGGTGACGTCACCTACGCCCCCGCGGCCGACTTCGAACTCCTTCGCCTCACGGTGGAGGCTGCCGAAGCGCAAGAACTCCCCTATCGCGTTGGCGGTCTGTTCTCCGCCGACCAGTTCTACAACCCGAATCCGATCACCCAAACCCTCGCCAACTACGGCGTGCTTGGAGTCGAGATGGAAACCGCTGGGCTGTACACGCTCGCCGCGCAGTTCGGCCGCAAGGCACTATCCGTGTGCACGATTTCCGACCATCTGCTCACGGGTGAAGAGACGAGCGCTCAAGAGCGCCAGGAGACGTTCGACTCGATGATCGTCATGGCTCTCGAGGCCGTTGTGGCCCTCGATAAAAGCGCAGATAAGAAGCGTGCGCAATAGCTCGCTCCTGCTTCTTCGCAACGAAAAGGCCTCGGCGACCTGAACTGCTCCCCATTAGTTGGACTGAGAAATCAGTTACCAACTAGTGGGGAGTAGTTTTCGTTGAGAGCACGAAGTTCGCTGAGTGAGCATCAGCGCGAGCAGTTGGTTGAACTTTTTGAGCAAGGCATGAGCTATCAAGCCGCTGCGAATGCTCTTGGTGTCTCCAAATACGCCGTCCGTAAGCTCTGTCGTCGGTTTAAGCTGCATGGCAGGCTATGTCTTGTGGAGAAACCAACTAACCAGCAGTATTCGTTCGAAATCAAGAAGGAAGTTGCCGAGCGCCACCGTGCTGGTGAGACAGCGATGGATCTTGCGCGCGAATTTGGCCTGTCATCAGAGCAGCTAGTCAGAGCGTGGTCGTGGAAATGGCGTCAAGGTGGCGATGAGGCACTAAAACCGAAGCCGAAGGGCAGACCCAAAGGCGCTGTCGCACCGAAGCCGCTCTCGCAGGAAGAGAAGCTGCGACGCCAGATCGCACGGTTGGAAGCGGAAAACGCCTATCTAAAAAAATTGCGGGACTTGAGGAATCAGGGACGCGCCTGAAAGTCCAGGCGATTGTCATCCTCAAGTCACAGCATCGCCTGCAAGACCTTTTGGATGCGGCAGGCATGCCGAGATCGACGTTCTTCTACCACCAAAAACGACTCAGCGAGCCGGATAAGCACGCTGCGCTCAAAGACGCGATCCGGGAAAGCTTCGAGCGTAACAAGCATCGCTACGGCTACCGACGAGTGCTACTTGACCTGCGCAACCAGGGGTGGGTGGTCAACCACAAGCTCGTCTACAAACTCATGCGCGAGATGGGGCTTCGAGCCAAAGTCCGCCAGCGCAGGCCGTATGTTTCCTACAGCAGGACGATCAGCCACATTGCCGACAACACCCTTGACCGCAAGTTCACCCCAGATAAGCCAAATACCGTCTTTGCCAGCGACGTCACCGAGTTCAGGGTCCAAGGCCGCAAGGTCTACCTGTCACCGGTGATGGACCTGTTCGACCGTTCAATCGTTGCCCACACCGTGGCTACATCGCCGTCGACAACGTTTACCGCTGATTCTTTAACTCAGACGATTAAAACGTGTGCACCTGAACCTGGCTGGATGATCCACACCGATCAAGGCTTCCAGTACCAGCATTCGTCCTGGCGCAACCTCATTCATGACAACGGTGGTGTTCAGTCGATGTCCCGTAAAGGCAACTGTTACGACAACGCGGTCATGGAGAATTTCTTCGGGCACTTGAAAACCGAGATGTACCACGGAGAAATCTTCGACACCGTCGCAGCGTTCAACCAGGCGATCGACGAGTACATTCAGTGGTACAACACTGAACGCATCCAACAACGGCTCAAGGGCCTGACCCCGATGCAATATCGAGATCAGGCCCTTGAAGCCCTAACCGCCTAAAGTTAAACCAGTCCAACTTTCGGGGGCCAGTTCAACCGCGCCGGGGCCTTTTGCTATCGCTGCTGTTCTACTTCATGAAGAAGCGCGGGACGATATCGAACGCGAGAAAGAGCGCGACAATCGACATGGCAAGCCCAACGACGAACCAGATCGGCGCAATCGTGTAGAGGCTCATAACGTAAAGGCCGCCAGCAAAAAGCACGAACACGACCGCGGTGAGGAGAATCGAAAAGCCGAGGCTGTAGCCCTGCGAGGTTTCGTTGCTTGCCGCGGCGTTATTGTGCTGGGTCACGCTTTTCTCCATGATGGTCGGGTAGGAATGTCGGCCGCCGCAAGCGGCCGCCGCGACCTCAGTCTAAACGATGGACGAAAGTCCTCCAAGTGCTTCGCGGCGAGTCCGTCTCCTGTATAACGGGGACATGGAGAAAAACACACGCCGAGCGCTCACCGTCATTCAACACGAGGACGACTGCCCACCGGGCATGCTCGAACCGCTCGCGCGTGCCGCGGGCCTCACGCTCAACGTTATTCGACCCTACCGGGGCGAAGCACTGCCGTCCCTCTCGAGCATCGCCTCCACGTCCCGCGGTCTCATCATCCTCGGCGGTGGCCCGGGCCCGCTCGAGGACGATCGCTACAAATGGCTCGCACCGTGCCGAAAACTCTGTCTTGACGCTGTCGAGACCACATTTCCGCTCTTTGGAATTTGCCTCGGCGAGGAACTTCTCGGAGCCGCACTAGGCAGTGCGATTACCCGCAGGCCGGAGCCTGCCGTCGGGCTCTGCACCGTAATAGCGCAGCCAGCTGCCGCCACCGATCCCCTGTTCTCCCGTGCCGAGCTTCACGAAACCGGGACGGTGTTCCGCGCATTCCAGTGGCACAAGGACGAAGTCTCCGCACTCCCCACAACCACTCCCGGTGGCGCGCCCATCGTTCCCCTCGCCCTCGACAGCGAGGGCCGCCTCGAAGCCTTCCGGGCTGGCGAGGCGGCATGGGGTGTGCAGTTCCACCCCGAGGTCACGCCCGCAATTGCGACGCGCTGGGCCGCTACGAGCGCACTCACGCCCGCCGAACGAGAACGCGATTCCTTCGCGCGCGAGATTGAACAGTGGCGCGCGAGCGCCCAGGGAATGCACGGTTCCGACGGCGCCTTGCGGCTACTCGAAGCTTTCCTCCGCCTTGTACAGCCAGCCCGCCACTAGGAGCGGCCGCGCGATGGAAGGTTACGCGGCTTGCGTTGACGCCTCATGCACGCGCGCAGCTTCGCGATAGAAGCCAAGGAGCTGTTCGGCGAGAACCGGCCACGTGCGCTGGCGCACCGAGTCCTGAGCGGCCGCAGCGAAATGCTCGCGTTTCGCATCGTCCCCGAGGAGGTCCTCGACGTAGGCACGAAGCTCATCGAGCTTGCCGGGCGTGTACAGCCAGCCCGTACGCGAATGGTCGATGAGGTCGATGGGGCCGCCAGAGCGGGGGGCTATCGCCGGCAGCCCAGAAGCCATCGCCTCCTGGATCGTCTGGCAGAAAGTTTCGAGCTCTCCCGTGTGCACAAACAGGTCGCACGTAGCCACAATCTCCGCAAGCTCGGCGCCCTTCTTGAACCCCGCGAAATACGCGCCCGGCATGGCCGCGCGAAGCTCTGCCTCGAGGGGCCCTTCGCCAACGATCACGAGGCGAACGTTGGGAAGCGATTCAAGCACGGCGAGGTCCTCGACCTGCTTCTCGGCTGCAAGGCGCCCGACGTACACCACGAGCTTTTCCCCATTCGGGGCGAGGCGCTCGCGAAGCTCGTCGCTGCGCCGCGAGGGCGAGAACTGCGAAGTGTCGACCCCACGGCGCCAGATCTGCACGCGTTCGATGCCGTGCTCGACGATCTGATTGCGCGTGCTTGACGACGGTGCAAGATTCACCTCGCAGCGGTTATGGATGTCGCGGAGGAACATCCACATCGCTTCCTCGAGAACTGGCGCCCCGTACTTGCGCGTGTAGCCAGGAAGGTCAGTTTGGTAGATCGCAACCGTTGGGATACCTCTTTTGACGGCGGCCTTCGACGCTGCGTTGCCGAGCAGGGCAGGGCAGGCAAGATGGACGACATCGGGATGAAAATCGTCGATGATCGAGCGAATGCGGTAGTTGGTCGTCGCACTCATGCGCACCTGGCCGTAGCCCATCATGGGTATCGACAGCACGGGGATGATTGGCACGCGCTCCGCGCCGAACGTCAATTCATTCGGGATACCGGGCGCGCCGGGGGCGACAATCCGCACCTCGTGGCCGGAGAGAGCGAAGCACTCGACGACGCGAAGAACGGAGTTGGTCACGCCGTTCATATGGGGAAGGAACGATTCGGCAACTACGAGGATTTTCACGCTTCCGATTGTGCAGCCTCGGAGCAACGCCCACGATAAAGACACGTGTCCCCAATGTGACGGGGGCGTGAACGCTACGCGTCACGCCCCCGTCACTTTCGCGGCTGGTCGCGGATGACCTCAGTACTTCGCCGAGGCGATGCCCGCGCCCTCCACGAGGGACTCGAGCTTCGCCCATGCGATCTCCGGGTGGATGCGGCCGCCAAGACCACAGTCGGTCGACGCAATCACACGCTCGGGGCCCACGATGTCCGCAAAGCGCTCGATGCGCTGCGCCACGAGCTCGGGATGCTCCACGACGTTCGTCGAGTGCGAGACGATGCCGGGAACGATCACGCGATCCTCGGGCAGCGTGACGTCCTTCCAGACAACCCACTCGTGCTCGTGGCGCACATTCGCCGCTTCGAACGAGTAGTACTTCGCGTTAACCTCGAGCATGAGCTCGGCGAGATACTTGAACTCGAAGTCCGTCACGTGCGGCCCGTGCCACGAACCCCAGCACGTGTGCAGGCGCACGAGCTCGCGAGGGATTCCATCGATCGCACGGTTGATGGCATCGACGCGCTTCTTCGTGAACGCGAGGTAGTCCTCAACGCTCGGCTCAGGGTTGATCTGGTCGAAGTTCTCGGCAAGCGAAGGGTCATCGATCTGGATCTGGATGCCGGCGTCGGTGATGGCCTTGTACTCGGGGCGCATCACCTCCACCCACGCGTCGAGGAACGCATCCGGATCACCGTAGTATTCGTCGTGAATTCTGGCGCCCGAGCCCGGCGACAGGGTCGAAAGGTAGCCCTTTTCATACCCCGACTTCTCAAGTGCGTGCGAGAAGTTTCGAATGTCGTTGGCGCACAGGTCCTTACCGAGTTCGGAGAAGGCAACCGGCCCGGTGGCAGCAGGAATGATGAACGTTTCGGGCTTGTCGTTGGTCGTGGGAACACCGGTAATGGGATCGGCGTACGCTCCAGGGAAAAGGCTGCGGTCGCGGCGATCGTCGAAGCTCGTCAAGACAATCTTGCCGGGCTCGCTGCGCTGCGGTTTTGCATTGAAGAAATCGGTCCCCGTGAGCTCGAGCCCCTCGGTGCGGTCGTAGATGTATGACCACCAGGAGCCGTAATTCACGGCTGAGCCCATCGCCTTGCCGTACTCGCCATCGCCCGGCACGGAAATACCGATCTCCTTCTGGCGGGCCACGACGCCATCGACCGCGTCCGCGAGAATGCGTTCAAACTCAGGCGATTTCTTTGGGGTGAAGCCGTCGGCCTCAAGCTCCCTGTTGTAGTTCGCGTCGATCAGTTCTTGGGTGCGCGGGAGCGAGCCCGCGTGTGTGGTGAGTATCTCTGTCATGGCCATCAACCTACGAGATTCGCAACGGCGTGGCCAAACTCCAGTTCACGCTCGTTCATGTTTCCCAAGACCAACGCAAAGGTGGGGCGCTCCCGAAGGAACACCCCACCCTTAGGCTGCGCTATTAGCCCTGTTCGTAGGCGTCAAGCGGCTGGCACGAGCACACGAGATTGCGGTCACCGTATGCCTGGTCGATGCGCCTGACCGGCGGCCAGTACTTCGCCTGGTACTGCATCTGCTTTGTCATGTGGAAGTCAGGGTCATAGCCCGCTTCGCTCGCGGCATTCACACCCGGGTACACGGCTTCGTCACGCGAGTAGGGATGATCCCAGTCCTCGCGCGCAACCGAATACGCGGTGTGCGGGGCGTTGACGAGCGGGTTGTCGTCCTTCGGCCACTCGCCCGACACAACCTTTTCGGCTTCGTCCGCGATCCGGTGCATAGCGAGGATGAAGCGCTCGATCTCCCACAGGTCTTCCGATTCGGTCGGCTCGATCATGAGGGTGCCCGCAACGGGGAAGCTCATGGTCGGAGCGTGGAAACCGTAGTCAATGAGACGCTTCGCGACATCATCGACGGTGATACCCGTACGGTCGGTGAAGGGGCGCAGATCCACGATGCACTCGTGCGCCACGAGCCCGTTCTCCCCGCGGTAGAGGATTTCGAACTTCTCGCTGAGCCGCTTTGCCATGTAGTTTGCGGCAAGCACGGCCGATGCGGTCGCGTGGCGCAGCCCCTTCGCGCCCATGAGGCGGATGTAGGTCCACGGGATGGGCAGGATCGACGGGGAACCGTACGGTGCCTGCGACACAGGTGCGCCGCCGTGGGCGCGATCCGCACCGCCAATGACGGGGTGCTCCGCATTTTGCATGTCCGGGTGCCCCGGCAGGAACGGTGCGAGGTGGGCCTTCGCCGCAACGGGGCCGACGCCGGGCCCGCCACCGCCGTGCGGAATGCAGAACGTCTTGTGCAGATTCAAGTGCGAGACGTCGCCGCCGAATTCGCCCGGCTTCGCCACTTCGAGCAGCGCGTTGAGGTTTGCGCCATCAACGTACACCTGCCCGCCAGCATCGTGCACGAGCTGCGTGATCGTACGGACTTCGGACTCGTACACGCCGTGGGTCGACGGGTACGTGATCATGATGCACGCGAGTTCATCGGCGTGATCCTTGATCTTCTGCTTGAGGTCGTCGAGATCCACGTTGCCGTTAGCGTCGCTCGCAACAACGACGACGCGCAGGCCCGCGAGGACCGCGGAAGCGGCGTTTGTGCCGTGGGCCGAGCTCGGCACGAGGCACACGGTGCGGGCGGATTCGCCGCGGCTCGCGTGGTAGGCGCGGATCGCGAGAAGACCCGCGTACTCGCCCTGCGAACCAGCGTTCGGCTGAAGCGACACGGTGTCGTAGCCTGTGACGTCGGCGAGCCAGGTTTCGAGCTGAGTAATGAGCTCGACGTAGCCTTGAACGTCGCTTGCGGGCGCGGACGGGTGGATCGCGTTGAACTCGGGCCACGTAACTGCGGCCATTTCGGTCGCGGCATTGAGCTTCATCGTGCACGAACCGAGCGGGATCATGCCGCGATCGAGAGCGTAGTCCTTATCGGCGAGACGGCGCAGGTAACGCATCATCGCGGTCTCCGAGCGGAACGAGTTGAACACGGGCGCCTCGAGGAACGAGGACGTGCGCGCGAGTTCGCCCCAGGTCTCACCGGGCTGAGCCCATTCGTCAAAAGCCACGTCGCCGACGTGCGAGGGCGAGAACTCCGAAAATACCTCGATGATCTCCGAAAGCGCGCTCGGCGTGACAGTCTCGTCGAGGCTGATGTGGACAGTGTCCGCATCGGGATGAGCGACGAGGATGCCTCGGTCGTCGAAGGCCCGAGCAATGTCCTCAGCCTTGCCGTTGACGGTCACTTCAAGGGTGTCGAAGAACGTCTCGTGCTTGAGCTGGAAACCGTTCGATGTGAGCCACGCAGCGAGTGCGGCGGTGCGGCCAGCGACCTCGCTAGCAATCTGCTTGAGGCCTTCGGGGCCGTGGTACACGGCGTACATCGACGCCATAACAGCGAGCAGGACCTGCGCCGTGCAGATATTGCTCGTTGCCTTCTCGCGGCGAATGTGCTGCTCACGAGTCTGGAGGGCGAGGCGATACGCGGGGTTGCCCTCCGCATCGAGGGAGATACCCACGAGTCGGCCGGGAATCTGCCGCTCAAGCCCCTTCGAGACCGCCATGTAGCCGGCGTGCGGCCCACCGAAGCCGAGCGGAACGCCGAAGCGCTGGGAGTTACCCACCGCAACATCCGCGCCGAGCTCGCCGGGTGAGGCAAGGAGCGTGAGCGCGAGCAGATCCGCGGCCACGATTGCCTTCGCCTTGTTGGCCTGAACCGCGGCAATCACGTCGCGAGGATCCCACACGCGACCCGAAGCGCCCGGGTACTGCACAAGCGCGCCGAAGTACTCGCCCGACGGAGCGCCATCGTTCGCGAAATCGACATCCTTCAGTTCAATGCCAACGGCCTCGGCACGGCCGCCGAGAACAGCGCGGGTCGACGGCAACACGTCGGTGTCCACGAGGAACACATTCGACTTATTGCCGCGGGCCGCGCGGCGCGCAAGAAGCATTGCCTCGGCAGCCGCCGTGGCCTCATCGAGCATCGACGAGTTTGCGATCTCGAGGCCCGTGAGGTCCCCGATCATGGTCTGATAGTTGAGCAGCGCCTCGAGTCGGCCCTGCGAGATCTCAGGCTGGTACGGCGTGTACGCCGTATACCAAGCTGGGTTCTCGAGGATGTTTCGCTGAATGACCGAGGGCGTGTACGTGCCGTAGTACCCGTGGCCGATAAGCGAGCGCTTCACGGTGTTTTTCTTCGCAAGAGCGCGAAGCTCCTCGAGAGCCTCGGCTTCGCTCGCGCCTTCGGGAAGCAGAGAATCCAGCCCTTCGTCGAGAAGGATCGTGCCCGGCACGGCCTTCTCAAGAAGTGCACCGAGCGAGTCGAGGCCTAGTGCCTCGAGCATTCTCTTCTGGTCCTCGCTCGCAGTGCCGACATGCCGACGAACGAACGAATGAAGACCGTCGATCGCCGAATTATCGACAGCGACGTTGCTGTGGTGTTCAGACATGAACGGGAAACTCCTCAAATATTTACTTGCTGGTCAGTTCGCTGTATTCCTCGGCCGAGAGCAGATCATCGGGGATATCGGTGACCTTGACCTTGATGAGCCATGCTTCGCCGAAGGGATCGTCGTTGACCTTCTCGGGGCTTTCGACGACGTCCTCGTTCACCTCGGTGACCTCGCCGGATAGCGGGGCAAAAAGATCCGAGACCGACTTCGTCGACTCGATCTCGCCCATCTCGGTGCCGGCCTCAATTTCTTCACCGACGGAGGGCAGGTCGACGTAGACAACGTCGCCGAGCTGGTCAGCAGCGAAGTCGGTCACGCCGATCGTTGCGGTGCCGTCGCCTTCCTCGCGCACCCATTCGTGGTCCTTGCTGTACTTCAGATCCGACATCTTTGTTCCTTTCAGAGTGTGTGAAGCGTACCTTCGTGAAAATCCTACGGGCCGCCTCCTGGTAGGCAGCCCCACGCGTCACTTGGCGCGCGAGTAAAACGGGAGAGATACGACGGTGGCGGGCAGTGCCTTGCCACGCACATCAATCGACAGTTCCTGACCTTCGTTCGAGAGGTGAGGCTCAACGTAAGCAAGCGCAATCGGGTAACCGAGAGTCGGTGCAAGCGCGCCCGAGGTCAGCTCCCCTACCTCCGTGCCGTTCTCATCGTGAAGAACGTAGCCCGCGCGGCCGGCGCGGCGACCGTCGGCCTTGAGCCCCACGAGCACTCGGCGATCCGAAAAATCCTTGCCCTCGAGGGCTTCGCGCCCGACGAAATCGCCTTTCGACTTGAAAGCGACCACGCGGCGAAGGCCCGCCTGTGCCGGGACGATATCGAGGCTCAGCTCGTGGCCATAAAGGGGCATGCCGGCTTCGAGACGGAGCGTGTCGCGGCACGCGAGCCCGCACGACTGGATGTTCTCGCCGCCAACGCCAGCAATGGCCTCCCACGTCTTCACACCCAGGGCGTTCGGAACGTAGATTTCGAAGCCGTCCTCGCCCGTGTAACCGGTGCGGGCAAAAAGGATCTCCTCGCCCTCGTAGGTTCCCGCAAGAATGCGGTAGTACTTGAGAGCATCGAGAGCATCGAGATCCACCTCGATGCCTTCGCGTTCAGCAAAGCCGCGCACGATTTCCGCGGATTTCGGGCCCTGAACCGCAACGAGCGCGATCTCCTCACTGCGATCGGTGACCTCGAGGTCGAAACGCTCGGCGCGTTCCTTGAGAGCGGCGGCGTCGACGAGACGATTTCCCGCGTTCGGGACGGTGAGGAAGCGATCCTCTGCGAGGCGGTAGACGATCAGGTCATCGATGATGCCGCCTTCCTCGCTCAGCAAGAGCGAGTACTTCGCGCGCCCCACCTCAAGCGAACTGATCTTGCCCGCAAGCGCATAGTCAAGCGCTTCGCCAGCCTCTGGGCCCGTAAAGAACACCTCGCCCATGTGCGAGAGATCGAACTGGCCGGCGCGCTCGCGCACGGCGGCGTGCTCGGCGAGATCCGAGGTGTAGCGCACGGGCATATTCCAGCCCGCAAAATCGGTGAACGAGGCGCCCTCGCGCTCGTGAACGGCGAACAGTGGGCTGTTGATGAGCTCGGCCATCGGGTTTCCTGCCCTTTCTTGCGCGATATTCGCGCGGTGTATCCCGCGTCGTCGCGGGGTGTCCGGGTTGCAGTGACATGAACACGACCAAAACACGCGGTGCCCCGCATCGCGAGCGCACCTCGAAATGTCTCAGGCGTCACAGTTAAAGTAGTGGGCGTGAGACGCGAACACGAACCCTATTGGCCAGTTCGGCTACGCACCGAACGACTTCATATCCGGGAACCCGGAGAGGCAGACCGGGACGACTACGTGCGACTCATGACCGATCCCTCGGCGAGCCGATACCTCGGCGGAGCCGTGAATTTCGGCTCGCGCCAGGCTCTCGAACTTTCCCCGCTCGGGAACACGTGGGGCGCCTGGATCATTGCGCACGGCGCTACGGATCAGATGCTCGGTATCGTCAACCTGAACTACGACCGCGACGAACTCGAAATCACCTACGCGCTCCTGCCCGAATTCGTCGGTCACGGATACGCGCGCGAAGCTGTCAGGCGCGTCATCGAGTTCGCTAGAGACACCCTCGACGAACCCGTCATGATTGCCGTTGTTCAAACATCGAACAAGCGCTCGGTAGAACAGCTCAAAAAGATCGGCTTCCGCGTACGCCGCGGACTCGAAGAATTCGGGAGCCAGCAGCTCCTCATGGAATACCCGCTGCAAGCCGAGCCGGGCGAGTGTCGGACCTCCGTCACCGCACCCGAGATCCCCACGCCCTAAAACGGGTCGAGGAACGGGTTGCGCCTCTCGCGCCCGCGGTGTTCCGCCCAGCGCGCGAGCACCGTGTGGGCGTCTTCCCGCACCACATAGTCGAACACACCCGCGAGGCGGTCCGAGTCCGCGTACGGGTTGATACACACGGTCACCGCACCCGAAGCGCGCGCAAGCGGCGCGAGCAGCGATGCCGGGGCAACCGTGTTCGACGTACCGACGGCGAGGAACACGTCGCAGTTACGCGCCGCGTTTTCCGAATACTCGAGCACTCCGCTCGGGAGCATCTCGCCGAAAAGGACGATGTCGGGACGCATGAGAGCCCCGCACACGGGGCAGTCGCGCGGCACCCCGTAATGCTCGGGATCGGAAGGATCACGCTCGGGATCGAGGCGCACGGCGAGTTGCGCGCGCCACGTGCACTCCGGGTTGAGGCACACAGCCTCCGCCGCGCTTCCGTGCAGTTCGGCAACATCGTGCGAACCGGCGAACTGGTGCAGCCCGTCGACGTTCTGAGTCAGAATCGTTGCGTCGAGCGCTGCGAGAGCTCTATGCCCGGGGGTCGGCCCAGCGATGAGCGCCCGCTCAAACACGCTCCCCCACACGCGCCACAGGATCGGCACATTTCCCGGAAGACGACTGACGTCCATTGCCGCCTCGAGATCGGGGTTTTCCTCCCAGATCCCACCCGGCCCGCGGAACGTCGCAAGCCCGGCCGCAGCACTCAGCCCGGCACCGGTCAGCGCGACGACCCGCTCATGATGGGGTCGAAGCTCGAACGAACGATTTCTCACGCGCGCACTCAGTAGCGCATGCCCATGCGGTCGCGGACCTCATCGAGGGTTTGGACCGCCTGCTCGCGCGCACGCTCCGTGCCCGCGCGCAGCACCTCGAAGAGGTAGTCGGGATTCGCCTCGAGCTCGGCGCGACGCGCCCGCACCGGTTCGAGATGAGCATTGAGGGCATCGGCGCACATCACCTTGAGTGTCCCCGCACCCTTATCACCGATCTCCTCGGCGATGTCCTCCGGCGAACGGCCGGTGCATTCAGCAGTAATGGTGAGAAGGTTCGAAACCTCGGGGCGATTGTCGGGATCGAACGTGATGAGGCGCTCCGAGTCAGTCTTGGCCTTCTTAATCTTCTTCGCCGTTTCCGCGGCGGTCATCTTGAGCATGACCGTGTTCCCACGAGACTTCGACATCTTGTCGCCGTCGAGGCCGAGAATCACAGCGGCCTTCGAGAGCAGCGCATCAGGCTCCGGGAAGTACTTTTCGCCGCCGGCGAAGCGCTCATTGAAGCGTCGCGCGATGAGGCGGGTCTGTTCGATGTGCGGGAGTTGATCCTTGCCAACCGGAACGAGATTGCCGTGGCAGAAAAGGATGTCTGCCGCCTGGTGGACGGGGTACGTGAGCAGCAAGCCGCCCATCGCGCTCTTGCCCGCAGCCTGCATCTCCGACTTCACGGTGGGATTGCGCTCGAGTTCCGGCTGCGTCACGAGCGAGAGAAACGGGAGCATGAGCTGGTTGAGTTCGGGAACACCCGAATGCGCGAAGATCGTTGCGCGCTCAGGATCGATGCCCGCAGCGAGGTAGTCGGTGAGGAGCTCGCGCACCGAGCCCTTGATATCCCCCGCGACGTCACGATCCGTAATCACCTGGTAATCAGCGACGAGGATCCAGGTCTCTACCCCCTGTTGCTGAAGGCGAACCCTGTTCTTGAGCGTGCCGAAATAGTGGCCGATATGCAGAGCACCCGTGGGGCGATCTCCGGTGAGCATGCGAAAGACCGACGGGTCCTTCGCGAGCTGTTCCTCAACCTGAGCGTTGCGCTTGAGCGCCGCCTCGTAGGTCTTATTGGGAATGTCGGCAATATGGGTCGTGGGGGCAGAGTCGGTGGTGTTCACGCCTTTTAGCCTATCGTGTTCGCGGGCGGTGAGGTGGTTTGCCGAACCACGAGCTCGGGACGCACAACGTAGACGGCGCGAGGGGCTTGCCTCGACTCCCCCGTTGCACTGCTCACGCTTCGTATGGCGGTACGCGCGATGGCCGGCACCGGTTGGCGAATTGTTGTAAGCGCGGGAGTATGGTGCGCCGCGAGCGGAATATCGTCGTACCCCACGACCGACATGTCCGCGGGCACTTGGAGCCCAAGATCACGAATCGCTGCGATTGCCCCGAGCGCCATTTGATCACTCCCGCACACCATGGCCGTGCATCCTTGGTCGTAGAGCTCAAGTGCGGCCTGGTAACCACCCGCAAACGAAAAATCGGTGTAGGCGACGCATCCGAACTCGTGGGGCCAGTGCTCCTCGAACGCCGCAACCTTGCCGCGTACCGGCCACGAGTGCTCGTCGCCAACCGCGAGGCCCACGCGCACGTGACCGAGGTGCCGCAAGTGCTCGAGCGCGAGAAAGACCGCTTTCGAATCATCGGTGCTGATGAAACTCGCGTCTAGCCCGGGCCGCACCCCGTTAATGAGGCAGAGCTTGATGCCGCGTTCGGCGCACGCGATGTAGTGATCGATGCTCGTTTCATCGTGCGCGTGCTGACCCGAGACAAGAACGACCCCCCGCGCGCCGGCGCGTATGAGGCGCTCCATGGAGGCGGCTTCTTGCGCCTCGCTTCGCGCGTTGATGCTCACGAGAGTCTCGAGGTCCGCGGCGTAGGCCTCAGCTTCGAGGCGCTCGAGAAAGAGCGGGAAGATCGGGTTTTCCATGTTGGGCATGACAAGGCCTACGAGAGGCGCCGCGTCATCGATTGCACCGTCGGTGCGACCGAGCAGGCGCGCGACTGAAAGAACCTTGTCGCGAGTTGCAGCGTTGACACCGGGTTTGCCCGCAAGGACGCGCGACACGGTTGCTTCACTCACGTGCGCTTTGCGCGCTATATCGATGAGTCGCACCTTCGCCATACGGTCCCTCCAGGGCCAAAAGTGTCGCGCGTGGAGCGGCGTCCACATTGGTAAACCATGCGCGCGAGCTGAATTATCGAACTGCAAGTTTCTTGCGATCTTTCTGCTATTTTTGCACAACTTTCGCTTTCACGCTACGGTGAAAGCACGACACACCCCCGTCGCCCCGCGCCTACGCGGGTCCACCATTTCAAAGGAGAACACGGTGAAGATTCGCCGCAAGACTTTCCTCGCTGCAAGCGCAGCAACCATCGGCGCTACTGCCCTCGCCGCATGTGGCGGCGACAAATCGGGCTCGAACTCCTCGGGCGCCTCGGACGGCGGCGCGAGTGGCGATAAGTCCAAGGCCCCAGAACGTGCCGACGCCGACCTCGTCATCTGGACCGATGAGAAGAAGGCCAACTCCCTCAAGGACGCCGCAGCCAAGTGGGGCGAGGCAAACGGTATGACCGTTGCCGTGCAGATCGTGGCGACCGACCCGCAGGCGAACTTCATCACCGCGAACCAGGCCGGCAATGGCCCCGACATGATCCTCGCGGCCCACGACTGGATCGGTAACCTCATCCAGAACTCCGCCATCACCCCGGTTCAGCTGAGCGCGAAGGCAACCGAAGCCATCGACGAAATCGGCATGAAGGCCGCCACGTACGAGGGCCAGGTGTACGGCCTCCCCTACGCCGTCGAAACCCTCGTCCTCTACTCGAACAATGCCCTCACGGACGTTCCCGAACCGAAGACCATCGAGGAACTCGTTGAAGCCGGCAAGGCCTCGGGCGCCGAGGACATCCTCTCCCTTCCGATCGGCGAAGAAGGCGACGCCTACCACATGGAGCCTCTTTACACCTCGGGCGGCGGCTACCTCTTCGGTAAGACCGCCGAGGGCGACCCGGATCCCTCGGATATCGGCGTGGGCAAGGAAGGCTCGATCGCTGCCGGCGAGAAGCTCAAGGAACTCGGTGAGCAGGGCGTTCTCAAGACCTCGATCACCGGCGAGAACTCGATCGCGCGCTTTACCGACGGCAAAGCCGCCTACCTCATCTCGGGCCCCTGGGCACTCGCAGACATCCAGAAGGCCGGTATGGACTACACGATGAGTGCGATTCCCGGCTTCGAAGGCATGAACCCGGCCGAGCCGTTCGCTGGTGTCAACCTCTTCTTCGTTGCCGCCAACGGTAAGAACGCGGTCAACGCCCAGACCTTCATCCAGTCCATCGCCGAGGATTCGACCGTGATCGAGGAAATGTTCCCGATCAACCCGCTTCCCCCGGTCAACAAGGAAATTCAGGAGAAGCTCGCGGGCGAGCATCCCGACATGATCAAGAACGCTGAGTTCGCCTCGAAGGCGCTGCCGATGCCCGCGATCCCCGCCATGGCCGCTGTGTGGCAGCCGCTCGGAATCGCCCAGGCCAACATCATCAAGGGCGCCGACCCCAAGGACGCCATGGAGTCCGCAGGCGAACAGATCAAGTCGCAGATCTGATCCCCACGAACGATCTCCCGTGATAGTCACGCGCGCGAGCAGGGCGCACGGCTTCGGCCGCCGCCTTGTCCGCGCGCGTGACCCCTTACTTCGCCCCTTTAGGAAGGGTCCACGCCCATGACCGCAACGGATGCGCCCGCGTTCAAGGAACGCTCCACGTCGCTCTTGCCCCTTATCCTCAAAATCGTTTTCCTCGGCGCGGTGCTCGCAACCGCGTGCTGGCTTGTGCCCGTGCTGATCGGCCTCAAGCTGTGGATGTGGCTCGCGATCACCATCGTCGTCACGATCGCGATTTTCTGCATCTACTCGACTAAACGCTTCATCCCCGCGAAGTACATCTTCCCGGGAACGTTCTTCCTTCTGATCTTCCTCATTACGCCGATCCTCCTCACCGTGAACTACTCGTTCACGAACTACGGTGACGGCACGCGCGGCACGAAGGAACAGGCGATCGCTTCGATCACCGGCAATTCGGTGAAAGAAGTGGAAGGGTCGACGCGCTTCAACGCGAGCGTTGCGACGACCGGCACCGCCGCCGACGGCCCGTTCGAGCTGTATCTCGTGAATCCAGAAACGGGAGAGATCTTCCACGGAAGCACCGAGCAGCCGCTTGAGAAGGTCGATCCGGCCGACGTCAAAGTCGAGAATAAACGCGTCGTTGAGGCCGGCAAGGGCGTCCAGATCCTCACAAACAAGGAGATCAACCAGGCAGGAAAGAAGGTCCTCGAGATCGCCGTTGAAAAGAGCGATACAGAGGCGATCCGCCTGCTCACTCCGACGATGGCCTTCGAGGGTACGAAGGTCATGCGCTATGACGAGGCGTCCGACACGATCACGAATTCCGAAACGGGCGAGACCTGGTCGATCAAGAAGGTCGGAAGCAGCGAGAAGTTCGTCAGCGACAAGACGGGGCAGGCGCTCTCACAGGGCTGGCTCCAAGGCGTCGGTCTCGATAACTACGCGCGCCTGTTCACGAATGGCAAGATCGGCGCGCAGTTCTTCAAAGTGTTCCTGTGGACCCTCGCGTTCGCATTCCTGAGCGTCGCCACGACGTTTATCTTGGGGCTTTTCCTCGCGCTCGTCCTCAACGACGACCGCCTCAAGGGCAAGCGACTGTACCGCTCCTTCCTGCTCCTTCCGTACGCGGTCCCAGGCTTCATCTCGCTGCTCATCTGGTCGAACTTCTACAACAAGGACTTCGGCCTCATCAATAACTTGCTCCACCTCGACATCAACTGGCTCGGGGATCCGACGATGGCGAAGGTCGCGGTGCTGCTCACGAACCTCTGGATGGGCTTTCCCTACATGTTCATCATTTGCACGGGCGCTCTCCAGTCGATTCCGGAGGACATCAAGGAGGCCGCCCGCATCGATGGCGCGAGCCGCTTCCAGACAACGGTTCGGGTTATCGCCCCGCTTCTGCTCGTCGCCGTTGCGCCCCTGCTCGTGTCGTCGTTCGCGTTCAACTTCAATAACTTCAACGCGATCCAGTTGCTTACGGGTGGCGGCCCGTTCGGCCAGGGCGAATACACGGCCGGCGGAACCGACATTCTCATTTCGATGATTTACCGCATCGCGTTCGGCGGTTCCGGCGCCGATTTCGGCTTCGCCTCGGCGGTGTCGGTCGCACTGTTCTTCATCACGGGTCTTCTCGCCGCGCTGCAGTTCCGCGCGACGCGAGTGCTCGAGGACTTCAACTAGGGCGCGCGAGGTAGGAGAAAACAATGTCTAAGAACAATCCTCAAGGCTTCGAGCGTTCCAACAAGATGCCCTTCGGCCGATGGTGCGCCGAAATCGGGTGGCGTCACCTCGTGGGTATTGCCGCGATGATTTTCGCGGCGATCCCGATCCTCTACGTGATCTCTGCGTCGCTCAACCCGCTCGGCACGGTCAGCTCGACCTCGGTGATCCCGACGCAGTTCAGCCTCGTGCATTTCGAAACCCTCCTGAGCGGTGCACGCGGAAACTTCTTGCAGTGGGCCCTGAATACGGTCATCGTCTGCGCGGTCGTCTCGTTCACGCAGATCTTCCTGTCGCTGCTTGCGAGCTATGCCTTCAGCCGAATGCGGTTCAAGGGCCGCCGCGGAGGTCTCCTCGCGCTCCTGCTCGTCATGATGTTCCCGGCGATCCTCTCGATGATTGCGGTGTACACGATGATCGCGGATCTCGGTCAGGCGATTCCGTTCCTTGGCCTCAACTCGCTTCCGGGCTACATCATCGTGATGCTCGGCGGTTCACTCGGCCAGGTGTGGCTCATCAAGGGCTTCTTCGACACTGTTCCGAAGGAACTCGACGAAGCCGCAATCATTGATGGCGCAAGCCACTGGCAGGTGTTCTGGCGCATTCTCGTGCCGACCCTCACGCCGATTCTCGCCACGACGTTCGTGCTATCCCTCGTGGGTGTCATGAGCGACTTCCTCCTCGGCTCGATCTTCCTCACGGATGACAGCAAAAAGACCCTCGCGGTGGGGCTCTACGGCATGCTCCAGGGCGATCGCTCGAATAACCTCGGCATTTTTGCGGCCGGTGCGGTCATGACGATGGTCCCGGTGATCGCGCTATACCAGTTCCTTCAGAAGTACATCGTGGGTGGCTCGACCGCCGGCGCAGTGAAGGGCTGATCGCTGCGTGAGGTCGTACGACGAGGACTCGGCCGTGCTTTTGGCGCGGGAACCTTTCCACGACAGCTCGCGCGTTGGGGTTCCCTCCCGGGCCGCGGGGCTCGACGCGTCCGTTCCGCTTCGCGTGTGGGTTCCCGATTCGGTGCAGGATCCGACGGTTGTCTTGCGCCAGTTGATGGATGGGGAGCCCAGGTTCGTCACGTGTACACGGGGCGATGCCGACGGTGCCGGGCACTGGTTTGAGGCCGAGCTTCTCGCGCGCAATCCTGTGACGAGGTATCGCTTCCTCGTAACGGGTCGCGAAGATGGGCAACCGGTGTACGAGTGGCTTACGGCCGCGGGAATCGCCGATCACGATATCTCCGACGCCCACGATTTTACGTATCTCGCGAGCGGCTCGAAGGCCCCTAAGTGGCTTGAAGGCGCGATCGTGTACCAGGTGTTCCCGGACCGTTTCGCACGTTCGGTCTCGAGCGGTGAACTTCCCGTGCACGAGCTTCCCGAGTGGGTGCTTCCGATGCAGTGGGATGAGCCGTGCGAGGAGAACGGCGAGCGCAACGGTCGCCAGATCTACGGGGGCGACCTCAAAGGCCTCGAAGAGAGGCTTGGCTACCTGCAGGATCTTGGCGTCAGTGTCGTGTACATGTGCCCGATTTTCCCGGCAGGTTCGGCGCATCGCTATGACGCCTCGACGTTCGAGTTCGTCGATCCTCTACTGGGCGGCAACGAGGCCCTGGTTTCGCTCACCCGGGCCGCTCATGCGCGCAGCATGAAGATCGTCATGGACCTCACGACAAACCACACGGGTAATACCCACGAGTGGTTTGCACGAGCGCAGGCTGACGCGACGAGTGAAGAAGCAGGCTTCTACTTTTTCACCGAGCACCCCGACCGCTACGACGGCTGGCTCGGCATCGATTCGCTCCCGAAGCTCGATTACGAGAGCGCCGCGCTTCGCGAGCGTATGTACGCGAGCGAGAATTCGATCGTTCGCCGCTACCTCGAGCCCCCGTTTAACGTGGACGGCTGGCGCATCGACGTTGCGAACATGACGGGTCGCCACGGCGCGCAGGATCTCACGCACGAGGTTGCCCGCGAAATACGCGAGGCAATGCGAGAGGACACATGGCTTGTCGCCGAGCATTTCCACGATGCCTCAGCCGACCTTGCCGGTGACGGCTGGGATGGCGCGATGAACTACACCGGCTTCACGAAGCCGCTGTGGGCGTGGCTGAGCCCGCAGAGCTCCTCGGTGATGTGGCTCGGCCTTCCCATGCGCGTACCGCAGCTTCCCACACGTGCAGTTCTTGCAAGTCTGCGCGACTACAACGCTCAGCTCACCTACGAGGCTCGCCTTCATTCACAAAACCAACTGTGCTCGCACGACACGGCACGCAGCCGCACCGTGTTCGCCGACCCTGATCGCCACGCGGCCGCCCTCGGCGCGCTCGTTGGCTTCCCGGGTATCCCCACCCTTTTTGCCGGGGACGAGCTCGCACTCGAAGGTAACAACGGCGAGCACTCACGCACCCCGATGCCGTGGGGGGCTATCGATACCGGCGCTCTCCCCGACAAGACGCAGCGTTGGCAAGAGCTCACCAGGCGGGTTTTTGCGGCGCGCCACGCATTTCGGGCACTGCGAAGCGGCGGCATGCGCTGGCTGCACGCTGGGTGCGACTCTTTGACCTTCATACGCACCGATGAACAAGAGCCGGTTCTCGTCCATCTTGCGCGGGCGGCGCACGACGAGATCGCTCTTCCCGAATCGCTCGTACTTGCTTCCGCCAGCGGGCACGACCGCGCCGCGGTGTGCTCCCCGGGCCTCACTCTCGACACCGCGGGCTCCACACGTGGCGAGCGGCCGTCGGAACACACACTGACCCTGCGCGCCGAACGCGCGGGCTTCGCCCTCGTGCCCTTGCGCCCCCTCACGGCCGCACCTACTCGCGGCCACTGAGCCGCCCCCAACTGTTCCCGCCCGCACCTCGTGGGCACCACGTACAACCCAAGGAGGATTTCCACATGGCCAACGAATGGTGGCGCGACGCCGTTGTTTATCAGGTGTATCCGCGCTCGTTCGCTGACGCAAACGGTGACGGCATGGGCGACTTGCCCGGCATCACCGCCAAGCTCGAGTACCTCAAGGACCTGGGCGTCGATGCGCTGTGGCTCTCCCCGTTCTACACGTCCCCGCAAAAGGACGGCGGTTACGACGTTTCGAACTACACCGACGTTGATCCACGTTTCGGCTCGATCAGCGACGCCGACGACCTCATCGCCCGCGCACACGAGCTCGGTATCAAAGTGATCGTCGACATCGTTCCGAACCACTCGAGCGATCAGCACGAGCTGTTCCAGAAGGCCCTTGCGGCAAAGCCCGGCTCGCCTGAACGCGATATGTACATGTTCCGCGACGGCAAGGGCGAAAACGGCGAACTTCCGCCGAACAACTGGCAGTCGATTTTCCACGGCAGCGCCTGGACTCGCGTCACGGAGGCCGACGGTAAGCCGGGCCAGTGGTACCTCCACATCTTCGATACCTCTCAGCCCGATTGGAACTGGGAGAACCCCAAGGTTCACGAACTGTTCGAGGGCGTTTTGCGTTTCTGGATGGAGCGCGGGGCCGACGGCTTCCGCGTGGACGTCGCGCACGGCATGGTGAAGCCCGAGGGACTTCCCGATGCGCCCGAGGCCAAGGAAACCGCGATGCTCGATACGGGCGATGACGACGACATCCCCGTGTATTTCGATCAGGACGGCGTGCACGAGATCTACCGCGAGTGGCGCGCCATCATGAACGAATACGACGGCGATCGCATGATGGTCGCCGAAGCTTGGGTTCCTAAGAACCGCCAGCACCTCTACGTGCGCCCCGACGAAATGCACCAGATCTTCAACTTCGGGTTCTTGCAGGCCGGTTGGAGCGTTGAGACCCTTACCTCGGCGATCATGGAACCGCTGACCTTCGCGAACGAGGTCGGTGCCCCCACGACGTGGGTGCTGTCCAACCACGATACGATTCGCCACGCGACCCGCTACGGCTTCGATCACGGCTACCGCTTCGGCGAGGGCCTCTCACGCGAGGAAAACCCCGACTTTGAGCTTGGCGTGCGCCGCGCACGCGCCGCCACGGCCCTCATGCTGGCCCTGCCCGGATCGGCGTACATCTACCAGGGTGAAGAGTTTGGTCTTCCCGAGGTCGCGGACATCCCCGACGAGCTGCGTGAAGACCCTGCCCACAAGCGCGCAGGTGTTCCGGGCCGCGACGGCTGCCGCGTGCCGCTCCCCTGGGAAAAGAATGCTCCCGCCTACGGCTACTCCCCGACGGGCGAGGCGTGGCTCCCCCAGCCCGAGATCTTTGGCGAACTCGCCGCAGATCAGCAGGCTGGAAAGCCCGATTCGACGCTCGAGATGTACCGCACGGCCCTGCGCCTTCGCCGCGAGCTCGAGCTCGGCAAAGGCACAGACGTCACGATCAACGATTCCCTCGGTGAGGGCATCCTCTCGCTCACCTCGGGCCCCATCACGGTGCTCGTCAATACGACCGATCAGGATCACGCCCTTCCCGAAGGAGCCGAGGTCGTCTTCGCTTCCGTTCCCGACGCGAAGACCATCCTCGCCGCAAACTCAACGGTGTGGATCAAGAAGTAAGCACCGCCCGCCTGTAGGCGATCGACGCAAAACCGGAAGGCGTCGGACCCGGAACCCACCGGGCCCGGCGCCCGCCTTTTTAACGAAAGTTCTCGGGCGTAAACCCCATGCTGCGCCCCACTGTTTCCGCGGCTTCGCGCACAGCTGGGCAGAGAGTGTCGATTCTTTCCTCCGAGGTCCGGAACGCAGGTGCGGCGAGGAGAAGCGCCCCCACGATCCCTCCGCGGTGATCGAAGATAGGGCTTGCGATACCGACCTCGTCTGCGTTCGAATCACGGTTGTTGACCGCGTAGAGGCGCTCGCGAATCTCGGCGCAATGCTGATCGTAGGACTCTTTGCTCCAGCCGAGTACCGCCGGCTGAACTTCGTCAACTCCCTCGACTTTCAGGCCGGGCTCTCCCCCGCCCCATGCGTGGAAGACTCGCACGGTTGCGTGGGCGAGCGACAGGTAGCGCGTGCCGATCGGGGTGACGTGGCGGATCATTTCGGTGCCCTGCACCTGCTCGACCACGATCGCCTCTATCCCGTCGAATACGCACAGCGACACCGTCTCGCGGGTCTGTCCAGCGAGTTCTTTCATGGTGGGGTACGCGAGCGAGCGCAGATCCAAGTGCGACAGGAGCGGGCCAACGATCGACAAAAGCCCCCAGTTCAGCCGGTACTTTTTCGTCTCGGGGTTTTGCGCAACCATGCGTTCAGCCTCGAGGGTGCGCAAGGTCCGTGACACGCTCGACTTGTGAAGTCCGACGGCCTCCGCAATTTCGGTGACGCCGCATTCGGGTTCATCGACCGTGAAGCATCGAAGGATTGCGGCGACGGTCGAAATGGTGGAATTCGAACGCGGGGCCTGGGGCGCGGAGTGTGTGGTCGTTTTCGTCATGACGGCTCCATGCTAATCACCACGAGAGGGACCCCGTACAAAGCGGGGCCCTCTCGCCCATCGTGTGGCGAGCGTTATTCCTTCTCGGGAAGCCTCGGGATGTTGGCGGGAATCTCCTCCGGCGGAAGCGGAAGGCCGTGCTCATCAACCGTGAAGTCCTCGGGGCGAACCTCGGGGTCGTTGACCTCACGCTCGAGCAAGCGGGTCTCGCGGTCGCGGTGCCGCAAACGCCTGAAAAGGTTGATGATCATGAGCAGCACCACGAACGAGAATGGGAACGCACCGATGATCGTTCCGGTCTGCACGGTGTCCACAACCGAGTCGGAGCCGAGCGAAAGGAGCACAATCGCGACAACGGCGATCGAGACAACAAGCACGACCCTGAACGCGCTGCTCGCCTTCTTCGGCGCATTCACGAACTCCGCGAGCGCGTACGTGCCTGAATCAAGAGAGGTCACGTAGTAGGTGCCCACGAGGACGGTCGCCACGATAATGAGGATCGTACCGATGAAGGGGATCATGCCAAGCATTTCAAAGAGGCCCGCAGCATTATCGATCCCGACCGCTTCGGTGACAGCACCGCCGCTCTTCTCGTCGTAGAACATCCCGGCCGAGGCGATGATGCCCACCCAGACCATGACGATAATCGACGGCACGATCGTCACCCCGACGACGAACTCGCGGATCGTGCGGCCACGCGAAATGCGCGCAATGAAGCCGGCAACGAAGGGGCTGAATGCAATCACCCAGCACCAGATGAACACGGTCCACCAGCCGTTCCAGCTGTCCTGCCACGAATCGATCGGGGTCATCGTGAGTTCGGGCGCCGTAAAGAAGCTCATAGAAAGGAAGTTGCTGATGAAACTTCCCGAGGTTTGCACAAGGTTCGAGAGGATATAGACGGTGGGTCCGAAAAGAAGCACACCGAGCACGAGAACGACCGAAAGAATCGTGTTGAGCTCGGAAATGCGTTTCATTCCTTTATCCACACCCATGAAGGCGGAGAATGCTGCAAGAACAGCGAACACAGCGATCACGATGAGCCACACCGTATTGCCGCTTTCCAGACTCGTGAGCGAGCTTAGACCCGAAGAGAACTGAATGGCGGCAAACGAGAAGCTCGTTGCAAGACCGAGAACGGTCGCGATGATCGCAAGCATCTCGATGACCACGCCGGCGGGGCGCTGCGCCTTCTTAGGAAGGATGTCGACGGTCGCCTCCCTGAAGGTGAGGGTTTTGCCGAGGTTGTGGTGCGAGTAGGCAAGGCAAGCAGCGATACCGCCGTAGATCGCCCACGCCGTAAAGCCCCAGTGGAAGTATGTCCACACGATTCCGCCCTCGCCCGGATTTCCCGTGATCGGGAGGATCGCCGCATCTTCCTTCATCATGATCGGCTGCGCGAGTGACCAGAAAATGAGGCCAATGCCCTGCCCGCAGGCGAAGAGCATCGAATACCACGCGAAAGCCGAGTGCTCGGGCTTCGCTTTCGGACCTCCGAGGCGCACCTTGCCGAGCTTCGAAAACGTCAACCACACGCACAGGGCGACCGCGAGCACCGAGTAGGCGACGAAATACCAGGTCCACCCCGCCGTGATCTGTGTGCGAAGGCCATCGATCACGTTCGCGGTTCCGTCGGGGTTGACGACGACCGCAATGACAACGCACACGATAAGGATCGGTGGAAGCGCCTTAATGATGAGCGAATCGATAGGTGGAATGATCGAACCGCGGAAGCGAGGAAGCTGCACCTCCGTGGTCTGAGTGCTCGGCTCCTCGAGCGAATGCTCTGGCCCAGCCTGATCCGGTTCGGGCGTTCTCGGTCGGGGCATAGTTCTATCCTTCGTTGAGGGCGGACGCTTGTAAGCGCTTAGGTGAGGTTCAGTTCTTGGAGGAGGTCAGCAGCGATAGCAGAGGCCGCTGCACAAAAGAGCCACTCCCCTTTTTCGCGGCTGGCCCCTCGCGGTGACGAGAGGCAGCCCGTTTCGGGCGTACGCCCCGGTACGACGGGGAGACGGTCGAAGCGAGGAAGATCAGCTGCGGGGTGATCGACCATCAGGGATTCATTCACGAGGCTCGGGTAAAGGCGCATCATAAGGGCAGTTTCGAGAACACCCCCGTGCTCGATGTCCCATCCCGGGAAGCCGTCGGGATAGACCTTCGCGAGCGTCGCGTCATCTACATAGTCCCAATAGCTAAGTAAGAGCGCGCTGCGCTCGGAGCCCTGCACGATCCCGAGGTCCCGAAGGGCAAGATCCACGCCTTCGTAGAGGAATTGGTAGTTCTCATAGTGTCCGTTGACGAACACCACGCTGCTTACCCCCTGCGCGAAAAAACCGCGCGTGATGTCACGTGCGTAGCTCGTGAGAGTCTCGGCATCGAGGCTAATTGTGCCGGGGAGGTGATTACCCCCGCCGGACTTTTGCTGCGATTTATAGCCGTATACGAACGGCTGCGCGACTTTTACCGGGTCAACGTCACCATGCGCCTTGGCGTTGACGAGATCGCACGCTCCGCGTGCCACGGCGTGCGAGAGAAGTGCGTCGGTACCGAGTGGCATGTGGGGGCCGTGCTGCTCGAGAGCGCCAACGGGGATGAGCACGACGGAGCGCCCTCGACACCACGAGGCATAGTCGGGGGCTGCGGTAAAAGCGAGGTCGCGTTCGGGACGTGGGGATACGGCGGTGTCGAGAATAGTCGGGTCGATGTCCACGGTTGGCTCCTGGAGATGGGGCGGGATGAATCGAATCGGGCGCAACTAACGAAAAAGCGTACGCGGCGCGGCCACGATGCGGTGGCCGCACCGCGTGTTAGCTCAAGATGCGAGACTTCAGGCCGGGATGATGTTCTTCTCCGGGCCGTACGGGAACTTCGTAATGTTCTCTACGCCATCTTCGCCGACCACGAGAATGTCGTGCTCACGGTAGCCACCGGCGCCGGGCTCGCCCTCGGGAATCGTGATCATCGGCTCCATCGACACAACCATGCCTGGTTCGATCACGGTATCGATGTCTTCGCGCAGCTCAAGTCCTGCCTCACGGCCGTAATAATGCGAGAGCACACCGAACGAGTGGCCGTAGCCAAAGGTGCGCTTCGGCAAGAGGCCGTAGCCCACGTAAATTTTGTTGAGCTCAGCGGCAATGTCTTTGCACACCGCACCGGGCTTGATGAGTTCGAGCCCCGCCTCGTGCACCTCGACGTTGATGTCCCAGTAGCGGCGCGCTTCGGGGCTCGGCTCTCCCACGAAGAGAGTGCGTTCAAGGGCCGTGTAGTAGCCCGAGGTCATCGGGAAGCAGTTGAGCGAGAGAATGTCGCCCGCCTCAAGCTTGCGCGTGGTCGGCCAGTTATGGGCGCCGTCGGTGTTAATCCCCGACTGGAACCACACCCACGTATCACGCACCTCGCGATGCGGGAAGGTCTTCGCGATTTCATGCACCATCGCCTCGGTACCCGCAAGCGCCACCTCATACTCGGTCACACCGGGGCGAATGGCCTCGCGGATCGCCTCACCACCGAGGTCGGCGATGCGCGCGCCGTGCTTGATGACTTCGATCTCCTCAGCACTCTTGAACATTCGCTGACGCATGGATTCGAGCGAGATATCTACGAGCTCTGCGCCGCTTAGGGCATTCTCGAGGCGCCCGCGCAGGAGGGTGGGCAGCGAATCGTCCTCGACGCCCACGCGCTTTGCACTCACGCCCGCGCGACGGAGGGCCTCGCGGATGCCCTCGTAGTAGTTATCGCGGTTCCAGTCGGTATACACGATGTTGTCACCGTAGCTCGTGCGCCACGGCATACCCGCATCGATATTGGCGGAGATCGTGCACGTGCTCTCCTGCGTCACGACGAAGGCGTAGTGCCGACCGAAGTACGTGAAGAGAAAGTCGGAGTAGTACTTGATGCCGTGGAAACTCGTGAGCACAACAGCGTCGAGGTCCTTTGCGGCCATGATGTCCCGAAGACCGCTGATGCGGCGTTCCATTTCAGCGTCGGAGAAGGTGAGCTTCTGCTTTTCGCCATTCTGGATGGTCTTGAGGGCTTCGAGTTCGGATACGGAGGTAGCGGGTTTCTCAGTCATGGAGTTCTCCTTAATTCACGCGAAGTCTCGCGGATCGGTACGCAGCGCTGCGTATGTGCGATCGCGCGAATGCGCTGCGTTGAGCATCGTGCGATCGACGCGGCCGGAGCCCGGCTGCTGTGCTCAAGGGCGCCGGGGCTATCACGTCACGAGAATCTATCTCGCGTTGCGCTAGTGGCAACCCTGTTGCACTACCAGTATGCACGTCTCTGCTGTGAATGTCACAGAAAAGGAAAAACTCTAATGAGCAAAGGCGGGAGTGAGCCGCTTGCCTGTCTTCTTGACCGTCGCCTTCGCGAGCTCACGCAGCGAGTCAACAATGCGCCTGTCGCCTGACATCGATTCCTTGTCGAAGATCAAACTCAGTTCGGTACATCCAAAGATCACCGCACCGGCACCAGCTGCCTCCATTGCGTCGATGATGCCCGAAAGGGCCGGGAGGTCGACGGGGCGGCCGGCTTTGACCTGGTCGTAGATGAGAGAGTTCACGACCTCTTGAACGTCCCGGTCGGGAACCATCGACGCGAGGCCCGCGCGCGCTAGCGCATCCTGGTAAACGTTTGCGTGAATATTGCCTTCAGTCGCAAAGATCGCAACCGGCGAATCCTCTGCTCGGCGCTCACGAAGACGTTTGGCGGCGGCTCGCACGGTGACCTCGACGATGGACAGCAGGTCCACCTGCGCAGTGGAATCGATCGCTTCGGCGTAGTGATGGGCGGTATTGCAGGGCAGCACAAGAAACGACGCTCCCGCATTCTCCAAAAACGCCGCATCGTGGGCAAGCACAGGGCCCGGGTCCTCCGCATGCGCTGCGTCGAGGATATGGCGCGTACGATCGGGGGTACTCGCGTGCTGCATTACGATGCAATCGATGTGGTCCTGGTCCGTTCGAGCAGCGGTCGCTCGCACAAGGACGTCCATGAACACGGCCGTTGCCCCGGGGCCTACCCCTCCAAGTACCCCTACGAAAGGGGTCTGCCACACCGTCATCACTTCTCCCCAGAGGTCTGTACGTCCGCGGTATCGGGCTTGTAGTGAGTGCGGAATTTTTTCACGTAGTTCACGAGAGCCGCGTAGTAGTAAAACCAGCGTTTCGGATCTTTTTCGACTCCGCGATAGTTGAGCGGATTCTTGACGCGCCTCGCTTTGAGTACGCGCTTGAGGATCGCGCGCGATTCGGGATCGCGGGTGTAGTGCTTGACGAGGGCCACCGGCACCACGGTGTAGAGCGTTTCTGGCTGGTCCTGAACAATCTCCCCCGGCTCTCCGAGGGCATCGAGGATTTGCTCGTTGACGTAGTAGGTGACGGGGTTGTGGCCGGCTGCGGTGATGTAGTAGTTCGATCGGCCAAGTCGGGGGTTAAGCTCAAAGAACACGGTTCGGCCCGTTCGCGGATCATACTTGAGGTCGAAGTTCGCGTAGCCGGTCCAACCGAGTTCACTCACAATTTTTTGGGCCTGTGCCACGGCTTCGCGATTGACGCCCGAAACGATCGCTGCGGGATTACCAATGGCGCCGGGAGTGTGCTCCTCGAGCAGCGTCCGCCCCCACGAGGCAAATCGGATACGGGAGTTACGGTCGCAATAGGCGGTGAGGATGCGCATGTTTTGATCGTCGCCGGGAATGAGGTCCTGAACGATGATCGCCTTGCGGTAGCCGGCCCCGTGGATCTTGGCAAAGAGTGAACGGAGATCCTGTTCGTTCGCCACCGTGTGGACCTTGGATTTCCCAACAAAACTCGTTCGCTTCCATGCCGAAACGTCGGCTGGTTTCGCGATTACGGGGTAGTTAAAGGGGAGGTCGAATGATTCAGGCACCCCCGCTGCGAGGTCGACGATCACCGTTTCGGGGTGGTCAACACCGAGCTTTTCGCACAGGCGCGTGAAGTTGTTCTTCTCGGTGCCGGCCTCGAACGCCTCGAGGCCCACGTACGGCACGATCCACGCGGGATCCATTGCTCCCAGCTCATCGCGGACACGGATGATGGATTTGACCGTGGCATCGGCGGAACCCAAAAGGATGACCTGAGCGTTCGGCCGCTCAGCCCCGATTTTCTCGGCAATTGCTGTGAGCGACGGTGCGAGCACGCCAGGGTCCATGGGATCCTCGCACAGCACGTTGTCGATAATCGCGCTCCTCGCGATCTGCCATCCAAGTTTCGCGCTCACAACGATCGACTTGACCCCGTACGCCTCGTGAAAGGCTCGCGCGAGTGAGTATGCGCCGATGTCACCCCCGACGATGACCGGTTGTATATCGAGCGCGGCCGCCGCTTCCGGCGAATTTTCCGTGTGCACCATAGCCGCGACTATATCGAGCCTCAAGCCCTCAGTTGCGTTCCCGCGCGCGTGACTTCGCGCAACTGAGGCTTTTCTCCCCGCACGCAATTCCGGGAAAACTCCGGGATGGCGTTCACCGCCCCGAAACACAGGGCACATAGTCTCGAGGTGCGAAGCGTTGTGGCCATGCGCCCGCCTGCGGGTTTGCGGGCCTCGCTTGCCGGCGGGGCCTCAGCCCCGTGGCTCGAGCAATATCAGTCTCGAGGATGATTGAGTCCATCCTCCAGACCGATGCGTCCACAGGCCTCCGCGACTCACGATGGAGACATGATGATGCACAGAAGTGAACGAGCACCCCTCAAGGTCCTCATTACAACCGACTGGTACGAGCCGGTTGTCAACGGGGTCGTGACGAGCGTTCTCACGCTCAAAAAGCAACTCGAGATGCTCGGGTGCGACGTACGAGTGCTGACTCTCGCAGAGTCCCTACGGTCGTCGTCGCGCGATGGCGTGTATCGCCTCGCATCGCTCAACGCTTCCATGTTTTACGATCACGCCCGCATTTCTGTGCTCCCCAACCGGAAGATCCGCCGGGAGATCGAGCAGTGGCACCCGGATGTTATTCATTCGCAGTGCGAGTTCTCGACCTTCCTATGGGCCAGAACGATCGCCAAGGCGCTCGACATCCCGATCGTGCACACCTATCACACGATTTACGAGGATTACACCCACTACTACGCGCCCACGAAAACCATGGGCAAGAAGATGATCACGGCCTTCTCGAAGAAGTTTTGCGAGCAGGTCAGTGCGGTGATCACGCCGACGGCAAAGGTCGAGAGGCTTCTTCGCGGCTACGGCGTCACACAGCCCATCGCCGTGATCCCCACGGGTCTCGATCTCTCGCGTTTCCACGCCGCTGAGACGAACGAGGACCTCGAGCGCAGCCGCGAGATTCGCCGCGAGCTTGGTATCGCTGAAGGCACGAAAGTTCTCCTGTCGGTGTGCCGTCTTGCGAAAGAAAAGAGCGTCGACGACGTGCTGCGCCACCTTGCAAAGGCCCGCCCCGCCGAAACCGTTTTCGTGCTGGTCGGTGACGGCCCGTCACGTAACGAACTCGAGGACCTCGTCGACCACCTCGGGATCAGGGATATGGTGCGTTTCGCGGGCTTCCGCGCTCCCGAGGAAGTCGCCGACTACTACCGCATGGCCGATCTCTTCGTTTCTGCCTCGCTCAGCGAAACCCAGGGCCTCACGTTCATCGAGGCCATGGCATGTGGAATCCCGCTCCTGTGCCGCAAGGATGACTCGCTCGACGGCGTGATCCTCGAAGGTAAAACTGGTTACACCTACGGGGACTCGACCCAGTTCGCCGCGCGCCTTGCCGACATCCTCGAAGACGATGCGCTGCGTGCCCGCATGGCAGCCTGCGCCGCCAAGCGCGCCGCCACAGTTTTCTCGGCGGAAGCTTTTGGACGATCCGCCAAAGAGGTCTACGAAAAGGTGCTCGCAAGCGTCGGAACCGGGCGCCGCCGCAGCCCGCTGAGCCTGAAGATTTCCACCCACCGCGAGAGCGTTACAAAGACACCTCGCCCCACGACCAATGGAGAAGAGCGCCTGGCCGCATGAGTGCACACGAGGACACCACGACCGCACCGACCGAAAACTCCTCGCCAGCGTTCCCGGGGGCCGAGAAACTTCCGTTCACTCCTACGGAACGTTCACGCACCAATATCGCTCCCGCGATCGAACCGCGTGAGGGGATGAGTGCGAAAGAGCACCATCAGTCGCGCTTCGGTGAGCACACCGCCGAACGCGTCACCGCCCACAAGAAGGCCATTCAGATCGCGGTCAAGGTCATGCCGTTCGTAGGGCTCGCGTTCTCGATCGGCCTCGTTGCGTGGGGTATCAAGACCGGCACGCTCGAGTCCCTCGATTCTCTTCAGGCGTACATCGACTCACTCGGGATCTGGGGACCGATAGGTTTTATGGCGGCTAGCTTCGCCTCGGTGATGTTTCCTATCATCCCCGCCGGGCTTCTCGTGATCGCTGCTCCAATTCTGTTCGGGCCGATCGAGGGCACAATCTATAACTGGCTCGCGGTGTGCGCCGGCTCGATCACGAACTTCATCGTGGCACGCCAGGTGGGCATGGCTCTCATCGAAGCGATGTTTAGCGAGAAGACGATCGAAAAGTACCTCGGGTGGACGCGAAAATCCGGTTTCACGACATTATTCGCAGCTGCGATCGTGCTGCCCATCGCCCCGGATGACCTCCTCTGCTACCTCGCGGGCACGACGAAAATGAAGTTCTCGACGTACACGTGGATCATCCTCCTGGGTAAGATCCCCACCCTCGTGGCATACGGGCTCGGCATTAGCGCGCTCGTGACCAATCTTCTCCCCTGGTAAAGGGCACGTACATGGCGAAACCACGTATTCACGCATTTTCGAAAGCCGACTCCGTCGCGGGCCAGGGGGTGGGAAGCGCCTACCTTGAGCAGGTTGCACTCATCAGCGCAGAGCTCGGCGACGAATTCGATATCAACCCGCGAGCCCGCCTCGGAAGCTTCGGCGACATCAACCATTTCCATTCCATCAATCCGGAATATCGCGCTGCGATCCCCCTCGCCAAGCGGCGTGGGGCGACGCTCGCCCACGTGCACTTTATTCCGGAGACCGTCGATGATTCGATCGCGATGCCAAAACCGGCGCGCTGGGCGTTCTACCGCTACATGCTGAACTTCTACCGCGCTACGGATACGCTCGTCACGGTCAATCCCTGGTTCATCACAGCGCTCGAGAGCACATACGGATTCGATCCGTCCCGCATCACGTTTATCCCGAATTTCGTTTCAGAGGAACAGTTCCATCCTCTCGAGAGAAACGAGAGCATCGCCCAACGACGACGGGCCTGGGGCGCAGACGACACTCGCTTCGTGGTCATGTGCGCAGGCCAGCTGCAAACCCGCAAGGGATTTTTTGATCTTCTCGACGTTGCACGCGCGATGCCTGAGGCGCTCTTCGTGTGGGCTGGGGATTTTTCGTTCGGTCGCATCACGAGCGGCTACGAACAAATCAAAAAGGCAAAAGAGAATCTCCCCGCGAACGTCAAGCTCATTGGACTTGTGCCGCGCGAGGAGATGAATGAGTGCTTCAACGCCGCGGATGCATTTTTCCTGCCAAGCTACGAGGAGCTCTTTCCCATGACGATCCTCGAAGCCATGGCAACCGACACCCCCATCGTGGTTCGGGACCTCGTGTACTACGAAGGCGTGCTGTTCGATCACGCGACGCGCGTTCAGGCCGGGCGCGGCGAGATCGACGGGTTCGTCGAGGCTCTCACGAGGCTGAAGGACTCCCCCACCGTTTACGCGAAAGCCCAGCAGGCCGCGCGCGAAGGCGCCGCCCGCTATTCGAGGGCGTCGGTCGCCGCGCAGTGGCGCGATTTCTACCGGAGTCAGCTCACGCGTTAGCGGGAACCGTCGGGCCTCCACACGACAAGCGCACCCGCTTGGCGGCGACGCGGCCGCTGACCGCGGCGCATCGCTTCGACTTCACCGGTTTGCGAGGTCGCGAAGATCCTCGTGTCCCGCTTGCGCTGTGCGTCACGCTCCTCGGTCAGTTCGTCGAGTTGCGCGCGCAGCCGCTCCACTTCGTTTTGAAGCTCAAAGATGCGCTTGATGCCCGCGAGGTTGATGCCTTCCTCTTGCGAGAGGGCTTGGACTTGCCTCAACTGCGCGATGTTCCAAGCGCTGTAGCGTCGCCCGCGCCCACTCGTGCGCTGCGGCGACACGATCCCAAGCCGATCGTAGGTGCGTAGGGTTTGCGGGTGCATCCCCGTAAGCTCGGCCGCGACCGAGATGACGAAGACTCCCGCGTGCTCATCGAAACGTGACGGTGCCATGTCTCCTCCTTCTCGTGGCCGTCGGTCGTGGTGCTACCGGGTGGCGTTCTCCGCAAAATCCGCCCGGGGGTCGAACTCGCTCGTCGCCTCGGCGAAGTCGCGAAGGGCGCGCTCGGCGGTTTCACTGAGCGTATCGGGAAGCGCAATCGTAAGCGTCACGAGCAGGTCACCCGTGCCCTTCTTGGCCCGTACGCCCTTGCCTTTGGCACGCAGCGTGCGCCCGGAGGGAGTGCCGGCGGGCACCTTGAGCTTCACGTTTGAGCCATCGATAAGAGGCACGCTTATGGTCGTGCCGAACGCGGCTTCGGCGGCGGTGACAGGGACGTTTACCCGCAGGTTAATCCCGTCCATGGTGTAAAGCGGGTGGGGTGCAACCTTCGCGGTCAGCATGAGGTCACCGGGGGCGCCACCGTTCGCCGACGCTTGCCCTTTGCCCCTGAGCCGAATCTTCTGTCCGTCGTGAACGCCCGCGGGAATACGGGTCGTGATGTTCCGACCGCCCGCGCTAAACGACACCTCGGTTCCGAGCACTGCGTCGCGGAAGCTGAGCTTAACGCTTGCGCTGACGTCGGCGCCTTTTTGAGGTGCTTGGCGCCCAAAGCCGCCGTTCGGCGAGAAGCCTGCACGGCCCTGACCCCCGCCGAAGCCGCCTCCGCCAAACATTCCCATGAGGTCTTCGATGTTGACGCCGCCCGCGCCACCACCGAAACCACCGCCGGTAAAGGCACCGAAGAGGTCCTCAAATCCGCCGCCGGCTGCACCGCCGGGGCCCGAGGCGAAGCGCGCACCGCCCGCGCCCATCGCGCGGATCGCGTCGTACTGCTTGCGCTGCTCCGCGTCGCTCAGGATCGAGTAGGCCTCGCCCACTTCCTTGAAGCGCTCTTCCGCCGCGGCATCCCCGGGATGCCTGTCCGGATGCAGCTCCTTCGCCTTCTTGCGATAGGCCTTCTTGATTTCTGCTGCGGAGGCGTCCTGGGAGACGCCGAGGATCTTATAAAAGTCCTTGCTCAGCCATTCCTGCTGGCTCATGGTGTCTCCTCGTCAAAAGTTTGAATCTATGGAGCGAGGCGGCGGTGCGTGTGCCCGCCGCCTCGCGGTGTGCTGGTGGCGTCGGCCCGCCCCGTTCCACTGTCACGTGTCGGGAGGGGCCGACGTTTGCCCTGCCTTAGTTGGGGCCGACCGTGCCCACGCGCGCCGGGCGCAGGACACGTTCCCCCATCATGTAGCCCGGCTGCATGATGACCTCAAGGCTCGTCGCCTCGACATCACCGCTGCTCGAGTGCATGAGTGCCTCGTGCTTTTCGGGGTCGAACTCTTCGCCGACCTCGCCGTAGCGAACGAGACCGTGCGCACCGAGTGCTTCCTCGAGCTTGCTCGTGATCGAGGCAAACGGCGTGCCCTCGGCGATATCCCCGTGCTGCCGAGCGAGCTCGATGTCGTCGAGGACGCTAAGCAGCGATGTGAGGACCTTTGCGACGGCCTGCTGCTGACCCACGACGGCGCTCTGTTCGATGCGCCTGCGCGAGTTCACGTATTCGGCCTGGTCGCGCTTGAGCTGCTCTTCGAGCTCGTTCACTTTCGCTTTGAGGGCTTCGGTCTCGGCGACAGCACTCTCGTAGAGGGCTCCGGCCTCGGCGGAGAGATCGTCGACCTCGGCGCTCTCGGGCGTTTCAGTGCTGTTCGCGCCCGCCGCGTCGGGCGCGGGAGTTTCCTCCGGTGCGCCGTCGGTTGGCTGCTCGTTCATGTCTGGCTCCTCGCCTTTCGTGGACGTGCGCTTATCGGTGAACGTGAACGGTTTGTCGTTCTCGCTCACTTGTCGTCCTCATCGTCAACGATCTCGGCGTCGACAACGTCGTCGTCTTCGCCCGAGGCAGCGTCGGCCGAATCCGCGCCTTCGGCGTTACCTGCCTGCTCGGCCTGAGCGGCCGAGTAGATCGCGGTGCCGACAGCCTGGAGCTTCTCGCTCAGTGCTTCGCGTGCGGCTTCGAGGTCGCTCGTCGAGGCATCTTCCTTGGCGAGGGTTTCCTTGGCCTCCTTGATCGCGTCTTCAGCTGCGGTCTTGTCGGCGTCCTGGATCTTGTCGCCGTTGTCCTTGAGGAGCTTGTCGCCCTGGTAGGTGAGCTGCTCGAGGGTGTTGCGAGCGTCAGCGTTCTTGCGGCGCTCGGCGTCCTCGGCAGCGTGTGCCTCGGCGTCCTTCACCATGCGGTCGATCTCTTCGTCGGAGAGACCCGAGCCACCCGTGATCTGGATCGACTGCTCGTTGCCGGTGCCGCGGTCCTTCGCGGACACGTTCACGATGCCGTTGGAGTCGATGTCGAAGGTCACTTCGATCTGCGGCATGCCGGCGGGGGCCGGTGCGATTCCGGAGAGCTCGAAGGTACCGAGCAGCTTGTTGTCGCGCGTGAACTGGCGCTCACCCTGGTACACCTGAATGGCGACCGAGGGCTGGTTGTCGTCAGCGGTCGAGAAGACCTCGGAGGTCTTGGTCGGAATCGCCGAGTTGCGCTCGATGAGCTTCGTCATGAGGCCGCCCTTGGTTTCAATGCCGAGCGAGAGCGGCGTGACGTCCATGAGGAGCACGTCCTTGCGGTCGCCCTTGATCACTGCGGCCTGGAGCGCGGCGCCGTACGCCACGACCTCGTCGGGGTTGACGCCCTTGTTGGGCTCCTTGCCGGTGAGCGAGGTGACAACCTCGGTCACGGCCGGCATACGAGTCGAGCCACCCACGAGGATCACGTGGTCGATGTCGGAAACCGAAACGTCGGCGTCTTTGATGACCTGGTGGAACGGTGCCTTCGTGCGCTCGAGCAGGTCGCTCGTGAGCTCCTCGAAGTGGGAGCGCGTGAGCTTCTCGTCGAGGTGGATCGGGCCGTTTTCACTCATCGAGAGGTACTGGAGCGAAATGTTGGTCGAGGTCGAGCTCGAGAGCTCCTTCTTGGCCTGTTCAGCGGCTTCCTTGAGGCGGTGCAGTGCGATGCGGTCCTTCGAGAGGTCCACGCCGTCCTTGTTCTTGACCTGGCTCACGAGGTAGTCGACGACGCGCTGGTCCCAGTCGTCGCCACCGAGGCGGTTGTCACCCGCGGTCGCCACGACCTGAATGGCCGAGCCGTCCTCGTCCTTCGAAATTTCGAGGAGGGAGACGTCGAACGTGCCGCCGCCGAGGTCGAACACGAGGATGCGCTCGTCGTCCTTGCCCTTTTCGAGGCCGTACGCGAGAGCGGCGGCGGTGGGCTCGTTGATGATGCGCAGGACGTTGAGGCCCGCGATCTGGCCGGCGTCCTTCGTGGCCTGGCGTTCCGCGTCGTTGAAGTAGGCGGGGACGGTGATGACCGCGTCGGTAACGGTCTGGCCGAGGTAGGACTCAGCATCGCGCTTGAGCTTGCCGAGGGTTCGGGCCGAGATCTCCTGCGGGGTGTATTTCTTGTCGTCAACTTCGGTCGTCCAGTCGGTGCCCATGTGGCGCTTGACAGACGAGTACGTACGGTCAACGTTGGTCGCGGCCTGGCGCTTGGCGACTTCACCGACGAGGACTTCGCCGGACTTCGAGAAGGCCACAACCGAGGGGGTCGTGCGAGCGCCTTCGGCGTTCGCGATAACGGTGGGTTCGCCACCTTCGAGAACGGCGACAACAGAGTTGGTGGTGCCGAGGTCGATTCCTACTGCCTGTGACATAAGTGTTCTCCTTCCGCGTGTGCGACCGGTGGATTCCTGTGGTAGCCGCACCGCTATCAACTTGGCTGTGCTCAAGGACGCGATTAGTCAACGCTTCCCAAAGTTGGGTTGTCAATCGACGTATCACTCAACTTGAGTTCACTAGGCTCAACTCTTCTACTGGCGAGCTTATTCCGCAGATTTCTACATATGCCTCACGTCACATTGTGTGCGCGCTTGCGCCCATAAAAGGGTTCCAAGGCGCGCGTGCCACAATCGAGGTTGCGCCTTTGCGCCAACCCCGCCCTCGAGCCACGGAAAGAAGCGGTCATGCCCACACACTGCGCCGACCCCCTCTCGCTCGAATTCGTCGAAACCCCTTCGCCCATAGGCACACTTCTCTTCGCGGCAACGTCACGCGGGCTCGTGCGCATCACCTTCGAAAGTGACGACCTCGAGGCCATGAAGGCCCTTACCGAAGCACAGCTACGCAAAGCCGCGCACGCCTCAGTTCAGGCACCCGCATTCGAGCCCCACGAGGTGCTTAGCGCGGCTAAGGATCAGATCCTCGACTTTCTCGACGGCAACCGTCGGACCTTCAGCTTCCCGCTCGACCGCTCCCTTTCCCAGGGGTTTCGCCGCGCGGTGCATGAGGCAATTGAACAGATTGGCTTCGGCGAGCGGCAAAGCTACAAGTGGGTCGCAGAGCGTGCCGGCAACCCCAAAGCGGTGCGCGCAGTGGGCACGGCTTGCGGCACAAATCCCCTCCCGATCGTGGTCCCGTGCCACAGGGTCATAAAATCCGACGGCAGCCTTGGCGGCTTTAGCGGCGGGATCGAGAAAAAGCGTTTCTTGCTCGCGCTCGAGGAGGGCGGCGCGCCACGTGCGTGACGCCGAGAAAGTGGCAACGTCGGCCCTTCCCCTACCGTTTCGAACTCCTAGACGGACCCCACGACGCTCACAAAACGCTTGAGGCGCTCATCCTCAGAATTGAAGAAGTGCTCGGGATCGCCGTTGAAGAGGATCTTTCCTTCCTCAAGAAACACGACGCGGTCGGCAACGCTTCGCGCAAACTGGAGCGAATGCGTCACAACGACGAGGGTGCGGTGCTCGCTCGCGAGAGACGAGAGCACCGCGATAACCTCGGCGGCAAGCTCCGGATCAAGCGCAGACGTCGGTTCGTCGAACAGGAGATAGTCGGTGCTCAAAGCAAGGGCGCGGGCAATTGCGACGCGCTGCTGCTGACCGCCAGATAGTCGCGCGGGATAGGCGTCGATCTTGTCCGCAAGCCCCACGCGCTCGAGGGCGCGAATACCCCTCTCACGCGCATGGGCCTTCGACATCCCGCGCGACGTGATCGGCGCAAGCGTCACGTTCTGAAGAGCGGTGAGGTGCGGAAACAGATTGAACTGCTGGAACACCATGGTCGAGTGACGCCTGATTTCGCGGACCTTCTGATCCGAAAGCTTGCCGCTCACATCTATCGGGCCACTTCCGAAATCAAGCGTGCCCTCATCCGGCTTTTCGAGAAGGTTTATGGAACGCAAAAGCGTGGATTTACCCGAGCCCGAGGGGCCGAGCAGAACGGTCGTGCGCCCCGGCTCGATGTCGAGGTCGATGTGATCGAGTGCGGTAAACGCACCAAAACGCTTCGTGATCGAACGCAGCCTCAGTGGGCTGCGCGCCTCACCCACATTGAGGTCAGCAGAGGTCTCAGTCACGCTCAACGTACACGCTCGCTTTCTTTTCTAGCCACGCCTGCACGAGACTCAGCACGGAAATAAGAACAAGGTAAATCGCCGCTACGAGGACGTAGAGGTAGAACGGCTCGAACGTTGCGGCCGCTCGCTGCTGCGCCACCATGAACATGTCGAGCAGCGTAATCGTCGAGACGAGGCTCGTGCCCTTCACGAGGTCAATGAAGTCATTGCTGAGCGGTGGGAGCGCAATGCGGAACGCCTGCGGGGCAATCACCTTGAGGAACGTCGTGCGCCGATCGAGATCGAGCGTCGCCGCCGCCTCGTACTGGCCGCGCGGGATTGAGAGGATTGACGCGCGCACCGCCTCGGAAGCGTAGGCCCCACTGTTCAGGGCGAGGGTTCCGACGGCTGCAGTCCACGGGTCGAGCACAAGCGATGGGGCGAGTTTCGGCAGTCCGTAAAACACGATGAAGAGCTGCACGAGCAGAGGCGTTCCGCGAAACACCCACACGTACAGCCACGCGATCGCCTTGAGCGGACGGAAGCGCGAAAGTCTCGCGCTGGCCGTGATAATGGCCAGCACGAGGGCGATCGCAAAAGCGATGAGCGAGAGAGGGATCGTGACCTTGAGGGTCGCGAGGAGCATGGGGCCAATCGCCCCTGCCCACACCTCTAGCGCTCGCGAAAGATCAACATTCACGAGGGAATCTCCGTGGGGCGTTTAGTTCTTGGGAGTGAGGTCAAGCCCGAGCCAGTCCTTGTCGATCTTTGCGATCGTGCCATCGTCGAGGAGCTCGGTAATAGCCTTGTTGATCTTCTCGGTGAGAGGGCTGCCCTTCTTGAGCGCCCCGGCGATAAGAACCTCGGTTTCAAGCTTCTCGTCCAGGACCTTGATCGGCGCGTCGGGGTGTTCCTCAAGATAGGTGTCGAACGCAACGACCTCGTTCGCCGTGACGTCGGCTCGGCCGGTCGAGACAAGTTCGACCGATTCGGCGAAGCCCGGGGATGCGACAATTTCGGCGCCGGCGTCCGTCATGGCCTGCCCCCAGTTTGAGGTTGTCGTCTGCGCCGCGCGGCGCCCCTTGACATCGGCGAGAGACGTGATGTCCGAGCCCTCCGGGACGCCAAGGCGACCCTGGGTCTGTGCATAGGGGACGGTAAGGTCAAAAGCTTTCTTGCGCTCATCGGTCACAGCGACGTTGTTCATGACGAGGTCGTACTGCCCGGCATCGAGGCCAGCAAGCAGGCTGTCCCATTTTGCCTCGACGTATTGGGCCTTCTTGCTGATCTTCTCGGCGATCGCCTCGACGATGTCGATCTCGAAGCCCACAAGCTTCCCCGAGTCATCGTGGAAGTTGTACGGCTTGTACACGCCCTCAACACCAACCTTGAGCACGCCCTCTGCGGAGCCCGAGCCACCGGCCTGCTTTCCATCATCGGACGAGCCGCATGCGGCAAGGGCCAGGGCGGCAGCAGAAATGCCGGAGGTCGCAAGGATTGAACGGCGCGAAATGGAACGAGACATAGTGAGCTCCTTTATGAGAGTGATGGGGAAAGTGGCTACTTCTGCGCGACGTCGAGCGCCTTGGCAAAGTCAGCCAGGAGGTCGTCGATATTCTCGATGCCCGCGCTGAAGCGCACGAGGCCATCGGTGATGCCAGCACGGTCGCGTGCGGCTTGCGTCATGCCGTCGTGGCTCATCGTCGCCGGGATCGACAGAAGCGATTCGACTCCTCCGAGACTCACGGCGAACGAGGGGATTTCGAGCGCATGGAGGAATTTCTTGAGGTCGTAGCCTTGTGCGAGTTCGAATGAGAAGACGGCGCCGATACCTTTGGCTTGACGCTCGTGAACCTCCCGTTCAGCGTCGCTGAAGGACCCGGCTGAGAGCACCGTTTGGACTGCGGGGTGATCGCTCAAGAAGGCAACAAGCTTCTCAGCGTTTTCTTGCTGACGGGCGATGCGCAGCGGAAGAGTCTTGATGGCCTGGAGAAGCCGGAAAGAGGTCAGTGGTTCGAGTACACCCCCGAAGACCTTCTGGCTGAGGCGAATATTCTCGGCGAGCTCGTCATCATTCGTCGTGACAGCACCCGCAAGGAGGTCGCTGTGGCCGCCGAGGAACTTGGTCGCTGACTGAACGACGAGGTCCGCGCCGAAGTCGAGGGGCCGCTGCAGAACCGCGGTCATGAATGTGTTGTCGATGACGAGGAGAGCGCCGTGCGCGTGAGCGAGCTTCGCGAGGCGCTCGATATCGACGACGCGAAGCGTGGGATTGCCGGGTGATTCGACGAAGATCATGCGCGTGTTCTCGCTCAGGTCTTCGCTCGTAATAGAACCGAGGTCGTCGAAGAACGTGCCCGTCAAGCCAGCACGAGGGAAGATCTTTTCGACGTAGCGGAAGGTGCCGCCATACACGTTGGATGAAAAGAGCACTTCGTCACCCGGGCTCAAGAGGCTGAAAACCGAACTCACTGCGGCCATCCCGGTCGCAAAAGCGAATCCGTACTTCGCTTCCTCAAGGCTCGCGATGACCGACTCGAGGTCGGCTCGCGAAGGATTCGAGCCGCGCTGATAGGCGTAGTCCCCGCTCACCGAGTCGATATCGAGTTCGAAGGTCGAGGAGAGGTGGACGGGCGGCACAACCGCCCCAAACTCGCTCTTGCGCGGCGCGAGAATGGCCCGGGTATCAATATGCATGTCTCTCCACAGTCCTTTCAAAACACAGGTTGTTGGACACACAAGCGCTAACAATAGCTTATGTACCCCATAAGCATGTCAATACTAGGGGTCTCGCTGGCGAAAACCAAAAAATCTGTGACGCACTATGACGCTCCGAAAGTCGCAATCCCCCTCAATCTCACGTATGAGATCCCCTCAGAACATCCGCGCCTCGAGACTGTTGCCTCAGCGCATATGCTCGCGAAGAATAAGAGATGTCTGACCGATCACATCATCCCGGACATCCAGAGGAGTACCCATGTCCACAACCGTTCCCCCCTCTCCCGTCGCCGTCAGCGCGCGCGAGGTCACCAAAACCTACGGAAGCGGCAGCAACCAGGTGACCGCTCTCAACGCAGTCGGGCTCGACATCCGTGCCGGAGAGTTCACCGCGATCATGGGAGCCTCGGGCTCCGGAAAATCGACTCTTCTCCACTCCCTCGCCGGTCTCGATTCAATCGACTCTGGGACGATCGTGGTCGAGGGCGTCGACATCACTCAGCTCTCGGACTCGCAGCTCACAACCCTCCGCCGCGACCGCATCGGATTCGTCTTCCAATCGTTCAACCTGTTGCCCATGCTCACGGCTAAGGAGAACATTCTTCTCCCGCTTGAACTCGCCGGTCGCAAGGTGGATGAGCAATGGTTCGGGATGCTTGTGCAGCGCTTTGGCCTCGCCGAGCGCCTCGGGCACCGCCCCAGTCAGCTCTCGGGTGGCCAGATCCAGCGCGTCGCGCTGACGCGCGCACTCGTCACGCGCCCCGCCGTGATTTTTGCCGATGAACCCACCGGCAACCTCGACTCGGCTTCGACCGAGGCCGTACTGAGCTTCTTGCGTGAGAGCGTCGACGTTCTCGGCCACACCGTCGTCATGGTGACGCACGAAGACGACGCTGCACACAGGGCAGATCGAATCCTTCGCATGCATGACGGCCGAATCGTCGCCGATGAGTACATCGGCCAGAAAGCGGTGCAGGCACAGTGAGTACCCTGAAACTTCAGCCGCGGCGCAGGCACCTCGCCGCCACCATCACGATTGCGCTTACGAGCGCCTTCGTTGCCATTGCTGTTCTCGCCGTCGGATTTGTGGGCGAAGCTGTCAAAGCCCAGGTCACGGGACCCGTTCAGGGGGCTAGCGCCCTCGTACAGCCAGCTTTTACAACGGAGGGCGATGCCGCTTCCGCCTCGCCCGAGGCCATTGGGAAGGTGGACGGTGCCGACGGCGCATTTTATAAGACTGACAACACGTTCGCGATCGCACTCGACGAGGGGGAGACAGGCAAAGAGAACCCACTCGATTCCAAGGGGACGTTTGTCAAGGTAGACACGGTTCGCCCCGGCGTTGATGCCCACTACGTCGAAGGCAAAGCCCCCAGTGGAGACCACGAGGTTGCCGTCGATACGTCGTTCGCCAAAAAACGCAATCTGAAGGTTGGAAGCCAGATTGGGGTCCAGTCGCTCGACTCCGGCCAGACGCTTACCTTCACCGTCGCTGGCATTAGCAGGCCGCAGCTCGCGCAGGTCCTCAATCCCGGGGGCACCCTCACATTCGGCACCGCGGGCATCGACACCCTCACGGCTCTTGGAGGGGATGCCTCCGAAAAAGCCTCCGACTACTACACGATCGCCGTCGTCGCCAAGCCCGGCGTGAGCGAAGAAGAGTTGGTGAGTAACCTCAAGGCTGCCGGGTACGACGCCGCGACTGTCACGGAATTCCTGGAGGAGGCGAATCTCATGGCGTTGACAGTCGCGACCATGCTCTCGGCTCTTCTCGCAGGATTCGTCCTGATCGCTATTGCGACGAGCGCGCTCGTCGTGACGAACTCGTTCGCCGTGACGATGGCGCAGCGCAGGCGATCGTTCGCTCTCGCGCGTGCGCTCGGCGCGAAACGCCGCCAGGCGATGTGGGCGATCGTTCGCGACGCACTACTCGTCGGGATTATCGGCTCGATTCTCGGCATTGTTCTCGCGTACCTCGCCTGGTGGGCGCTCCTTCTCGTGGGCCGCTTCACCTATTCCGAGGCTTTGCCTGTCGTCCCGGGATTGAATATCTTCGCGATTCTCGTTCCGGTCCTCGCCTCTCTCATCCTCGCGGTCTGTGCATCGGTGTTCCCGGCTATCAGCGCTTCTCGCGTGAAGCCTCTCGAGGCGCTGCGCCCCGCAGAGATCGCCTCCGGTAAGCACGCGTCGCTGATTCGCACGATCTTCGCTTCGGCGGTTGTTGCGCTCGGTGTTGTTGTCTCACTCGGCTCGTTCGTCGTCGAAATTGTCCTCAAAGACAGCGAGTTCATGATCCTTATTTCCATGCTGTGCGCGTTCTTCGGATGCCTCACGATTCTTGTCGGTGTGATCGGGCTGCTGCCGGCGCTCATCCCGCCGGTGGCGAAACTCGGCAACGCACTCGCCTCCGCCCTCGGTTTCACGAGCGCACGCTTCGCATTTTTGAACCTTGCGCGGCACCCGAAACGCACGGGCATCACGATGTCAGCGCTCATCATTGGCACCACTCTCATGGCGACAATGGCCTCCGGTGCGGTGACCGCTCAAAACACATTCGAGCATGACATCACTGACCGCGTCCCTGTCGACACCATCATTGCCGCCACCGACCTTCCCGCTGGTTTCCTCGAGAAGGTTCAAAAGACCGAGGGTGTGGACACCGCACGCCAGGTCCCCACGGCCGAACTGCCGTTCGACGCGGGCGCGATGACCGTATACGCCCCCTCGGCGGAGGACCTGCAGGAGGTCGCTACGGCGGACTCGATCGAGGTTCCACCGCCCGGAGAGCTGCACATGGGCAAGGCTCGCGCGGAACGGTTCCATGTTCACGACGGCGAGAAGGTTACCGTCAACGCGAATGATGGAAGTGCGCGCGAGGTCACCGTCCGTGTCAAGGGGAAACTGTCAATTTCCCTGGTGGCCCCCGATACCCTCAGCGGGCTTGGGATCGACGAAGGCAAAGCGGTCTTTGTCAAGTTCGCGGCTCCCGATTCTCCGCAGAGGGCTCACACCACGTCGATCCAACTCACCGGTGCACTGAGTGAGCTTGCTAATCAGCTGCCTCCCGAGACCGTCACGGCACAGTCCTTCGATGGGGCTCAGCGAGAGATGATGGCAACGGTGATCCAGACGCTCCTCACGATCACCGTCGCGCTCCTTGCGGTTGCCGTCGTGGTCGCGATCGTCGGCGTCGCGAACACCCTCAGCCTGAGCGTGATCGAGCGTTCAAGCGAGTACGCCCTGATGCGTGCGCTGGGCACCTCGAAGGGCGCGATCCGCGCGATGCTCGTATGGGAAGGTATTTTCATTGCCTTCCTGGGCTCACTCGTTGGCGTGCTTCTAGGAACCGCTTTCGGAATGTTCGGCGTGCGCTCACTTCTTGCGGGTGAGTTCGACTTCTACCCGGCAATTCCGTGGCTGTATCTCCTCATGATTCTGCTCGCCGGGCTCGTCGCAGGCGTTCTCGCTTCAATCCTGCCCGGAATGCGGGCGAGCGCGACGGCACCGGCCCAGGCGCTCGCGCAGCGAGACGAGTAGGCATCAGCGTCACACCATAGGGCGGCCGCGCTCATGCGCGGGACGGGCGGGAAGCAGTGCGTGCACACTGCTTCCCGCCCGTCTTTTACATCAATGCGGAAACGCGCAGGGGTAAAACCACAACGGGGGCGCTCAGCACCTATCTACCCCCTCGAGGGAGGGAGCAACTCACGAGGCGCCAAATCGCTCAAGCACCGCCAGAGCGAGCTGCGCCAAGTCCTTCTCGGTAAACCCGGGCCAGCCGTTGAGCGCACGCCGCCACACGGGATCGATGGCCTTGTACCCCACGACGGCGCCCGCGAGCGCACCCGCGATTGCCGCGACCGTGTCGGTGTCGTTTCCACTGCGCACCGCCGCTTCGACGACGCGCGTGAAGTAGGCGCGGCGCTCGAACTTGTCCTCGGGAACATCCCCCGCGTGGCATAGGGCCGAAACCGCTCCTTGGAAGGCGTGAATGACCCACCCGTTTCGAGCGAAATATGCGGGCGGGGCACTGTGCGCCTCGGCGATGAGGCCCCTCCAATAGTCACGGCGTTCAGGCGTGAGGCGGCCAAGGCCAGCATCGATCGTGAGCTCGCCGGTGAGAATTGCGTGACGAATAGCGAAGCTCCACAGGACTGCCGCCTCGATCGTCTCGAGGTCGACGTGCGTAAGCGTGTTGACGAAAACAACGGCGCGCTCGAATTCGTCCTCGCTCGCGAGGAGGTACGGCAGAACAACTGAATAGGCGCGCATGAGCCCGCCGTTGCCAGCGGTGTGATGCTGCGCTTTGTGTATCGCACGGGCCGCCTCGTGCATGTCACGGCCAGAGGGCACGCTGTTGCCGTGTGATTGCGCGGTCTCGAGGGCGCCGAGCAGCACGTTCGAGGTGAGGATCCCGATGTCGGGGGTTTCTCGCGACCACTGGTACCAGCCGGCGGCGATCGCGTCGAGGGAACTTTCGCTCGTGAGCGAATCACCGTGGATCTCGTGGGCGGCCGCTCGCATGATGACGATCGCCATCGCCGTGTCGTCGGTCCACTCCCCCGGCTTCCAGCCGAGCTGCCCGCCACCGGTCATGGCCACGTCGTCGGAATCCGCAATGGGAGGCTCGAATTCGTAGGGCGCTCCGAGCGCGTCGCCCGTGGCAGCGCCGAGTACCGCGCCGAGTGCGCGTTCGCGCTGCTGCTTGCTGAGGCTGTGCGGATCGTGCGGCCGTTCAGGTTCCCGGGCCGCCGTAGCCTCGGTTGAAGGGGCGATGTTCGACAATTTCAATCCCCTTTCGTTGCCGTGAAAACTCGTGCGGCGTGCGCACGGGCGGTGTTGGCGCCGCCCTGCGCACACCGGTCACGCCAGTTTAAGCCGCGTTTCTCGCATTTTCCTGTACCCAATGGGCAAATGCGCATCGGCTCACTACGCTTGGAAGGCGCATCCGGTACCCGGCTGACCAAGGAGATTGTGTGAGTACAGCGCCTGAGCCCGCCCACGACGTGGATCCCGGCACTGATCGTTGCTCGTGCGGCAGCGACCACGACCACGGCCCCACGGGCAACGACATCGTTCACGCGCTCGGGCGTGGTTTCGCCATACTTTCGCTGCTCACCCCGCTTCTCGCTCTCGTGCTCGCTGCAGCGAGTCTCGCGGCGACACCGACCTCAGCGGGCGTGGTGTTCCTCGGCATCGGCCTTGGCCTCGTTCACCTCGCTCTCATGCTTGTGGCGGGCGTGGTGGGAACTAAGAAGGGCGCGGCGATGACCCGCTCGCCATGGTTCCTCGTGGGCCGTGTGGCGATTGAGGAACTCGTGAGACTGCTCGTCTGCCTGATTGCCCTCGTGACCCTGAGTTGGCAGTGGACTGGTGCGCTCGGCCTGTGGATCGGGGTGGGAGCGATGCTCGTGTGGGCGGCCCTCGCGACCGTACAACTTGCCGCCTCTCGCCGGCGGATCACGCAACCCTCAGACTGGTCGAAGGAGACTGTCCTCAGCGTTCTCGACGGCGGCATTTCGGTGCGGCGCGCGATGTGCGTACGCTTCCTCGACATCGCAGGGTTATTCCTGTTCCAGCTTGGCGCCTGCACGCTCGTGACAGCGGCCCCCATCATGACGGTCGCGACGATCGTTCTCTCGATCGCCTCGGGCCTTTCAACGCTTATCGTGCAGAGCCTGAGCCCGCAGCGCCGCAAGACCTCTCCGTGGGCGTTCGCCCCGTTCGCTATCGGCATCGTGACGGCCGCGCTCGCGGTCATTTTCGTGCTCGCGCCAGGAATAGCCGCGCTCTCCTAAATTGCTCTGTCTCATCCTCGCCGACTCGGGTGGAGAAAACCGGGTGCGGAGGGGCGGTTCCGACGCTTGCTACGCGCCCATCGCTCCCGAGAACGCAACCATGGCGAGCGCCAGCAGGGCAATCCAGACGGTGCTCATGGCACCGAGGAGAACGGGCTTCCCGCCGACGCTGATCAACCCCTTGATTTTCACCCCGAGCCCAAGCGCGAACATCGCCGCCGCGAGGAGCCCGGTCTGCAAGAGCTTGACTCCCGCGAGCGCCTGCGGGGGCATGATGTGGAGCGAGCCGAGACCAACCATCACGAGGAAGCCCACGACGAAAAGTGGCACGACCGGTGGACGTTTTGTGCCCTCGCGCAGCGTGCCGCGCGAGCGTGCTGCGAGGGAGAGCGCGACCGCGACGGGGGCGAGGAGCACCACGCGCGTGAGCTTGACGATCACCGCGACCGAGAGGGCCGAGGCCCCGTAGGCTCCTGCGGCGGCGACGACCTGGGCGACCTCGTGAGTGCTCGCCCCGATCCACGTGCCGCCCGCGCTCTCTCCCATGCCCATCGCGTGCGCGGCAAGCGGCGCGAGCGGGATCATAAGGGTGCCGAATAGCACGACGAGCGCGATCGCGGTGGCGATTTCCTCTTCGTCAGCGTCAGCGATATCTTCAACGCCGGCAACGGCGGCCGCACCGCAGATCGAGAAGCCGCACGCAATCAGGATCGACAGTGGGCGGCTGATGCCCAGGGCGCGCGCCATGGCGAGAGTGCCGAGGATCGAGAGGGTGACGACGAGGATGACGCCCACGATCACACGCCAGCCGAGCGAAAGGATGTCCCCTACCGCGAGCTGCAAGCCGAGCAGCACGATCCCGACACGCAAGAGCTTCTTCGACGCGAACGTGATACCCGCGCTCCACGACTCCGGAATTGTCCAGATGTTCGTGAGGAGCGCACCGAGCACGATCGCGATGAGAAGCGGGCTCACTGCCGGCAGGGCACGATTCACAACGAGTGCAAGGACTGAAACGAGCCCGCACGGCACGAGTCCGGGCACGAGAGATAGTGAAGAGACGCGGGAAGAAGATGAAGCTGGCACGGCCTCATTCTAGGAATCCAGGCACGCTCGCTCAGATTTTCGGGACCGTAACGTGACACATCCACCCTTCCCAAACCGCGGATCGCTAGGGTGGAGGCAACCGTCGGACATTCCGATTTTCCCTATCCCGGAGGAGACACATGACCTCGACCGCATCCCAGACCGGCCTCGATCTCACCCAGATTGATGAGTCCGTTCGTCCGCAGGACGACCTCTTCGGCTTCATCAATGGCGCGTGGCTCGCCTCGGCTGAGATCCCAGCCGATAAGCCGAGCTACTCGGAATTCATGCGCCTGCACGATCTGTCTGAGGAGCGCGTACGCGGCATCATCGAAAAGGCCGCGGCCTCGAACGCCCCGGCCGACTCGAATGAGGGAAAGATCGGCGCGCTCTATGAACTTTTCATGGACGAGGCTCGCTTGAACGAGGTGGGCACGCGCGACCTCGAGCCGCAGCTCGAGCGGATCCTCAGCCTCGCCGACCGTTCAGCGCTCACGAGCTTCACTGGCGAAGCAACGGCCCCCACCGGCATCATCGCTCTGTACGTGTGGACAGACGCCAACGACCCGGAGCGCTACCAGGCACAGATCACCCAAGCGGGCCTCGGCCTTCCCGACGAATCGTTCTACCGCGACGAGCAGTACCGGGCGATCCGCGAGGCCTACGTTGATTACCTCGCGACTCTTGCCGACCTTGCGAAGCTCCCGGGGCGTGCCGGGCTGCCCGAAGGCGATGCGCGTGCCCTCGCCGAGGCGGTCATGGATCTCGAGACCCGCATCGCGAAAGCGCACGTCGATGTTGTGCGCAGGCGCGACAGCGAGAAATCGAACAACCCGATGAGCGTCGCCGAGCGCGCCGATGCTTTCCCGAGCTTCGACTGGAGCGCCTACTTCGAGGGCGCCGGCGCGAAGGCCGAGTGGGTCGAAACCATCAACATCAACGAGCCTGAGTACACGGCGGCCATTTCGAAGCTGTGGTCGAGCGAAAGCCTCGAGAACCTCCGCGCGTGGCTCGCCCTCCACGCGATCGACGCCGCTGCGCCCTACCTGAGTGACGAGTTCGTCGATGCCCACTTTGCCTTCCACGGCGCCACACTTTCGGGCACCGCCGAGATCCGCGACCGCTGGAAGCGCGGCGTGAGCCTCGTCGAGGCTGCCCTCGGCGAGGCCGTCGGCGAGACATACGTGGCGCGCTATTTCCCGCCCGAGGCCAAGGAGCGCATGGAGCACCTCGTGGAGGCCCTCATCACCGCCTACCGCGAGTCGATCTCCTCGCTTGAGTGGATGACCCCGGCGACCCGCGAAAAGGCCCTCGCGAAACTCGAGAAGTTCACGCCGAAGATTGGCCACCCCGAGACCTGGCGGGATTACTCGAGCCTCACCATTGATCCCGATTCACTCCTTGCCACCGTCGGAAACATCGCGACGTTTACCCATGACTACGAGATCGCAAAGCTTGGGCGGGGCGTGGATCGCGGCGAGTGGCACATGACCCCGCAGACGGTCAATGCCTACTACAACCCTGGCGCGAACGAAATCGTGTTCCCCGCGGCGATCCTTCAGCCGCCGTATTTTGGGATCGATGCGGATGATGCCGTGAACTTCGGTGGGATCGGCGCGGTTATCGGCCACGAAATCGGCCACGGCTTCGACGATCAGGGCTCCAAGTACGACGGTGACGGCGCACTCAAGAGCTGGTGGACCGAGGCGGACCGCGAAGAGTTTGAGAAGCGCACGCGCTCGCTCATCGCCGACTACGACGCGATGAGCCCGCGCGACCTCTCAGATGAGCATCACGTGAACGGCGCCTTCACGATCGGCGAGAACATCGGCGACCTCGGCGGTCTCACGATCGCGCTCAAGGCCTACCTCAATGAGGTTGGCGAAGCGGCACACGAGGTGGGGTCCGACGGTTACACGGGCATCCAGCGCCTCTTCCTTTCGTGGGGTGCGGTATGGCGCGGCAAGAACCGCGAGGCCGACGCCATTCGTCGCCTCGCAATCGACCCGCACTCGCCCATGGAGTTCCGCGCGAACGGGGTCGTGCGCCATGTTGACGCGTTCCACGACGCCTTCGGCGTGAAGGAAGGCGACGGCCTGTTCCTCGCTCCCGAGCGCCGCGTGAGCATCTGGTAGACGATGGCACACAAGCACGAGTACCTCACTCCGTATAAGGGCAGGGTGAGGCCGGGGCGGGTCGCGTGGACCCGCCTCATCCTCACCCTCGTGATCGGCGCGGCAATCTGCCTGTTCGTGTTGCTGACCTTTGGCGACCCCGGACTCGGCACCGCTATCCTCCTCGCGATCGGTTTCGCGGGGTATGCACTATGGGCGTGGATGCGCACGACGATCGGGTTTGTCGTAGACGAGCGCGGCCTCACACCGAAGCTCGGTGGTTTCCTCGCGCGGCCCACGTGGCCGCTCGAGAATTTCCGCACGGTGCAGATCCGCGTCGTTGCACCGGAACGGGTCGGCTCACTCGTGGGCAACATCGGGCTCGGGCGCGCCGAAGTCGCGGTTTCCCGCATGGATGAGGTGCGCCCGGTGGCGCCGCTCAAACCTCGCACGCTTGTGGGGCCGCAGGCCGACACGCGGTTTGCGGTCACCCGCGGCGGTGAGCTCGTGGAGATCATCGGCCGAGACGGAGGGGCATACCTGCTCAGCCCCGAGCACCCGTGCGAGGTCGCCGAGGCGATCGCGAAGGCCATCACATTTGCGCGCTGAGCGCTCGCGGCACTGCCCTCACCTGCCTGTACACTTGTGGGCGTCATCCAACAGACAGGGGAGCACCGACCGGTGCTGAGAGTGCGCAAAGGGCGCTGACCCTCGAACCTGATCCGGTTAGCACCGGCGTAGGGAGTCGGGATTTCTCGCATGCCGCGGCCACGCCGCTTCACGAGCATGCCCCTTCCGAGTGGAAGGAGTGGTGATGACTGATCAACGCACAGCGCGAGCGGGCTTTTCCGAGCGCATTAAGTACCGCACGATTGATCTCGTCGTGATCGTCATGGTCGGCGTAGCCTTCGGCGTCGCCTTTGCCGGCTACGCGCACCTGTACAACCTTGTGGCCCCTCTCACCGCGGTTTTCCCCCCGCTCGAGGGCCTCCTCACTGGCTTCTGGTGCCTTCCTGCTCTCGTCGCGATGTTGATCGTTCGCCGCCCAGGCGCTGCCTTCGGCGCGGAAATTATCGCGGCGTGCCTCGAGGCTCTCCTTGGCAGCCATTTCGGTGTCGGCGCGCTTATCTCCGGCCTCATCCAGGGCGCGGGTTTCGAGATCGCGTTCGCGCTCTCGGGGTGGGCGAGTACGAGCGCAGCGGTCGTGATTGGCGGCTCGCTTCTGTCGACCCTCTTCGAATGGCTTTACGAGATCACCGCGTACTACCCCTCGTGGTCTGCGGGCTACAAAGTCATGCTTCTCGTATTCTTCTGGATCAGCGCCCTCACGCTTCTCGCGGCTCTCGGGCGCGCTATCGTCACGGCACTCGCGAAGGCCGGTGCACTCAATCAGTTTCCGGTGGGCAGGGACTTTGCCGTCTCTCAAGCCCCGCGTGGCGGTTCTAGAATCGACGCATGATGACGACAGCTGCTCCTGATAACCATTCTGCTTTTCGCTACCGCACCATTGATCTTCTCGTTGTTGTATCAATGGGCCTGATCGCGGGCGTCGCGTTCTTCGCCTACGCCGCCGGGCTCGGCGCGCTCAAGCCCGTCTTCTCGCTCTTCCCGCCCAGTGAAGGCATCGCCGCGGGTCCGTGGGCTCTGCCGGCGGCGCTCTCGATGCTCATCGTCCGTAAACCCGGCTCGGCACTTGGCACGATGTGGATTGGCGCGATCATCGAGGCACTTCTCGGCTCGCACTTCGGGTGGACGGTGCTGATCTCGGGCGCGATCGTTGCGATCGGCTTCGAGGTCATGGGTGCCGCCACGAAATACGCGAAGCCGTCGTTTAAGTGGGTTCTCGCAGGCGCCTGGATCTCGATGGTTTTGCAGTGGATTTGGGAGCAGTTCGTGTTCTTCCCGAGTTGGGCCATGCCGTTCCGATTCGCCCACCTCGCACTGTTCATCATTTCTGGCGTCATTCTGCTTGCGTTGCCGGCGCCGGCAATCGTGCGCGCGCTTGCGAAGACCGGGGCTCTCGGGAATTTCGCACCCGGGCGTGAGGAGGCCGCACAGCGGTGAGTGAGAGCCCGACGCTTGCCTCCACCCGCCGTGCCGTGGGTGTGGGGATCGATGACTTCACCTATACACCACCGGGGCGTAGGGCCCCGGTTCTCTCTGGCCTTTCCCTCCAGATTGCTGCGGGTGAACGCGTTCTTCTCACGGGTGCGAGCGGCTCGGGAAAATCGACGATTCTCAAGGCCCTGAGCGGCCTCATCCCCGAGGACCCACCGGAAGGGGTCGACCCCTCGGCACCACTTCCCGAAGCATCTCCCGTGCCGGGCGTCGCCCTCATGGTGCAAAATCCCGTCCACTCGTTCGTGGGCGCGACGACAGGAATCGATACCGCTTTCGGCCCGGAAAATGCGAGCGTTGATCCTGCACGCATGCCCGCAATGGTGCGCGATGCACACGCCGCGGCCGCGTTTTCCTCTCCGCTCGATGCCAACCCCTACCACCTTTCTGGTGGGCAGCAGCAGCGCCTCTCCCTCGCGGGCCTGATCGCCACGGGTGCCGGGGCAATCGCTCTCGACGAGCCGCTTGCAATGCTCGACGCCAAGACGGCACTCGCGGTACGCGACGCCATTTGCGAAGCAACCGAGGGCCTCACCCTCGTCGTTGCGGATCACCAAGTGGAGCTCTGGCGCGCCCACGTCGACCGCGTCATCCGCATAGGTGCGGGCGGTCAGATACTTGAGGACGCTCCCGCGGGGGCATGGCGCGCGGACGGCTCTCGTGGCGAAAGTGCGCTCGGCAGCGAACAAAAATCGCTGCGAGGAGGCAGCGAGAGGGTCGCTCTCATTGACCTCGAGGTTCCCGCGACGCTCGAAGGCCGCACTCTGTTTGCCGGCCCCGTTCACGTCGAGCTTTACAACGGAGAGCTCGCCGCGCTCACGGGTCCAAGTGGCATCGGCAAGTCCACCTTGATCCGCTACCTTCTCGAGGAGACCCGCGAGCGTACGGGTAGGGGTAAGCGCGCAGCGAAGAAAGCGCCGTTTCGAGCCGCATGGCTCCCGCAAAACCCCGAGCAGAGCTTCGTCGCCCGCACCGTCCTCGACGAGGTGAAAGCTGGCGCCGAGGATCCGAACGACGATGAGGCCGCACGGGCGTGGCTCGAGGCGACAGGCCTCGCTCACCTCGAATCCGCCGGCCCCTTCACGCTTTCAGGGGGTGAGCAGCGTCGCCTCGCCTTCGCGACGGCACTCGCCTCGGGCCGCGACATTCTCGTGCTCGACGAGCCGACTGTGGGCCTCGACGACGCGGCGTTTGGTGCGGTGGCTGAGCTCATTGCTCGCGCACTCGTCAGCGGCCGCGCGGTCCTTGCGGCCACGCATGACGAGCGGCTCGTGCGCGCGTGCGACCGAGTCATTGCCCTCGAGGCAGCGCCGGGGCGTGACGATCTCCGAGAGAGTATCGCGTGCAAGCAACCGTCGGACCCGTCCCCCGCTCCCCCGATCCCGCGCGTTCCCCACCCGCCGCGCGCCGTCGCTGCCGATAAGCTCAATCCACTCACGATCCTCGCGATCGCCGCTTTAGCCTTCGCGGGATCGTTCGGAATGCACACGCTCGCGCCGACGCTCACGGGCACCATTCTCACGCTCACGCTCATCCCTCTCGCCTGGCGCACTCCAGCCCGGCTCATGACGCGCCTTGCACCAATCGTGCTCGCGGCGCTCACCATCGCGTGGTCGGCCGGAATTCTTTCCGGCAGGCCACTCGGCGAACTGTCGACATGGCAGAGCGCCGGCGTCGAGGGCCTGAGAATCTTCGCCATGGTCGGCCCCGGCGCGATCCTTCTTGAAGGTCTGGACCCGACCCGCTTCGGTCAGGCTCTCGCCCAAAAGTGTCATGTTCCCGCGCGTTTCGCGGCAGCAATGAGTGCGGGCCTCGCGCGGCTCGGACACGTGTTTTCGCAGTGGGGCGACATCGTCTTTACGCGCCGCATCCGCGGCATCCAGCAGCGCAACTCCTTCGCACTCTACGCCGGTGCAACGTTTGCGCTTCTCGTCTCGACGCTGCGCGGCGCGGAGATCCAAGCGCTCGCGATGGACGCGCGCGGTTTCGCGACGGCGCAACGGCGCACGTGGGTCCATAGTGCGCAGTTCACGTGGCACGATGCGTGGGGCGTGGGACTCGGGATCGTCCTGCTGGCCGCGCCCATCATCGCTACGCTTGTGGCATGAGTGAAAACACCGCGCCCCAGCCCGGCACCGACGCCGACGCCGATGAGGCCGCCGCACTCGCGCGCGCCCTCATGGACGCTGCACGCGAGGGGAACCTCGAGATTCTCCGCCCCGCTATCGAGGCGGGAATTCCCCTCAACATGCAAGATGCAGACGGCAACACCATGCTCATGCTTGCCGCCTACCACGGCCACGCGGCACTCGTGAAGCTGCTTGCAGAGCACGGCGCGGACGTCGACCTTCTCAACGACCGTGGGCAAAGTCCGCTCGCGGGCGCCGTATTCAAAGGCTTCGACAACGTGGTCGAGGTGCTCGTTGAGGCCGGCGCTGACCCGGATGCGGGAGTGCCCAGCGCGCGCGAGAGCGCTCGGTTCTTTTCCCGCACCTACGACTTCTGAAGGCGAGTTTCCGCGCGCGCTAGCGCAAGCGCGCCTTCGAGCGGCGAGGCAGCCTCACGCACGTCGAACCCCTCGCGTTCGAGCGCATAGCGCATGAGATCCCCAATCGGGCCGCGAGCGGTGAGGACACTACCGGCGAGAACGACACTCACGGGTGAATTGCCGCGAAGAGGATCCGCGAGCACAAGGGCCCCCTCGAGGAGGCTGTCCACGGCTTGCGCGACGATCTCGCGCGCGACCTCGTCGCTTTCGCCCTCGCCGAAGTGACCGAGCTCGGTCACGATCGGGGCGAAACGCCCGTACTCGGCCGGGGTCAGGTCGTAGGCTTCACGGATGAGCGCTTGGCGCGGGTCGAGCTGGGCCGCGGTGTCACGTGGGTTGAAGCCCAGCGCCGCGCATACACGGTCGGTGAGGGCTGTCGAGCTCCCGCGCGCGTCGAGGTCCGCCGCCACTGCCTCGAGAGCGCGCTTTCCGAGCCACACGGCTGAGCCGACGTCTCCTAGCAGCCATCCCATGCCATCGCGGCGCACCGACTCCACGCCCCGCACATAGCTCACGCTTGCCGCGCCGGTACCTGCGAGAACGAGAACGCCGGTGGGTCGTGACGCGGATGCCGGGAAGGCACTCGCGAATGCCGTGCAGAGGTCATCGACGACACGAACGTTGGCGGGATCGACCTGGATGTGGTGAGAGGCCGATTGCGAGACAACGGCCTCACGCACGAGCGCCTCGATGCGCTCGTGGCGGGCGGGCCCCGCTCCAGATATGCCGAAGACGGCCTTTTCCAGGGTGCTGCCGGTGTCGAGTGGGGCGAAGGCGCGCGCAAGTGTCTGCTCGAAGTGCTCGAGCGCGTCGGGCCCGGAGGACCTCACGTTAAACCCCGCGCCCTCGACGCGGACCGGCGTGAAACTCTCGCCACTTCGCCCATCGGCTCCCTCGATTGCGAGGCGCGTATGGGTCGCTCCGACGTCGGCCCCCAGAATCACGGAAATCGGCATGTCAGCAGTCCTTTCGGTCTCGCCCAGTATGTCATCCACCCCACAAGTTGTGGTAAGTTTCATCTTGAGGCATACGGATGAAATATTTTTTCACGACGGTGCCCGTCCCCCATAGCTCAAAGGAGACACTATGATCACCCGCAGGAACCTCATCGCCACCGGAGCACTCGGCGCGGCCACCGTGGGCCTCGCCGCGTGCGGCAATTCGGGCGGTTCCTCCTCCAACCCCACCGATAAGGCCGCCAATGACGGCAAGACCATCACCCTGTGGATCATGGAGGGAACGAACGCCAAGACTGACGAATACGTCAAGGCCCTCCAGGAGGAGTTCACCAAGCACACGGGCGCGACCCTCAAGGTCGAGGTCCAGCCGTGGGATGGCGCGCACGACAAGTTCGTGACCGCCATGGCGGGTGGCACCGGCCCCGACGTTGCCGAGATCGGCACAACCTGGACTCCCGAGTTCGCGGATGCAGGGGGCCTCGACGACCTCACGGAAGACGTCAAGAAGGCCGGAATTGACTCGGACCTCATCGATGCACTCAAGGAAGCGGGCACGCTTGACGGCAAGCTGTACGGCATGCCGTGGTACGCGGGCATCCGCTCGATCCTCGCGAACAAGGAGATCCTCGAAGCTGCGGGGGTCAACTCCCAGCCCCAGTCGTGGGATGACCTCCTCGCCATGATCGAAACCCTCAAGGCGAAGAATCCCGACGTCATCCCGTTCCCGGTCAACGGCGGATCCCCTTTCGCTCTCCTCCCCTTCATCTGGGGAGCAGGCGGCGACATTGCCGAAGGCTCCGGCAAAGACTGGAAGGCCACCATCAACGAAGCGCCCGCAGTCGAGGGCCTCACGTGGTACACCGACCTCGCCCTCAAGCATGGCTCGTCGACCGAGGCGGCCTCGACCTGGAAGGAGACCGACTCCCTCAAGCAGTTCCAGGAGGGCAAGGTCGCCATGTTCATCACCGGTTCGTGGGTGCCCGCAACCGTGAAGGCAAGCGACGAAGAGCTGTTCAATAAGCTCACGGCTTTCACCATCCCCGCCAAGGACTCGGCGATTGCCGGCAGCTTCGTGGGCGGTTCCCACCTGTGCCGGTTCCTGGACTCCGAGGAGCCGGAGCTCGCCTTCGAACTCATCAAGCTCATGACAACCGGCGAATTCGCGACCCGGTGGAGCGAAGAGACGAACTTCTTCCCCGGCACGAAGTCAGCGCTCGACGAGACGATCAAGAACGGCACCGACCTCACAAAGGTTTTTGCTTCGCAAATGACCGAGGCCGGCAAGTCCGTACCCGTTACTCCGATGTGGGGCCAGATCGAGGGCAAGAAGACCCTCCCGAACCTCCTGAGCAACGTCCTCGCCGGTGGCCAGGCTCCGCAGGCTGCTGCTGATGCTGCCGCTAAGGAAATGGACGGAATCTTCGGCGCCTAAGCCGTATTTTTGTTCACCGACCATCGCTCGGGACCCACTCGCTGAGGGCTGGGTCCCGAGCTCCCAGCCCACGTTCGAAAGCTTCCTCGATGACCACCATGAACGACACTCACGAGAGTGCGCTGCCCCCGGCTGACACGAGCCGCTCGTCACGACTGTCGATGTGGGCGCGCCGACACCTGCCGCCGTGGCTGCTCCTCGCACCCGGGCTTCTCACGCTCGCGGTCCTGTTGATCTTCCCCCTGTTTCGCGTATTCGACCTCTCGCTTCAGGACTACGGCCTGCGTAACCTGCTGAAGGGCACCACCAACTACGTGGGCTTTGCCAACTATTCGGCGATTCTCAGCGACCCGCATCTGTGGACAACCGTGCTTCCCAACACCGTCGGATTTGCGGCCGTGTGCGTGGTGCTGACGATGCTCGTGGGCGTTGCCGTTGCGCTGTTTCTCAATACGCTCTCGCTCACGTGGCGCAACATCTGCATCGGCGCGATCATGGTCGCGTGGGCCGTTCCCGCGCTTACCGGCACCTACGTGTTTGTGTGGCTTTTCGATCCCACGAGCGGGTTCGTGGCGAGCGTCCTTGAATCACTCGGGCTTTTCACTCCGGGCAGTGCCAACTGGTGGGATTCTCGCCTCGCGTTTTACGGAATTGCCGCGCTCAATGTCGTGTACCACGGCTTTCCCTTTATCGCCGTGACGACCCTCGCCGGGCTCCTCACGATCCCGGAGTCCCTGTACGAGGCCGCGAAAGTCGATGGCGCGAGTGCACTCAAGCGCTTCACGAACGTCACCATCCCGATGATCCGCCCGATCCTCGCCGTGTGCATCATCTTGTCGACGATTTGGGACTTCAAGGTCTTCACGCAGATTTATCTCATGCCCGGCGGCGATGGGTCGAACCGACACATGATGAACCTCGGCGTGTGGTCCTACACCGAGTCGTTTGGGCAGGGAAAGTACGGCATGGGCTCTGCTATCGCGGTACTTCTCACTCTCGTCCTTCTCGCGATCTCCGTGGTCTACATGCGCGCACTCATGAAGGAGGATGAACTGTGAGTACCCCCGCTCCCACCGGCGCCACACCCGCCAATAAGAAGAACCCGCTTTGCCCCGCAAATATCGCGAAGGCTCTCGGCATCGCCCTTCTGCTCCTCTACGCGCTCTTCCCGTTTTACTGGATGCTCACGACCGCCGTGGATACGCACGCGAATTCTCGCGGCGCGGGTATTCTGCCTTCGGGCTTTACCCTCGATCACTTTAAAACGGTTCTGATCGACGCGAACTTCTTCGAGTACATCAAGGTCTCCCTCATCGTCGCGGCCGGCACCGTGCTCCTGTCGGGCGCAATCGCGCTGTTCGCCGCGATTGGTGTCGCTCGCTACCGCTTCCGCCTTCGCACCGTCGTGCTCGTTCTCGTGCTCATGGTGCAGATGGTGCCGCTCGAGGCTCTTGTGATCCCGCTGTTCCTCCAGGCGCGCACCCTCAACATGCTCAACTCGCTCCTCGGGCTCGTGATCGTCTATCTTGCCTTCTCGCTTCCGTTCGCGATTTGGAACCTCAAGGGTTTCGTCGCCGCGGTCCCGAAGGAACTTGAGGAAGCCGCCTACATCGATGGCGCCGGATGGTTCAGGATGTTCTTCTCGATTCTCCTGCCGCTCGTCGCCCCCGGTCTCGTCGCCACGAGCGTGTTCGCGTTCATCACCGCGTGGAACGAGTTCATTTTTGCCCTCACGTTTATGACGGACTCGTCGAAGTACACGGTAGGCGTTGGTCTGCGGACGTTCTTCACGCAGAACACGGCCGACTGGGGGCCGATCATGGCCGCCTCGACCATCATCGCGCTTCCCGTTGTGATCTTCTTCGTCCTGGTCCAGCGCCAGCTGTCGTCGGGGCTCACGGCAGGCGCGGTCAAAGGTTAGAAGGTGACCATGTCTCAGTCTCGTTTTGATGCCGATGCTCTCGCCCCGCTTCTCGCGTCTTTTCCCGGCACGGACGTCCCTGAATGGCTCGCGCAGGCGCTCGAGGCCGGACTCGGCGGTGTGTGCCTGTTCGGGTACAACACGCCGAATACGCGCGAGGCCCAAAGGCTTATCGCCCAGGTGCGTGAGGCGAGTTGCACAGAGCCGATCGTCACGATCGACGAGGAGGGCGGCGACGTCACTCGGCTCTATGCGGCGCACGGTGGCGCGTTTCCAGCAGCCCGTGGTTTCGGGGACATCGACGATCCCGAGCTTTCGCGCGAATACGGCGAGGCCATCGGGCGGGTTCTCGCCGCGATTGGCGTACGCATGAACTTCGCCCCCGTCGCAGACGTCAACACGAATCCTTCCAATCCCGTGATCGGTGCCCGCAGTTTCGGCACGTCGCCGGGGCCGGTCGCGCGGCATGCGCGGGCGGTATGCGAGGGGCTTTCGCACGCGGGGGTGCTGAGCTGTGCGAAGCATTTTCCCGGGCACGGAGACACTGCGGTTGATTCGCACCTGGGAGTTCCGACGGTCGCCCTGTCGCTCGAGGACGCCCTCGCCCAGCACGTCGCGGCCTTCCGCGAGCTCGGCAGCGCGCCCGATGCCCTCATGACGGGCCACGTGTGTGTGCCGTCGCTCGGTGAAGGGCCCGCGACGATTGCCCCGTGGTCGTATGCTCTTGCTGCGCAGATCAATCCCGATGCACTCCTCGTGACCGATGCTCTCGACATGGGGGCGATTACCGAATCGGTAGGCTACGCGGAGGCAACCGTGCGGGCGCTTGAGGCCGGTGCGCACCTGCTGTGTCTTGGGACATCAATCCGCCGCGATGGCGAGAACATGCTTGTCGAGGCCCACGACGCAATCGCTGAGGCTCTTCGTTCGGGGCGGCTTGAACGCGATGAGCTGCGCTCGCGCGCCGAGCGCGTGCGCACGGCACTTGCGGGCCGGGCGAGCGCGTCTGCGTGCACCGTGGAGGCGCTCGAGAGAGCGGAGGCTCATCTCGAGGCAGTTGGCGAGCGTGCCTCTCGACGTGCGGTGCGGTGGGCACTCGAGTCGTCGCCTGTCGCGGACCGTATTTCAACAGCAGCCATCGTCGATGCGCGTTTCGCGCACGATTACGCGGCGGGTAAAGGGCGCACCTTCCTCGCGCCGGTACTCGAGCACCGAGGTATTCGTCTTCTACCCGCAGACCCGCCGCCGGGCTACGAAAGCCCGCAGGTGACGTTCGTGCTCACTCGGCTTGGCTCGGCGAGTGACGCGGAAACGGCTCGTCTCGAGCAGGCCGCCGCGAATGCACACGAGTTGGGCTCGCGCCTGATCGTCCTTCACACGGGTGTTCCGGAAACGGCACCGCTCCCCCACACGCTCTCATCGCCCGCCACCGTTCTTCTCACCTATGGTGCGAGTCGGGGCGTCATGAACGCCGCAGCCGATCTCGCTTTGGGAGAGGTCGCGCGATGAGGATCCTCGGTCTCATGACGGGCACGTCGGTTGATTCGGCGGATTTCGCCCTCGTCGATTTCTCCCGCGACGGCGACGTGCTTCACGCACGTGTGAAGAGCTCGGGTGAGCACCCGTGGCCCGAAGCCCTTCGCGGCCGCGTCCTCGAGGCCGTGACCAGTGCGAGTGTTCCCTCGCTCGCAGAGCTCACACTGCTCGATGCGCACGTTGGCGAGTTCCTCGCTGGCGTCGTTACAAGCGTGCGCGACGATGCCCGCGAACGCGGATCCGACGCACCACTCGATCTTGTCGTCTCGCCCGGGCAAACGCTCTTTCACAACGTCGAGGGCGGGCGCACCCTCGCGACCCTTGCCATTGGGGACGCCTCCCGTATCCACGCCGCAACCGGGATTGCTGCGCTGAGCACCGTGCGCAGCGCCGACATCGCCCGTGGCGGGACCGGCGCGCCACTCGCCCCTCTCCTCGACCAACTCCTTCTCGGCCCCGACGGCGGATGCGCGGTGAACATCGGTGGGATAGCCAATGCGACGCTGTGCACCCCGGCAGCCGTCGGACCCACCGCTCCCCCGCTCGTGCGCGCGGGCGACACGGGCCCCGGTAACGGGCTCATTGACGCGGCCGCCGCCCTTCGCACGGGAACGGCGTGCGACACGGATGGCGCCCGAGCCGCCGCCGGACGTGTGGACGACACCCTTCTTTCATCGCTGCTCGCCGACCCTTACTTCGCACTTCCCTTTCCGAAGTCCACGGGCAGGGAGTATTTTTCGTCGGCGTGGCTCGATGCTCGCGCACGCGAAGCGGGCATCGACCTGGACACGCTTAGCACTGAGAACCTGCTCGCGACGCTCACGGAACTCACTGCCCGCGCTCTCGCCGATGCGCTCAAGGCCGAAGTGGGGCACGAGCCTCGCACGCGCCTTCACGTGACCGGCGGCGGCGCCCACAACCCGAGCCTCATGGCCCGCATCGAAGCCCTCCTACCTGCATGTACGGTGACTACGGGTCCGCTTGGCGGCCTCGACCCCGACATCAAAGAAGCGTTCCTCATGGCCCTCATCGGCTACTACTCTGCGCACGGCTTGCCCGGTGCGCTGATCGATGCCACCGGCGCGACAGAGCCCGCTGTCCTCGGTCAGCTCACCCCGCCGCACGCCCTGCGCACCGTCCCGCTTTCGACAACCGCACCCCGCCAACTTCTCGTGGAGGATTCCCGTGACTGATTCACAAGGCCCGCTCACTCCGCTCGTCCAGGTGCACTCGCCCACCGAAGAGCGCAATCCCCGCTCGCGCGACATCGATACGCTCGCATCCGAGCAGGTTGTCTCGCGCATCCTCGCGGAAGATGCCACGGTCGTCGCGGCCGTGCAAGCACTGACCCACGAGGTCGCGCGCTTGACCGACCTGTGCGTGGACGCCCTCACGAACGGGGGCCGCGTGCACTACGTTGGCGCGGGCACCTCGGGCAGGCTCGGGGTTCTCGACGCAGTCGAGCTTCTGCCCACGTATAACGCTGACTCCGACATGTTCGTCGCGCATCTCGCGGGCGGAGACGGTGCGATGATGAAAGCTGTCGAGGGCGCCGAAGACAGCGAAGAGCTCGGCGCGAGTGTCATTGCGGACCACGCGGGCGCGCACGACGTCATCGTGGGGCTTGCCGCGAGTGGCCGAACCCCGTACGTGAAGGGCGCCCTTACAGCGGCCCGCGAGCGCGGGCTCGCGACAGCGCTCGTGAGCGCGAACCCGAATGCGCCGCTCGCGGCGCTTGCCGATGTGCCGCTTCTCGTGAACACTGGCCCCGAGGTTGTCACGGGGTCGACCCGCATGAAGGCTGCGACCGCGCAAAAGGTGCTCCTCAACGCCCTGTCGACGTCGGTGATGGTGCGTCTCGGCAAGACCTTCGAGAACCTCATGATCGATGTTCGCGCGACGAATGAGAAGCTCGTGGCGCGCACGGTGCGCATCGTGCGCGAAGCAACGGGCGCGAATGAAGACGCCGCACGCGCGGCCCTCGGCGCGACCGAGAACAACCTGCGCGCCGCCCTCGTGCTCCTCCTCGCTGGAGCCTCGCTCGAGCACGCTCCGGAGGCCCTCGAGGTGCTCGCGAAGTTCCCGCCTTCTGCCAAACGCCCGGGGGATGCCTCGGGGATTCGTTCGGCAAGCGAAGCCTTGCGCGCCCGCGTGGGCTCTCCGACGGCCGCCGAGGAACGATAGGCACCCCACCATGACAGGCGAAGACTCCCAGCGCCCACCGGCACGAGTCCTCGATGCTCTCGAGGATGCCGCCAGGAGCGAGTCGCGCACCCTCGCGCGCGCGAGCCGTTACCTCTTGGATCACCCCGACGAGGCCCTCGCTCGGCCCATTGCCGAGATCGCCGCGGCCTCTCGCACGTCGCCCGCGAGCATCGTGCGGCTCGCCACGAGCCTCGGCTTCAGCGGCTTTAGGGAGTTGAGGGCCGCGTTCCGTGAAGACCTGGCGTTTTCGCGCGGGCGCGCGACAACCATCGCGGGAGGCGATGAGCGTGCCGCGAGCGCGCTTGCCGCCGACATCGACCCGCAGGACTCCCTCGAAGCGGTCGTCAAGAAGGTGGCGTTTGCCGATTCGCGCGCGGTTGCCGATACCGCCGATGCCGTGAGCATCAGCGAACTCGAGCGTGCGCGCACGTTGTGCACGAGAGCCCGCCAGGTGGTGACGTTCGGTGTGGGAGCTTCCGCGTTTGCGGCGATGGACCTCGAACAAAAACTCGCGCGGATTGGGATGCGCGCCACGAGCTACGTGGATGCCCACCAGGCTTTGCCTGCGGCGTCGCTCATGGGCGACGGTGATGTCGCGGTCGGTATTTCGCACTCCGGCGAAACGCTCGACATTCTTGATTCGCTCGCGATTGCGCAGGATGCGGGCGCAGCCACGATCGCGATTACGAATGCACCGTCGAGTGAGATCGCCCGCCTTGCCGATATCACGCTGCTGACTCACGCCCACGAGTCGGAGCTGCGCTCGGGAGCGACGGCTTCAAGGATTGCGCAGCTTACCGTCGTAGATTTCCTCTTTGTCGCCATTGCGCAAATGCGCATGGACGAGGCTCACGAGGCGCTCGCGCGCACGTATTCCGCGGTCTCGGCAAGGAGGCGGTAACCTACTCCACCGACGTTCCAGGCCCTCCGTCCAGGGTGCAACACCTCTGCATCGTCAGGGACGGGGCCCTTGACGGGGACACTAAGTCGTTTTTCGTCATGCTCACGAGATTCTCAACGAGGAGACCCCTATGACTAACCTTTCACGTCGTTCATTCGTCACGCTTTCCGGCGCCGCGAGCGCGGGCGCCTTCGTCGCCGCGATCGGTGCGGTCCCGGCCGTCGCGTCGCCTTCACCGCAGGAAGCGAGCGCCTCCGACGCAGCAGTGGCCCCACGCGCACGCGAGTTTCGCGCGATGTGGATCGCCTCCACCGACAATATCGATTACCCGAGCCGCACCGGCCTCAGCGTCGAGGAATCCAAAGCGGAATTCATCGCGTGGCTTGACCTGGCGAAGGAGCTCAACCTCAACGCGGTGATTTCTCAGATCCGCCCGGCTGCCGATGCCTTCTGGCCCTCGCCGTATGAACCGTGGTCGCAGTTCCTCACGGGCGAACAGGGCAAGGACCCGGGGTTTGACCCCCTCGCATTCCAGATCGAGGAGGCCCACAAGCGCAACCTCGAATTCCACGCGTGGTACAACCCGTTCCGGGTGTCGATGACCGAATCCGTCGATCACCTCGTCCCCGACCATCCCGCGCTCGTGAACGAGGGGTGGGCATGGGCGTACGGCACGAAGACCTATTTCGATCCGGGTATCCCTGAGGTTCGAGAGCACTCGCTGCGCGCGATCATGCACTCGGTCGAGCATTACGACATCGATGCGGTCCACTTCGACGACTACTTCTATCCGTACAAGGTTGAAGGCAAGGACTACCCGGACCAGGCGACCTATGAGCGCTACTCGGATGGCACGTCGTCGCTTGATGATTGGCGTCGCGAGAACATCACGATCTTTATCCGCGAGATGCGAGACAGGATCCGCTCGTGCAAGCCGTGGGTGAAGTTCGGTATCAGCCCGTTCGGCATTTGGCGCAACAACACGAGCGACCCTGCGGGTTCGGCAACGAGCGGTTCGGAAAGCTACGAGATCATTTGCGCCGACTCGCGCGCGTGGGTCAAGGATGGCCTCGTCGACTACATCAATCCGCAGATCTACTGGCCGATCGGGCTTGAGGTCGCCGACTATGCGGCACTCGTTCCCTGGTGGAACGATGTCGTCGAGGGCACCGATGTCGCACTCTACATTGGCCAAGCGATGTACAAGCAGGCCTCGGGCGCAATCGAGGATCCGGAAGAGATGGCGCGGCACCTCGACTTCAATCGCGCATACCCGCGCGTGGAAGGCGACGTGTACTTCTCGGCGAAGTCGGTGCGTGACGAGCGCGATGGCGCGATGGGCAAGGTTTATGAGCGCCATTATGCGCATCCCGCGATCGTGCCTGTCATCGCTCACATGGGAGGGGCCGCGCCGCGCACGCCGAACGGCCTCAAGGTGCGCTGCTCGCGCGGCAATGCCGTGGTCGAGTTCAATCGCCACCCTCATTCTGAGGCGACGAGTTTCGCGATCTACCGGGTCTCGGGTGCGCGATTCGATCCCGCTGAACTCGCAGATGGCCGCAACCTTCTCGCGTGTGTGCGCGCCGATGAGCAGGTCGTGCGCCAGAGCGTTCACGTTGAGGGGGTCGCGGGCGGTGACTGGATCGTCGTGACGGCGCTCGATCGTCTGTGGAACGAGTCTGATCCCTCGAAGCCAACTCGCGCACGCTGACCGGGGCATCTATGCAATTGGGGTGAGGGTGCAGAAAACGGTCTCATCGCGTCGTTTTCTGCACCCTCACCGTTTAAGGTGTGCGACGACGGGCGCGACTTTTGACTAGAGGTGGACGCGCACCTCGGCCCCGTCGCGGTACGCCGAAAACATCATCGGCGAGTTATGAGCGATGACCATTTCCCCGGTGGGCACCACTGCGATGAGGCCTCCGCTCGAGCCCTTTTCGGTGAGTGTCTCCTCGATGGTGGCCGCAACGGCGGAGGGAAGGTCGCAGCCCGCATACCTCATGCGTGCAGCAACGTCGTAGGCCACAACTCCGCGGAGGAAGGCCTCGCCCTCCCCCGTGCATGACAGCGCCGCGAGTCCATCGCGCGCGTACGTGCCCGCCCCGATCACGGGGGTGTCCCCGATCCGACCGACATCCTGCGCGCTGATTCCTCCGGTCGAGGTTGCGGCGGCGAGGTGGCCGTTCGCATCAAGGGCCACGGCTCCGACGGTGCCGTGCCTCGGGCCGCTCTCACTCTTGTCGAGCAGCCGTCGCAGCTGTGCGAGGCGCCGCTCGGTCACAAACCACTCGGGGTTTGCGACCTCGAGGCTCCACTCACCCACGAGCTGCGCTGGCGGATCGACGATCATGACGTGATCGGTGTGTTCCATGACGGCGCGCGCCGCACGCACCGGGCTCTTGGCATGCCGACTCGCGAGAACGGCCCCCGCGAGACCGCTTGCCCCGTCCATGACCGACGCGTCGAGTTCGGCACGGCCATCTTTCGCGAGCGCCGCGCCACGACCCGCGTTGAACAGCGGGTTCTCCTCGAGCGATTGCACAGCAGCGCAGCACGCCTCGAGGGCGCTTCCGCCGCCCGACAGTACCGCTTCACCGGCCGCGTGTGCCTCGCGCAAACCGCTCTCGTAATCGGCCTGTTCACCGAGCTCGAGAATGCGACCGCCGGCACCACCGTGGATCGCAAGTGCCCACGGCTCGGCGCTCGCCCGGTGAAGCGTAAGGGTGGCTGGTGGCTGGACGTTCTCCTCGCCGGCTGCGCGCGCGGCAGACACACTCGTGTTCATCGTCGCTCCTCCTCGAAACACTTACGGGTGGTGGTACTCCATCGTGTAATGCGCGATCCCAGCTTCGTAGAACTCGTCGCTCACGGTCACGTATCCGAGCGATTCGTACCAGTCTTTGAGGTAGGACTGTCCGTGGATCACGATCTTCTGGGTGCTCTCGCGCTCCTTGCACAGATTGATCGCCGCGGCCATGAGGGCGCCGCCATAGCCGCCACGGCGGGCACTCTTTGCGCACGCGAGGCGACCGATCCTCATGCATCCTTCACCGGGGAACACGCGGATCGTGCCGATCACATCGCCGTCTTTTTCCCACCACACGGTGATGGTGGAATCCTCGCGGTCGAGCCCGTCGAGCTCTTGCTCGCTCGAGACGCCCTGCTCGATGATGAACACGTCCTGGCGGAGTATGCACATCGAGTACACGATCTCGGGATCCATAAAGCTGAGGTGCGACGCCTTGAGGGTGGAACCGTCGGGCCTTTCGGCGAGCACGCGCAGATCAAACTTGGGGTGTGGGGTCATCTCATTCACCCTCCGGAGTGTACGCCCAGCCGGCTGCACTGTTCAGGTCCGTCCACCCGGCCTTGCGAACGCGGCGCCTTTGGCAGCGGGGACACCAGTACAGGGCGCGCCCGGCAAGGTCGGCATCGCGAATGCTCGCCTCGCACAGGCGGCACGGGAACCCCTGACGGTGATACACGTAAAACGACTCCTCGCGAGGAACACTCGCGGGGTCATCATCCCCGTTTTGGTACACGGGAACCGTGCGTTCGTTGAGCTCGCGGTGAATCTTTCGATGCTCGGGCTGCGTCGTGACGATGCGGCCCGTCCGCTCGCCGTACGCCATGAGAGGCACGAGATCCTCCCACAGCGCCTCGATCAGCGGCGTCGTCAGTTCGTTGCCGGGCACGTAAGGGTCGAGCCGCGCACGAAACAGCAGTTCGGCGCGGTAGATGTTGCCGATGCCCGCGCATACGCGCTGGTCCATGAGGAGCTGACCGATGCTCTGGCGTGATTTCTTGATGCGCCGCACGAACTCACGCGGATCGGCGTCCGAGCGCAGCGGGTCAGGCCCGAGACGTTCGAGCACCGCTTCCCGCTCGGCCTCGTCGATCACGCGGCACTGGTTGGGACCGGTCAGGTCAGCAAGCCCCTCTGCTCCGCGAATGCGGAGCCTGACGTTGACCCCGGGCACAATCGAAGCCCAGGAGCCGTCGGATGTCACCTCAAGTCCCTTGCGGGGCGCACCAATCGCGCGCACTTGATGGAAGCGCTCACTGCCCGCGAATGTCCACGAGCCGTACAACCCCAAGTGAATATGGATGAACCGAAGCGGTTCGGTGTCCTCGTGCGGAGCGAAGCCCATGAAGAGGTGCTTGCCCGCCGCCTCGGCTCGCGCCATGACCCAGCCGTCGAGTTCCGTGGCTCCCGCCTCAAACCGGCCCTGCGGCGACGAAAGCCGCACCCGGGTGTTTCCGAATGCGGCGTTCATCGCGCGTGCGAGCCGGTGAATCGTATGCCCCTCGGGCATCGCTCACCGCCCTTTCGTTAGCGCTCCTGGTACGTGCCAGTCTTCTCGTATTCGGCGATCTTGCCGATGCGTCGCACGTGACGCTCGTCGCCGGAGAATGGTTCGTTCACGAACGTCTCGATAAGGGCGATGAGCTCCTCCTCGCTGTGTTGGCGCGCACCGACCGCGATCACGTTCGCGTCGTTGTGTTCACGCGCAAGCTTCGCTGTCGCCTTATTCCACACGAGTGCCGCACGCACGCCCTGAACCTTGTTCGCGGCGATCTGCTCCCCGTTTCCGGAGCCACCGATCACGATTCCAAGGCTTCCGGGGTCCGCGACGACCGCCTCACCGCAGTCCGAACAAAACGGCGGGTAGTCGTCGAGTGGATCCACCTCGAACGCGCCGTGGTCGATCACCTCGTGTCCCTTACTCTCGAAGACGGAGATGAGCCGGTTCTTGAGGTCATAGCCGGCGTGGTCAGTGGCGATGTGGAGGCGCATGAGCAGCCCTTTCTTCTGGAATCGAAATTGAGGAGGCGTCAGGAAAAGTCGAGGCCGCCGGTGCGGGCCCGCTTGAGCTCGGCGAAGCCGCGCACGGTCGACATTGCTGCGAGACCATCAAGCAAGGCGCCCGCCTCTTCGCCGCGAGGCGCACGGGTAAGCACGGGGCCGAAGTACGCGGTTCCGGAACCGAAGGAGATCACGGGCGTCCCCACGTCGTCGCCCACCATCTTCTGCACCTTCGCTTGTTCCTCTCGCAGCTCACCCTCGTAGGTGCGGCCCTCCCAATGCTCGAGGTACGAGGCATCGATTCCGGCTTCCTCGAGCGATTCGCGTGCAACCTCGAGGTAGTCATCCTTGCGGTCCTGCACGTGGAAGCGCTCGCCCCACGCGGTGTAGAGCTTCGAGAAGGCCTCCTGACCGAGCTCACGCTGCACGGCCATGAAGAGGTGTGCGGGGCTCAGGGTCTGGTCAATGAGGGCGCGGTAGTTCGGGTCGAGATCGCGGCCCTCGTTGAGCACATACAGCGACATGATCGAGAAGCGTGGAGTGAACTCAGGCCGCTCCTTCACGGCGTTGAGCAGCCAGCGGCTCGTCACCCACGCGTACGGGCACGTGGGGTCGATGTAGAGAAGGACTTCGCGATTCGTGGTGCTCACGCGGTACTCCTTTCGTAGCGGATCAGTACCGGCCCATTGTGTCAGACGCCACCGTCCGTTTTCCGAGAAGCCGTTGCGGAACCTCGCGTTTCTTCGTTGACTTTAACGGATGAGCGAAAAGCCCATGAGCACTACAAATACCCGTGCTCGCACAAGAGACAAGCGCCATGCTTCGGAGGCCCACCTCAGCCGAACCGAACTTCGTGAGCGCTCGGTGATGCACGCAATGGTGCGCCGCAATGCGCGCCCACTCACGTGGTTCATGGTGCTCGCGATGGCGAGCGAAGCGATCAACATGTTCATCCCCATCGGGATCGGCCTCGTGATCGACCACGGCATCTTTAAAGCCAATCTTTGGCTCACCGCGGGCGGTGCCGCGGGTCTCGCAGGACTCCTGCTTCTCTCCAACTGGTGCTGGGCGCGATTTTTCGAACCGATCATGGAGATCCGAGCGCGCGAGCAGCACAATCTGCGCCTCGCCGTCACCGCGGCTGCCCTCGACCCCGCGTCCCGACAGATCGATCGCCCCGCAGGGGAAATCCTTTCAATCGCGACCTCGGATGCTGATCGCGCTCCCGATGTCTTCGACATGATGACGTGGGCCGTGCCCGCGTCGATCGCCGTCGTGGGGGCAGGTGTGTGGCTCACGGTCATGAATCTCCTCGTGGGGCTCATCGTTTTTGCGAGCCTCGCCCTGCAGGTGGTGATCTTGCGAGTCGTCACGCCGATTCTCTCCGAAAAGTACGACAACCAGCAGTCACGCGCTGCCGACGCCGCTTCGACCGCAACGGATCTCGTGCACGGCCTTCGCGTACTTCAGGGGCTGGGGGTGCAAACCCGCGCGCGCTCGACTTACCGGGCGCGCTCACGCATCGCACTCGACGCTGCCCTCACGAACGCGCGTTTCTCGGGCCTTTCCGACGGCCTGATGCTCTTTACCTCTTCGATCATGATTGCCGCGGTCGTCGTCGCCTCGGGTACGCTCACGCTCGAGGGCGCGATGTCGGTAGGCGTGTTCATCTCGATTGCGGGTCTCGTGCGTAATCTTTCGGGCATGATGGCGGGGCTCGCGGGCGTTCCCGTGTGGTGGGCGAGCTTCTCGACCTCGGCGCGCCGCATCCGCCACCTCCTGAGCGAAATGGGGCGAAGCATCACCGAGCCCGCGCTCAATTCTCTCGTCAGGGCCGGCTCGCCCGAGGCCCTTTCGGCACGCACGGAGCCCACTGCTCCCCCACGTCTTCCGGGCCTCGGGGAGATTTCCACCCCTCTTCTCGGCACCGTGCGCGATTCTCAGATCGTCGCACTCGTTCCCGAATCCGCTTCCGACGCCCGCCTCGCCCTCATCGAACTTTCTTCGCTCGACATTCCGCGCGAAAGCCTCCTTATCGAGCCGCACGCGGTCGACCTTTTCGATGGCACGCTGCGCGAGCAACTCGACACAAAGCGCCCCGCTCCAGACGCTTCACCCGACACAACGAACGATCCCGATACCTGGGCGCACGCGGCTCTCAAATCCGCAGGCGCAGATGATCTTTTGAGGATCCTGCCCGAGGGGCTCGACACGCGCATCCTTGACCGCGGCGCGAACCTCTCTGGTGGCCAGCGCCAGCGCCTGGCTCTCGCACGCGCACTCGCGGCGGATGTTCCCGTGCTTGTGCTCAACGACCCGACGACCGCGGTCGACGCCGTGACGGAATACAAAATCGCCCAAGGGGTGCGCGAGGCGCGCAAGGTCGAGGACCGCATCACGGTGCTCATCGCGAAGGCTCCGGCGCTTCTAGATCAGGCCGACCGCGTACTCTTCGTGCGAGGCGGCGAGGTAAGCGCCGAAGGCCCCCACCACGAGCTCATGCACGCCGAGGCATACCGGAAGGTGGTGCAACGATGAGCGAAAACGCCACTCGTACGGCAAATAGCGCGAGCGAGGCAGAACGCGACCTGATTGCGTCGATGGAGGCCGAGGGCGACGTTGCGCGCCAGCTTTCACGGCACGCCGAGCTACTCCCGATCGCATCCTTCGGTGAGACCGGCCGATTCGTACTCGGCCGGCTTCGCGACTTCACTCCTCTCGCCCTCGGAATGCTTGCGGCAACCATCATGGCCGCGCTTGCAGGTGCGCTCGGCCCGTACTTCATGGGGCGCGCGGTAGACGTGGTCACGGCCGGAGGAACTACCCAGGCGCTCTGGACCATCGCCGGGATGATCGTCGCAGCGGGCGCCGTACAAGCGCTCGCCTCGGCTCTTTCACGCGCCCTCATCTCGGGACTCGGCCAGCGCCTCCTTGCGGGAATGCGCGAGGACGTCATCGACCGCGCCCTCGATCTACCCACGCAAACGATGGAGCAGGCGGGCATCGGCGACGCACTCTCGAGAGTCGCCGACGACGTCGACGTCACCGCAAAGGCCGTCAACAACATCGTGCCGTGGCTCGTCACGGTGATCTTCCAGATCACGGTGACGTTCATCGCGCTCGTCGTGATCAGCCCGTGGCTGCTCATTCTGGTTGTCGCGATCATTCCCTTTTACGTATGGGCACTGCGCTTTTACCTTCCGCGCACGAACCGCATCTACCGCGTCGAACGCATCGCGAAAGGCGCCCGCGCACAGGGACTGCTCGCGGCGATCAATGGTGCGCCGACCGTGCACGCCTACGGCATCGAAGAGCGCGAGACGCGGCACGTTGGCTCGCTGAGCGCCGCCGCCTACGCGCTCGTGCTGAGGATCTTCCGCCTCATCGTGCAAGTCGTGTGGATCATGATGATCCCCGAAACTCTCGCCGTCATTCTTGTGCTGCTCATCGGGTACGCGACCGTTCAGGCAGGGCTCATGCCGGTGGGGCTCGTGGCCTCAGCGTGCATCTATATCGTGACGCTTTTTTGGCCCCTTCAGTCGCTCATCTTCTCCCTTGACGACGTTCAGTCAGCCGCGGCGAGCCTTACGCGCATGGTGGGGGTCATCACCTCGATCGACCCCGCCGCTTCGCCTGGAGAGGAAACACCCGTGGATGGGTCGATTCGAATCGAAGGCGTCTCGCACGCCTATAGCGATAACGGTCGCATTGTGCTCGCGCCGATCGACCTGACGATTCCGGAAGGCGAGACGGTCGCACTCGTTGGAGCATCCGGTGCGGGCAAATCGACCCTCGCGTCGATCCTTGCGGGAACGCTCACCCCGCGCTGGGGTCGCGTGTTCCACGGCGGCGCCGATCTCGCACACGCCAACCTCGAAGCCGTGCGCTCGCACGCGTCAATCGTGTCGCAGGACGTGCACGTGTTCCACGGAACGCTCCGTGAGGATCTGAGCCTTGCGATCGACGAAGCAAGCGATGACGAGCTGTGGGACGCCCTCGCGCGCGTCGGCGCGGAGGAATGGGCACGACTCCTCCCCAAAGGTCTCGATACCGAGGTCGGGGAGAAAGGCGCGAAACTTTCTGCTGAACAGGGCCAACAGCTCGCGCTCGCACGCATCGTGCTCCAAGACCCGGCGATCCTCATCATGGATGAGGCGACGGCCGATGAAGGCAGTTCAGGCGCGCGAGTGCTCGAACGTGCGGCCCTCGAGGTTGCGCGCGGGCGCACGACGGTCATCGTCGCGCACCGCCTCTCTCAGGCGAGGGAAGCCGACCGGATTTTTGTCATGGACGATGGCAAGGTCGTGGAATCGGGAAGCCACGACGAGCTCGTGGCGCTCGACGGACGGTACGCCGAGCTGTGGAGCGCCTGGTCACGCTAAGGACGCTCCACATTTCAAGGCTGAGACCACCCTCCACCTCATCGTCGGCTTCTGGCGTTCTTTGACGCACCGTGAAGGACGGCACTCGCGTAAGTCGCCCGCACTCCGGTAGGCTCGGGGCATACTCGTTCCCCTCCCGGGGCACATATGACTTCGCGAAAACGGCCCGCCGTGGAGCATCCGGGAGGCTTATGGGCCACGGAAGAGTCATGAATACCCAGAAGCGTTGGTCCGCTGGGGACCACGTGACCTGGACGTACTACACGCACGCGCACGAGACCATCACCGTGCGACCGGGAACCGTCGTCATTGATGATGACCGCGGGATTGTCGTGTGGATCGCACCGGGCACGGAGGTTCTCCTCCCCGTTCTTGAATCGGGCGCGCCACTCAGGCGCGCCGGCGACGAAGGCATGTTCACCGCCCCCCGCACCCAATCGAAACAGCTGTGGACAGGCAACGGCATCCTCATGATCGGTCTGCCCGATAAGCCGTATTCCGTGTGGCTGTTCTATAAAGACGACGGCACGCTTGGCTGCTACTACGTCAATCTTGAGACTCCGCTCGAGCGCACCGAGGAAGGCGTTCGCACGCGCGATCTCGTTCTCGACCTCGTCGTGCTCCCCCGCCACGACTACCACTACAAGGATGAGGACGAACTCGAGGGCGCCGAGCGGATCGGCTACTTCAGCCCCGAAATGGCTGAACAGATCCGGGCATGGGGTCGCGAGGCCGAACGTGACATTGAGGCGTGGGGGTATCCCTTCAACGCCGGCTTCGAGTATTTCTTCCCCAATCCAACTTGGGGTCTTCCGAAGCTTCCCGAGCACTATTCGTGGGACATGGACCTCACACGCGCGCGGCGCCGCTAGCCCTCGCACCCCACCGGCCCAGTAGTATGTTTCTACCCCGGGCGTAACCGCGTCCGCGTTTACCGCGCAAGGATGCGCACTTTCCCCTTGGAGTGATACGTCTTGATGAAATTCTTCCAACGGCTCGGCAGGTCACTCATGCTGCCGGTCGCCGTCCTCCCTGTTGCCTCGATTTTCTCGGGCCTCGGCTACTGGATCGCTGGCGCGACCGGAGACCCGAACAACATCATCGGAGCGTTCCTCGCGGCAGCGGGTGGCGCGCTGATCGATAACATCCCGCTCCTATTCGCGATCGGTGTCGCGATCGGCATGCCGAAGAAGGCCGACGGTGTAGCCGCGCTCGCGGGCCTTACCTCGTGGCTCACGGTCACCAGTCTCCTCAAGCCTGAGACGATCATGAAATTCCAGGGCCTGAGCGATGTTGCGCAGGTCGACCCCGCATTCAGCAAGGTCAATAACGTTTTTGTGGCCCTCATCTGCGGCCTCATCGCAGCGTGGAGCTTCGAGAAGTTCAAGGACACGGAGCTTCCTGACTTCCTCGCGTTCTTCTCGGGTAAGCGCTCGGTTGCGATCATCTCGGCCCTCCTCTCTCTCGTCGCCGCACTCGTGCTCATGTTTGTGTGGCCGCTCGTCTTCGGTGGCCTCGTGGCCTTTGGCGAGTGGATGCTCACGCTCGGCCCGGTCGGCGCCGGTCTCTATGGCTTCTTCAACCGCCTGCTCATCCCGCTTGGTCTTCATCACGCGCTTAACGCCGTGTTCTGGTTCGACATCGCGGGCGTGAATGACCTCAACAACTTCCTCGCAGGCCAAGGCACTCGCGGCATGACCGGCCAGTACATGACCGGGTTCTTCCCCGTCATGATGATGGGCCTTCCCGGTGCTGCCCTCGCGATGTATGTGACGTCCAAGCCTGAGAAGAAGAAAGCCACGGGCGGCATCCTGATCGGTGCAGCGTTCGCGGCGTTCCTCGTCGGCATCACGGAACCGCTCGAATTCCTCTTCATGTTCCTCGCTCCGGGCCTTTACCTGATCCACGCGATCTTCATGGGGATCTCGATGGGCGTCACTGCCGCCCTTCCCGTCCGCTCGGGCTTCGGCTTCTCGGGTGGCTTCATCGACCTGGTCCTCCAGTGGGTCAACCCGCTCGCGATGAACCCGTGGGCCATCTTCGTGATGGGCGCGTTCTGGTTCGTGGTCTACTTCCTCGTGTTCCGTTTCGTGATTCTCAAGTGGAATCTCAAGACCCCCGGTCGCGGCGCAGACGAAGATGATGACGAGGCGAGCGATTCCACGGCCACCGGCGCCGACAAGTACATCCTCACCGCCGACCGGTTTATCGAGGCCCTCGGTGGCAAGGGCAACATCGACGAGGTCGAGAACTGCGCGACGCGCCTTCGCCTGAGCCTCAACGACGTGTCTCTCGCCGACGAGCAGGCTCTCAAGGCCGCGGGCGCGACCGGCGTCATGAAGCCCGGTGGCAACCTCTACCAGGTGATCTACGGACTCAACGTCCAGTTCGTGAAGGACGCGATGGACGGCCTCATGGATGGTTCGATCGAGCCTCCCGCGCGCGCTGAGGTCGAGAGCAATGCTGCTGCGGCAACCGTCGGAGGCTCCGAAGGCTCCACTGCCGCTCCTGCCGCCACTGCCGTCGCCGAAAAGACCGAGTACGCGCTCGTGCGCATGCGTCAGCCACTTCAGGGAACGATCGTCCAGCTCGAGAATGTTCCCGATTCAACGTTCGCCGACCGGCTCCTCGGTGGCGGCGTCGCGATCGACCCGAGCGGCAGTCAGGTCGTGGCTCCCGCCGCTGGCGTGGTATCGCAGGCTTTCCCAACGGGACACGCCGTTGCGCTCACGCTCGACGACGGAGCCGAGGTCCTCATCCACGTGGGCCTCGATACCGTGAAGATGAACGGTGAGGGTTTCACCCTGCACGTGAAGAACGGCGATCGAGTGGTCGCGGGCCAGCCGCTCGTGGATTTCGATCGCGCGAAGATCGAAGCCGCGGGCTACAAGGCGATCACGCCGGTCGTGATCCTCGGCCACGCAGATTCAACAATCGAGTTCGTCTAACCACGCGCTCCATTTCCACGTCGCTCTCCCCTCCCGGGTCCATCTCGGTGCGGGGAGAGCGCTTTTAACGTACGATTCTTGCTCTGAGTGAAGGGAGCGCAAAGTCGTGCAACGTGAGAATACGGAACGACGGCTCCTGCGGTCCCTCCAAGTTTCTAATGCGAGTGACGCCGTCGGTCGTGAATTCATTGACTCCTCCATAGCGATTATCGCGATTTCGCTCCTGGGGTTTTCTACGACGCAGATCGGCATCTTGGATTTTCTCGAGTCGGGAGCTGCCCTTTTTCTGGCGCTCCCCATCGGACTTCTGGTCGACCACTACAGACCGCAAACGATTCTGACGATTTCTCTTGCTCTCAAGGTTCTGCTCGGCACGCTCTTGTGCCTCGGTCTCACTTTTGAGCTCACGAGTCCCGTGTTCTTTATGCCACTCGTCTTCTTTCTCGGTTTATCCGTTATCGCCTCGGAAAATGCCCAAACGAGCCTGGTCCCGTTCGTCGCCGGAAGCAGCGGCCAGATAGAAACTGCCATCTCAAGAATGGCAATGGCGGACTCCATTGCGGGAGTCATCGCACCGGCAGCAGCCGGATTCACCTTGGCGTTCCTAGGTCCTACTCCGGCTACAGGAGCAGCCGCACTCTTCTTCGTTCTAGCTCTGGTCTTCGCTTGGCGTACTATGCAGCGCCTAACCCAGATGAACAGCACGACTCATCACGCCAGCGCCCCGCACGTCGCAGACGATCGCAGTGATGAGTCTCAACTCGAGAACGACACACGGACTCTCTCTCAGAAGCTCACCGACGGTTTCCGCATCCTTGGTCGTAATCGCTTTCTTTTCGGCGCCGTGTGTCTGATTTCAGCTGGCAACATTGGGCTCGCCTTGGGCGACTCGATGGTAAACGTCGTCATTCTGAGGGTTTTGGATCTTGGCATGCCCTTCTTCGGCATCCTCGGAACGGTGTCGGCGATCGCAGGGATCCTCGCAGCATCGCTCGCTCCCGCGATCGTGAAGTCCCTCCCGGTACGAACGCTCTACATTTCAAGCTCCATCATTCAAGCGCTCGTGGCGTGCCTTCCACTCCTGGCACTCATGACCCCGAACTGGGCTCATGCCCTCTTCCTCATTCAATCTGCGTGTTGGGCTTTCACCCTTACCGTCGCCAACATCGCGGGGTTCTCGTACATAGCGAAGGTCGTCGACAAGAAGTTCCTTGGTCGTGCGAGCGCTGCGATGCGCATGTTGACAATGGGCACTGTCCCCTTCGCTGCACTTCTCGGGGGTGTACTCGCGGATATCGGCGCGATCACCGTTCCCCTTATTGTTTGGCCTTTGCTCACCGCCACTGCAGTAACTGTTTACATCTTCCTGACGCGCTCCACGAACTCAGGACGCGCTTAACGTACGAGGCTTCCACAGAAGAGTCTCGGAAGCGGGGAGAGCGTCGTTAACGAACGATTTCGCGGTGACCCGCATCGATGCGACGCGTCCACCCCTTCTTGTCGAGATGCTCGAGAAGCGGAATCACGGTGCGTCGCGTGGTACCGAGCGCGCGGCGCGCTTCCGAGGTGGTGAACGGCTGCGGGAGGGCCGCGAGCTCGCGCATTGCCAGCGCGGGCGCGGTGGGCAGTAGAACGAGGTTGTCCGACGGCTGCCCAATTCTCAAGAGCCGCCCCTGTTTCGCTGCAGCGGCCAGCTCTTTCGCGCTAAGTCCGAGCGCAGCCAATTCGCCAAGCTCCGGGGCGTTGAACGGGTCTTTCTTGAGCTTTGCCTCGAGCGCGGCAACGCTCGCTTCGGCCTCGCCGAGGCCCACCTGTACCGAGGGGTCAACGATGAGGCCGTCGCGCTCGACACACGCGGCTTGACGCACGATCATCGGCAAAAGCTCGAGGGCGGGAAGCTCGAGGGCTTCGCTCACCTCTTTGCGGGAGAGCCCCGGGCGGAGCGGGTTCACCTTCGCGGCCGCGTCCACGCGTTCGGCGAGTGCTTTCGCGCGGTGTTCGAGGAATGCTGCGCTCACGAGCCAGCCGCCGTCGGACACGATCCCCTCGCGCTCTCCCTCAACCTCGAAGCCCATTTTTCTTAGATCGCTCGAGCGCATGGCCCCGCGCCGCTCGATCTCGCGCCTCGCGTCGCCGTGCTCGCTCATGTGCTCGAGCTCGCTTTCGCGCGCGTTCCCCGCGCCGCGCCTGCGCAGTTCGGGCGGGTCCACGTCGAGAACGCGCACGCCCCCGAGAACAGCCCGCTCCCCCGTGCCGCGCATGACCAGGCGATCCCCGATCACGAGCGGGAGAGGCAGGTCAAAGGTGAGCCGGGCGTGGTCGGCACCAAGGGGCCGCACGCGCGCGGTCACGGCTGCGCTTCCCACGTGGATCGTGGTCTCGCGCGGCACGTCGTCGAGGCTGTCTCCGCTCACGCTGCGCACGTCCACGACACGCGTGAGGTGGAAAGCGCCGGGCGTAAGAAGCACGTCGCCGCGATGGATCTCGCTCGCGGGTATCTGGCGAAGGTTGAGGGCGGCACGGCTCACGGGTTCCACCACATCTTCGCGCGTGCCTCGCGACTGCACGCCCCTCACGCTCACCGTGCGAGGCACGGCGCCGCCGTGCCGGGTGCTCACGAGTGTGAGGTCGTCGCCGGGGCGCACGGTGCCGGCCCCAAGGGTTCCGGTCACGACAGTTCCGGCTCCGTCAATCGTGAAGGAACGGTCGATCCACAACCTCACGTTTTCATGCGGGGATGCAGCTGCGACGCTTGCCACGAGTTCATCGAGCACGCGCTTCAGCTCATCGATCCCCTCACCGGTCACACCCGAGACGCCGCACGCGGGCGCATCTGCAAGGCCGGTCTCCGCGAGCTCACGCCGGGCCTCGTCGATCACGGCCTCGACGCGTTCGGGCGCGCGGTCGGCGCGAGTGATAACGATGATGCCGTGGGAGATCCCGAGGGCCTTCACGGCATCACGGTGGTCGCTCGATTGGGCGCTCCAGCCTTCATCGGCGGCGACGACAAACAGCACGATAGGCACCGGGCCAAGCCCCGCGAGCATATTGCCAATGAAGCGTTCGTGGCCCGGAACATCCACGAAGCTCACTTCTCGCCCGGAGGGAAGCGCACACCACGCGAAGCCCAGGTCGATGGTGAGACCGCGGCGTTGCTCTTCTTCCCAGCGGTCCGTTTCAATGCCGGTGAGCGCGCGGATCAGTGTGCTTTTGCCGTGGTCAACGTGCCCGGCGGTCGCGATGACGTGCATGCGTCCCTCCTAGCGTTTCATGAGCGCGGCGATCGCGCTCGCAAGCTCATCATCCTCGAATTCGGGGATGCAGCGCACGTCAATAAGACAGGCGCCGTCTCGCGTAGTCGCGATGATTGGTCGCTCGAGCGCGCGCAGTTCGCTCGCCAGATGCTCGGGCACGCGCAGCGCCCATCCCGGGATTGGAACCTCTGCACCGCCTCCCCCGCCGACGCGGCCGTCGTGCGGAACAACCTCGCACGTCACGTTCACGCGCTCGTGGATTGCACGCGCAAGCTTTTCGGTGCGGGTTTTGAGCGCAGCGGGTTCGGTGTGGAGGGCTTCGAGCACGGGAGGTGTAGGGCCTGCGACGGTTGCCTCGAGCGCGGCGAGCAGGAGTTTATCGGCGCGCATCGCCCGCGCGAGGGGGTGGCGAGCCACGCGCTCAACCCACTCTTTCTTTCCAAGGATGAGCCCCGCTTGTGGGCCTCCCACGAGTTTATCGCCGCTCGCGAGGACGAGATCAGCGCCTTGTTCAAGGGCCTCGGTGAGGGTCGGTTCGTCCGGTAGCAGCGGCTCCGGGGAAAAGAGCCCCGAACCGATGTCGACGATGAGCGGGAGATCGTGGGCGTGCGCGAGATCGGCGAGTTCAGCGATGCCAACAGCGCTTGTGAAGCCTTTGATGACGTAATTGCTCGCGTGGATCTTGAGGAGCGCCGCCGTGTTTTCTCCGAGAGCCTTTTCGTAGTCGGCAAGATGCGTGCGATTCGTCGTGCCGACCTCGTGGATCACGGGGCCCGTCGACTCGATGAGCTCGGTGAGGCGAAATCCCGCGCCGATCTCGATCATCTCACCGCGGCTCAGGACAATCTCGCGCCGCTTGCCCGATCCCGGACCGGCAAGGGCCGTCGCGATGAGCGAGAGCGCCGCAGCGCCATTGTTGACCGCAAGCGCGTCCTGCGCTGCAGGGCACGCCTTGAGGAGCGCCTCGCGCGTCGAAACGCCGCGCTTCCCGCGAAGGCCCGTTGCCAGATCGAACTCGACATCAACGTAGCCCGCAGCGGCTTCCAAGGCGTTGATCGCCTGAGGTGAAAGAGGGGCACGCCCAAGATTGGTGTGGACGATGACTCCCGTTGCGTTGAGCACGGGCGTGAGCGCGCACGCGTGCACGCCCTCGAGCGCGGCGATCACCGCGCCCTCGACGTCTTCCGGCGCGATTTCCCCCGCCCGGGCACGACTCTGCATGTCACGCACAACATCGCGTACGCGCTCTTCCCCAAGGCGTTGCTTCGCTCGTTCGACCTCATCGAGCGCGAGTACAGCATCGGTCCGTGGGATCCGCCGTCGTGGATCGTCGCCTGCTACCGGGGACGCGGTTCGTGACATGTCGCGGGGCACCTTCGCTCAAAACTCGGGATCGCGGTGGCGTGGCAGGCGTCGGACCAGAACTCCACGTGCCACGCGCGCGCCCCGCCCACAAAGGCGAGGCGCGAAAGCTTGGCGGAGGCGGACGGGAATCGAACCCGCCATACCGAGCTACTCGATATCACCGGTTTTGAAGACCGGGGCGCCCACCAGGACACGTACACCTCCAAGCACGAATTTACCAGTGAAAATGCCTAGAGTGGAATGCATGACCATCGACGACGATACCCAGGCCACAGAAACACCAGACTTCAGCAACTACCCACGCCTCACCACGATGGCGCATGGCGGCGGTTGCGCGTGCAAAATCCCACCGGGCGAGCTCGAGGATGCCGTGAAGGCACTCACCGGTCAGAAATTCGACTCGGTGATCGTGGGGCTCGATGACGGCGATGATGCCGCCGCGGTTAAGGTGCGTGGCGACCTCGCGGTGCTGTCGACTGCGGATTTCTTCACGCCCGTCGTCGATGACCCTTACGACTGGGGCCGCATCGCTGCGGCGAACGCCCTTTCAGATATTTACGCGATGGGCGGCGAGCCGGTTGTCGCGATCAACCTCGTGGGATGGCCGCGCGAAAAACTCCCCATGGAGATGCTTTCGGAGGTGCTGCGCGGGGGCCTCGACGTAGGGCGCGAGGCTGGCGTTCCCGTGATCGGGGGTCACAGCGTCGATGACCCCGAACCGAAGTACGGCCAGGCGGTCACGGGCATCGCGAAGCCCGACGCCCTCCTGCGCAACGATGCAGCCGAGGTTGGCCTGCCGCTTACGCTTACGAAACCGATCGGCGTGGGTCTTTTGAACAACCGCCACAAGGCCACCGGCTCGAGCATCGACGAAGCCGTGAAATGGATGACGACGCTCAACGCCGAAGCCTCTCGGAAGGCACTTGCAGCCGGCGCCAAGGCCGCAACCGACGTGACCGGATTCGGCCTGCTCGGCCATTTGCACAAAATGGCGCGCGCCTCGGGCGTGAGCGCCGTTCTCGAGCGCGCGGCCGTGCCGGCGATGGGCGATGCTCTCGACGCGCTTGCGGGGGGCTTCATCTCCGGCGGCACTCGACGCAACCTCGACTGGGTGCGCCCCTCACTTCGTGCAGGAGCGGGCATCACGGAAGAGGATCTGCTGTTCCTCGCCGACGCGCAGACCTCGGGCGGCCTTCTCGTCGTGGGAGAGATCCCCGGGTACCCGGTCATCGGTGAGATCGTGGCCGCGAGCGACGACGCGCCCGCAGGCAGCGTCCAGGTCCGCTAGGCGCCGTCGGAAGAAGCTGAGCGAAAGGCCCGCACCGTGTACGAGTCCGCCCTCGATCTTCCGTGAATTGCATAGGGGTTACGGGGGTTTGAGCTGCCGCGACTCGATCTAAGCCGATGCGGCTCACGAAAAAGTGGGGGCTATGGCACTTGGCCATAACCCCCACAACTTCTATGGAATCCAGAGGACGCTAGTCGGTCTCGGGACCCGTCACGATCGAATCGTCCACGATGCCGTGCTTACGGCGACGCTCGAGGCGTTCCTTCTGCGGGATCACCGTGTACTTGGGGTCGCGCGCCGACTGGAAGCCCGCGTCGAGGATGCCGAAACGTGTAAACGCGCTTGCCGCGGCAAGGCACGCGCCCGAGGCGATAGCAATCGCGCGATGCTTCTTCGCAAACAGGCCCGTGACGGCGCCCGCGATGAGAAGCTTCTCGGCGATGTGCATCTTCTTGCCACCATCGCCGATTTCCAGCGGCTCGGCTTCGAGTGGGTGCATTTCCTTCTTCATCGCGCGCAGTGAGAGCATATCGCCCGCAACGCCCGCGAGTGCGAGGCGCTGAACGGGACCGATCTCGTCAAGCGGGGTCGACAGCATCGCCGTGCCCGAAGCGGCCAGGGTCGCCGAGGATGCAAACAGGAACGGAAGCGAGAACTTTCCGCCATTCCAGGCGGGAAGCGCCGAGTCACCGAGCAGCACCGCGGTGTACACCGCGAGCGGAGCACCCGTCGCCGCCTGGCCCCACGCCGCAGGCTTCTCGAAAGCGCGCGCAACCTTGCGAAGCGGACCGAGGGGGAGCTTCTCCCCCGTCATACGGTCAAACTCATTCGCAAATGTCACACCCGCGTTCACGCCGTACGCCGAAATGATCCACGTACCGAGGTTCATGGGGCTCGTCGGCTTGAACGTGCGCATCATGTTCAAGAAGCGCTCTGGTCGACCGAGGTCCTCGATGAGGCTGACGGTGCCGATGCCGAGCGCGACGATCGAGCCAACGCGCGCGTTACGGCGCAGCGTCTCACGCCCGGTCGCCCCCGCGGCAAGCGCGATGAGGCCCGAGGAACCGGCGACACCGCCGAGGAACAGGTACACGCCGATCGGGTACTCCCACGGCGGCGCCTTGACGATCTGACGACCGTAGTAGCTCGTGAACTGGACGTCCTCGACCATCGAGACTTCGCCCATACGGTTCTGACCACGCTTACGGGCGCCGTCATACTTGGTTGCTTCAGGCCGACGCTTGCGGCGCATCGGCTGCGGCGGGCGGTAGCTATCGAACTCGTTCTGGCTCATTTCCTCTTACCTCCCACAAACATGAGGGCGGTCGTTGCGATCATTGCACCGGCTGCGAGGGCTGCGCGACCATACATCTTCGGCAGGTCCATCGTGCCCACGCGCGGGTCCGGCGGAAGACCGTAAACCTCCGGTTCGTCGAGGAGAAGGAAGACGGAGCCGAGACCACCCACGCCGTCGTTCGAGTTTGCGCCGTAGAGGCGGGCTTCGGTCATGCCCTCCTCATGGAGCTTCTTCACGCGTTCCTTGGCCTTCGCGACCATGTCTTCGCGATCACCGAACTTGATCGACGTCGTGGGGCAGGTTTGGGCACACGCGGGCTGCTGACCGTCTTTGAGGCGGTCGTAGCACAGCGTGCACTTGTTGGCCGTGCCCTTATTCGGGATGTCCTGTTCGAGGTGAGGGCGGTCGTCGCGGTCGGTCTTCGGTGACACGGTGCCGTCGTCGCGGCGCTCGATCACACCGAACGGGCACGTGTACACACACGTACCGCAGCCGTTGCAGACGTCTGCCTGCACAACGACGGTGCCAAATTCCGTGCGGAATAGCGCGCCCGTGGGACATGCATCGAGGCAGCCCGCGCGCGTGCAGTGCTTGCAGACATCCGACGCCATGAGCCAACGGAATTCGTCCGTGTGCTTTGGCTGCTGCTCACTCGGCGGCTTCTTGCCGATCTTCGGCATGCCAAGGTTCACGAGCTGGCGACCCGACTCGCGGGCCTGCTCGATGCGCTTCTCCGACTGCTCAATGAAGGCCACGTGACGCCACGTATTCGCGCCGAGCGAGCCCGTGTTGTCGAATGACGACCCGAGCAGCTCGAAGTTACCGTCCTGAGGGTTGCGGTTCCATTCCTTACACGCGACCTCGCAGGCTTTACAGCCGATACAAATCGACGTATCGGTGAAGAAGCCTTTGCGGTCGTGTGTGTGCTCCCATCCCGCAACGGAGATGGGGTCAGCGGTCGTGTTGAGAAGGCTCATCACACACCTCCATTCTCGTCGTGGGAAGCTTGGGAGTTGTCGTTGACCATGCTCGTGCGGCCGGTTTCGCCGTCGGGACCATCGTTCCCCGAGGCCATGTTGACGTCGGCCTTATCGGCGCGGCGCTTCGCCTCCTTCGAACCAGGCTTCGACGCGGCAATCCCCGTGAAGCCCGCGGTGTTCGAGCCGCGGGTCGTCTCCTCGGCGACCTTTGCATCCTGCTCCGTGCTGGTCTCGGCCTTGCCGGTGTCATTCGCAGGGACAGTCACGCGTTGCATGCCGGTCTCGAGAGTGATCCCGGCTTCGCGCTGATACTTCTCCACGAGATCCACGAGCTCAGGACCGCGGGGCCTGCGACCCGGAATCATCGCGACCGAAGAGTACTTCGAGTCTTGGATGCCGGTGTTCGGGTCCATCGTGATGCCCAGCAGATCGTTCGCACCGTCACCGGTAATGATCGCGTCCTCGCCAACACCCCAGTGGTATGGGAGGCCGATCTGATGAACGGTGTGACCGTTGACGTTCAGCGGCTTGAAACGCTTCGTCACAAGTACGCGCGCCTCGATCGCCGCTCGCGGCGAGATGAGGGTGGCCCATTCGCCGTTCTTCACGCCAACTTCCTCGGCGAGTTCGGGAGAAATCTCCGCGAACATCTCCGGCTGAAGTTCCGCGAGATACGGGAGCCAGCGACTCATGCCACCCGCCGTGTGGTGCTCGGTGAGGCGGTAGGTCGTGAACACGTACGGGTACACCTCTTGGAGAGGCTCGCCGTAACCGGGCGCGGTGAGGTTCTCTTCGCGAGGCATGACCACGCGAGTCGGCTGGTTCTGCTGCGGGTACATGATGTTCGGCAGCTTCGATTCCACGGGCTCGTAGTGAGTCGGGATCGGGCCATCGATCATGCCCTTCGGTGCGAACAGCCAGCCCTTACCGTCGGGCTGCATGATGAACGCGTCATCGCCGGCAAGCGCCGCGGGGCCACCCACGGTCGCATCGGGGCGTGCCTTCGGGTTGAGGCCCACGGGGAAGTCGGGGACGTCGTGACCGACCCACTTCTCCTGGTCTTCGTCCCACCAGATCCATGCCTTCTCCGGGCTCCAAGGCTTGCCCTCGGGGTCCGCGGAAGCGCGGTTGTAAAGGATCTTGCGGTTGGCCGGCCACACCCAGCCCCATTCCCTTTCGGTGTAGGGGCGGCCATCGGCGGGCTCGCGCACCGCCGCATGGTTGATGCCGTCGGCATACACACCGGCGTAGATCCAGCAGCCACCGGCGGTGGAACCGTCAGCCTTCATATCGACGAACTTCGCAAGGGGCTTGCCCTTGTTCTCACCCTCGGTGTAATACCCGTTGATCTCGCGAATCACAGCTTCGGCATCGACCTCGCCGTGTTCATCGAGCGGGTAGTCCCACGTCATGTCAAGCACGGGCCGATCGCGAGGATCGTCCGAATCCTTGAGGGCTTCGCGAATACGGTTGCCGAGATCGAAGAAGAACTGCAGCTCGCTTTCGGCATCGCCCGGCGGCGTGACCGCCTGGTGGCGCCACTGCACCATGCGCTGCGTTTGCGTGAACGAACCGGCCTTCTCAGTGTGGTTCGCGGCGGGCATGAAGAACACTTCGGTGTCGATGTCTTCGGTCTTCAACTCGCCCGTTTCGATCTCGGGACCGTTCTTCCAGAACGTGGCCGTTTCGATCATGTTGAAGTCGCGAACGACAAGCCACTTGAGGTGGCTCAGCGCCTTGCGGTGCAAGCGACCGTTCGAGCTCCCGACCGCGGGGTTCTGGCCGAGCACGAAGTAGCCGTCCACCTTGTCCTGGAGCATGAGCTGCAGGGTCTGGTAGGTACCGTGCGCACCGGTGAGTCGCGGCAGGTAGTCGAAGTGGAAGTTGTTCTCCTTAGTCGCGGACTCGCCCCACCACGCCTTGAGAAGGCTTGCGGTGAATTCCTCCGACTTCGCCCAGAAGCCCTTCTGCTTCTTTGTGCCCACCGAATCAAGGTAGGTCTCCCACGTGTCCGTCACGCCAGCCTTCGGCATCGGAAGGTAGCCGGGGAGGATGTGGAAGAGGGCCGGGATGTCGGTCGCGCCCTGAATGTTGGCGTGCCCGCGAAGCGCGAGAATGCCCGAACCGGGGCGGCCCACGTTGCCCATGAGCAGCTGGAGAATCGAGGCTGTGCGGATGAACTGCGCGCCGCCTGTGTGCTGGGTCCAGCCCACGGCGTAGCAGAACGCGGTCGTCTTGTCGCGACCCGAGTTCTTCACAATCGACTCGGCGATGTACGCGAAGTCTTCCTGGCTCACGCCACAAACCTTCTCCACAACCTCGGGGGTGTAGCGCTTGAAGTGGCGCTTGAGGATTTGGAAGACGGTACGCGGGTGCTGCAGGGTTTCGTCGCGAACGGGGAGGTTCTTCTCCTCGTCCATTTCGTACTGCCAGCTCGACGGGTCGTACGCGCCAGTCTCGGGATCGAAGCCCGAGAAGAAGCCATCGAGATCCTCGGGATCCTGATAGTCCTCACTGATGAGCGTCGAAGCGTTCGTGTAGTGCTTCACGTACTCCTCGAAGAACAGGTTGTTCTCGAGGACGTGGTTGATGAGAGCACCGAGCAGAACGATGTCGCCGCCTGCGCGGGTCGAAATGTACTTATCGGCAAGCGCCGAGGTGCGCGAGAAGCGCGGGTCGACGTGGATCACACGTGCGCCGCGAAGCTTCGCTTCAATAACCCACTGGAAAGCGACCGGGTGACACTCGGCCATGTTGGAGCCTTGGATGATGATGCAGTCCGCATTCGCGAGGTCCTGCACCGGCTGCGTGGCTCCGCCGCGCCCAAACGAGGATCCCAAACTGGGAACCGTGGCGCTGTGTCATATGCGGGCTTGGTTCTCGATCTGAATAGCACCCGTGGCGGTAAACAGCTTCTTGATGAGGTAGTTTTCCTCGTTATCGATGGTCGCGCCACCGAGCGAAGCGATACCGAGCGTGCGGCGCACGGGGCGGCCGTGTTCGTCGGTATCTTGCCAGTGCTTCTTGCGCGCCTCGAGGTAACGCTCGGTAATCATCGACATAGCGGTCTCGCGATCAAGCTTGACCCACTCTTTCGACTTTGGAGCGCGGTAGAGGATGTCGGTCACGCGCCCGGGAGCGTTGACGAGCTGCTCGCTCGCGGAACCCTTCGGGCACAGGCGGCCACGCGAGATTGGCGAGTTGGGGTCGCCCTCGATCTGGATGACCTTGTTGTCTTTGACGTACACGCGCTGGCCGCAGCCAACGGCGCAGTAGGGGCACACGCTCTCAACGACCTTGTCGGCGGTTGTCGTACGCGCCTCGAGGTTCTGATAGGTGGGCGACTGGGAGGTGGGGCCGAGCCCCAGCACATCGCGAGACTTGGCCTGCCTCAGCACAGGCCAATTAAGAGGATTTAGTGATGCCATACGACAACCCTACCAGCGCCACGCGCAAAAGAAACCCTGGTCAGAAACGATCTTTAAGAAACTAAACCATTGCAAAAACTACTTCGGCGTCGGACTCCCTATCCCTCCGGGCGGCCGGGCACTACCCGCTCGCCCAGCCCTCACGTCCGTGCATTCACCCCACCCGCTCCCACCCTGCGATGCGAAGATGGAGGGGACCCGCACGCGATGCGGCCCCCTCAACCCTAGGAGAATTCGAGAATGACCTCTGAAAATCTCACCCGCGCCGAGGCGCAGGAACGCTCCTCGTTCCTCAGCACCTCCCATTACGACGTGAAGCTTGACCTCACCAAGGGCCCCAAGACATTCCTCACGGAATCCACCATCTACGTCAACGCCACCGAGGCTCGCGAAACCTTCGTCGACCTCATCGCTCCCGAAGTCCTCGAGATCACCCTCAACGGCGAGACCCTCGACAACCCCGGCGAACGTTTCGACGGCGCGCGCGTCCAGCTTCCCGCGCTCAAGGTCGGCGAGAACGTCATTACCATCCGCGCCAACGGCGCCTACATGAACACGGGCGAAGGCTTGCACCGCATGGTCGACCCGGTCGACAACGAGGTGTATCTCTACACCCAGTTCGAGGTGTCCGATGCCCGCCGCATGTACGCCAACTTCGAACAGCCCGACCTCAAGGCCACCTTCGCCTTCACGATCACCGCTCCCGCCCACTGGCGCGTCATTTCGATCGCCCCGAGCCCCGAGCCCGTCCCGGCCGGTGAGGATTCCGACGGTCAGCCGATCGCCACGTGGACTTTCGAAAAAACACCGAAGATCTCGACCTACCTGACGGCTCTCATCGCAGGCAAGTACGAGGGCTACGACGGCACGATCACCTCCCGCAACGGCCGCGAGATCCCCGCGGGTGTCTACGCGCGCGCGTCTCTCGCCCCGTACCTCGATGGCGAGTACATCGTTTCGATCGCCCAGCAGGGCTTTGAGTTCTACGAGAATCTCTTCGATTACGACTACCCGTTCCCGACCTACGACCAGATCTTCGTGCCCGAATACAACATGGGCGCGATGGAGCACCCGGGCGCCGTGACGTTCGTGGAGCGCTACGTGTTCCGCAGCGCCGTCTCGGACGCAATCCGCGAACGCCGCGACCTCACGATCCTCCACGAGCTCGCTCACATGTGGTTCGGCGACCTTGTCACGATGAAGTGGTGGGACGACCTGTGGCTCAACGAGTCCTTCGCTGAGTTCGCCTCGACCCTCTCTTCTGCGCGCGCTACTCGCTGGACGAACGCATGGACGACCTTCGCTGGTTCGGAAAAGGCCTGGGCCTACAGCCAGGACCAGCTGCCGTCCACGCACCCGATCGTGGCCGACATGGTGGACTTCGACGCGGTAGAGACGAACTTCGACGGCATCACTTACGCGAAGGGCGCCTCGGTTCTGCGCCAGCTCGTCGCATACGTCGGTGAGGAGTCGTTCTTTAAGGGTCTTCGCGCGTACTTCAAGAAGTACGAGTGGCAGAACACGACCCTCAATGATCTGCTCGACGAGCTCGAGGCCACGAGCGGCCGCGACCTTCGCTCGTGGAGCAAGCTGTGGCTCGAGACGACCGGCGTGAACACGCTCCGCCCCGAGATTGATCGCAATAACGACGGCACCGTCGCGTCGTTCGCAGTTCTGCAGTCCGCCGCGAGCGAGCACCCCACGATCCGCCCGCACCGACTCAAGATCGGCGGCTACAGCCTCGAGGGCGGCGTCGTGACCCGCACCGTGAGCGTCGAGACCGACATCGACGGTGAGCGCACCGAGATCGCGGATCTCGCGGGCAAGAAGGCCGACCTGTGGCTCATCAACGACGAGGACCTCACCTACGCGAAGGTCCGCCTCGACGACGATTCGCTCGCGTTCGCCCTCGAGCACCTGCGCGATATCGACGACGAGCTCGCTCGCACCCTCGTGTGGAGCGCCACGTGGGACATGACGCGAGACGCCGAACTTCCGAGCCGCCGCTACCTCGATCTTCTCCTGAAGAACATCGACCGCGAAAAGGACTCCTCGGTTCTGCGCACGCTCCTCGGGCGTCTGGACCTCGTGGGCACGCGCTACGCGGCCCCGGCTGATCGCGCTGAGCGCGAGAAGAAGGTTGCGTCGGCTCTGTGGGAGCTCACGCAGGGGGCCGACGGTGGCAGCGATCAGCAGCTCCAATTCCTCGAGTCGTATCTGCAGTTTGCCGGCAAGGACGACCTCGACACGGTCAAGGGTCTGTTCGAAGGATCTCTCACCCTCGCGGACCGCGAAATCGATACCGACCTCAAGTGGCAGATCACCATCGCTCTCGCCGCTCTCGGCGCTATCGACGAGGCCGGAATCGACGAGGTGCTCGCGAGCGACGACACGCAAAACGGCCGTAAGAGCGCCCTCACGGCGAAGGCCGCGATCCCCACTGCCGAGGCGAAGGCAGCAGCGTGGAAGAAGACCGTCGGCGAGGACACGCTTGCGAACGAGCACCTCACCTGCGCCATCGTGGGCTTCAACCGCGCGAGCGAGGAATTGCGCGCGCCGTACATCGATCCGTACTTCGAGATGATCGAGAAGGCATGGGCGTCACGCTCGAGCGAGATCGCGAACCGTCTTATCCAGGGCTACTTCCCGGGCCAGTACCCGAGCGAAGAGATCGTCGCGAAAGCGGACGAGTGGCTCGCTTCGCATGAAGACGCGATCTACGGCATGCGCCGCCCCGTCCTCGAGGGTCGCGACTCCGTCGCGCGTGCGGTGCGCGTCCAAAACGCCGACAAGTAGTCCGCTGAGGAGGCTGCGCTGAGGGCGCGGCCACCGTCGGAAACCGTGGGCGGCCTCACCATCGGTGGGGCCGCCTTTTCATGCCCGTCTCAAGGTTTCCCTCCTACGGTGGGGGCATGAACTTTTTGGCAGAAACCACGACCCAAGAGGCTTTCTCGCTCGTGGACCGGATAGGCCAGTGGCTACTCTCCAATGGCGTCACGATCCTCGTGATCATTCTGGTCGCCCTACTCGTGCGCTTCGTAGTGGGCATACTGGTCAATCGCATTTTTCAGACGATGTACCAATCGGGTTCGCGTATTTCTCGCATGACCAACGTCGTCGTGAAGAAGCACCCCGATGCCGGCCTCGCCGCCGCCCACGAGGAGCGCCGCAAGCAGCGTGCGGACACCCTCTCGACGGCGTCGAAGAATGTCGCGAGCGTCGTCATTTGGTCGATCGCGTTCGTCATGATCCTCGCGCAAGTGGGCGTCAACATCGCGCCGATCATCGCCTCGCTTGGTGTTGCCGGCCTGGCCGCCGGTATCGGCGCGCAAACGCTCATCAAGGACGTTCTTGCGGGCGTGATCATGCTGTTCGAGGATCTGGTGGCCGTCGGCGATTACGTCGATCTTCAGTTCGCCGAGGGAACCGTCGAAAACGTGAATTTGCGCGTCACCCAGGTGCGCGGCCTCAACGGCGTCCTGTGGACGGTGCGCAACGGGGAGATTATTTCGCTCGGCAATTACTCGCGCGGCCTCGGAACAGCGTTCGTCATGCTCGATATCGCGAGCAGCGCCGATGATGCTGCGGTGACGGAGGCGATCCACGCCGTGTTCGATACGCTCAAGGCCGATCAAAAGTGGTCGAAGCTCATTGTCGGCGCGCCCCAGGCCACCGGAATTCTTTCGGTCGACGGTGCTCGCTACCAGCGCCGGATCACTGCCGACACCATCCCCGGCAAGCAGTGGGATGTGGAGCGCGAGATCCGCAAGCGCCTTCGCGCCGAGTTCGATAAGCGGGGCATCGAGTTTGCGCTCCCGCGCTTCCAGGAGTCGGCGTAGAAAAACGCGCTACGCGCGCCGGAATGTCAGCGGCGCGCTTGTGAAGCTCTCGAGGGCCGTGCGTAGCCGTGTGGGCATGCGCACGGCCTTCGCGGTTTCGGCCTCGACAATCACGATCGTCGTGCGCGCGATCGCGTAGGGCCGCTCCAGTTCGTCGGCCGTGAGTATTTCGTAGTCGAGGTCGAGCGACGCTCCCCCAAGCTTCGAGATCCACGTGCGCACGATGACCCCGTCCCGGCGGTAACCGAGCTGGCGCGCGTACTCGATCGTGTGGGCGGCCACGAGCGTGTGGAAGGCACCGCCCGGCGACAGCTCTGTGAGCGCGGTTGGGTAGGCGGGGGCGCCGTTCGCGAGCTCGGTGTCCGACGGCTGCCAAAAGGCCCTCGTGCGAGCCTCCTCGAGCAGCCGCAGATACGCGGTGTTATTAACGTGCCCGTACCCGTCGAGGTCACTCCATCTGACGGGTACGGGAATATCGAGGTATGGCACGAGCCCAACGAGCCTTACTCTGCCCTGTGGTCAAACGTGCCGTGCACGCCGACGCTTTCAATCATGCTCGTCGTGGGCGCGGGCTCGCGGTGCCTAAATGCGAGCGCGAGGATGATGGCGCCCGCGAGGGTGAGGGCAAGCGCTACCCACCACGAGGCGCCCGCGAGGACTAGAGCCGGGAGCGTTGCGATGGTCGCGATATCGACGAAGCCGATCGGGATATAGGCGATGCCGTAGTAGTCGAGCGTCTTGGACTTCATGTCGGGATCAACGATGCGCAGGAGCGCCATGCCCATACCGGCGGTACCGGTGTTCCAGCCCCACGTGAAGATGCCTTGCTCAACCTTGTGATCGGCAAAGAGTTTCTTGGAGACGAACACGTAGTAGGCAAGCACGAACAAGGTGCCCGCGAGGATAAGAATGAGAAGCGGCTGCCAGTAGGAGGCCACGACCTTCGGATCGATCGAGGCTACGCCGAAGGCCACGAGCAGGTCGGTTGACATGCCGCTTCCACGCTCAAAAATTTTCCCTTCGAAGACGTTTTCCGCTTTGAATGCTTTGAGAACGAACAGCACGACGTACCCGAGGAGGAACGAGACGCTGAAGGTAGGAACCGACAGCCACTCGACCTGGCTATTCGCCCACGAGGTGAACATGTAGGCGAAGGCCGCAATCATGAAGAGCAGCCCCAGGTGGTAGGTGATCGGGTCCAGGCTCGTCGAGGATACGGGAGAAACACCAATCGATTCGCGGTTCTCTTCGGCGATGATGCCCGTGCGAAGATCCTTCGGAAGCGACTTGAAGTCCTTGAGGTAGGCCGTGTTGCCGCGCATCGATTCGACCTTGATGATCGCGATTCCGCCCACGACGGACAGGATGATGCCGATCGTGGCGGACGTCATCGCGAGGGAAAGTGCCTCGGGCCATGTGTTGCCAAAACCGTCAGCAATCGCGGCTGCCGTGCCGTGGCCGCCCATGAAGCCGGCTGCGAGGAGCAAGCCGAAGCCGTCGGGCAGGTCATTGAAGAACAAACTGAGAATGCCGAGGGCGAAAATCAGACCGAAGCCCCATTGGAGAACCGAGATGGCCTGGGAGACGGACCACATGGTGCGAACAGCACGAAACACGTTGCCGAGTCCCGCGATTTTCGAGGTGAACGGAAGCGCCGCGAATACGACCGCGATCAGGATCGAGGAGTAGATGGGGACGGAACTACTGAACGGGATGATGTTCAAGACGTTGGGGCCGAGAATAAGGCCGAGAAGCCCGGCGATCAGGCCGGCGGGCAAGAAGAGAGACTGAATCGGCTTGACCCAGGCGCGCAAAAGCACACCGATGAGGATCAGAAGGCCCATCCAGCCGAGGTCGGTAAAGACGTCCCACGCGCTCATCGTTCACATCCTTTGACTCATCTCGCGAATATTTGCAAACGAGTCACGGTACCACGGGAAAGGGCTGGTGAGTCACGTTCACGTGAGAGGTGGCACCGGTTGGGACTTAATCCGCGAGTTCACCCATGGGACCCCAGCCTTCACCTTCGATGTCCTTCGAGATGATCTCGGGAGTTTCAGAGATGAGCGGGCGCATGGCATCCAGGCCGGCCTGGAAGTGCGGGGCGTTGACGTGCTTCTCTCCGGCCTCGGCGTCACGGTACATCTCGACAAGGAGGAATTCGTTTTCGCGCTCCGTGCTGCGGTACCACTCGAAGAAGAGGCAACCTTCCTCCGCGCGGCACGCGTTCGTGTAATCCGCAAGTTTCTCGAGGAAGGTGGCGGTCTCTTCGGGCTTGACCTGGTATTTCACGTTAATGAAAATCATGGCGCCAACCTAGCTTTTGACCCTGCATAGATCCTTGCCGCGCGCCTAGCAGGTGCGAGTGCCGTCATTGAGGCCGGTGATGATGTTCTCGACGACGTCCTTCGCGGGCTGTTCTATGCTCGCGATGATGCCAGCTTCGTCGTCGTCAAGCTGTTCGAGAGTCGCGAACTGGGAATCAAGAAGCGAAGCGGGCATGTACTCGTGGTGACGGTGCGCGATGCGCCCAGCGATGAGTTCTCGACTTCCCGCAAGGTGCACGAATTGGAGATCCGGTGCGAAGGAGCGCAGCTGATCGCGGTAGCGGCGTTTAAGCGCGGAGCACACGATCGCGCACGTGACGCCTTTCGCGCGCTCACGCGCGATGGTCTCGCCGATCGCGTCCAGCCATGGAGCGCGGTCCTGGTCGGTGAGCGGAGTTCCCGAAGCCATTTTGGCTTTATTGGCCGCTGGGTGAAGATCGTCGCCGTCGATGAACGTCAGCCCTAGACGGTCAGCGAGGGCCTTTCCGACGGTGGATTTTCCCGTGCCCTGCACGCCCATGATGATGAGCGGGGTCTGGCTCACGACAAGTCTCCTTTTGGTGTGCGGCGCTAGTTTTCCCCACCACTGTAGAGGATTCACCAGTGCGTTCCCCCTAGGATTGAAGGAGCGAAAGGAGACCTCATGCCACGCTCGAACGACCAGCGCCTGACCCTCGCCATCGCCGTCGACCTCCCCGAAGACGAATGCGCGTTGATCCGCGAGCGCGAACCTCGCGTGAGGCTCGTTCGCACCGGAGCTCTTGCGCGTCCGCGCCGGTACGACTCCGACTGGGTGGGCGATCCGGCTTTCACGCGCTCTGATGCAGACGAGCGGGCGTATCAGGAGATCCTCGAAAGCGCCGATGCCGTCGTGGGCCTTCCTGACGATAGCCCCGCGAAGCTCGCAGAGCTCGTGCGAAGCAACCCTCGGCTCCGCTGGGTTCACACGATGGCTGCGGGCGGCGGAGCACAGGTGAAAGCTGCGCATCTCAGCTCTGAAGCGCTTGAACGCGTCACGTTTACAACCTCGGCGGGCGTGCACGGCAGCACCCTTGCGGAGTTCGCAATCTTTGGACTACTCGCTGGGGCGAAGAACCTTCGTGGCCTCGAAGATGATCAACGTGCGCACGTGTGGCCAACCATTCGCGTACACCCTCGCCACCTCGATGAAATGACGGTTCTCGTGCTCGGTCTTGGCGGTATCGGCAAGGCTGTCGCCTCCCGGCTCAAGGCTTTCGGCACCGAGGTCTGGGGAACCTCGCGCTCGGGCCGCGCTGTCGAGAACGTGGACCGCATCGTGCCGCTCGCTGACCTTCACGACGCGCTGTCGAGGGTCGACGCCGTCGTGGTGACGCTTCCCGGCACGGACGAGACTCGCCACATGCTCGATCGGCAGGCGTTTTCTTCGATGAAGAAGGGCATGATCCTCACAAATGTCGGCAGGGGAAGCGTGATTGACGAGGCTGCGCTTCTCGATGCCCTCGACGACGGCACCGTCGATTTCGCTGCACTCGACGTGGTGGAGCGCGAGCCCCTCCCTCACGAGCACCCACTTTGGGATCACGAAAAGGTTCTCCTCAGCCCACACTCGGCAGCCCTGAGCGCGCAGGAGGGGATGCGCATCGCGGCGATCGTGGCACGCAACGCGACGGCGCTCCTCGACGGCACACCCCTCACAAATGTTGTCGATACCCTCAACTTTTATTAGGAAGGCGTTCATGCGCCCTTCGTTAAGATGGGCGCATGTCGATTCCTGAGCCAGCAGCCGTGACCCGCAGCCTCCTCGATCTTTTCGAGCTTCGGAAAATCGATGGGCCCGAGCAAACATTTGAGGGGACTTCGCTCCCCCAGCCGGGCGGGCACGTGTTTGGCGGGCAGATGATGGCGCAGGCCCTGATCGCAATGGCGCGCACCGTGCCGGAGGGGCGCCGTGTGCACTCGACCTACGCATCGTTCCTCGAGCCCGCTCGCGCGAGTGAGCCGCTGACCTTCACCGTACGCACGCTCCGAGATGGCGGGTCGTTCTCCACCCGCGCACTCGAGGTCACGCAGCGCGGAAACCTCGTCCTCACGATGAATGGCTCGTTCCAGGAACGCCAAGAAGGAGTGCACCACGTGGACGAGGTGGCGTCGGACCACTCCCCCGACACTCTCCCGAGCACACGCGACGAACTGGGCCGGGTAGACCACCCGCTCGCGCAGTTCATGGCGTACCAGCGCCCCGTGGACATTCGAAACGCGACCGGCTCTTTGTACTTCACTCCGGACCCTGAAAAGCGCGCCGAACAGGCCGTGTGGATGCGCGCTCTCACCCCGATCGACACGCGCGATCCGCTCACCCATGAAGCGGTCCTGACGTATGCGAGCGACTACACTCCCTTCGAGCCGACCATCCGCCGCCAGGGCCTCACGTGGCTCACGCCCGGCCTGCGCGTCGCCACTCTCAACCATTCGATGTGGTTCCACTCGGATGTCAACGTCGACGACTGGCTGCTGTATGTGCAGCGCTCCCCTGCCGCGACCGGCGGCCGCTCGCTCAGCGTTGGTCAGATTTACACACGCGAAGGCTCGCTCGTCGCGACCGTGAACCAAGAGGGCATGTTCCGCATCCGCACGGAGGTGAAGGACAGTGACCACCCCGCCGTTTGACCCGAGCGCCCGCGTCGAGAAGGTCGCAACCGGCGCGGCCTGGGCCGAGGGCCCTCTGTGGTACCCCCTCGAGAAGGTCGTGCGCTTTAGCGACATCCCGAACAACCGCATCATCCAGCTCGACCCCGCAACCGGCGAAACGCTCGTGTGGAAAAGCGGCGTCAACTACGCCAATGGCCGCGCTCACCACCCCGATCTGGGAGTCGTCGAATGCAACCACGGGACCCGCTCGCTCGATAAGGCGCCGCTCGTGCCGTTCATGGACGCGGAAATGCTCATCGACTTCTTCGAAGGCGGGCGCCTCAACTCCCCGAACGACGTTGCCGTGCACCCGATCGAGCACACGATCTGGTTCACCGACCCTCCCTACGGGATCCTCAGCGAGGGCCAGGGGCAGCCGGGCGAGATGGAGTACGGACGCGCGTATGTGTTCAAGCTTGATCATCACGGCGACCTCGAGGCCGTTGTGACCGAACTGAGCCGCCCGAATGGCATCGCTTTCAGCCGCGACGGTAAACGCCTGTACGTCACGAACACCGCCGATAACCCCGATAAACCCGAGGAGAACGCCCCCGAATCCGTCACGGATAGCGCGGGCCGTCACCATATTTGGGCCTTCGACCTCGACGCTGACAACGCGGTCGTCAAGGGCAGCGGGCGTCCGTTTGCCTGCCCCGCGGCCGGGGTTCCCGATGGCATCACCGTCGACGAAGAGGACCGGGTGTGGTCCTCCGGCGGGGACGGGGTGAGCGTGTTCGATTCCGACGGCTCTCTGATCGCCCACGCGCCCGTTCCAGAGGTTGTGTCTAATCTCTGCTTCGGCGGGGAGGACGGCCAGGACCTCTTCATCACGGCCACCACGAGCCTTTACCGGCTCCGCACGAACACCCGCGAGCCGTGGAGTTTCGCCTAGCGACCACCCTTTACCGTCTCGGGGAAGAGCGTCGCGGTCCACGATTCGACGAGCCGCTCGAGAATCTCTCCGCCTACTTTGTCGAGGCCGGGACCGAGCTGGCCGAAAACCTCGGCGCTGATCGTGCCGAGTAGCGCGCACCAGAGGTCGATCGTGGTCGCCGCGCATCTCGTGGCCTCGTCGCGGTTTATTGCGCAGGCTTTTGCTGCCTCTGCTCCCACGTTGTCGAGATCGCTCCGGTCACTGGTCCCGAACACGTCCTCCAACCCGCCCTCGAGGAACGCGGCATAGGGGCCGCTGGGATCGGCGCCGATAAGGTTGCCGGCAGCGACGATGTGCGCGAGACGGGCGAGTAGACGCGTGCCCGGTGCGACAGTTTGATCGGCTGGCGCGGCGTAGCCGGGAACGGGGGTGCCGTAGACGAGACCCCATCGCGTTGTGTTTGCGAGCGCCCATGAGCGCATGGCGCGCGCGAACGTTCCGAGGCCCTCGGGGCTTTCTGCGCCACACCGCTCTTTTGGGTCCAGACCCAAGGCGTCGTCAACAGCATCAGCAAGGTCGGTGTAGGCGTCGATGACGAGGAGCGTGAGCAGCTCATCGCGGTCGCGCACGTATCTGTACAGGGCCGATGACGCGACCGACATATCTCGGGCAATTTCCCGCAATGAGAGGTCTGCGGGGCCCTTTTCCTCGAGCTGCTGCCTGGCAAGGCGCAAGATTTCAGTTTCCATGCGCCGCCGATTCTCGGCGCGGCTTCGGCGTTCACTCATGCGTCCATCCTCGCATTTCACAGGCTCGAAATCGACAGCGAGAGCGGTGCTCTTGTTTTTAAGGGTGCGAACGCCTATATTCCTTAAACGAGAGCACTGATCACATTTTGGAGGGCTGTTTTGAAGATTCTCGTCACGGGGGCCGGGCAAATCGGCAACGCAATCGTCAGGTCACTGCGCGCAACGGGTGACGACGTGACAGTTATCCGGCGCAGCGCACACCCAATCGAAGGGGTGCGCGTCATTGCGGGCGACGCAGGCAAGCGCGCTCTACTCGAACGCGAGGCGCGCGGCGCGGACGCGATCATGCACTGCATCCACGCGCCCTACACCGCAAAGGCCTGGCGAGAGGAACTGCCCCACCGCGAGCAAGCGGTCATGGACGTCGCCGAAGGCCTTGGCATCCCCGTTATCTTCCCCGAATCCGTCTACGCATTCGGGGCACAGGCGCACGACCTGCACGAGGGAGCGCCGATACACCCGTGCTCTCCCCTCGGGGACGTGCGCGCCGAGCTCCTCGAAGCTCGCGCGGCACATGCGGCGCACACCGCGAGTGTCGTTGCCGCCGACCTCGTGGGAAAAGGCGCCTCCGCAAAGGCGTCGGTGCCCACGATGAGCATCGTCAACCCCACCCTCACGGGAAAAACATGCTGGGCTCTCGGAGGCCCCGACACCCCTCACGCCATGACGTTCGTATCGGACCTCGCCGACGCCATGATCCACGTGGCCCGAGAGCACACGCGCGTATTCGCGGGCAACTCGAGCGCTATACTCAACGCCCCCTCCCCCACACCGGTCACCTTCCGCGAACTGGCGCGCATCGTCTCCACCCGCGCAAACGTGAGCGCTCCGAAGATTCACACAATCCCGGCCTGCACACTCTCTTTAACGGGGATGGCGAGCCCCACACTCCGTTCGCTTTCTCAGCAACGCTATCTGTGGGACTCGCCATCACGCCTCGCACCCGGAGCGCTCACCGAAGAGCACGGCCTCGAGTCAACGAGGTGGAGCGAGGCAATTTTCGCCTAAACCGCGGGGCTCACGCCATCGCGGCATTACCCTCTTCCTGGGCCTTCTTGACACCTTCCTCGGCGGAGAGATTGCCCGCGAAGATCTCCTGGAAGACGGGCATTACGGCATTAAGGCCGGCGAGGGACTTTGCGCCGGTATCCGCGGGGCCGGGATTCTTCGCCGCTTCGATGAACTGCTCGACGTCGACGCCCTGCTCTTTCCAGAAGTCCACGAAGGACTGCTGCGCATCCACGTGGCCGGGGAACGAAATTCCCTGCTCACCCAGGGGCAGCTGCCCCTCCTTCGAGCCGAGCCATTCGAGAAGCTTCACAACCGACTCCTGGTCCTCGCGCTTCGCGTTACCCGCGGCAACCACGCCGTGCACGAGCGACTTCGCCCCCTTCGGGCCTGCCACCATGGGGGCGATAGCCCACTCGAAGGCGCCGTCAACTGAATCGTGGATCGTCTTGAGGCTAAACGGGCCGCTCTGGAAGAGGCCGAGCTTGCCCTGGATAAACAGGTCGCGCGCGAAATCGCCGTTCGTATTGGTGTCAGCGGCCGAAGGCGCAACCTTGAGTTCGTTGACGAGCGCAGCGAGGTAGGAGAACACCTGGACGCCCTGCTCTGAATCGAATGCGTACATATCGTTGGCATCCTGCCACTCGGCACCGTTCGAGCTCAGGAAGGGGCCAATGATGGACTGGCGATCGCACGCCGCATTGAAACCGAACACGCCATCCTTCGTGAGCGCAGTGGCGGCATCGCGAAGGGCATCCGAGCCAGCAGTGGGATCGAAGGCGAGAGTCGTGGGGTCCACGCCAGCGGCGTCGGTGAGGTTCTTGTTATAGAAGAGGGCGATCGAGTCCCAGACCTGCGGAACACCCCACAGCGAGCCGTCGCGGGTGTACAGGTCAACGACAGCCTTCTCCCAGTCCTTCACGGACCCGCCGAGCTTCTCCGAAATATCGACGAGCGCTCCGGCCTGCTGGAACTGAGTGAAGCTCGCGGAGTTCAGCCAGAACACATCGGGGGCGCTATCCGAAGCGCCGTCAGAGAGATCGAGAGGCAACTTCGTCCAGTAGTCGTCCCACGGAACAACCTCGACCTCGACCTTGATCCCTGATTCCTCGGTGAACTTCTTGAGCGACTCCTCGTATGCCGCCTTCGCCGTGCTATCCCAAATGCGGAACTTAAGCGCCCCGGCGTCGGAACCCGAGCCCTTCTTCGCGGACGAGCCCGAATCTGACGGCGAGCACGCGGCGAGTGCCGCGGCCGCGGAGGCTACGAGTCCACCGGAGAGAACTGTGCGACGTGAAACCATGTGATGGCCTTTCTTCAACGGTCGTGCGGGCACCCTCGTGCCCTGCACATTGTTAACGCAAGAGCATACCGGATATTTATGGATGCCATAAGCGATGTTTATCGCAGTTCGGTTCCACTGATCGACTGCGCTACCTGCTTCTGGAACACGAGATACAGGAGGATGAGCGGAATCATCGCGAGCGTCGTTGCCGCCATGACCATCGTCCAATTGTTGTTGTATTGAGTACTGAGTGCCGAGGTCGCAACCGTAAGGGTCTGCCACGTGTCCCCCGTCGTGATGATGAGCGGCCACATGAAGGAGTTCCAGTGGGTCACCACGGTGATCACGATGAGCGTCACGATGATCGGACGGTTGAGGGGCACCACGAGGCTGCGAATCATCCGCAGATGCCCCGCGCCGTCAACGCGCATCGCATCCAGCAGCTCTTGAGGCACGCTCCGGAAATTTTCACGGAGCAAGAACACGGCGTAGGGGCTACCAAACACGAACGGCAACACGAGCGCCCAGAAGGTATTGCGCAGCCCCATCTGCTGGAAGGCGAGGAAAAGAGGCACGACAACCACGACCTGCGGAACAAGCAAGGTCGCAATAAACGCCCAAAACAGCACGTCACGACCGGGGAATTGCAGATACGCAAACGCGTAGGCCGCGAGAATGGAAAAAACGATCTGCCCCACAAGGATCACCGCGACCATTTGCGTCGTCACGGCAAACGGGGTCACGAAGCTATGGGACCCCGTGAAAAGCGCCGAAAAGTTCTCGATCGTCGCGGGGTCCGGAAGATGAATGGGGCCCTGGCGCAGGAAGTCACCGGGGGCACGCAGCGCCGTCATGATCGACAGCGAAAACGGCGCGAGTGTAAGCACGGCAGCAACAATGAGGATCGTGTACGCCACGACCGCTGAAAGCACCGACTTTTTCTTCATAGACACCGCCCTCAGGACATGTCGTAGGTGATGCGGCTCGAAAAGAACCGCTGCTGAATAAACGAGAGAGCCGCGAGGATGACGAAGAGGATCACGGCAACGGCCCCAGCCCGCCCAAGCCGACCCGCACCAAACGCCTCGTTGTAGATGAGCGAGGCAATGACCTGGGTGCTATCGCCGGGCCCTCCCCCGGTCAGCGAATACACGGTGTCGAACACCTGGAAGCTCGCAACCATCTGCGTGAGCGCCACGAAGAACGTCGTGGGATTCAAAAGGGGCAGCGTAATCGCGAAAAACCTCCGGATGCTGCCCGCACCGTCGAGCTCAGCGGCTTCGTAAATCGACGGCGGGATCTTCTGGAGCCCGGCCTGGTAGAACAGCGCGTTATATCCGACGGCCTGCCACACCGCAACGAACGCCACGGCAGGAAGGGCGAGCGTGTGCGAACTCAACCATTCGATTCGAGTTCCAAGCAGCGCGTTCAGGGCGCCGTAGGTGGGCTGGTAGATCCACTTCCACACGACGCCGATCGCAACCGGCGCGCACACCCACGGGATCACGACGATCACCCGGAACAGGGTTGACCCGGGGAACATCTTATTGAGCTGGATCGCGAGCAGCAGTCCGAGCGCGATCCCGAGAGGCACGCTCATGAGGGTGAAAAGGAGCGTGACAAACAAGGAGTTCCACAGGGCGTCACCCGTGAACAGGATCTCGTAGTTCTTGAGACCGATGAAGTCGTGCGAGCCAACGATCTCCCAGTTCGTCAGTGAAAGCCCGAAGGCCACAACGACCGGCAAGAGAATAAAGGCAAACACACCTATCGCCGCGGGCAACACGAAGAGCCACGAAAGAATCGGGTGGCGAAGCCGCATCATCCGATCGACTCCTTCCACCCGATACTCTCTGACACCTTGAGGTCGATACTTATGCCCGACCTAACGACAAGCTATGCCAGCGTACCCCCCATTCACTGTGCGACGCGCACTAGGCCAAGCTCAGCGGTGTGAGCAAGAACGCGATGCGACGGCACGACACGCACGGTGTAGCCCACCGACCCGAGGGTTTCGAGCGGGTGCTCGGCCGCATAGCGGCCATCCACGCCCTGCGTCATCGCCACGGTGATGGGATCCTCAAGCTCGCCGTCCTCGTTCGCGGAGCCCACGACAAGTTGGACCTGGACGTCGTCGGCATGGATCTCCCCGAGCTCAACACTCGCGCTCACGGCGAGAACATCACCGTTAACCGAATCCTCGACGTCGTGAACACTCACGCCGCCCCAGCCCTGTGCAAGCCGCTGCTTGTACTCGGCGAACTCGTGAGAAAGACCCTCATCGTTCGCAAACAGCGCAACCGACTGCGAAGCCGGCGCATACAGCTGCTCGACGTAATCGCGCACCATGCGAGTCGCGGTCACCTTCGGCGCGATTTCCACGAGGGAATTGCGCACCATCTGCAACCACTTCGCCGGAACGCCGCTCTCATCCCTGTCGTAGAACAGCGGAACGATGCGGTTCTCGAGAATGTTGTAGAGGCTCTCCGCCTCGAGGCGGTCGCGCTCGGCGCGGTCCTCGATGTCGACGGTTTCGATCGTCCAGCCGGCGTCGTCGGTGGCCATTTCATCCCACCAACCGTCGGAGGTCGAGAACGTGAGACCGCCGTTGAGCGCAACCTTCATGCCCGAGGTGCCCGAGGCCTCCTCCGGGCGAATTGGGTTGTTGAGCCACACGTCCGAGCCGGACACGAGGTACTGCGCCATGCGAATGTCGTAGTCCGCGAGGAACACGATGCGGTGGCGCACGCCGTGATCGTCCGCGAACTGCACGAGGCGCTGCATGAACTCCTTGCCGGGGTAATCCGCGGGGTGCGCCTTGCCAGCCACGACGATCTGCACGGGCCGCTCCTCGTTGAGGAGGATGTCCCGCAAGCGCTCCGGCTGGCTCAACATGAGCGTGAGGCGCTTGTAGGTTGAGACGCGACGCGCAAAGCCGATCGTAAGCACGTTCGGGTCGAGCACCGAATCAACCCAGCCAAGCTCGCCCGGGTGCGCACCACGGCGCACCCACGAACGGCGTACATCCTCGCGCGCACGCTCGACAAGATTCGCGCGCAGCGTATTTCGGACATCGAGAAGCGCCTCGTCACTCAAGGTCCCAAGCTGCGACCAGTCGCTGCGCGCCGACAGGTCAATATCGCCGAACACGCTCTTGTACAGCGCATCCATGGGACGCGAGATCCACGTGCGGCGGTGCACGCCGTTCGTAATCGAGGTGATCGGCACCTCCGCCTCGTCGAAGCCCGGGTAAAGGTCCTTGAACATGCGGCGGCTCGTCTCGCCGTGGAGCTTCGCAACGCCATTCGACCGCTGCGAGAGGCGGAACCCCATGTGCGCCATGTTGAAGATCTGCCCGCCATCCTCGACACCGAGTGCGAGCGCAGCCTCCACCGGCAGGTTCGGGACGAGGCGTGAAATGCCATTGCCGTCCGCGTCGAGGAAGTGACGCAGCTGGCCCGCATCGAAACGATCGATACCGGCAGGAACGGGGGGGTGAGTGGTAAAGACCGAGCCCGCGCGGGTCTTCGTGAGCGCCGCATCAAAACTCAGGCCCTTACCCATGAGCTGGCCGATGCGTTCGAGGCCGAGGAAGCCCGCGTGCCCCTCGTTGAGGTGGAAGACGTCTCGCTCGCGGCGCCCCTCAAGCTCAGCAAATCGCTCGACGGCTCGCACGCCTCCGATGCCGAGCACGATCTCCTGTTCAATACGGTGGAAGTGATCGCCACCGTAAAGGCGATCGGTGATCTGACGGGCACCTTCGTCGTTGCCTTCAACATTCGTATCGAGGAGAAGCAGCGAGATGCGCCCCACCTGGGCCTTCCACAGAGCGATCGTGATGATCCGTTCGCCGGGGAACGTGACATTCACGCACACCTGGTCACCGTCGGCATCCGTCACGGGCACGACCGCGAGATCCTCAGTGACGTTCTGCTTGTAGTTTTCCTGCTGCCAACCTTCGCGGTTGAGCGACTGGGAGAAGTAGCCCCACTGATAAAGCAGACCCACGCCGATGAGGTCGACGCCGAGATCCGAGGCGGACTTTAGGTGGTCACCGGCGAGGATGCCGAGACCACCCGAGTAGATCGGGAGGGTCGGGGTGATGCCGAACTCCATCGAGAAGTACGCGATTGCCGGAGCGGCCGGCACCTCTTTCTGGAACCAGCGCTCGCTCGTCATGTAAGTGTCGAGATCTTCGAGGCAGTCCTCGAGGGCCGAGCGGAACTTCGGATCAGCCGCAACCTCGCTGTAGCGGCGCGCGGGCACCATCCCGAGTTGCACAACGGGATTGCGGTTGCTCTCCTCGTACGCACGCGGATCGAGCGCCTCGAAAAGGTCGCGGGTTTCGGCGTTCCAGGTCCACCGAAGGTTGTAGGCGAGGGTGCGGAGCCCCTCGAGCTCGGCGGGGAGTTCTGACGTCACGGAAAGAGTACGAAGTGCCTTCATACCCCTTAAGGTAGCCGAGCCCGCCGCTCACCATGCACGTTCCGCATGAAAAGTTCTTGCGGAGTTTGCTTGAGGTTAGCGGCGGGCCCGACCTAGGCGATCGCTACTGGATATCGCGAACTTTCGAACAGTCCCACGCACACCAGAAGAGAAGCGCGAGTGTGACGAGGCTTTGAAGAACAGGAAGTGCGATTGGGAACAGCGGAACCTCCGCGTCTGTATTCACAGCGTTGATAATCGAGCTGAGGATGCTCACCGTCTCAATAGACCACGAGTCGACATTAAACGACAGGGGAATGAGGATGGACACCACGCCCATAAGTTGCGATACCACGGCCCACATGAACACCGCGACAATCACGGGCCCCGCGACTCCAAGCCTGCCCAAGAACCCTTTGCTTCCCGCAAGCACTGCGAAATACACGTAGACGAGGAACGACACGACCCCAAGCGCAATCCATAGAAGCCCGCACGTCAACACCACCGGATGCTCGCGGAATAACTGCCCGACTCCGGTCATGAGATCACTGAGAGCGGGGCCTCCTTCGGGCGCAAGACACGCGAATGTAAGAGTCACCATCACGAGCGTCCCCACGACCGATACGAATAGAGCGAGCACGCCGCTCACGAGCTTCCCTGCCAAAAGGGCGAGCCCACCGACGGGCCACGTGCGAGTGACCGGAGCTTCACGCCCCACCATGCTGACGTAGAAATACCCCGCAAGCACTAAGCCGGTCGCAGCGACCAACAGGCCCGCAGCCATCCATACCCCCACAAAAGCAATCGGTTTGAGAGGCGCGACGAGGGACCCAAGGCCGCAGAACGCGAGCGCCACCGCAATGCCTGCGAGCGTTGCCATGCCTATCATCGGTAGCATGCGCCTCATATCGAGCCGCACAATGGTCCCGAACCCAGGCAACCTCATGCTATCTGCGTGTGTGTTCATATCCATACACCTTCCTCAATCGTTCGACGAGCCCGTCGCCCGTCTGTTCACGCAGTTCATCGGGACAGATATCGTCGACGATCTGTCCGCGGCGCATGAGAAGCGCCCGATCCACAATCAACTCAAGATCCTGCACCATGTGCGAAGTAATAAGGAGAGAACAGTCGTCGCCGAGAGCCGCGATCACCTCGCGCAACGTTTGCTCGCGCGAAAGCGGATCAACGCCAGAGATTGGTTCATCGAGAAGGAACAGCCGCGCGTCGCGTGCCATGGCGAGCGCAATATGCGCCTTCTCCTGCTGCCCTTTACTAAGTTCACGCAGACGCCGCGTTGGCTCTATCCCGAAGTTTTTGAGTATCGCGCGCGCCTTAGCCTCGCCGAAGTCCGCGAACACCTGCCCAAACACGCGCATGCAGGACTCGACAGTAAAGCGCGCAGGAAGTGACGAACGATCCGGCAGGTAGCTCACCATCGATTTCGATCGTGGCCCAACTAATTCGCCGCACACCCGCACTTCACCAGAATCCAGTCGAACCAGGCCAGCGACTGCCTTGAGGAAGGTCGATTTTCCACAGCCGTTCTCACCGATCAGTCCGACGATGCTCCCAGGCTCGACATCGAGATCGACGCTGTCGAGGGCAATCGTTGCCCCGTAGACCTTTGAAGCCTTGTCTATTCGCAGAAGTTGCGAAGTCATGGTTTTTCACCCTTTCGAGAGTGATCTAAGAGACGCTCATGGAAGAGCGTTTCAATATCCTGGGGCGAGAGTCCTAGCCCCGTGAGCTGCTCGAGTGCACGATCCGCAATCGCTTCGCTCTCGCTAGTTTTGAGGTCATCCGTAGCGTCGTCAGTGACGAGCACTATGCGCCCCGATGTTCGCTCGCTCTTGGTATGGCCCCGCCGGTCCATCTCGGCGAGGGCTTTCTGCACGGTGTTGGGGTTGACGCGATACTCGAGGGCAAGGTCGCGAGTCGAAGGGACCTTTTGACCCGCAATCCATTCGCCCGCTGCAATTTTTCGCGTGAACTCTTCGACCAGCTGAACCCACACCGGTCTCGAAGTATCGAAGTCCATCCACACCACCTTGTCTTACTGTATTACGTGCTTAGTACAGTAGCACAGATGTTAAGGCAAAGAAAACCCGGGACCTCGAAAGTCCCGGGTTTTCTGTCGACTCCCCCGCTCAAAGGAGCGAGCGACGGCGCTAGTCCCTCGTGAGGCGGCGATGCGTCACGCGGTGCGGACGCGCGGCATCCTCTCCAAGACGTTCAACCTTGTTCTTCTCGTATGACTCGAAGTTGCCTTCAAACCAGTACCAATTCGAGGGGTTCTCCTCGGTGCCCTCGTAGGCAAGGATGTGGGTCGCAACGCGGTCAAGGAACCAGCGGTCGTGCGAAACGACTACGGCGCAGCCGGGGAAGTTCAAGAGCGCGTTTTCGAGCGAGCTGAGGGTCTGCACGTCGAGATCGTTGGTCGGCTCGTCGAGGAGCAGCAGGTTGCCGCCCTGTTTAAGCGTGAGCGCGAGGTTCAAGCGGTTGCGCTCACCGCCCGAGAGCACGCCGGCCTTCTTCTGCTGGTCCGGGCCCTTGAAGCCGAACTGCGACACGTAGGCTCGCGAGGGAATCTCAACCTTGCCGACCTCGATGAAATCGAGGCCGTCACTCACGACCTCCCACAGGTTCTTCTCGGGGTCGATGTTCTCGCGGTTCTGGTCGACGTAGCTGATTTTCACGGTTTCGCCGACCTTGAGCTCGCCACCGTCGAGAGGTTCGAGCCCCACGAGGGTCTTGAAGAGGGTGGTCTTGCCCACGCCGTTCGGGCCGATCACGCCGACGATGCCGTTCGGTGGGAGCGAGAAACTCAGGCCATCGATGAGAACGCGATCGCCGAAGCCCTTCTTAAGATTCTTCGCGTCGATCACGACGTTGCCGAGGCGCGGGCCCGGCGGGATCGTGATTTCTTCGAAGTCGAGCTTGCGCATCGACTCGGCTTCCTTCGCCATCTCCTCGTAGCGAGCGAGGCGTGCCTTGGACTTAGCCTGGCGGCCCTTCGCGCTCGAGCGAACCCATTCGAGTTCTTCCTTGAGGCGCTTTTGGAGCTTTTGATCCTTCTTGCCCTGAACCTCGAGGCGCTCCTGCTTCTTCTCGAGGTAGGTCGAGTAGTTGCCCTCGTACGGGTAGAGGTGGCCGCGGTCGACCTCGGCGATCCACTCGGCGACGTGATCAAGGAAGTAGCGATCGTGGGTAATCGCGATAACGGCGCCCTCGTAGCTCTGCAGGTGCTTCTCGAGCCACAGAACTGACTCGGCATCGAGGTGGTTCGTGGGCTCGTCGAGGAGGAGCAGGTCGGGCTTTTGGAGGAGAAGCTTGCACAGCGCGACACGGCGGCGCTCACCACCGGAGAGGTGCGTCACCGGCTCGTCGCCCGGAGGGCAGCGAAGCGCATCCATCGCCTGCTCGAGCTGCGAGTCGAGATCCCAGCCGTTCGCGGCGTCGATCTCCGTTTGAAGAGTGCCCATCTCGGCCATGAGCGCATCAAAATCCGCATCCGGCTCGCCCATGAGCTCGCCGATTTCGTTGAAACGCTGGACCTTCGCGTAAAGCTCGCCCATGCCTTCCTGGACGTTTTCGAGGACGGTCTTCCCCTCATTCAGCGGCGGCTCCTGAAGGAGGATGCCCACGCTGTAGCCGGGGCTGAGGCGCGCTTCACCGTTGCTCGGCTCGTCGAGCCCCGCCATGATCTTGAGGATGGTCGACTTACCCGCGCCGTTCGGGCCAACCATGCCGATCTTGGCGCCCGGGAAGAAGCTCATGGTGACGTCGTCAAGGATGACCTTGTCGCCCACTTGCTTACGCGCCTTGTACATGGTGTAGATGAACTCTGCCAATGTCTCTCCATTTGACTCGTGGGTTGGTTCCCCGCCATGCCGCCGGCTCGAGCCGCAGCGGCGGGCACAATGGTTTCAGTCTAACGGTGGCGCCTGCGTTTCAGCCGAGCGGAACCCCACGCTCGGTAAGGATTTCACGCGCGATTTCCCAGCCAGGCCGGTCGGGTTCGGCGGCGGTGTCCGACGCCACCGTGCGGTCATTGCGCGGCCAATAGTGGGCATCGATGCCGAGCTTGCGGGCGGCATCGACGTTTGACTGCAGGTCGTCGAAGAAGATCACGTTGCGAGGTTTGGCAACGCCGCCCGTTTCGTGCGCAATCGCGTCGAGGAGGATTTCGAAGATCTCGGGATCGGGCTTTTGAACCTTCTCTTCGGCGCTAATGATCGCGAATTCAAAGGGCTCGAACCATTCTTGGCTACGCACGTACTCGCCGAAGGGTGCGTTCGTATTCGAGAGCAGTGCGATTCGCACCGAGTTGCGCGCGAGATCGTGAATAAGTTCGCGGCTCCCCTTGGCGATCTGACCCCAGTACCGGTTATCGAGGTCGATGAGGGCTTCGATCTCCTCGGCGGTCGGCTCGCCGATCGCCCCGGCCTCGCACACGGCCCGCCAATACTCGGCGACCGAGATCTCCCCGCCGTCGAGTCTCACGCGCTCGCGCCAGTACACCTCACGAACCGAGTCGTACTCGCCACCAACTTCGGCGTGAACGATCGGAACGGGATTGTGGTGGGCGGCGAGCACACCTCCGAAGTCGAACACCACCGTGAACTGAGTGACCGAATCCTGTGACCTGCGCCTTGCGCGTGCCATAACCTCTCCTTCGTGTCGTGTCCGTGTAACGACGCTGTTTTCACTGCCTAACCGCACGTAGGCAGGCCCTCGATCGACCCCGTAGAAGCGATCTGTTCAACCGAGCTGATGGCATCGGAAAGCGAGTCGACCTTGACCACCTGGAGACCCTCGGGGATGTGTCCGGTGACCTCATCGCAATTGACCGAAGGAGCGAGGAAATACTCGGCGCCGTCGGACCGTGACCCGATCATTTTCTGGCGAATCCCGCCGATCGGTCCCACCGTACCCTGCTCGTCGATCGTGCCCGTGCCCGCAATCTTCTTGCCGCCCGTAAGATCGCCGGGCGTCATTTCGTCGTAGATCGCGAGGGCGAAGATCATGCCGGCACTCGGCCCGCCGATCCCGTCAAGCGCGAAGTTCACCTTCACCGGGAACTCGAAGCCGCGCGAGAGCACGATGCCGACAAGCGCCCGCTCCCCCTCGTAGCGCGGCGTGAGCGCGAAGGACTTTTCTTCGCCTTTGCGTCGCACGGTCACGTTCACTTTCTGCCCTCGCGGTGTGCGGCCTATGGCCTCTCCAGCCGAAGCGACATCGGTGACCTGCTGGCCGTTGACCGTGAGCACGACGTCGCCGGGCTCGAGGCGATTCGCCGCCGCTCCATCGCTTCGAACGCCCGCGACGATGGTCGTCGTTGAGTACGAAATGCCCTGCTTCGCGAGCGCAGCGGCGATCGCCTCCTGCTGCGAGCCGTTCATCTCAACCGTGTTCATGAGGCTGTTGTCTTCGGCATCCGTATCGTCCGGGTAGAGAGCCTCAACCGGCATGATCGAGCGGTCCCGATCGAACCACGCGGACATGACACCGGCGAGCGGAATGTCATAGCCGGGAGACCCCTGGACCGACACGGTCGTCATGCGCAATTCGCCTTCACTAGCGACTGAATCGCGATTCTCGACGCTCACGATGTCCTTGCCCTCGTATTCGCCGAGCACGTTGAGTGAAGGGCCGGGCGATTCGACGACGTAGGGAGCGGGCAGCACGGCGGCAACCACGGTCATCACAACGAGCACGAGCGCCGAGAGGTTCACCGTCCATAGACGACGCCTGTACAGGCGCGCATTCGTGACACTCGCGGGAACAACCATGAGCTTCGATAGGGCATTTTTCACGCGGTCATTGTCCCAAAGATTCCGCGAAAGCGCCTGCATGCCCCTTCGCGGGAAGCGAAAACGGTACCCCTCGTTCCCCGCGGTCGATACGCTTGGGTAATCCGTGGTCGGCGGCCCGCCGCCTCAATCGACAGGAGCGCGCATGAGCGACGAGTCCAACGAAGAAAACCTCCGCAAGTTCCTCGAGGAGATTTTCCAGGGGCAGATTCCCCCGGGCGCACTCGAGGGTATCGATCTTTCCGAGCTCGCGAAGAGCGCCGGCTTACCCAGTGACCCGGCAATGCTGCGCATGGCAGCGATTCAGATGCAGTCACTTTTTGCCGCGGGCGGTGACGGCCCCGTCAATTGGAAACTCGGCCATGATCTCGCGCGCCAAGTCGCGGCCGGAAACGTCACTCTCCTGCCCACGGGCGCCCTCCCGCAGATCGGCGGCACGTCAATCGGCACGGCCGGCGATCCAAACGTGAGCGACGCCGAAGAACGCGCCCTGCGCGAAGCAGGCAACATCGCAGCACTGTGGCTTGCGGAGAAAACAGATTTCGCAGTCGTAAGCGACGCGGTCGAGTGCTGGAGCCGCGGCACATGGGTGAACCGCACGCTGCCGCGCTGGCAGAAAATCGTCGAGCCGGTCGCGCAATACATGGCCGAGGCGATCGGCGACGCTTTTGCGAAGCAGCTCGGCGAGCTGGGCGGTCTCGAGCAGCTTGGCGGCACCGGCCCCCTCGGCGCCATGGGCGGGGCCCTCGGCGACCCGAGCGCCATGATGAAGAAAATGGGCGGCACGATGTTCGGCCTCCAGTTTGGCCACGCGATCGGCTCAATTGCGCGCGAAGCGATCGGCGTGACCGACCTTTCGCTTCCGCTGTGGACCTTCTATGCCCCCGTGATCGTGCCCGCAAACCTCACCGATGTCCTCGAGGGCACAGAGCTTGACCTCGATGCGGCGCGCATCTTCTTTACCGCGCGCGAAATCGCCCACCAAACACTCTTCAAGAGCGCGCCGTGGCTTCCGGAGCATCTGTTCACCGCGATCGAGGGGTACGCGCGAGGCATCACCCTCGACATGGGAGCACTCGAGGAGAAGATCCGCGACCTCGACGTCAACAATCCCGCGGCGATCAGTGCAACCAACCCCGAGGACATCTTCACGTTCACGCGCTCGGCTGAGCAGGAGCGCGCCCTGACCGAACTCACCACGACCCTCGCGCTCATCGAGTCGTGGGTCGATCTCGTTGTGACCGAAACCCTCCGCGACAAACTCCCCCGCCTCGACGCGATGCGCGAACTCGTCCAGCGCCGCCGCGCAACCGGCGGGAGCGCGCTCGACAACCTCACGAATCTCGTGGGCATCGAGCTACACCCGCGCTCGGTCAAGGAAGCGTACGCATGGTGGGAGTCAGTGCTCGCGACCGAAGGGATGCAGGGCCGCGAAAAGGTCTGGGCTCACCCGGATCTCCTCCCCAGCCCCGAGGTTCTCAGCGGGCGCCCGCAAGCGCCCCAGGCGCCCGTGCCCACGGAGGATTCCGACGGCGACGGGCTTCCCGACCTTCCCGAGTTCGGTTCGATGAACTCCGCCTCCCCCGATTTCGACGAGGAACTTCGCAAGCTGCTAGACGGCGAGTTCGACGGCCGAGAAGAGGACCCTGGGGATCCCCGAGGCGACGACGAAAACCCGAGCGACGAGCAGTGAGTCTGCCCGGCCGATTCCTCGCAGAACTCGAGGCATGCACCCCTTCGCGTGAGAGGGAACGGTTTCTCGCGCTTGCGACCTCGAGCGAGAATGCACACCTCAAGTCGAGTGGGCCCATACATTTCACGGCTAGCGGGATCGTCATCGATGCCTCCAACCGGTTCGTTGCGCTGCATCACCATCGCAAGGTCGGGGCATGGCTCCAATTCGGCGGGCATATCGACGAGGGAGAGGAGAGCTTCGAGGGGGCCGCGAGGCGCGAGGTCTTCGAGGAGTCGGGGCTTGAAGACCTCGAGATCGTGGGCAACGCTCCTTTTAAGCTCCATGCGCACACCCTCAATAAGAACTTCATCGTGTGCAGCGAGCACTGGGATGTGCAGTACCTCATGCGCGCGGCGGTGACCCCCACTGGGCCCACGAATGCCCTGAGACTGAGCGAGGAAAGCCACGACGTGCGCTGGTGGAGGCTCGATGCGCTCCCGGCAGGCGTCGTACCTGACCTCGTTCCTACACTCGAACGGCTCCACACCTGATCCCACAGCGTCCTCCGGCCGCGTTTCCGCTCAACTGTTTGAGGTGCGCACACGCGACCGAGCGAGGCCAGATCAGCGGGCTGGGGGCATCAATCTTCATCCTGAGCCGAGCGCTGGGCAAATACGTACCCCTCGAGGAATCCATTCGCGCGCTCATGCTCGGGGTAAGAAGCCTCGAGCGTGCGGAAGGCCCGCGAGTGGTTCGGTTCGAGAAGGTGGGCGAGCTCGTGCACAAGGACCGACTCGATCACGTATGTAGGCATGCCCTGAAGGACGTGTGAAAGACGTATTGAGCCATCCGCGCTCGTGCATGATCCCCAGCGCTTGCCTTGGTTGGTCACCCAACGCACGCTCGAAGGCTCTGGGACGCTCGGCAGGTACTTCTCCCTCAACGCACGGGCGAGCGCCATGAGGTCCTCGTCACTCGCAACTGCCGGCTCAGCGCGGTTGCCGTACTTCGCATACATATCGCGCGCCCACTTGCGCGTCTCACGTACCGAAAGTCTCGCGGGCACAAGCAACTCAAACACTCCGCCCCTGCGACGTGCGGTGATGGTTTTGCGGCGGCGAGCTGAGCGAACCACGTCGATGGGTTCGCCGATGCCGTCAAGGTGGAGTTGTTCGCGTTCGGGTCGTCGGTGGGGCACGCAGCGAGTGTAGTGCGCGCGAGCTTGACAAGCACCCCGGTGTTGTGGACAAGCGAGGAAGTACAGGGACTCCCGTCCCCTTCGTGACGAATCTTGAGGGGTGCAACACATGTTGCAAGATATTAATATTCACCGCCGAGAAGCAGTATTCGCCCAGGTCAACGCCACTATTAGACCCCTATACCCGATTATCCACACACACTTTCCACACAGGTTCGAGGGGTGTCCACAACAACACCAAAGTTATCCACATTCACTCCCCGCCGTCGCTTTGACCTAGCCCGCCCCTGGCACTACATTCGATGAAGAAGCGATCCTCCGGGAAAACAAACGCTCGTGGGCGGGGAAGGCCCATGTGCGTTAAGCGCCCCCGGAGGATCGCCCCTTTTTATAGACAGCCGGCACCTAAGTCTCCGGAGCCCCTCCCCAACCAGTCGTACTTGCGAACCATTCCCAAAAAGGGCTCTGACGTGCGGCTTCTTTGTCTCATACGCGGAGTGTTGAGTTCTCAAGGGCCCGAAATTGCCTATACAGTGGCCAGGAACAATGAGTTCATCACAATCCCTAGGAGCAACCATGGCTGACGAAACCTACACGGGCGAGTTCTACTGCGTGAAGTGCCGCGCGAAGCACGAAGCAACCGGCACCATCCAGGTCAACGACAAGGGCCGCCGCGCGGCAAAGGCTGAGTGCCCCGAGTGCGGCACGAAGCTCAACCGCTTCCTCCCCAGCAAGTGAGGCACGCGAGCGCACATCCGCTCGCCGTCCCCGCGAACAAAAAAGAACCGGCGCCACGGTGGCGCCGGTTCTTTTTACGTGCGTTCAGCGAGCCTCGCTGATAATCGCGAGAACCTCCTCACCGAACTGGGTGAGCTTCGTCTGCCCCACGCCGGGCACCTGGTGAAGCTCCTCGAGGCTTCCGGGTGCTCGATCCGCGATCGCGAGCAGAGTCGAATCGGTAAACACCGCGAAGGCAGGGCGCTTGAGCTCGCTCGCGCGCTCGCGACGCCACGCACGTAGTCTCCCGAAGAGCTCCGCGCTCTCCTCTCCCCCGCATCCCGCGTGGCGCCCGACTTTCTGTTCACCAGGCGTTGTGAGAGCCTCGCCGCACCCCTTGCACGTCGTGAACACACGTGCACCGCGCCGACCCGTCGTCCGCTTCATCGCCACGCGTTCAGCAGCACCTTCGTCGCGGTGATCGAAAGCCCCCGCGATAAACCGAGAGGCCTTCCTCGAAGCCTTCGCGCCCTCGGCCCGAGCCGCGGCCCAGGTGACGGTAAGAACGTCACGCGCACGCGTCAGGGCGACGTAGAACAACCGGCGTTCTTCTTCGATTTCCTTGTCGGTCTTCGCGTACGAGATGGGGAACGTCCCCTCACTCGCTCCCACGACAAACACCACTGGCCACTCAAGGCCTTTTGCCGCGTGCACCGTTGCAATCGTGACGGCCTCGCTCACGGGGGCGCTTTGCGCCTCGCGGCGCTCCTCGAGCTCAGCCACGACGTCTCTCAAGCTCGCTCCCGCACGCTCGGCAATCGAGTCAGCCACCTGCACGAGTGCATTGAGAGAAGCCCACCGCTCGAAGATCGCCCCGCGGGATTCGGGAGCCTTCGGCGACCATCCGCGCGAGGACAAGACATCGCGAACGACACGCCCCACATCCGGGTCGTTGCCTCCGCCCGTGCCTAGCGCCGCCCGCAGAGCACTCATCGCCTCGTGCACCTCGCGGCGCTCGAAGAACTTCTGGCCACCGCGCACCTGGTATGCGACCCCCTCGCGGTCGAGAGCATCCTCGAACCGCTCGCTGTGAGCATTGACGCGCAAGAGAATGGCGATCTCACTCGCATTCCTGCCCTTCGCGAGAAGCTCGGCAATCGAGCGCGCAACCTCACGCGCCTCAACTGTTTCATCGGGGTAGCCAACGACGAGGGGCCGGGTGGCGTCGGACCGCTGCGCCCGAAGCTCCACGTGCGAGTCCCTGCCCTCTTGTGCCCGCGCGAGCACAGCGTTCGCGACCTGGACAATTTGCGGACTCGAGCGGTAGTTGCGCTCGAGCCGGATCACGCTCGCGCGCGGAAACTCCTTCCTGAATTCGAGGAGATAGCTCGAATCCGCCCCCGCGTACGAGTAGATGGTCTGTGCGGCATCACCCACGACGCACACGTCGCTCGCGTTGCCAAGCCACGCACGCAAAAGCCGGAACTGCAGGGGGGAGATGTCCTGATACTCGTCGACCGTGAAATGGCGATACTGGGAGCGCACGGCGTGCGCCATCTGCGGATGCTCCTGAATCATCGTGGCCGTCAGCAAAAGAACATCGGCAAAGTCAATGAGGTGAAGCTCGGTTTTCAGGTCCTCATACTGGGTCATAATCCGCGCGAGAGTGCGCGGCTCGAAACCTGCAACTCCCGCCCGAGAAAGACGCGCCGCCGCGAGCGGGTACTCCTCGGGAACGATCATCGAGGATTTCGCCCATTCGACCTCGGCGGAGATGTCGCGAAGGGCAGCGGGATCCACACGCATGTGCAGACGGCTCATGGCCTGCCCTACGAGTGGCAGGGTTCGGTCCACGAGGTCCGGGGCCGGGCCTCCGACGGTTGACGGCCAAAAGTAGGTGAGCTGTCTGAGCGCCGCGGAGTGGAACGTTCTGGCCTGGACGGCCGGCACACCCAGGTCACGCAGACGCGAACGCATCTCGGCAGCCGCCTTGGTGGTGTAAGTCAGCGCGAGAACGTGATTGGGCGCGTAGCCCCCACTGGCAATCGCGTAGGCGATGCGGTGGGTGATCGCCCGTGTTTTGCCCGTGCCAGCGCCCGCGAGAACACACAGTGGCGCGCCAACGGACTGGGCGACCTGGCGTTGCTCGGGGTCGAGACCCTCGAGGATGCGCTCGGCGCCCCTCACCTCCGCAGTGCTCACGCGAGCTCCCCCTTCCTCCATGCGTCGATCATCGAGTGTGCGATCGACGTGGGCGATGGCAGGCGTAACTCCCCGCGCTCGAGGGCTCCCGTGAGTTCATCTCGCGTGAACCATGTGGCGCTCGCGAGCTCCTCGCGCTGGAGGGTGATGCTCGTACCGCTGCCTTTCGCAAGGCGCGAGGTGAACGCCACCATGATCGAGCGTGGGAACGGCCACGGTTGGGAGCCGAAATAGTTGATGTCACCTATGATGAGCCCCGTTTCTTCATGAACCTCGCGCTTGAGGGCATCCTCGAGGTCTTCTCCGGGTTCGACAAAGCCCGCGAGCGCCGAGACCATGCCGCCCGTGAAGCTGCGGTTGTTGGCGAGCAGTGCGCGATCATCGTGGTCGCGAACGAGAGTGATCACGGCGGGGTCGGTGCGGGGGAAGGAGTCATGGCCGTTACCGCATGCCTGCGACCATCCTCCGCGGGTGATTTCTACGGGGCTGCCGCAGCGCGCGCACGCGCGGGAGTCTCGATGCCACCTGAGCATTCCCACGGCGCTGAGTGCGAGGCTTCTCTCACGCGGCGAGAGCGTGGGCGCGACCTCGCGGAGGCTTCGCATGCGCACGTCGCTCGGGGGCGTCATGCCCGCGCCGCCAAGGCTTCTTTCGTGGCAGGCCCAGGCCTCGCCACCCTGCCACGGACCGAGAAACACAGCGCCCGGAGCCACGGGCATCCACAGGCGAACGTCGCCGTTCGAACACTCCTGCACCGCCACCGTGTCGCCGTGAACGACGACCGCGCGCCGTTCGAGTTTCGCGTGGGAGGGAGCGGGAATTCCTCGCGCATCATCTGGTGCCACGAAGTGGGACGTGAGGTACGTGTGAGGAAAATTCATGGGCGCTCGCATGTGTCCCACAGTATCCAACCCGCAGACAATGGATACGGTTAGGGGGTGAGACGAAATTCCTATGCACTGGCTGCCCTTGCCACGGCCGGGATTCCAGGTGTGATCCCCGTGGCCACTTCCGCGACCACCCCAGAGGGTGAGGAGATCGAGTCTGCACTCGTGCGCGACACGCAGGAACGACTGTGGGTCGTGAGCGCCCCCTCGACCCCCACTGCGGGCGCGCGTCTCGCGAAAGAAATTGGTGTACTCGAGGCGCTTTCGCGCACCGAGCTCGCTCCTTACCTGCAGGCGCCTCAGGGGTTTGCGTCGATACCCGAGGGCGGTCGCGCAGCCATCGCCCTCGCGCTCGAGGGGGTCCCGCTGCACCTCGATGAAGTCAGTCACGACCACGTGCTCGCCGCGAACGTCGGCCGCGCCATCGCGACGATCCACAACACTCCGAAAGCCGCGTGCCAGGCCTCTGGAGTCGAGGAATTCACCGCGGAGGAGATCCGCTCGAACTACCGCGCGAGCGTCGAGCGTGCCCGCGACCGTCACCCGATCCCCTCGGCCGTGGCACAGCGATGGACCCACTTGCTTGCCGATGATTCACTGTGGCAGTTCACGCCGCGTTTCACCCACGGCACTTTGAACGAAGACACGACCCTCACCACAGGCACCGAAATCTCTGGCTTTACCGGCTGGGAAAACGCGCAGGTTGCTGATCCGGCTCGTGATCTCACATGGATGCTCCACGGCCTCGACCCGGAAGCGTTCGACGCCTTCTTCACGGCGTATTGCGCGAACCTCGATGTGCGCCCGGATGCACGCCTCCAGGAGCGCACTCAGCTCGTCGGCGAGTTCGCCGTTCTCGAGTGGCTACTGTCGGGAAGCGACACCGACGATCAGTCAATCGTTGCCGATGCCCTCGAAATGCTGCGCGAGGTTGATGATGACCTCGCCGAACTTGCCCGCCGGGAAGCAGAGCACGAGTTCGATGAACTTGCCTCTCACGACCCCGAGATCACGCCCGAGCGCTAGCGCCTTTCAGCCCATACGCATAACTACGCGAGCGCGGCGAGCATCCGGCTCAGTTGCGCCTCGCTCGGGTGTCGCGTGATGTCGATCGTGCGTTCGGCTTGGACGTAGTGGAACTTGGTCTCAATCTGGTTGAGCGGCAGGCCGGTCTTCTGGTGCCACGCGAGGCGGTATACGGAGAGTTGAAGCGATTTGCGCGCGAGCTCCTCGCCTGAGGGGACGCGGCCCGTTTTCCAGTCCACGATCCATACCCCCTCACCAGACGGGTTCGGGTACACGGCATCGATCACGCCGGAGAGAAACGCCTTCTCAAGCGCGAGCGAAACCGGAACTTCGAGCGCGAGGGGAGTCATCGTGGCGAACACTGAGCGATCGAACTTGTCCTTTAGCTCCTGGAGGCTTTCGCGGACGTCATCGTCATCCTGATCGAGGGAGAGTTCATCCACATCGAGCAGGGCGCCGTGAGCGTGGGTTTCCTCGACCCACGAGTGAAACCGTGTTCCGAGCCGCGCACTCGCGGAGGGTTTTCGCGGCATCGGTCGCACGAGTTCTCTCACGCGCTCATCGGCGTTTGCGCCCGAGAGCGCCACGAGATCCGAGGGGCTTAAGCGCGATGGGAGGCGCACGCGCAGTGCTTCACGCTCGGCACGCTGACTCGCGATGACGTGTCGGGTGGCTTCGGTGAAGCGCGCCAGGTCGGGGTGGGGCTGGGGCGTGGCGAGAGCATCCACATCACTCTCGCGCGCGAGCGCGACGGCTGCTGCCGCCGCCTTAACAGCTGCTTCTCGCGGGTGAGCTTTCGCGGGCCATGCGGCGAGGCGTGGAGAGGATTCGAGCGGGTTTTTCTCGCCGACTTCGCCTTCCATGTCAACGACCGCGACGCCCTCGAGCGCGCGAATCTCATCGGCGAAACGAGAGGCGCGGCGCGGCTTTGAGACTCCCTCGCCCCACGCCGAATACGTGAGCAGAGCGCTCTTTCTCGCACGTGTGAGCGCAACATACATGAGGCGGCGCTCCTCTCGCAGACTCTCTTTCCCACTGTCGAGACGAAACTCTTCGAAGAGTTCGTCGAGTTCAACCTGGGTTTCTGCCTCTGCCCAGCGAAGCTCCGCGAGAATCTCGCTATCGCCGCGAAGTTCGACGGGGATCGTGGCGAGAGAAAGTTCGTTGATCCACCCGGGCTCCCTCGGCGCGGGATACTCACGCGCGCCCTCCGGTTTTGCTGCACTCTGGCTCGTGTAGGAGGGGAAGGTCCCCTCGGTGAGGGAGGCAATCGCCACGTGATCCCATTCGAGTCCTTTCGCGGCGTGAATGGTCGAGATCACGACTACGCTCGAGTCGCGTGGACGGGTGGGCGCGGCTTCAAGACCACGCTCCTCGGCTTCGGACACGTCGAGATGCGCGAGAAACGCCGAGAGGCTCGGGGCTGTTGCTGTGCGGGCGTAACTTGCCGCCTGCGCACAAAGCCGCTCGATGTTCGCGAGCGCGTGTGACACGTCCCTATCCGGATCTGATTCGAGCGCGATATCGATGCCGAGGGCCCGCACAACGACCGTCACGAGGTCTGGAATATCGAGCCCCTGGGCGCCGCGCACCTCCCTCACGATTTGCGCGAGCCTGGCGAGTCGTTCGCGGGCAGGCACGCTGAGGCGCTGGCCCGCAGGGCTCACGAAATCAACCGGGGGCGGCGAGGTAACGGCATCGACGAGCGTGAAGGCCGCAGCCGGATCTGTGCGAGCTGCCCGCGCTCCATCACTGCGCTCGAGCACACGTCGCCACTCACCGAGCACGGCGATATCCGCCGGCGCGAAACGGAAGCGCGGCCCTTCGAGCAGTTCAACGAGCGCATCGGAGCGCGAGGCATCGTTCACGACTTCGAGCAGCGCGCGCACATCGCTCACTTCTCGCTGAGCGAGGAGTGAATCGCCGCCCGCGACGCTCACGCTGAGCCCTGCGTTTTCAAGCGCGGATTGCAGAACCGGGATCCGCGAGCGCGAACGCACGAGGACCGCCGCGCTCGCTGGCGCCTCGTCGAGCGCTTCGCTCTCGGCTTCATGGGCGGCACGGATTTCGCTAATCCACTCGGCGATAGCGCGGGCCTCGTCGAACTCTGTCGCGTGGGCGGCGACGGTGATCGAGCCCGGGCCTGCGCCGGGTCGCGGGGCAAGCGTCGGAACCTTCACCCCGGCCCTGCTGCCCGCGAGCGGGGCGCTGATCGCGTTTGCCCCCTTGAGCAGGGCCGCGTCGTTGCGCCACGAGGTGCTGAGCGTGTATTGGCGTACTGGTGTGTCCTCGCTCCCCCACCTCTCCACGAACGCGGACAGTGACGCAGCCGAGGCACCGCGCCACCCGTAGATCGCCTGGTTCGGATCCCCCACGGCACACGTCGCGTGCCCCGTGCCGAAAAGTGACGCGAGCAGGTCGAGCTGTGCGACCGAGGTGTCCTGGAATTCGTCGAGAAGAACCACGCGGTGCTGGGTGCGTGCGTCCTCTCGCACCTCGCTGCTCGCCTCCGCAATAACGGCGGCGAAGCTCACCTGATCGGAAAAGTCGATCGCACCTCGCTCGCGCTTCTCGCGAGCAAATGCTTCGAGGAGCGGCACGAGGGCTCGTCGCTGCTCGAGAACGCGCCACAGCCTCTTGACGCTCGCTGGAGAGGTGCGTTTCTTCCCTCCATCGCTTTGAAGCGGGAGGTTCATCGTCTCGACTTCGATCTGTCGAAGATACTCATCGAGGTCCCGCGCAGTGCGAAGATGATCGCTGAGCGCCCCAGAAAGCGAGAGCACCGCCGAGGCCACGGACCCGCTCGAATGATCGAAGGGAAGTTCCCCCTGCCACGATTCGACGAGGTCGTAGGCGATCTGCCACGCCGCTGCGGGCGGGAGCACCGTGAAGTCCGGGTCAATGCCGATCCGCAGCGCGTGCTCGTGCACAAGATCGAGCGCGAAACCGTTGTAGGTCGCCACGCGCGGCGACTGACCACCGAGGTAAACGGTGCTCGCCGCAAGCGTCGAGGGCAGCTCGATTCCCGCCGAACGCATGGCGGACGCAAGGCTCGAGAGCCGCCGATCGATGCGCTCGGCGAGCTCGTGCGCCGCTTTCTTCGTGAACGTCAATCCAAGCACGTGGCGCGGTTCGACAAGGCCGTTCGCGATCAGCCATACGACTCTCGCCGACATCGTCTCGGTTTTGCCGCTTCCCGCACCAGCAACGACGAGCGCGGGGGCGAGAGGAGATTCAATGACGGCCACCTGTTCGGGCGTCGGCTCGGGCTGGCCGAGAAGGCGCGCCACCTCACGCGCGCCCAGGCGCACATTCGTCACATCTCCTCCTGAAACAACGGGCATGAACGCTTGACGGGGCACACCTTGCAGTGGGGGTTGCGCACGAGATTCACGCGCGCCGAGCGCAGTCGCGCGTCGATCTCCCGAACGAGGTTCTCGAACCAGTCGGGATCATCTCCCTCCCCGAGCGGCGCCTGATGCCGCAGGGCACTCGACTTCGCGTCAGTGCCAACGTAGACGAGGCTCGCCCCGACAACGGGCTCGTCACTTTCCATGTGCGCCAGCGCGTACTGGTAGGCGGCCAGCTGAGGGTCGCGTTCTGCCTGGGCTTTCGACTGTGCAGACTTACCCGTCTTGTAATCCACGACCCTGAGTCCGCCCGCTTCACGCTCAACCCTGTCGATGGAGCCGCGAATATCGACCGCTTCACCAAGCGGAACGGAAAAACGCTTCTCGACCGCTGCGACGTCCGGATGCGCGCTCTGGTAGGCCCCGAGCTTTTCGAGCATCTGCACGATTCGAGCGCGTTCGGCGCGCGTGCGCCAGTTCTGTTCGACCTCCTCGCCCTCGGGTGCGCGCTTCGCAAATTCAGCAACGAGCTCGGCCGCCCCCGCCCTGGGGTGGGCCTCCGCGAGAGCGTGGATGAGAGTGCCCACCTCCTGGGCGGTTCCACTGCTTGTGCGGGCGCCCGCGCTTTCGAGGAGAAACGCACGCGGGCATTGCGCGGCTGTCGCGAGACTCGACGGGGAAAGCGCGAGGGTGCTACCAGAGGGGAACGGGGGGTCGGTGCGGGTGAGCGGCTGGTGATACCAGTTCCCGGGGCCTGCGCTTTCGATCCCCTCCCGCTCAAGAGCTGCGAGGAGGCCTGCGAGGTGGGGAGGGTCCGCACTCTCGGATGCGAGGGCGCGCGCGAGCGCGGAAACGAGTTGGCGAGATTCGGGAAAGGGCCCGGGATTTGCGCTGTGGAGGGCCGACGCTACCCAGCCACACGGCACTGCCTCGCACTGCACGGCGCTTTCGAGCACGCGAAACATGCCCGAGGGCGCCGATTCATCGTTCTCAACGGCGGTCACGAGAACGCGGCTTCGTGCACGTGAAAGTGCCGCGATCGCGAGGCGAATCTCGTCGTGGAGGTTCGCGTTTCGCCTCATCGCCCGAAGTTCCGCTCGATTGGGCATGGGCCCGGGCCGGTCGATAAAGAGTGCCAGATCGGCGGCGCCGAGCACCCCCGAGCGGAGGCGGAGATTCGGCCAGGCCCCCTCGTTGAGGCCCGCGAGAATCACGGTATCGAAGCTCTCTCCCGCGACGGCTGCGGGCGTGAGTACGCGCACGATACCGCTCACCCGCCCGCGTGCGCTGAGGGAGTCCTCCGGCACGGCCTGGGCCTCGATGTGCGACATGAATACCGCGATGTCGTCGCCTCCGCGTCGCTCTTCGTAGCGGTCGGCCGCAGTAAAGAGCGCGCCGAGCGCATCGAGGCGAGCGTTGGCGAGCTGCGCGCGCGAGCGCGCCTGCACGCTCCCGGTCACGGCAATCGCCTCGTTCTGCCACCGCGCGGCAAGGTGCGAAGCCTCCCACGCCGCCCACAAAAGCGGAAGAATCCCTGAATCGCGCGCGGAAACGATCGCGTCGTGCATTCGGCGAAGTCGCCGAAGCGGAGCCGTCACCGCACGAAGGTAGCGCTCTCGGCCGCTTTCTGGCTCAGCAGCGCCACCTGCTGGCGCCGGTAGCGCAACTTCCGCATCGTTGAGGATCGAGAGGATCGCGGCGTCGCCGCGCGTGTGTGCACTGTGCGAGAGGGCCCAGCGCCGCAGCTCGCGCACCATGCCGTCGTCGATTCCGCCCCACGGCCCGCGGAGAATCTCGACGAGGCGCTCGTCGCGTAACTGCTCGATTCCGAGCGCCCACGCAAGGATCGTGAAAAGGTCACGGATCACCGGCTCCTCGCGAAGAGCGGTAGCGCGAAGCGTCGCTTCGGCTTCAATCCCGACTCGTGACAGCCGCTCCGCGAGGGCCCGCGCGGCCGACGCCGAACGGCATACGACGGCGATATCGTCACGGGACACGCCGTGAACGGCCGCGAGGAGCCGAATCGCCGTCGCGATATCACGGGCTTCTGCCTCGTCACTCGAGGCGGTCGCGAGCGCGAAAGAATCAGCCACGCCTTCCTCACGGGTGAGCTTCCTCAGCGCAGTCGGAGCGCCCTCGAGCGGGAGGTGTGAGGCGAGTGCTGCAACGACGCGCGAAAGGGCCGGTTCCTGAGCGTAGATCTGCTCGAGCGTGACTACGGCACACGAACGCGAGTCAGAGGCGAGCGCACTTGCCACCCGCGATGCCGCATCGGCCATGCCACCACGAAAGCCCTCAACAGTCGCATCCGGGTTCGAGGTCACGAGGAAACGTCCGGAGCGGGCCGCGAGCGCCGTGACGATACGCACCCCGCTCGCGGTGAAGTCCTGGGCGTCGTCGATAGCGAGAAACCCCAGCGCCTCAGCGTTCTCGATCACCGCGCACGCGCGATCGACCAGAACCCCCAAATCAAGGCGCGCGCCCGCTTCGATCGCCATACTTCCCTCGAGCGCAAGCGAATCAAGATAGGCCTCGAAAACCGGCGCGGCTGCCGTCCATTCCTTGCGCCCGCACTGCTCGCCGAGCTCGGCGAGCTGTAGGGGCCCGAGGCCCCGCTCGGTGCAGCGATTCATAAGGTCACGAAGTTCCGCGCGAAAACCCGCAAGTGGGATCGATGCCGGATCAATCGACTCGGGCCACTGCGCGGGTACCTGCGCGAGAAGCTCCTCGAGTAGCACATCTTGATCAGCCCCCGTGACGAGACTCGGTTGCGCACGTGAATTGCGCGCCGCCTCCTCACTCACGAGCGCGAAAGCGTACGCGAGAGGGGTCATGACCGTCGGTAGCTCTAAATGAATCTGCGCACCCGCAGCGCGCTCTGCCATCGCTCGCCTCGAGAGTTCCTCGCGAAGAAACGCTGCACGCTCCCTCGTGGGGGCGAGAAGAACGACGGTGCGAGGATCAACACCTCCGCGCATCGACTCCCACGCGGCGTGGCCACACAGGGAGGATTTCCCACTTCGCGGGGGGCCGTAGGCGAGCGTCGGAACCCCCTGCGCCACCGACTCGAGCGCGTGCTTTTGCGCGGGCCCCGCAGTAACCAGCGCAAAATCCGCGAGCATTGCGCCAGAATCGCGCGCGGCAAGCCGCAACTCCGCAGGATTTTCCTGCATGCCGCTTCCCTCCAATGCTTTAGGTCGAACCACGTCACTCATCGAAATATCACCCCACCATGGAGGTGAGACAATTAAACTACCCAGACAATGTTTTTCCGCGTTGATCGCCAGCGCCACCCGAAACACCAGGAGACACCATGCGCCGCCGCCTCCCTCGCGCAGAACGCCGTGCCCAGCTGCTCAGTGTTGCCACGTCAAAGTTCGGTGAGCGCGGCTACCATCCCACGTCGATGGACGACATCGCCGAGGCCGCCGGTGTCACAAAGCCCGTGCTGTACCAACATTTCAGCTCCAAAGAAGACCTCTACATCTCCGTGATCCAGCAGGTTGGCGAGGTGCTTCGGGAGCGCATCGACGGCTTCGCCTTCGAAGGCGCCACGACCTACGACCGCGTCCGTGAGGGCATCGACGTATTTTTTGGAGTGTTCGATGAGAACTCGAACATGCTGAAGCTCTTCTTCGGCAGCGAGTACGTGACCGAGAGCGTACAGGAGGAGGTTACCCATGCGACGTCGCGCGCAGCCGAATCCGTTGGGACACTCCTCGCCCGCGCGCGAGACCTCTCCCCCGAGGAAGCCATTGTCGTTGGTCGCACCGTCGTCACGTCCGTGCAAGCGATCGCGCGCGAAACGGACGGCGCCACCGAGGAACGCCGAGAGGCCATGCTTTCCTCACTTGCACTGCTGCTCACAGGCGGGATTCGCGCGTTCGACCCTCGCGACGAAAAACTCACGCAAAACCCCGAGTAGGGCTCTGAGCGAACGCTGCACGGTTTCAGCTCTTCGCTCGATACACTTGCATGAGCGTGTGCTGAGCGGTCAGGCCGCTGAGCCTCGCTCACCTTTGCCGCGCCCCCGAATCTCGAAACATTCTCAGCGAGACTCGTGCGGAGTGTGCGGCTCGCAAACCGTGCGCCCAGTGCGCACATGAGAAAAGGACACCCCATGGAAATTCGCATTGGCGTCACGCATTCGTCGCGGGAACTGTCGCTCGAAACCGACATGAGTGCAGCGGACCTCACCGCGCTCGTGGAAACGGCCATCAATGAGAGCTCACTCCTCACGGTCACAGACACCAAGGGCCGCACGGTTCTCGTGCCCGGGGCGCGCATCAACTACGTCGAGTACTCGACCGAAGAGCCGCGCCGCGTTGGTTTCCTGGGCTAACGGAAAGTAGACCCCGAACGTGACTGACAACCAGACCTTTGCCGATTTCGGCGTGAGCGGGGAGATCGTCTCCTCGCTCGCCGATAAAGGCATCACCACTCCCTTCCCGATCCAGGCCATGACCCTCCCGATCGCTCTTAAGGGCCGGGACATCATTGGCCAGGCCAAGACCGGCACTGGAAAGACCCTCGGCTTCGGGATCCCCGCACTCGAAGCCGTCGACCCTAACGTCGCCGAAACCGATTCGGCATTCGGTAAACCGCAGGCTCTCATCGTGGTCCCGACCCGCGAGCTCGCCGTCCAGGTCAGCACCGATATTCAGGCCGCCGGCAAGCGCGGCGGCGTTCGGGTCCTCACGCTCTACGGTGGCCGCTCCTACGAACCTCAAATTGAGGCACTCAACAAGGGCGTCGACATCGTCGTGGGCACACCTGGCCGACTCATCGACCTCATGCGCCAGAAGTATCTCGATCTTTCCCACGTGAAGGTCGCTGTTCTCGACGAAGCCGATGAGATGCTCGACCTCGGCTTTCTCGAGGACGTCGAGAAAATCCTCAAGGCCGTGCCCGCGAAGCGCCAGACCATGCTTTTCTCGGCCACGATGCCCGCGCAGATCATGGCGCTTGCGCGCCGCTTTATGACCCAGCCGACCCACATCCGTGCCCACGATCCCGGGGATACCGCCCGCACCAAGGCGGACATCACCCAGGTTGTCTACCGTGCGCACCAGCTCGACAAGATCGAGGTTCTCGCGCGGATCCTCCAGGCTGAGGGCCGTGGCCTCACAATCGTCTTCACGCGCACAAAGCGCGAGGCTGACCGCACCGCCCACGACCTCGAGGCACGCGGTTTCGCGGCCGCCCCTCTCCACGGGGATCTCGGCCAGGGTGCGCGCGAGCAGGCGCTTCGCGCGTTCCGGACCGGCAAAGTCGATGTCCTTATCGCGACCGACGTCGCCGCACGCGGCATCGACGTTGATGACGTCACCCACGTCATCAACTACACCGCACCGGAAGACGACAAAACCTTCCTGCACCGCACGGGTCGCACGGGCCGCGCGGGTAAGCGCGGAACCGCCGTGACGTTCGTGGACTGGGAGGATCTCGCACGCTGGGCACTTATTGCCCGCCAGCTCGGCCTCGAGTCGACGGAAGCGCGCGAAACCTACTCCACCTCTCCGCACCTGTTCAGCGACCTCAACATTCCCGAGGGCGCTAAGGGCACCCTCCCGAAGGACAAGCGCACGCGCGCGGGCCTCGACGCCGAAGAGATCGAAGATCTCGGCGGCCCCGATTCGCGCAAGCGTCGCGGCACGAACGGCCGCGGCAAAGGTCGCGGTGAGGGCCGTGGCCGTGGCCGCGGCAATGGCCACCGCCGCGGTGGTTCTTCTCGAGGCGGCGAGTCCGTCGATTCCGGGACGAAGGCCGAAGGTGACAAGGCGCCGCGTAAACGCCGCCGCCGCTCGCGCACGCGTCGTGTCAACGGCAAGGTCGTCGAGCGTAGGAACGACTAACCGCCCTCGGCGCTCGCGATTAACCGCAGTTCGCGATCTCGGTGCGGTTACTCGCGAGCCACGCGGTGAATTCGCTAGGACTGAGCGCGGCCTTTTCTCGAGCTTCGGGAAGGGCCGCGCGCACGGCTTCGGTGTCGGGCACGATTGAATCGGGGGCGGCGCCGATCCTATTGAGGTTGACTTCGCCGTCCGTCGCAAGACTCACAAACGCGAGGTAGGCCGCGAGGTTTGTGCCGCTCGCCTTCGAAAAGCCGCCGCACGGCGCGACGAACTCGCTCATCCCGAGCGCGCCTACCGTGTTGAGGAGATTCGGCCTATTGGACGGCAGTGCCTCACGGTCGCTCGGATCAACGAGGAGCGTCGCGGTCGACACATCGGATTCAACGAAGCGGTGCGTGCCGACAACGCTCGGAATCATGTCGCTTGGCAGCAGGTTCACTCCCGGCGCCAGCTGCGCCTGGAGCGCCGAAAGCGAGGTCGCAAACGGGCGCGGCGTACATACCTTGGGGTTCTCGCCCACGCAGCTAGCCCCGAAAGCCGTCTCGACCGGCTGAACGCGGCCGTTGTTGGAGATTCCCCCGGCGAGTGCGAGCACGGCAACGAGCACACCCCCGCTCGCCCACGTGAGAGAGCGCTCGCCAATGGCGGGCATGATGATCCCCACGCCGAGCCAGAGGATTGCGCGAAGGCCCGCGCTTGCGAGCGTCGGCTCGTAGAAGAACCACGGCGTGTCGATGTAACCGCCGAGGGCCGGGATTGACGCCGATACACCAAAGACGAGGGTCCACCACGCGATGAGGTACGCGATGACGCCCGCGATCCCCACCGCTAACGCATTGTTGATGACAAACGTGAGCACGGCCCCGCCGATCGCGAGGCTCGATATGAACGCCCATGTACCGATGCTCCACAGAATCCACAAGAGCGGGTTGATCGCCTTCGCGTCCCCCACTCCCCAGTGAACAAGACTCAGCGCGAGGACTGCGAGCGTCGGAATGAGCGTGAAGACTGCACCCCAGAGAATCGCTGCCAAGACGATTCCGGGCGAGAGCCGCCGGGACGGTTTCCTCATTCCCCGTTCAAGCTGGTGGGACTTCTCTCGCGCCTCGTCCGCGGCGCGCTCGGCGAGGCTTCGCCACGCGAAAACGAGTGCCCCCGCGACACTCGCGATAAGGCAAGCGAGGTTCTGCGGGGCTACGAACGCGCTAGGCCCCCAGCCGATCCACACGCTCGACGTGAGTGCGAGGGCCATGGCGATAATCCCGAGGGTCGCCACGGTCACGAATAGCGAGGCTTGTGGGTTGCCGACGATGGCTCGGGCAACTTCACGGGCATCGCCCCTACGGCGAGCGCGCTGAGAGCTTGACATCCCCATCACAGCCTTGCGGACGTCGCCGCGAGGATGCGCGCGAGGTTCTCGTCGCTCGTCGTGTTTTCGCCGAGGCGATTCGGTTTTCCGCTCCCGTGGTAGTCGCTGCCGCCCGTGACGATGAGATTGCGCTCGCGTGCGATCGCCGCAAGCGCTGCACGCTCAGCCTCACCGTGCTCGCGGTGGAAAATCTCGAGGCCGTCGAGGCCGCAGTCGATGAGTTCTTGGCATCCGTCGGAATCGAGCCCCTTGCCGCGCGTACGTGTCATGAGGTGCGCCCCTACCGCAAGCGCTCCAGACGCGTGAATCCCCGCGATCGCGTCTTCGGCTTCGAGGGCGCGGTAGGGCACGTAGTAGGGCGAGTGGGGAGCGAGCAGGTGCGCAAAAGCTTCAGCTCGGCCGCTCACGACGCCAGCGCGCGTCAGGGCGTCCGCGATGTGGGGGCGTCCGACGCTTGCCACGCTCACATCGCGGCTGCTTTCAGTATCAAGGACCGCCTCCCACGTGATAGGGAAATCCTCGCTCAGCCGCTCGACGATACGCTGCGCGCGTCGCTCTCGCGACTCACGCACCTCGTCGAGCTTGGCGGCGAATGCCGACCCCGGAGCGGGAGTATTACCAAGGGCGAGGATGTGGATGCTCCGGCCGTTGAGCTTCGCGGAGACTTCCATGCCGGGAAGGAAACCGAGGCCTGCGCTCCTCGCGGCCCCGCGGGCCTGAGCGATCCCGCGGTCAGTGTCGTGGTCGGTGAGAGCGATGACGTCGACTCCCGAGCGGCGCGCCTGTTCGATGACGGCCGCAGGCGGCTCTGTGCCGTCCGATACCGCCGAATGGGTATGAAGATCGATGAGGCTCATCGTTCCTCCTCTCACACCTCTTCTTGGCCGGCCCGGGTGGCTCTTGGCGCTCCCCCGTGAGAATATCGAAGGGTGAGTGAGATCAATAATTCAAAGTCCAGCGCCCCCGAGACCACCGACGATCTGAAGTCGAGGGGCGATACCCGCAGCCAGCGCCCCACGAGCGAGGCTTTTCTTAGCTTCCTCACCCAAGGGTGGGATGAGACGCTCCCGCCGGCAGGCCGCCGTGCCGTTGCCGATTTCACGCCCGCACGGCGCGACTGTCTCGTCGAGACGGTGCCCGCAACTCGAATGGTGCTTCCCGCCGGGGGCCTCAAGGTCCGCAGCAACGATTGCGACTATCAGTTCCGCCCCCACACGGCGTTTGCGTACTACTCGGGCCTCGGCACCGATGAGGAGCCCGATTCGGTGTTCGTCGTCGAGCCCGACGCCGAGGATCCCCGCAAGAGTCAGGCCACGTACTTCTTCAAGCCGCGCTCGGGCCCGGAGACCAACGAATTCTTCGCGGATTCTCGCTACGGCGAAATGTGGGTCGGGCGCCGCCCCACGCTCGAGGAAGTCGAGGAGCAGATCGGCGTGCCGTGCCGCCACATCGACGAGCTGCGCGACGCGCTTGCGAAGGACCTTGGCGACAACCTCGACCTCGCTGTCATCGAAGGAGTCGATGAACGCATCGATGCGCTCGTCGCCGAAATCCGCGAGCAAAACGGCCTCGAAGGCGGGCAAAAGGCCCGCACGGTCAATTCGTTCCTCGAGCAGAGCGCGTCTGAGTCCCGCGTTGTCAAGGACGCATGGGAAATCGAGCAGATGCGAGCCGCTGTCGCGACGACAATCAAGGGTTTCCACGAGGTCGTGCGGAACTTCCCGGAGGCCATCGCCCACGAGCGCGGTGAGCGCGTCGTGGAGACGGTCTTCAACCGTACGGCGCGCGCCGACGGCAACGGCGTCGGCTACGACACGATCGCGGCCTCCGGCCCGAATGCGTGCACGCTTCACTGGGTGCGAAACAACGGCGCCGTCAAGGAAGGCGACCTGATCCTCATCGACGCAGGTTGTGAAGTCGATTCGCTCTACACCGCGGATGTCACGCGCACGCTCCCCGTGACGGGTACCTTCACGGAGCCGCAGAAGAAGGTCTACCAGGCCGTTCTCGACGCTGCCGATGCCGTGTTTGCCGCGGCGAAGCCCGGAATGAAGTTCCGCGACCTGCACGCGACCGCGATGGAGGTTATCGCGGACCGCCTCGATCAGTGGGGCTTGCTTCCCGTGAGCGCCGAGGAGTCCCTCAAGCCCGAGGGCCAGTATCACCGCCGCTGGATGGTGCACGGCACAAGCCACCACCTCGGCATGGATGTTCACGACTGCGCCCAGGCACGCCGCGAAATGTACCTCGATGCGACCCTCGAGGAGGGCATGGTGTTCACGATCGAGCCGGGCCTGTACTTCAAGGAGAACGACCTCCTCGTTCCCGAAGAGCTGCGCGGCATCGGTGTGCGCATCGAGGACGACGTTCTCGTGACGAAGGACGGCGTCGAGAACCTCTCGCGCGAGCTTCCCCGCGAGATCGACGCGATCGAGGCTTGGATGGCGGAGTTGCTCAAGTGAGCCCGCACGAGCGTTTCTTTGCCGCACGCCTCGCGGGCACCGGGCTTTTCGACCCGCTCGGTGACCGCATTGGCAAGGTCCGCGATGTCGTTCTGATTCCGCAAGAGACCCACACCGCACGCGCGGTGGGACTCGTCATCGAGGTGCCCGGGAAGAAGCGCATTTTCTTGCCGATCACGAAGGTCACGTCGATCTCGACCGGCCAGGTCATTTCCGACGGTTCCCTCAACCTTCGCCGCTTCGAAATGCGCAAGAGCGAAATTCTCGCGGTGGGTGATCTGCTCGACCGCAAGGTGAACCTCGTTGACGGGACGGGCGACGCGTTCGTTGAAGATGTCGCGCTCGAGCAGGACCAGATCTCTAAGGAATGGGAGATCACGAGGCTCCACGTGCGCCGGTCGAAGGCTAAGAACGCGTTTTCGAAGCTCGTGGGCCGCAATGAGACGCTCACGGTCGGTGTCGATGAGGTCAAGGGCCTCTTCGGGACTCAGGCGGAGCAGTCCGCACAGATTCTGCTGGCCTCGTATTCGGACCTCAAGCCCGCTGACCTCGCGGATCTCATCCAGGAGATGGAGCCGAAACGCCGCGCCGACATCGTGCGTGACCTTTCAAACGAGCGCCTCGGATGGGTTCTCGAGGAACTTCCCGAGGACATCCGTGTTGAGCTCATGCAGGGACTCGAATCAGAGCGCGCCGCGGACATTCTCGATGCGATGGACCCGGATGACGCTGCGGACCTTCTCCAGGAGCTTCCCGAACCTATGGGCCAGGATCTCCTCACGCGCATGGAGCCGGAGGAGGCCGAGGACGTGCGCCGCCTGCTCGCCTACGACGAGTACACGGCCGGCGGGCTCATGACGACCGAGCCGCTGATCGTCGCCCCCGAGACCCCGGTCGCGCACTGCCTCGCTCTCATATCTCGCGAGGAGATCTCCCCCGCGCTCGCGTCGATGGTGTACGTGTGCCGCCAGCCGCTCGAGACGCCCACGGGCAAGCTCCTCGGGGGCGTGCACTTCCAGCATTTGCTTCGCGAACGTCCCGAGCGCCCCGTGGGCGAAATCATCGATCAGGATCAGGTGACGATGGCCCCTACGAGCCATCTCCATGACGTGACTCGCGAAATGGCGACGTACAATCTTGTGTCGCTTCCCGTGGTCGATAAGGATTCCCACCTTCTCGGTGCCGTGACGGTCGATGACGTCCTCGACCACGTTCTTCCAGAGGATTGGCGCGAGAGCGATGAGCCCGTCGCAACGACGACGGGGCAGATCGACCTCACGGGGATCGCGAGGGCAATTTCGGACCAGGAGGGGTGAGCTAGATGGCACGTGGCAAGAAGAAGCGCCCCCAGCTCGATGATCCCGCGCGCAAGAGGCGCGGGCTGTGGCGCATGTTTTCGAGGCGCCGCCCGAAGGACGACAACAATGATGGTTTCGGCCGCATGGCCGAGGCGATTGCGCGGTTCATGGGTACGCCCGCGTTCCTCGTGGGCATGACGATTTTCTGTGGCGTGTGGCTCGGGTGGAACACGTTCCTTCCCGAATCGGTCCAGTTCGACCCCCGCGCGCTCAACTTCACGCTTCTGACCCTGATTCTCTCGCTCCAGGCGTCGTATGCCGCTCCGCTTCTGCTCCTTTCGGACAACCGCCAGGCCGACCGCGACCGCGTGCAGGCCGAGCAGGATCGCCAGTCGAACGAAAAGGCTCACGCGACCACGGAGTTCATCACGCGTGAAATCGCGAGCTTGCGCATCGCGATGGCGGATGTGGCCACCCGCGACTACGTGCGCGGCGAGCTTCGAGACCTCCTCGAGGAGCTTCAGGCTGGCGACGACGACCCCACACCGGCCGCGGAAACCGCGGATGGCGCTGAACCGATCGAACCCGCACGCGATCACGCGCATTTGCGCTCGCTCCTGCGCGAGGACATTCGCGCCGTGCTCCGCGAGGAACTCGAGCAGATGCGCAGCGATGCCGCGGAGTGAGGCCCCGTGAGCACTGACCTTGCCTCGCAGGTTCGCTCCGCGCTCACGCGCGTGATCGACCCCGATCTCGGCCGCCCCATCACCGATGTTGGCATGGTCAGCTCTGTTGAGGTCACACCTGAGGGGGTGGCTCTCATCCACCTCGTGATGACGGTCGAGGGGTGTCCCATGCGCTCCCGAATCGAGAAAGAGGCCGCCGAGGCTGCGTCTCACGTTTCGGGCCTCACGGAAGTGCGCGTGACGTCGGGGACGATGAGCGAGGAGCAGCGCCGTGCCCTTGTCGAGGATCTTCGCAAAAGGCGCCGCGAAGTTCCCTTCAATAAGCCTGGATCTCTCACGCGAGTGATAGCGATCAGCTCGGGCAAGGGAGGCGTCGGAAAGTCCACGGTGACGGCTAACCTCGCCCTCGCCCTCACTCGCCTCGGCTATAGCGTGGGCGTCCTTGACGCCGACATTCACGGTTTTTCGATGCCCGGGATGTTTGGGGTGAGCACCCAGCCAACCCGCGTGAATGACCTTCTCATGCCGCCCATCGCCCACGGTGTCAAGGTCATGTCGATCGGCGTTTTCGTGCCCGAGCATCAGGCGGTCGTGTGGCGCGGCCCGAAAATGCATCGCGCGATCGAGCAGTTTGCGACGGACGTGTTCTGGGGCGATCTCGATTTTCTCCTTCTCGATCTCCCGCCGGGAACCGGCGACGTCGCTATTTCGGTCGCGCAGGTGCTGCCCACCGCGGAGCTTCTCGTCGTCACGACTCCCGACTCAGCTGCGAGCGGCGTCGCTTCGCGCATCGGCTCTCTCGCCCGTTCCACGGAACAGACGATCATCGGGGTGATCGAGAACATGAGTTGGTTGAGCACCGATCACGGTGAGCGCCTCGAGATTTTCGGTAGTGGCGGCGGCGAGCGCGTCGCCGCTCAGCTAAGCGAGGATCAGGGCGCGGACGTTCCGCTCCTCGGGCAGGTTCCGCTCGCGCAAAGCGTGCGCGAAGGGTCCGACGCCGGCCGGCCTCACACCGCCTTAGAGTCGTCGAGCGAGGCGTACCTCGCGTTTATGCACATCGCTGAGCAGCTCGCGAAACCGCGTGGTCTTTCGGGCCGGAAACTCCCGCTCTCGCTCGCGTAGCGCGCCTCGCAAGGTGCGGCGTAGGCTCAGGTTGCCTCGGGGTCGAACGGGGTCCCTTCGGGCTCCTGGGCCGCCTTGGAACCAGCCGCGCTGCCGGAGCCTTTCGCTGCCGCGCCGACACTCGCCACCGCTGCCGATGTGGCGCTCGTAGAACTCTTCACCGCATCGCGAAAATCGTTGACGTCGTCCTCGAGGCCGGTCGAATCCCACGCATCGCGAATGATTTTGCGCGGATCGTATTGGCGCGGGTCGTACTTCTTGAGATCGTCGACGGCAATGCCCATTTCATCCTCGATCGACGCACGGGAGTTATCCGCCCATTTACGCAGATCGCGCACCCAGTGGATGACCTTGCGGGTGTATTCGGGAAGGCGCTGCGGGCCGATCAGGATCGTGAAGAGCAGGATGATGATGAGCAGTTCCCATCCCCCAAAAGTGAGGAAGACATCTGAACCCATCGACGTGCCTGCCTTGTCTCGTTCCGCTCAAAATGGTGCTCCGCCATTATTGCACGCACAAGTGGGAAACTCGCGCGGCGTGGCCTAAGCTTGAGTGCCACGAAATTCACGGCAAAGAGGGAGAGTGCACATGGCAACGGGCAAGTTGGCGAGCTGGGCGCTCAGCGAGCAATTCCTCGATGAGGAGCGGCTGTTTGCCGCCCCCGGGGTGTGTGAGCGGGCGCGCGAGCGCGGCAGCGCGATAGGCCTTGCGCCGGTTCTTGCGGGCTCGGCCGCACACGCGCGTAGCGTCGTCGCGATGCTCGGGGCACGGGCGATCGTGCAGGTGGGTGCTGGGGCGGGTGCGCTTAGCCTCTACCTCGCGAGTGCGATGGGTTCCGACGCCACCCTCACCGCAATCGATCCTGAGCCGGAAAACGTGCGGCTCGTGCGCAAGGCCTGTGCTGAGGCCCAGATCCCGGAGGCGCGCGTGCGCACGATTAACGCGCAGCCGCTCGACGTGTTTACGCGCCTCACGCGCGGCGCCTACGACATGATCGTCGTGAATGCGAGCGAGCCAAGGCTCGGCGCTCTCGTGGAGGGGGCGCTCGACATTATTCGCCTCGGTGGGGCACTGGTCATTATGAACGTCATGCACCACGATCGTCTCGGCGATTCGTCAGCGAATGACCCGGAGACGGCCCACATTCGGGAGGTCGTTGCCGATCTTAAGGAGCGAGACAATCTCGTGCTCGCGCTGTCACCCGCGGGGGACGGGGTGCTGACAGCAGTCAAGGCGAGGCTGTGAGGGAATAACCCCCACAGCCTCTAGGCAATTCAGGAGATGAGGTTAGGCGGGAACAACCGTGTTGAGGGCGTCGCGCAGCTCGCGCGCCTCATCCGCCGAAATTTCTACGACGAGACGACCGCCGCCCTCGAGCGGTACTCGCATGATGAGGCTCCGGCTCTCTTCGGCCACTTCGAGGGGGCCGTCGCCTGTACGAGGCTTCATCGCTGCCATGATCGTTCGCCCTTTCTCTGGCAATGGATCTGTCGTCCCTATTCTTTCACTTTGATCCGCCGATTCCTGGGAGGGCATAGAAAGCGCGAGGTAAACGGCTACTTCATATCGCGTTTGAGGACCTCGATAACCTCGTCGGCCGTGTCAACGATATTGATGAGATCGGTGTCGCCGGGAGAAATGTAGCCGTACTCTTCCTGGACGGTTTGCTCGAGCCAGGCGACAAGCCCGCTCCAGTAATCGCGGCCCACGAGAATAAGCGGAAACTTCTTGATCTTGTGCGTCTGGATGAGGCACAGCGCCTCGAAAAGCTCATCGAATGTGCCGAAGCCTCCCGGGAAGGCCACGAACGCCTGCGAGTACTTCACAAAGCAGGTTTTGCGCGTGAAAAAGTATCGAAAGTTCACGCCGAGCTCGACGTATTCGTTCATGCCCTGCTCAAACGGTAGCTCGATGCCAAGGCCCACGCTCGTTGTTCCTGCTTCAATCGCGCCGTGGTTGCCGGCCTCCATGATTCCGGGACCGCCGCCCGTAATGATGGCGAGCCCCATCTCGCCGATGCGCCTGGCCACCTCGCGTGCAAGCGCGTAGTGCGGGTGATCAGCTTTCGTGCGTGCGCTGCCGAAGAGCGCGACAGCGGGCCCGAGTTCGGCGAGCGCGCCGAAGCCCTCAACGAACTCCGACTGAATGCGCATGACCCGCCACGGATCGGTGTGAACCCAATCGCCCTCGCCCGCGTTCTGGAGAAGACGCTGGTCCGTGGTCTCGGTGGGGCGCTGTTTACCGCGCAGGAAAACGGGGCCCTTGCGGTAGTCGCTCAGTGGTCCGTGAAAGTGCTTTTTCATGATTTCCACGTTAGCTCAGGAACCGTTCAAGAGACCTGTAACAGTGGGTGAGGGCAGCCGTCGGAATGTATTCCCCATCCGTGTGGGCCAGAAGCGGGTCTCCCGGGCCAAAGTTGACGGCTGGCGTGCCGAGTGCACTGAAGCGCGCCACGTCGGTCCATCCCTGCTTCGCTTCCACGCTCACCCCATCGCCAAGGGCCGCGAGAAAGTCCCGGGCTGCGGGCCGTGTGAGGCCGGGCAGGGCGCCGCCCGAGGAGTCCGTGACCTCAAACTCGAGGTCGAGCCCAGCAAACACCTCTTCGATATGAGCGAGCGCCTCCGCTTCGCTCGTGCTCGGCGCGAAGCGATAGTTCACGAGTATTTCGGCCCGGTCGGGAATCACGTTCGTTGCGATGCCGCCCTCGATTGCCACCGCATTGAGGCATTCGCGGTACAGGAGACCGTCGATTTCCACGTCCTTCGGCTCGTAGTCCGCAAGCCGCGACAGCGCACCGGAAAGAGCGTGGATCGCGTTCTTCCCAATCCATGCGCGACCCGAATGAGCCGCGATGCCCCGCGCGGTAAGTCGCACCCGCATCGTGCCTTTGCAGCCTGCCTCCACTCCCCCGTTCGACGGCTCACCGAGAATCGCAAAATCGGCTTCGAGAAGCTCGGGGCGTTCGCGCGCGATACGCGTGAGCGAGTTGAGGCTTGCCTCCACTTCCTCGTGGTCATAGAAGATCCACGTGAGATCGTGACGAGGCGACGCGAGAGAGCACGCGAGCGCAAGGAACACGGCGACTCCCCCCTTCATGTCGCACGCACCGCGGCCGATGAGCCGCTCCTGCCCGTCCACGACCTGCACGCACGAAGGAAGATTGCCTGCGACGGGAACGGTATCGAGGTGGCCGGCGAGAATGACGCGCTCGGCGCGCCCGAGGTGGGTGCGCGCGATGACGGTGTCGCCATCGCGAATAACCTCGAGGTGCTCGCACGCACGAAGCGTCGCCTCGACCCTGTCGGCAAGGAGAGTTTCGTTACCCGAAATCGACTCGGTATCGACGATTGCACGCGTGAGCTCGGTCAGGCCCGCATCGAGGGGCAGCGGTGTCGTGTTCATCATGCACACAAGCGTAGAGGTTTTCGGCGCGCTCCAACGAAATCCGAAGAGGCGCGCTATAGCCTGTGAGCCATGACTGAGAACAAAAGCGCATGGGGCATCGGCCTCGCAACCATCGCGGACAATGGGACGACCCTTGACACGTGGTACCCCGCACCCGAACTGGGCTGTGCCCCCGATGACCTCGCCAACCATCCTCTCGCCGTCGCCCTCGCAAAGGCCGCGCGAGACGATGCCGCACGCGGCACCCGTCAGGAAGTCGTCACACGAGCCATTTCCCTGGCAGAGGCGCCGCGCGATGCGTCCGATGCGTACTTGCGCCTCCATCTACTCTCCCATCGCCTCGTAAAGCCGAACGAGCAAAACCTCGACGGTCTGTTCGGCGCGCTCACGAATGTTGTGTGGACCTCGGAAGGGCCGTGCGCCGTGGACGGCTTCGAAGAGACGCGCCTGCGCCTCATCAGTGAAGGCCGGCGCCCCACGGTCTACTCGATCGATAAATTCCCCCGCATGGTCGACTACGTGGTTCCCGACGGCGTCCGCATCGGCGATGGCGACCGATTGCGCCTCGGCGCTCACCTCGCGAGCGGCACAACCGTCATGCACGAAGGCTTCGTGAACTTCAACGCGGGCACCCTTGGCACCTCGATGATCGAGGGGCGCATCTCGCAAGGTGTCGTCGTGGGCGATGGCTCCGACATCGGTGGTGGCGCCTCGACCATGGGCACCCTTTCGGGCGGCGGGACGGAGCGCGTGAGCGTCGGAGAGCGCTCGCTCGTTGGAGCAGAAGCAGGCGTCGGCATCGCCCTCGGCGACGACTGCATCGTTGAGGCCGGGCTGTATGTCACCGCGGGCACGAAGGTCACCCTCATCAACGGCGAGAATCGTTCCGTCGTCAAGGCTCGCGACCTCTCCGGGGTGCCGAGTCTCCTGTTCCGCCGTAACTCGCAATCGGGCGCCGTCGAGGCCGTCTCGCGCTCGAACAAGCGCGTTGAGCTGAACTCCGACCTTCACGCGAACTAATCATGGCCAAACGCCCCGCGCTGTCTCGCGTGGTCATCCCGCTCACGCTCCTTGCGGTTTTTCTCGCGGTCGTGGGCGGGAGCTTCGCCGCGCTCACTCTCTTTGACGGCGGCCAGCGCACGGGCCGCTGCACCGCGAGTGGGCTCTCGACATCGCATTCGTACTCGACCGAGCAAACCCTCAATGCCGCCACGATCAGTGCGGTCTCGATCGACATGGGACTGCCCCCTCGCGCCGCGTCGATCGCCCTCGCGACCGCCTACCAGGAGTCGAAGCTTAAAAACATCGACTACGGGGATCGCGATTCGGTAGGGCTCTTCCAGCAACGCCCCTCCCAGGGGTGGGGCACAAAAGAGCAGATCATGGATCCTGTGTTTGCCTCGACGGCCTTTTACGAGAAGCTCGCCAAGGTCAAGGGGTACGAGGACATGGACATCACCGTCGCGGCGCAAAAAGTGCAGCGGTCAGCGTTTCCCGATGCCTACGCCGATCACGAGGTCGAGGGGCGCCTCTTCTCCTCTGCGCTCACCGGCAACAGCGGCCCCGAGCTCGAATGCGACCTCGCCGCCGCTGGAGGTCCAGCGCATCCAGAGAAACTTCGCGAGTCTCTCGCGCGCGAGTTCACCCGGATGAGCGAGTCAGGCGAGGTGAAAAGTTCGCTCGGCGCCGCGGGATCAAACGCGCCTCAGGGGGCGGGTCACACGACCGTGGTCATCAAGACGGCCGACGAAAAGCGCGGCTGGGCGCTCGCGAACTGGGCCGTCGCCCATGCCGCACAGGACAATATCGTGGGCGTCGACTACCGCGGGCACCGTTGGGATCGCTCACGCCACGTCTCCCAGACGTCGTCGCAGTGGGACAGCGACGCAACGGGCGGGGCAAGCGGCGAGGATGACGCGGTCGTGATCTATTTCGCGAAGGGGGCGTGAGGCACGGCCGCAGCCTCGGTTATTTGGCCTTGTTCTCGCGCGCCTTCAGTTCCTCGCGAAGATCGTGGAGCAGGAGCTCCGACGTGCCCGTACGCTCCTCGATCGGAACGTATGCGCGCTCGGCTTCGCCCGTGTAGATCTGCCGCGGCCGCATAATCTTCGTGTCGGGATCGTTGATCGCCTCTTGCCACTGTGCGATCCACCCGGGCAGGCGCCCGATCGCGAACAGCACCGTGAACATGTGCGTGGGAAAACCCATCGCCTTGTAGATGATGCCCGTGTAGAAGTCGATGTTCGGGTAGAGATGGCGTTCAATGAAGTACTCGTCGCGAAGCGCGATCTCCTCAAGCTTCATCGCGAGCTCAAGGCGCTCATCATGGATCCCGAGCCGCTCGAGCACCGTATCGGCAATGCCCTTCACGAACTTCGCACGCGGATCGTAATTCTTATACACCCGGTGCCCGAAGCCCATGAGACGGGTGGAATCATCCTTGCTCTTGACCTTCTCCATGAACACTCGCGGATCCTGACCAGACTTTCGAAGGTCGTCGAGCATGTGCATGACGCGCGTGTTAGCGCCGCCGTGCGCCGGCCCAGACAAGGCCGCAACGCCGGCCGAGATCGAGGAGAAGAGGTCCGCTCCCGCCGAGCCGACGAGGCGCACCGCGGTCGCCGAGCAGTTCTGCTCATGATCGGCGTGGAGAATAAATAGCTGCTCGAGTGCACGCACCACAACCGGGTCCGCCACGAAATCCTCGACGGGAAAAGCGAACATGAGCCTCAGGAAGTTCTGCACGAGGCTCAGCGAGTTATCCGGGTACATGAGCGGCTGCCCGTTTGCGACCCGGTGGGCGTACGCCGCCATCGTGGGCATCTTTGCGAGAAGACGGAACGTCGAAATTCGGACCTGCTCAGGGTCGTTCGGGTCGAGCGAGTCCTGATAGAAGGTCGACAGCGCACTCACGCCCGCTTGGAGCACGGCCATGGGGGCGGCATCGCGCGGAAGGGCGATGAACACGCGCTTGAGGTTCTCGTCGAGAAGAGTCCGCTGCTCGATCGAGTGCACGAACTGGTCGAGCTGTCCCTTCGTGGGCAGCTCGCCAAAGATCAAGAGGAATGCGACCTCAAGGTAGCTCGAGTGCTCGGCGAGCTGCTCGATCGGGTAGCCGCGGTGCCGGAGAATCCCCGCCTCACCATCGATGAACGTAATGGCCGACGTCGTCGGCGCCGTGTTCATGAGCCCCGGGTCGAACGTCACCGCCCCCGTTTCCTTGCGCAGCCCCGCGATCGAAACACCGAGGTTGCCCTCGGTCGGCTCGACGAGCGGCAGATCCAGGTTTCGGTCATTCACGCTAAAGTGTGCGGTCATCGCGTTCCTTTCGTGTCTGTCGCAACGCTCTTAGCGGGCGGCTCGGAGCCTTTCGGCAGCGCTAGCGATCCGCTCGTCCGTCGCGGTAAGGGAGATGCGCACATGTCGCGCACCCGCCTCGCCGTAAAAGGTACCGGGGGCAGCGAGGATTCCCAATTTTGCAAGGCGCTCAATGCTCGCTTCGCTCGCCTCACCGAATGTCGTCCACAGGTAGAGGCCGGCCTCGGAATGCTCGATTTTTCCGCCGAAAGCTTCGAAAGCGGGTGCGAGAGTCTCACGGCGAGCGCGGTAGGTTTCGCGCTGGCGGGAGGCCGACGCTTCCTCTCCGAGGGCCGCTGCCATGGCGTTTTGAACGGGGCCCGGCACCATGAGCCCGGAATGTTTACGAACCGCGAGCAGCTCGCCGACGAGGGCAGGGTCGCCGGCGACAAAAGCGGCACGGTAACCAGCGAGGTTCGATTGCTTCGAGAGCGAGTAGGCGCACAGCACATTCGTGAGGTCGCCGTCATTCACGCGCTCATCGAGAATCGATGGGGCCTCGTCCACATCCCACGTGAGTGGCGCGTAGCATTCGTCGGAAGCGACGATGATGTCCCTCTCGCGTGCCCATGCAAGGAGGGCACGCAGCTCGCCGATATCGTGCACCGCTCCCGTCGGATTCGACGGCGTATTGAGCCACAGCAGGCGCACCGAGTCGAGGCAGACGTCGGAACCGAGCGCCCCCTCCCCCTCGCGTGCAAGCGCCCGCACATCGAGTGGGACGGGCCGGGCTCCCGCGAGCCGTGCGCCGAGGTCGTAGGTCGGGTAGGCGATATGGGGAAAGGCGACTGCCTCCCCGGTGCCGATGCCGAGCTGGAACGGAAGGTGCGCAACGAGTTCTTTCGAGCCGATCGTGGGAAGCACGCCACTGGCGCTGAGAGCTGAGGGAGCACCGCGGTGTGCGCGACAGAAATCGACGATGGCCTCGCGCAACTGCCCCGTTCCGGCGACCGTCGGGTAGCCGTGCGCATCCGAGGCGGCCACAAGTGCTTCCTGGGCGACGCGGGGCGTTTCATCAACGGGAGTGCCAACCGAGAGATCGACAATCCCATCCGGGTGTCGCTCGGCGAGTGCGCGCGCCGAGGCGAGCGAATCCCACGGAAAGGACGGCAAGGTCGAAAGGAGCGGCGTTCGCGAAGTCATGGTGCTCATCCTACGACCCCAGTGCCAGCTCTTACCGAGCTCGATCGCCTTCGCTCTCAACGGCGCGGCGCCACATACCGTGCAGCTCCGCCGCGATCGCGGGGTGCGCGACCATGATGCCGGTGGACGGGTCAGAAGGAAACAGGGTGTCGTGGCCGTCCCAATCGAGCACCCTCAAACCGGCCTCGTGTGCGATGAGCATGGACGCGAGGTGATCCACGGCTCCGAATCGCCCCACGAGCGCACCGTGCCCTCTGCCGACCGCAGGCCCCACGAGCGACAGGGTTCCCGAACCCATGATCCGGCTCGTCACATCGATCTCGCCCAGAGAGCGGATAAATTCCGCCTGGCCCTCGAAGAATGTCGCCCCGAGAAGCTCGGTGAGAACGACAGAGCCGGGCAAAGTGGACCGGTGTTCGACTGAGATGGGGCCACCGCGGTGCATGGCTCCGCGCCCCCGAATCGCCGAAAAGACCTCTTTCGTGCGCGGGTCTGCGACGACACCAACGACGGGGCCGTCCTCATCACACATGGCGAGGGAGAACGAAAACCAGGAGATGCCGTGCGCGTAGTTCGTGGTGCCGTCGATGGGATCGCAATACCACGTGTACTCAACCCCGGCGCTGTCCTCGAACTCTTCCCCGACGAAGGCGTGCGTCGGAAATTCTTCCGCAATGGTCCGGCGTACCCAGAGCTCGATCCCCAGGTCAATATCCGTCACGAAATCAGCGGCGTTCTTTTTTGTCGCAAACATCGAAACGTTCGAGGATGTCGAGCGGATCATCGCCCATGTGGCAAGTGACTGTGCAAGCTCGTGCGCGCGCGTCAACACATCGCGCCCTCGTCCCACGTGATCGGCGCTCATGCTCCCCGCACCTCCGCGTTCTGGTTAAGGACGCGCAGGAGGTCGCCCGCACGGTTGGACGTCACGGCCTCAACGCCCATCGCCGCAAGCGCCCTTGCAGTCTCGGCATCGTCAACGGTCCAGCAGGTGGTACGAAGCCCGAGGGCACGTGCAGCGCTCACGGTCGTGGGCGAGCAGACGCCAAAGTGGGGGTTCCACGAGTAAGGCTCGAGCTCCTCGACGAGGGCGGGATCCGGAACACCATCGAGCGGGTAGGTCATACGCAAACGTGCCGTGGGAAGGACCTCGCGCACGGCACGCATGGCGGTGACTCCCCCCGTGAACTCCGCCCGTGCCGCTGCCGCGCGACGCTCATCCGAGTGGTCCCCCTCTCCCGAGGCAATCGCCCGGATCCGCGAGGCGCTCACGCGCGCAATCTCCTGCTCCGCGCCGTCAGACTCACCCGGAAAATCGAGAAGAAGCACAGCATCGCCCACGGCGTCGAGAGCACGCTCGAGCGTGGGGACTCCCCGCTCAAAGCCGTGGTCATTTGCGCACGTGCCATGCTCAGCCGGCTCACGGGCTTCAAGCGCGCTCACCGAGAGCTCAGCGGGACTGGCCGTGCACTCCCACAAGCGCTCGAGCGTGGAGTCGTGCAGAAGAATGGGCTCCCCTTCGGCGCTGAGCCTCAGATCGACCTCGACAACCTCGAGCCCCTCGGCTGCCGCGTGTGCGATCGCTTGGAGAGTGTTCTCAACGTGGGCGACGGGATCGCCACGATGTGCAACGAGCTGCACAGGACTCATCATTTCTCCGTTCATGCTGCTGACTGCTCCCCGGTAGGTCCGGCAGGCGAGGTAGCCGCGTCGACGAGAACACCATCGCGATACACCAGCGCTTCGGTGATGCGCACCCCCACCTCATCGTCAACGCGCAAGTCGTCGGCCTTCGCGAGCGAGCGCACACGAATGGCGCCGACCCGCACGACGAGGTCGCTGAGGTGGCCCTTTGGGGTGATGCGCTCAATGGTGCCCTTGAGCTGGACGGCGCGGGGATCGCCAATCACGACGTTCTCGGGGCGAATACCGCATTCGGCATGTTCGGCCGCTCCGGTCACGAGGTCAATCGGCAGCGGCTCGAGACCTTCGACGTAGATGCGACCGGAACCGTCGGCACGGCGCTCCACTCGCCCTTTCACGAAGGACATCGTCCCGATGAAACCCGCGACAAACCGCGTCGCCGGTCGGCGATACAGAGTCGTTGGATCAGTCAGCTGTTCGATCCGGCCGCCGTTCATGACGGCGATGCGATCAGCAACGGCGAGCGCCTCCTCCTGATCGTGCGTCACAAAGACGCTCGTCATGCCAAGTTCCTGCTGGATACGACGAATCTCTTCGCGAACCTGGACGCGAAGTTTCGCGTCGAGGTTCGAAAGCGGCTCATCGAGAAGCAAGAGCGAGGGGTTTTGGACGAGCGCACGCGCGAGAGCAACGCGCTGCTGCTCGCCGCCCGACAGCCGCGCCGGTCGGCGCCCGGCCTTCTCCTCGAGTCCGACGAGCGCGAGGGCCTCACGCACGCGTGCGGTGCGCTCGTCGCGTGGGACCTTGGCAACCTTGAGCGGGAATGCCACGTTCTTTTCGACGCTCATGTGGGGCCAGAGCGCGTAGTTCTGGAACACCATCGCCGAGGGCCGGCGCTCCGGAGGCAGCGACGTCACATCACGCTCACCCACGGTGATCCGCCCCGCATCCGGCGTGAGGAACCCACCGATCATCCGCAAAGTCGTCGTTTTCCCGCATCCCGAAGGGCCGAGCAAACAGACCATCTCTCCCTTCCCGATCGCGAGATCAAGATCTTTGATGATGCTCTTGCCACCGAGCGTGATGCTGACGGAGCTAAGCGTGAGCGGCTCGGGAGAGAACCGGCGAGCGGTTCGGGCAGCTTTCGATGCGGACTGTGTCATCGGATTTGGAAACCTTCTGCGAGAGCCCCACCCATGATGTGCTTCCTTACGAGAAGAAGAAGCACAACGGAGGGGACGGTGAGCATGATGGAAAAAACGGCCGCGACCTGTTCCGGCGAGTTGAGAACGAGCGTGTAGAGCTCGGTCGGCATCGTGGAATAACTGGGGGCACCAACGAGGTAGGTGGCCTGAGCTTCGTCCCACGACGCGAGGAAAGCCATGATGAGGGCGACGAAATACCCCGGGGCGGCAAGTGGAAGCGTGACGCTCACGAAAGTCCTGAGCCATCCGGCGCCGCTATCGCGCGCGGCATCTTCGAGCCTGCGCGGTACCGCCGCAAACGAGGCGGCAGGAATCCACGTAAGAAAAACAACCTGACCGAGCATGTGCGCGATCGTGACACCCGGAATGGTCTCCATGAGGTTGAAGGCGTAGTACAAAGCCGCAATGCTCACAAAAAGCCCCATTTTCGGGAACGCATTCGTTGCGAACAGGCCAAGGAGCATCACCGTGCGCCCCGGGAACTGCATGCGCCCAAAGGCGTAGGCAGCGGGCATACAGATGAGAGCCGTGAGCGTCGTCGATAGGACGGCGAACATGAGCGAATTGAGGATCGAGGTGACGAACTTCGGAGTACCGAAAACCTTTCCCCACCAGTCAAAGGTGAGCCCGGCCGGAAGGAGGTTCGGCACGCGCCACTCGGTCGCGAAGGCGTGAAGGGCGAGCCACACGATCGGCCCGGCCACGAAGAGCAGCAACGCAAGCGCGGCAAGCCCCGACGCAATTTTCCTGGGCATATCAGGTCATCTCTTCTTTTGCTTGTCGGTAATTGGCCCAGACGTAAAGAACCCCAATCAGCGCAGCGAGCGCAAACACGACAATGGCCATGACAACTGATTGCTGCGGCTCTCCGTACGTGTTGAAGTGTTTCGTCATACTGACGCCGAGCATGGTCGGCGCGGAGGGGCCCGTGAGCCACGGAACAGTGAACGACCCGACGTTCCCAATCGCGGTAAAGGTCATAGCGATGACCGTGGGCACGAACGCCATCGGTGCCACGACGTCCTTCACAATGCGGATCGTTCCCGCACCTGCATCCCGAGCGGCATCAATCAGGGCATCAGGCACCGATTGAACCCCCGACGACACCATGAGGACCGCAAACGGAAGCGAGGACCACACCTGAGTCATGAGCACGAGGGTCGACGTGAACGCAATTTGAGGTGGGCTCGCCACGCCAAGACTCCGCATCACTGAGCCAAAGAAACCGTCGGCCGCCCAGAACCGAATCATGGCCCACGCCCCGATTACTCCCGGGATAAACATCGGGATGACGGCGAAAGCGGGAAGCATGCGGGTGATGCCCGACGGCCGCAGCCGCATCGCGAGAGCCACGAGCCACGCAAGGGCCGTGACGATCACGGTGGTGAGAATTGAAATGCTCACCGTCACCCGCAAATCCGAGAGAAATCGCGGGTTCGAAAAGACCTCGCGATACGCGTCGAGAGTCGGAGCCCATGACTGCGTCTCGTGCGTGTTCTTACCGATCATCGCGATCGTCGTGTTCAACCCGCCCGTGTACCCGAGGCTCAAGCCGAAGGCATTGATGACGGGAAAGCCGATGAAAACGATGATGAGGAGGATCGGTGGGCTCGCGAGGAGCACACCGATCCATGATTGCCTCGATGCCACGCTTGCTCCCTAGGCGGTCGGAACCTTCTGGTCCCAGAGCTTGGCTTTGTTGTCTTCGTGGTCGCCAAAGTAGCCCTGGCCGAGGTTCTGCGTGTCGATGCCGTCGAATTTCTTTTGAATCTCCTCGGGCATGTCCTCGAGCGGGATGATCGGGTAACCCGCCATTGTCGTGGAGATGATCTGCTGCCCCTCGGGGGAGAGCGCGAATTTCGCGAGCGCGAGCGCGGCAGGCTTGTTCTTCGAGTTCTTCGGGATCCCGAGGAACGATGCGCCGCCTGCGAACGGCGGATTCGAGATCTGCGTCGCCTTGACCCGTTCCGGGATCTTCCCGGACTCGCGACCGGAAATGAACTGATCGGACCACACCGGGATCATCGCGACCTCGCCGTTGACCAAAAGCTCAATGCTCTGCTCGTTGCCGTTCGGGTAGGTGCCCTGGCCGTACGTGAACTTACCGATGCGCTTGAGCTCTTCCCAGCCCTTGTCCCAGTGCTTTTCGTCGGCCTCGTCGTAGCTCGTCGTCATACGCTCGCGGACGTCCTTCGGGATGTACAGGTCGAGCACACTCGTCACGAAGGCCGAGCCTGAGCCGCCCGTCGAAGGAGAGTTGTAGGCGAACTTGCCGGGGTTCTGTTCGATCCAGGTCAGAAGCTCCTTGAGAGTCTTCGGAGGGGTGGCGACTTGCTCCGTGTCGTACGCGAGGAGCACGGAGGAGGCTCGGTAGGGGAAGGCTTGTCCAAGTCCTTGGGCAAGCGCTTCCTGGGGAACATCGCCGAGGGCGGGAATCTCTTTGGCGCTCACGTTGAGCAGAAGTTTCGCGTCTGCCGCGTCCGTCACCCAGCCGTCATCGATGAAGTCCATGCCCGAATCGCCGTCGCCGGCAGCGGACAAGCGCGCGAGCGATTGCTGGGAGCGTTCGGAGTGCAGATCGTGGTCAACCTTGATCGTGACCTTCGGGTATTTCTTCGTGAAGGCCGGCCCAAGCCCGTCCTGCCATAGGTCGCGCACGTTGGTGTCGCCGCCCGCGTGGATGCGAAGGGTCCCTTCGACCTCACCCGTCACATCGGCTGCCGACTCACCTCCCTTGTCGGAGGCTCCTGAAGAGTTTTTCGAGGCTGGCGCACATGCTGTCGCGAGGCCCGCGAAGCTAAGGGCAGCACCACCAAACAGAAGTGAACGTCGATTGAGGGACATTGCGTGGCCTTTCCACTGGCGCGCAAGGGGCGCATCGATTTGGACGACGCCTCGAGGTTAAGCGCGCCGATGCCCCCGCTACGCCCGTCCCCCGCCCACGCTCGCGAAAGGTCGTCAAGAGTTCACGCAGTGGTCATGAAAGACCCCGTTTAAAACGGGCTTTGCTAGCCGAACTTGGGCCTTCTGTTACTTGATGCTCACCTGCAGGCCACGTGGACTTTTGCTTCGAGGTTTTAGCCTTCGAGCGGGTTTTCCTGTGGGGGAAGTTTCTCGATGACCTCGTGGTCAAACGACTGCGGACCCAGCTTCGCCGCACCACCGGGGCTTCCGAGCTCGTCGAAGAACTCGACATTCGCGCGGTAGTACTCGCTCCACTGATCGGGCAGGTCGTCCTCGTAGTAGATCGCTTCGACGGGGCACACGGGTTCGCACGCACCGCAATCGACGCATTCGTCCGGCTGAATGTACAGCGAACGCTCGCCTTCGTAGATGCAGTCGACGGGGCATTCGTCGACGCAGGCGCGGTCTTTGACATCAACGCACGGGAGGGCGATGACGTAGGTCATGGCTTCACAATCCTTTCTTCGCGCTGGTTCGCGCGCGCGATGTTTCTGATTTGGATGGCCCACACGATAGCGACACCCACGAGGGGCACGATCACGCCGAGGAACTGGGCGACCCAGCCCTGCCACTGCGCTTCGCCGGCAATCTGTGCTGGAACGAGCAGCCCTCCCCCGAGCGACGTGCCCGAAAAGTACACGGCCACGAGTGTGAAGGCGAGAGCATCGATGAACAGTGGGAGCTTGCGCCCGCTAAGCGCGACCAGCATGCAGGTTGCGACGACCTCGTACGCGCAACCAAACAGGAGCCCCCACGGCACGGACACGCCTTGAACGGTCGAGCGCATACGGTGCGTCCCAATCACGACAAGGCCGCCGAGCACCCCCCCGATCGCGCCGACAACGATCTCGGTCGCGCGCGAGGTGGGCCTCGTACCGTCGACGAAAATGACGCCTTCGTTGGGGTCCTTTTGACTCATTGTCTCGCCCTCGATTACGAGTTGCGGGCTCGAGCGCGAGCGCGCGCACGTTCGGTGGGGTCGAGGACGACCTTACGGATGCGCACGATTTCGGGGGTGACCTCGACACATTCGTCCTCGGCGGCGAATTCGAGCGACTCCTCGAGCGTGAGCTTGCGCGGCGGGATGAGATTCTCGAACGCGTCTGCCGTGGCCGAGCGCATGTTCGTGAGCTTCTTTTCCTTCGTGATGTTCACGTCCATGTCTTCATTGCGGGAGTTTTCGCCGACGACCTGCCCCATGTACACCTCGGAGGTGGGTTCGACGAAGAACGAGCCGCGTTCTTGGAGGTTGATCATCGCATACGGCGTGACAGCTCCCGCGCGGTCGGCCACGAGGGAGCCCGTGTTGCGGAATTCAATGGGGCCCATCCAGGGCTCGAAGCCTTCGGCGAGCGAGGAGGCGATGCCGGTACCGCGCGTTTCGGTCAAGAAGCGCGAGCGGAAACCAATGAGGCCGCGCGCGGGAACGAGGAATTCCATGCGCACCCAGCCCGAACCGTGGTTGTTCATGGTTTCCATGCGCCCCTTGCGGGAGGCCATGAGCTGCGTGATTGTTCCGAGGTATTCCTCGGGAACGTCGATCGTCATACGCTCGATCGGTTCGCACGTGACGCCGTCGATCTCGCGGGTCAGCACCTGCGGCTTCCCCACGGTCAGTTCGAAGCCTTCGCGACGCATCTGTTCAACGAGAATCGCGAGAGCGAGCTCGCCGCGGCCCTGAACCTCCCATGCGTCTGGGCGATCAGTGGGCAGAACCTTGAGGGACACGTTGCCGACGAGCTCGGCATCGAGGCGGTCCTTGACCTGGCGGGCGGTGAGCTTGTGGCCCTTGACCTTGCCGGCGATCGGCGAGGTGTTGATGCCGATCGTCATCGAGATCGCGGGGTCGTCCACGGTGATGAGTGGGAGCGGACGAGGATCGTTGAGGTCGGTGAGGGTTTCGCCGATCATGATGTCGGGGATACCCGCAACGGCCACGATGTCGCCGGGGCGCGCCGTGCGCGTCATCTGCTCGCGTGTGAGCCCCTTCGTTTCGAGAAGTTCGGTGACCTTCACGCTCTTGATATCGCCGTGGCGGGTCGCCCACGCGACCTGCTGGCCCTTCTTGAGCTCGCCGTTCTCGATGCGCAAGAGCGCGAGACGGCCGAGGAACGGCGAAGCATCGAGGTTCGTGACGTGTGCCTGCAGCGGCATGTCGTCGTCATATTCGGGAGCGGGGATCGATTCGAGAATCGTCTTGAAGAGCGGTTCGACCGTTTCGGAATCGGGAAGCTCGCCGTCTGCGGGCTTGTTCGCGCTCGCACGCCCAGCTTTGCCGGAGGCGTAGATCACGGGGACGTCGAGCAGTGCGTCGAAGTCGATCTCGGCGTTGTCTTGCGAGAGGTCCTCAGCGAGGCCGAGAAGGAGATCCGTTGTTTCGTTGACGACCGCGTCGATGCGGGCGTCGGGACGATCAACCTTGTTCACGACGATGATCACGGGAAGGCTCGCGGCAAGAGCTTTGCGCAGAACGAATCGGGTCTGCGGGAGCGGCCCCTCGGACGCGTCCACGAGCAGCACGACGCCGTCGACCATGGACAGGCCGCGCTCTACCTCGCCGCCGAAGTCGGCGTGCCCGGGGGTGTCGATCACGTTGATCGTAATGCCCTCGGGGTGCCCGATCTCGGCTGCCGTCGGCCCCGAATAGTGGATCGCGGTGTTCTTCGCGAGGATGGTGATGCCCTTTTCGCGCTCGAGGTCACCGGAGTCCATCGCACGCTCGTCAACTTTGTCGCGTTCGCCGAACGCGCCGCCCTGGCGGAGCATGGCGTCCACGAGGGTCGTTTTGCCGTGATCGACGTGGGCGACGATCGCGACGTTTCGAAGATCGGAGCGGTGCTGAATGGTCATAGGAGCCTTATCTGTTCGGGATCGGCGGAAGTCTCGTGAGGTGTGGGGGTCCGACGCTTGCCTGGCCCACGCGCGCCCGATTCATGGTAACGCGTCCGGGCCCCTTATCGGCTGCGTGAGCCTTCTCGCGTGACGAATAGAAATCTGCCTCACAGGGTGAGGGATCACAATGGAAACATGAGTGAAAACAGCAATCTCTCCCCCGCCCCCGTTGATCCGACGACTACCGAGGCCTGGCAACGCCTCGAAGAGCACGACGGCATGCTCGACAAAGGCCTGCGCGAAGCGTTCGCCGAAGATCCCGATCGCGCCAAGAAGCTGAGTTTTGAGGCGGCGGATCTGTTCGTTGATCTCTCGAAGAACCTTGTATCCGAAGAAACCGTCGGACTCCTTCTCGATCTCGCAAACGAGACGGGCGTGTGCAAGCGCCGCAACGACATGTTCACGGGCGCGCACATCAACACGACCGAGGACCGCGCCGTTTTACACACCGCGCTTCGACGCCCGAAGGGGGCATCCCCCGCCCTCGACGTCGACGGCCAGAATGTCGATGCCGATGTGCGCGAGGTCCTCGAACGCATCTATGAGTTTGCGAATAAGGTTCGCAGCGGCGAGTGGACCGGCGTTACGGGTAAGAAGATCGAGACCGTCATCAACGTTGGCATCGGCGGCTCCGACCTCGGCCCCGTGATGGTGTACGAGGCACTGCGCCCGCTCGCGGATGCGGGGATTGAGGCACGCTTCATCTCGAACATTGATCCGACCGACGTGGGCGAGACGACGCGCGACCTCGATCCCGAAACAACCCTCGTGATCGTCGCGTCGAAGACGTTCACGACGCTCGAAACGATCACGAATGCGAAGCTCGTGCGCGCGTGGCTGCTCGACGGCCTGCACGCCGCGGGCGTCGCTGAATCACAGGATGCCGAAGCCGTCGCGAAGCACTTCGTGGCCGTCTCGACCGCACTCGACAAGGTCGAGGAATTCGGTATTGACCCGGCCAACGCCTTCGGGTTCTGGAGCTGGGTGGGCGGTCGCTACTCGGTCGATTCGGCGATCGGCACGATCCTCGCCGTCGTGTTCGGCCCCGAGGCCTTCGAAGAGTTCCTCGGCGGTTTCCACGCGATGGACGAGCATTTCCGCACAGCAGCTCCCGAGGAAAACGTGCCTTTGCTCATGGGGCTCGTGAACGTGTGGAACGTGAACTTCCTCGGCGCCGAGACTCACGCGGTTCTTCCCTACAGCCAATTCCTTCATCGCTTCCCCGCCTACCTCCAGCAGCTCACGATGGAGTCCAACGGCAAGTCCGTGTGTTACGACGGCTCAGCCGTGACTGCGGAGACCGGCGAGATCTTCTGGGGCGAGCCCGGCACGAATGGTCAGCACGCCTTCTACCAGCTCATCCACCAGGGTACGCGCCTCATTCCCGCGGATTTCATTGCGTTTGCTAATCCCACCTACGCACTCAAGGACGGCGATACCGACGTCCATGAGCTCTTCCTCGCGAACTTCTTCGCGCAGACCAAAGCGCTCGCCTTCGGCAAGACCGCAGAGGAAGTTGAGGCCGAGGGGACGACCGGCGCGCTTGTTCCCGCACGCGTGTTCTCAGGCGACCGTCCGACCACCTCGATCATGGCGAGCGCTCTCACTCCGAGCGTCCTCGGCCAGCTGATCGCGCTGTACGAGCACATCACCTTCGTGCAGGGCGCAGTGTGGGGCATCAACAGCTTCGATCAGTGGGGCGTTGAGCTCGGCAAGCAGCTCGCGAAGCAGTTGACGAGCGCCGTCGCGGGCGACGAGTCGGTTCTCGCCGAGCAGGATTCCTCGACGCGTCAGCTCATCGAGTACTACCGCGCGCACCGCGCCTAAATTGCGCGCTTAAGAAAACGGGACCTCGCCGAGGCGGGGTCCCGTTTTCTTTGACAAGTGGGTAACCCCCACAACCCCTATGCAATCCAACGCCGTTGCGGCTCGGCAGTCGGTCCGCCTAGCGGGATTCCCGCGAAGTCCCGCGACTTTGTCTCTAGGATGGACGTGGCGTAAGACATAACCGAAGGAGAGTGGCATGAAGGTCGGCATTCTGACTTCTGGCGGCGACTGCCCGGGACTCAACGCGGTCATCCGCGGAGCTGTCCTCAAGGGAGATTCCATCTACGAAGATGAATTCGTGGGCTACCTCGACGGCTGGAAGGGAGTGCGCGACAACGAATTCATCCCGATCCCTCGACGCCTTGTGCGCGGCATCGGCCGTCAGGGCGGAACGATCCTCGGCACCTCGCGCGTCAACCCCTTCCACGAGGACGGCGGCGGCGCCGAGGGTGTGCGCAAAGTTCTCGAGGACCACGATGTCGACGCCCTCATCGCTATCGGTGGCGACGGAACACTGTTCACGGCCAATCGACTCGCAGAGGCCGGCATCCCCGTGGTCGGCGTCCCGAAAACAGTGGATAACGACCTCGACGCCACGGACTACACGTTCGGTTTCAATACCGCCGTTGATATCGCAACCGAGAACCTCGACCGCTTACGCATGACGGGCAACAGCCACCACCGATGCATGGTCGCCGAGGTCATGGGGCGCAGCGTCGGCTGGATCGCGCTCCACTCGGGTATGGCTGCAGGCGCGCATGTCATCTGCATCCCCGAATTCCCGCTCACGATCGACGAAATCTGCGAGTACGTTGCGCAGCGCGCTGCACGCTCAAAGCGCCGCTCCCCACTCGTCGTCGTCGCCGAGGGGTTCGTTCCGAAAGACGCGCCGGCAGACTTCATGGACTACGAGATGGACGAATTCGGCCGACCGATCCTAGGCGGCGTCGCCCAGCGCCTCGCCCCCTATATCGAAGAAGCCACGGGTATCGAAACCCGCGCGACCGTACTCGGACACATCCAGCGCGGCGGCGAACCGAATGCGTACGACCGCGTGCTCGCGACTCGTTTCGGTATGGCCGCGATCGACCTCGTGCACGAAGGCGGTTTTGGTCGCATGGTCTCGCTACGCGGGACCGACATCGTGAACGAGCCGCTCACCGAGGCAATCGACTCGGTGAAGCGCGTGCCCAGGTCCAGATGGGACGAGGTTCGCGTCCTTTTTGGGTAGGACGCCGCGCATTTGCGCCCCAGTCCTGCTTTTTGATAATAATTCTTAACATGCTGACCGCGCTCGCCCTCACCACAATTGCCGGGCTCGCCACGATCCTCGGCTCTCTCATAGCCTTGAGTGAACGTGCCCGCGAACCGAAAGCCCTAGGCGCAGCTCTCGCGTTCGCCGCAGGTGCGATGCTCACCGTCAGCGCTCTCGAGCTCCTCCCCCACTCGATCGGTGTGCTCGGAGCGGGCACGACCACCCTTTACTGCGTCGCCGGCCTCGTCATTATTGGCGCCCTCGACCTTGCCTCGCGAGCGTGGGAGCGCCGTGCGGTCACGAGCGCTAGGGAGGCGACGCAACCGTCGGACTCCTCACGTGCACGAGCACTTTTGCGCACGGGCCTCATCACGGCTCTCGCACTCACCGCGCACAACATTCCCGAGGGGTTCGCGACGTTTTCGAGCGCACTCCAGGACACCGCGTTCGCACTCCCGCTCGCTGGCGCGATCGCGCTGCACAACATCCCCGAAGGGGTCGCCGTCGCCGCCCCCATCCTCCACGCGACGGGGTCACGAACGAAGGCCATCGCCGCGACAGCGCTCTCGGGGCTGTCCGAACCAGTCGGAGCCCTCGCGCTCTACGGGCTCCTCACCGCCACGGGGCACGCCGCGAACCTCGAATGGGCAAACCCCCTCATCGCAGGGGTGATGATCGCAATCAGCGCGGTCGAGCTCCTCCCCCTCGCCTACACGCACTCTCGGCTCACGCGAACCCTCACGTGGTGTGGCATCGGTGCGCTTGTCATGGCGGCGAGCCTATGGGCGCTCGGCGGCTGAGCACGAGGTTTGCACCCCGCCGCGGCCTGGTACGTTTGAGAAGTTCGTGACCGTCACCGCGAGGAGAAACTGATGTCCGCCATCATGTACACCATCACTGACGAAGCCCCCATGCTTGCGACCGCCTCGCTCCTGCCAATCGTGCGTGGCTTCGCCTCGAAGGCTGGCGTCGACATCGAAACCCGCGATATTTCACTCGCCGCTCGCATCCTCGCCGCATTCGCGGACCGCCTCCTCGAGGACCAACGCGAACGTGATGCACTCGCCGAGCTCGGCGCCCTCGCGCGCACCGCAGAGGCGAACATCATCAAGCTTCCCAACATTTCGGCCTCGGTTCCGCAGCTCAAAGCCGCGATCGCCGAACTTCAGGCACGCGGTTACGACCTCCCCGACTACCCGGATAGCCCCGAAACCGACACCGAACTCGACGTCCGCGCGCGATACGACGCCGTCAAAGGCTCCGCCGTCAATCCGGTGCTCCGCGAAGGCAATTCTGACCGCCGCGCGCCGCGTGCAGTCAAAAACTTCGCGAAGGCCCACCCGCATCGCATGGGCGAGTGGAGTACCCACTCGCGCACCGAGGTCGCCACCATGAGCGAAGGTGACTTCCGCTCGAGCGAACGAAGCTTCGTCGTTCACGGCGACAAAACCTTCCAGATCGTCCATGTCGCCACCGACGGCACCGAAACGATCCTCAAAAACGCCGTGACTGCCGAGGATGGCGACATTATTGACGCAAGTGTCATGAGCATCGGTGCCCTGGAGCAATTCCTCACCGCTCAGATTGAGAGGGCCCGCGAGCGCGACGTTCTGTTCTCGCTCCACCTCAAGGCCACGATGATGAAGGTCAGTGACCCCGTCATCTTCGGTCACGCGGTGCGCGCGTTCTTCCCCGAGGTCTTCACGCGGTTCGGGGCAAAACTCGAGGATGCGGGACTCTCGGCAAACAACGGTCTGGGCGCGATCCTCTCGGGCCTCGAGGCGCTCGATGCCGAGACCGCCGAGGCGATTCGCACGCTTGTGAGTGACCGCCTCGCCGAGGGGCCCGAGCTCGCGATGGTCGACTCGGATCGCGGCATCACGAATCTTCACGTGCCGAGCGACGTCATCGTGGATGCGAGCATGCCCGCGATGATCCGCACGGGCGGAAAAATGTGGGGGTCCGACGGCGCCCCGCACGACACGCTTGCCGTCATTCCCGATAGCTCCTATGCCCCCATCTACCAGGTTGTGATCGACGATTGCCGCCGCCACGGCGCGTTCGATCCGGCGGGCATGGGAACCGTGCCGAACGTCGGCCTCATGGCGCAGAAAGCCGAAGAATACGGCAGCCACGACAAAACTTTCATCGCCCCCGCAGACGGGCGAATCGAGATCCGCTCGACATGCGGGTGCCACGACGCGGCGCTGACATCGCACACCGTCCAGGCCGGCGATATTTTCCGCGCATGCCACACGAAGGACGCACCCGTGCGCGACTGGGTCGCGCTCGCTGTGCGTCGCGCGCGCCTTAGCGAAACGCCCGCCTTCTTCTGGCTTGACCCCGAGCGGGCACACGATCGCGAAATTGCGACGAAGGTCGAGCGCGTGCTCGCCGACGAGGACACCGACGGCCTGGACATCCGCGTGCTCAGCCCCGTCGAGGCCATGAGGGAGACTCTCGCGCGAACGCGCGATGGACTCGACACGATCTCGGTCACCGGCAACGTGCTGCGCGATTACCTGACCGACCTCTTCCCCATCATGGAGCTCGGCACCAGCGCCAAGATGCTCTCGGTTGTTCCCCTCATGGCGGGCGGCGGGCTTTTCGAGACGGGAGCAGGCGGCTCCGCTCCGAAACACGTCCAGCAGCTCGTGACGGAAAACTACCTGCGGTGGGATTCCCTCGGGGAATTCCTCGCGCTCGCCGAATCGCTGCGGCATCTTGCGCGTCGCGACGACAACCACGATGCCGAGGTCCTCGCGGATACGCTCGAGCGCGCAACCGAAACGTTGCTCACCGAAGGCAAATCACCCGAACGCCGCCTCGGCGGCACCGACAATCGAGGCTCGCACTTCTTCCTCGCACTGTACTGGGCGCGTGAGCTCGCTTCACAAAGCGACAGCAGTGCGCTCGCGCGCACGTTTACGCCCGTCGCGAGCGAGCTTGATCAATCCGCCGCTGACATCGAGCGCGAGCTCCTCGCGGTTCAGGGCACGAAGGCTGAGATCGGTGGCTATTACCGGCCCGACCCTGAATCGACAGCAGCGGTCATGCGCCCCTCGGCCACGTTCAACGCGATCATCGACCAGCTCGCGGCGCGCTAACGCGCCCGCCTCCGGCTTCTCTAGAAGCGCAGGTCGGTCTCGACGCCCATCGAACGCGCGACCGGCAAGTGGAAGTGGTCGCTTGCGCGTGCCTGGTTCTTGAACATCACGCGGAACACTTTCTTCGCGACGAGCGTCAGGAACGTCGCAGGCGCAAGCACAAGGTTGGCGCGCGCTGTCACGAACCACGTGGACTTCAGACGCTGATTGCTCCAACGCTCGCTCGTGTCGGGGCATGAGGCGAGAAGACGCATCGCTTTCGGCACATCCAGGTGTTCCTTGAAGCCGAAGTGGACGTTCACGCATTCGACGCCGTCGGGCACGCCCGGGACGTCCAGGACCTTGATGCGGTCTTCCGCGTTCACGCGTGGAACAGGCTCGGTCGTCACCTCGGCAATCACGACGCGCGAGTGGATGGCGCGATTCACGCGCGTTTGCGTGAGAAGCGCGAGCGGCGGCGTATGGACATCCTGGTGGAGGTACACGACGGTTCCCGGGAGCTTTTGGAGCTGCTTCTTTTCCGTGCGCGCCACGAATTCCTCCCACGTTCCGCACAGGTCCCGGCGGCGCTCACGAAGGCGATCGGCGCCGAAGCGCCACACGTGCATCGTCGCAATGCACAGCGCCGATACTACGAGGGGAATCCACCCTCCCGTGAACACTTTCGCGGCGTTGGCCGCAAACAGGAAGAGCTCGGCGCTCGCAAAGAACGCGGCCACGACGACGACCTTCCACAGTGCCCACTTTCGCACGTGGCGAAGGTAGAGGAACAGGAGAGCAGTCGAGAGGAGGAACGATCCCGACACGGCGATGCCGTACGCACTCGAGAGCCCCTGCGAGGAGCGGAAGGCGAGGATGAGCACGAGTGCCCCCACGCACAGTAGCCAGTTCACACCGGGCACATACACCTGCCCCTTGTGTTCGCTCGTGTACGTATGCGATAGGCGCGGAAGTAGACCGAGGCGCTGCGCCTGCATCGACACGCTGAATGCCCCCGCAATCACGGCCTGTGAGGCGATGATCGTCGCGAGAGTCGCGAGGATGACGACTGGAAACTGCAGCGAGTGAGGCACAAGATCGTAGAACGGGTGGCTCGCGTTGCGTTCGCGAAGTACGAGCGCACCCTGCCCCAGATAGTTCAGTGCGAGGCACGGAAAGACGAGCACGAACCACGCCCTCGCGATCGGCCCTCGGCCAAAGTGCCCCATATCCGCATACAGTGCCTCGGCGCCCGTCACCGTCAGCACAACAGCGCCGAGCGCGAAAAATGCCAAGAGCGGTTCCGTCACGATAAAGCCGAGAGCGTGATGCGGAGAAAGCGCCCCGATGATTTCCGGAGTCTTCACGATTGACAGCACGCCGAAGGTCGCGATCACAAGGAACCACACGATCATGACGGGCCCGAACGCGCGTCCCACGACGCCCGTTCCCCACCGCTGAATACTAAAGAGGGCAAGCACGAGCACGAGCGCGATTGGCACGACGAGCGGGCCGAGGGCGGGAGAGGCCTCTTCCAAACCTTCCACAGCCGACAGGATCGAGATGGCCGGGGTGATGAGCGAATCGCCGTAAAACAAACCCGCCGCACACATCCCGAGCACCATTACCGCGCCGAGCAGACCTCGCGTGCGCGCGCTCGACAGGACGGATGTCAGAAGCGCCGTGAGCGAGAGCTCGCCGCCCTCACCGTCGTTATCGGCACGAAGGAGCACACCTATGTACTTGATGGAGACCGTGAAGGTGACTGCCCACAGCACGAGGGACAACGCGCCAAAAATATGTTGGGGATCAGGGGGAAGCGGGTGGCCGTCGGCCTCTGTGAAGAGCGCTTGGAATGCGTAAATCGGCGATGTGCCGATGTCTCCGAAAACAACGCCGAGGGCGGCGACGGACAGTGCAAAAATACCTTGTGAACGGGCGTGAGTTGTCATCACGACCGACGAGTCTAACCTGGCCCCATGAGTCAAGAAACCGTTAAGGCTGTCTCGTGGCTCACGAATCCGTAAGGCCGTACAGCGGCTATCAGCCCCACATACGAAAGCGCCCCGGCACACACCGGGGCGCTTTCGTACTGTCGCGAAATCAGAGAGCCGCGAGTGCAGCCTCGTAGTCGGGCTCGTCATCGACACTCGGCACGAGCTGCGAGTGCACAACCTTGCCGGTTTCGTCGGCGACGAGCACGGCACGAGCGAACAGGCCGGCGAACTCGCCGTCGGACAGCACCACGCCGTAGTCCTTGCCGAAGCTCGAACGGAAAGCCGAGAACGTGTGGACGTCATCGAGGCCCTCCGCGCCGCAGAAACGCTCCTGCGCGAACGGAAGATCAACCGACACACCGATCACGACGGTGTTGTCGAGCGAGGAGGCCTTCTTGTTGAACGTGCGCAGCTGCGCCTGGCACGTGGGCGTGTCAACCGAAGGGAAAATGTTCAGCACAATGCGCTTGCCGGCGAAGTCGTCAAGAGTGACGTCTTTCAGCTCGGCGTCTGCAAGGGTGAACGCGGGAAGCTGATCGCCAACCTTGGGGAGCTCCCCGTTCGTCGACACGGTTGCGCCTTCAATGGTGACTTCTGCCATCGTCATTCCTTCTTTCATCGCTATGTCCGGCCGCGACATGCGGCCCTGCTACGACTCGTACAGTAGAACCGCCATCTGACCGTTGCCAGAAAGCGGCGCACCCTGACACGCCTACGCCCTCTCCGCTTTCATACGCTCAATGGCCTTCTTCACATCAAAGTCAGCTTTCGGATAAGCGGGGGCGATGCGTTCGAGCGCATCGGTCAGAAGCTGCTGAACAGCCAGCCGCGCGTACCACTTTCGATCCGCGGGAACGACGTGCCACGGAGCCCACGCCTTGTGCGTCTCGCGGATCGCAGCGTCGTACGCATCCATGTATGCATCCCAATGCTCACGTTCGTCGAGGTCGCCCATGTTGAACTTCCAGTGCTTATCTTCGCGTTCGAGACGCTCGTAGAGCCTCTCCCACTGCTCCTCCTTGGAGATGTGCAGCATGACCTTCACGACCTCGTAGCCCCGTTCTTCGACGAGTTGCTTTTCAAACCTGTTGATGTCGCTGTAGCGCTTCGCGAGAGTCTTGTCGTCTGCCCACCCGTGGACGCGGTGGATGAGCACGTCCTCGTAGTGCGATCGATCGAACACGCCGACGAAGCCCGGCTCGGGAAGCGCTCGGCGAATACGCCACAGGAAGTGGCGATTCTTCTCCGTCGCCGTCGGAGCCTTGAAGCCCTTGATCCGCACGCCCTGCGGGTCAACAGCGCCCACCACGTGACGCACAATCCCGCCCTTGCCGGCCGTGTCCATGCCCTGGATCACGAGAAGGACGCGGCGGCCATTTTCTTGGTCGCGATGCTCGGCCCACAGTCGCTCCTGGAGCTCACTGAGGTACGCGCTGCGGGCGGCGAGGATTGCTTTGCCGTCCTGCTTGTCGCCGCCAAACTCGAGCCGCGCCTTCGTCGAGAGCTCGCGCACGGAAGTGAAGCCCTCGAGGTCGAGCGGGAGCTCGTGCCCGCGTGGGCGCGCGTCAACATAGGTACCGTCCTCGACGATGTCGAGTGCAGCATCACTTACCTTCAGGTGTTTCTTCGCCTGATCGAGAACGATCTGTTCGCGCTGTTCACGCACGGGCGCCTGAGCGTTCTCAGTGCTCTTTTTGCTCTTCTTGTCCTTTTTGGCCATACCTTCAGTCTAGGAAGCGGCGAGGGGCCCTCCCTGACTCATACTTACCTAGAGGCTCGCCTGTGCGTGAGTGCGATGAAGCGCGTCACGATGAGGGCACCGAGGGCGACGGCAGCCGTCGACACCCAGACCGCCGCGCGGAGCCCGGCGCTGTCCACGATGAGGCCGCCAATGATCGCACCCCCACCGATCGAAATGTTGAATGCCGCGCTATTGAGAGCGGTGCCCGCCTCAACGCGGTCCCCCGCCTCAGCGTTGACGAGCGACTGAATCGACACCGAGGCCATGCCGCCAAAAAAGCCCCACACAGCGATGATGACGAGAGCATTGACGGGGGCGGACATCACGGTCGCGACGAGGATGAGCGAAAGCGCCGTACCCACCGCAAGGACAAGAACCGCCAAGGCAGCAGAGCGTTTGATGAGCGGGCCGGCGGCGAAGTTCCCGATGAGGCCGAGCGCCCCGTAAAGCAGCAGGTACATGCTGATCTTTTCGAGATCGACGTGGGCGAAGTCTTGAAGGATCGGACTCACGTAGCTGTACGAGACGAACTGGCCCGTCACGATAATGAGCGTCAGCACAAATGCGTAGCGCACGCCGCGGATCTTCACAGCACCGAGGGTCGAGCGCACGGTTTCCACCGCGGCCGACTGCACGGGCCTGACCATTGCGACCATCATGAGGCCCACGACGAGGGCGAGAATACCCGTGGCAGCGAACGCGCCGCGCCACCCGAGCATCGTTCCGAGCCACGTTGCGAGAGGCAGTCCAAGCACGAGCGCGCTCCCGTTCCCGGCAAACGCAATGGTCAGCGCAGTCGTGCGGTCCTCTTTTTTTACCTGGCCAATCGCGACGAGCGGAAGCACGGGCCAGTTCATCCCGATTGCAATCCCGGTGAAAATGCGCGAGGCAAGAAAGAGCGGCCACGAGGTGGAGAAGAAGGAGATCGTACAACTCACGACTACCGAGAGAAGAGCGAGTAGCAGCACGGTCTTACGGTTCAAGGGGCGAGTCACGCTCGGCACGAGTAGGGCCACAACGCCCGCGATCACGCCGGGAAGTGTCACGGCGAGCCCGACGGTTCCTCGGCTCACACCGAGGTCGTTGGAGATAAGCGTGAGCACGCCGATGGGAAGCTCTTCGATGGTGATAAGCGTGAAGATCCCGAGAGCCAGCGCGACCACCGCGATCCAATTCGAGCTCTCCGGCTCGCTGTTCGGTGCTGCCTCGGGGAGGGTCGACGGATCGACCTCCGGGTTAATCGCGGGAATAGAGCCTGTCACGGTAGGAGGAACAGCCGACACGGCACACCCCTTCATCGTTATGCGGCAGACACGTCAGGTGCCTGGGCTCACGGATGTTGACCCGCGCAGCGCCCAACACTCTAGGAAAAGACGCGAGTCTCCTCCAAGTTGTGGTGGCGGGATTCACCGCGCGGATACCCATAAAATGGGAGCGCCCTCGACGCGCGCACCGGAAGGTTTTTCCTTATGGCCATTGGCTTTGCCGCACTGCTCGACGATATCGCCGCCCTCGCGCGCATGGCCGCGGCCAATGCCGACGATGTTGCCGCCGCGTCCATGAAGGTCAGCGCAAAGGCAGCGGGAGTCGTCGTTGACGACGCAGCCGTAGCTCCGCAATACGTACGCGGAGTCAATCCCAAGCGGGAGCTGCCGATCATTTGGAAAATCACGAAGGGTTCCTTGCTCAACAAGGCCATCATCCTCGTGTTCGCGCTCCTTCTTTCGCAGTTTGCGCCATGGGTCCTCACGCCGCTACTCATGCTGGGAGGCACCTACTTGTGCTTCGAAGGTGCCCATAAGATTTGGGAGCTTGTCACCGGCAACAAGGAAGCGAAAGAAGCCGAGCCTTCCGTTGTGCAGGGAGAGGATGCGGAAAAGAAGGTTGTATCGGGGGCCGTGCGCACCGATTTCATTCTCTCCGCAGAAATTATGGTGATCTCGCTCAACGAGGTCGCTGACCAGCCCCTCGTGGATCGCGCCCTCATCCTCGTGGTCGTCGCGATTGTCATCACGCTCGCCGTTTACGGGGTCGTGGGGCTGCTCGTCAAGATGGACGACGTTGGGCTCGCGCTCACGAAACGAGATTCAGGCGCCGCGAAGACGTTCGGCGCATGGCTCGTGCGGGCAATGCCTGTCGTCATGACCATCATCAGCTACGTCGGAATGTTCGCCATGCTGTGGGTTGGCGGTCACATCATGCTCACGGGGCTCGATGAGCTCGGGCTGCACGCACCGTACGCGCTCGTGCACCACCTCGCCGAGGGCGTCGAGGCGATCGCGGGCGTGGGCGGAGTGCTCGCCTGGCTCGTCGATACGCTGTGCGCCCTGGTGTTCGGGCTCGCGTGGGGCGCCGTCGTGGCCGGCGTGTGGGCACTGACCCCGTGGGGGAAGAAGGCCCACTAGCGCCAGCGGGGCCGGCCGCTTACTTTTCCGTGGGAGTGACGGGCGGTTCAGCCGACCAGGGGAACACGATCCAGTCGGCGGTATGTTTCCAGACGAAATGAGGCTCGACGACCGACGTCGGCTTCGAGTACAGGACCGCGGAGCGCGCCTCGGCGCCTTGAGCCTCGAGAAGCTCGAGGACAAGCGCGAGGGTACGGCCGGAATCGGCAACATCGTCGACGACGAGCAGGCGCTTGCCTTCAATAGCCTCGGTGTCAAGCAGCGGCGCGAGGAGAACTGGATCGGGAAGGGTCTCGTGAACGTCGGTGTAAAACTCGACGTTGATAGCGTCGGCAAGTTTGAGTCCCAGAGCGTATGCGAGGGACCCCGCCGGGAGCAGGCCGCCGCGCGCAACGGCGATGATGATCTCGGGCTCGAAGTCCGAATCAATGATGGTTTGTGCAAGTTCACGGCTCGCGGTGCCGAAGGTCTCCCACGTGAGGACCTCCTTCACCTGCAGATCGCTTGAATCGGCGTGGTAGGCCCCTGTCACGGCGTCCTCGTTTCCCCGGCTTTTCCGGATCGCACCGGTTGTTCCGGTGGTGTGTTCGTTGTCTTCTCCCCCGTCGGACCCTCGGGGCCAACCGGTCGTGGCTCCATTCTAGGGGCGAAAATCCGCGTCTTCGAAACGCTGCTGCCGGGTGCGTACACTAGTAACGATTTCGATACAGCCGCCCACCCTTTCGGTAGGCACCTCGCATGTGAGGACAGCAGGAGCCGCGATGCTTGATTATTGTGCGTCTCTCATCGTGCGTGCGCGGCACCTCATCGTCGCCCTTGCGGCGTTGTGCGCGGTGTTCTTTGGCGCGTTGATTCCTTTCGTCGGCGTGAATGCCGACATGGCGAAGTATCTGCCGTCCGCATCACCGATGCGCGCAGGCACCGAAGTCCTCACAGATCAGTTCGATGACCCCGATCTTTCAACGTTTCGAGTCATGGTGGATGGACTCGCTGACGACTCGGAGCGCAAAGAAACCCTCGCTGCCCTCGAGAAGCTCGATGGGGTTCACCACGTCACATCGTCAACCAATGCCACTCCTGCCGACGGCGACCCAGCCCGATACATCAACGGTGACCACACGCTCTTCGTCGTCTCCTCCGAATCCGACTATTCGGACCCGGCTGCGACGTCCCTTGCCGAGGAACTCGCCGAACTGAGCGAGTCCGGCCTGAACGGGCACCCCCTCACCTTCACGAGCGATAACCCCTCGACGAGCGGCGAGCTTCCCCTGTGGATCGCGACCATAGCCGTCGCGCTGCTCGCCGCGATCCTTATCGCGATGAGTGCATCGTGGATCGAGCCTTTGCTCTACCTCGCGACGATTGGCATCGCCGTGGTGCTCAACATGGGATCCAACGTTGTCCTTGGCGAAATCGCAGAAGTGACGTTTTCGATTGCCGCTATCCTCCAGCTCGTCTTGTCGATGGATTACTCGATCATCCTCGCCAATCGGTATCGGCAAGAACGCGCCGCGCAGAAAAGCCGCGGTCTGGACGCCGTACCGGACGCAAGCGCAATCGCCATGAGGCGAGCCCTGCCCAAGGCCTTCAGCGCAATCGCCTCGGCATCGATTACGACAATCGTCGGCCTCCTCGTGCTCGTCTTCATGAGCTTCAAGGTTGGCGCCGATCTCGGCATCGTCCTTGCCAAGGGCGTAGCGATCTCAATGCTGACCGTTTTCACGGTCCTTCCCGCACTCCTTGTCATGTGCGACGCCTTGATAGCGCGCACCCCAAAACCGTTCCTCCACCCCCGCCTGGGCGTGCTCGCTCGGCTCGAGCACGCTGCACGGTGGGTCGTTCTCGCTGTGTTCGTCGCTATCCTTGCGGGATCCGCGTTTCTCCAGTCCCGTACGGAGACGGCGTACACGCTTTCGACCCCCGACCGGGTCGCCGAGCATTTCACCCCCGATAACGACATCGTGCTCGTCTATCTCAATTCGAATGCTGAGCACATCCATGAGATTGCCGGTGCTGTACAGCGCGATCCGCACGCGATAAGCGTGATGGGCTACCCCACGACCGTCGGGGAGCCGCTCACGAAGCGCGAGATGAAAAGCACCCTGGAAAAAATTGAGGGTTCGCACGACTCTGGGAACGCGATTGGGAACAAGGACGGGGCCGACGGCTCCTTGGCCCTCAACGACACGGCCCTCTCGATGGTGTATTTCGCGTACCACGACGGTCAGGCGGGAACCATGACGCTACGAGAATTCGTGGCTGCCGCTCGCGAGGCTAAAAACCTCAGCCAAAAGGGGGAACTCGGGTCTTTCACGTCGGGCGGCATCGGCCGGATTGAAGGAGTCGACGCCCTCGAGCGCGCACTCGATTCAGGTCAGGTGCCCGGTGACGTTCTCGGCCGCGAGTTCACCCCGAAGCAGCTAGCGTCGGCGCTTAAAAGCATGAAGGAGCGCGGGAGCGAGGGCGATTATTCAGGCGACGCGAGCGACGCGGCTCCTCTCAACGAGGACGATCTCACTCAGCTCTTCGTGCTGCACCGCGCGCTTCACGAATCGGATCCGTCCTGGACGATGTCACTCGATGACCTCGTGCACTTCATGCTCGAAAACTCCGGGCAGGACGGGCGATTTGAGGGGCAGTTGAGCACTGAGCAGGTTTCTCAACTCGAGAGCGCCGCCGCAGACATCGCTGATGTTCGCACGCGGTTCGTGGGAACCGAGTTCTCGCGTTTAATTATCCGTACTGACTACCCCAAGGAAAGCCCGGAAACACTCGCGTTCGTCGAGAATCTCGTCGATCTCGCAGACGCCAAGGTGCCCGGTGAGCATTTCTTCGTGGGAGATTCAGCCATGGTGTACGAAATGCGCGAGGGATTCGGCGCGGAAAATGTGAAGATCGCACTTTTCACGGCGGCCGCAATATTCATCATTGTGGCGCTCACGTTCCGCTCGATCGCCGTGCCTGCGATTCTTGTACTGCTTGTGCAGGTGGGCGTCTTTATTACGGTGAGCACCGTCGGGCTCCAGGGATACAGCATGTACTACCTCGCGATGCTCATCGTGCAGTGCATTTTGATGGGAGCCACGATCGATTACGCGATCGTCCTCACGACGTATTACCGGGAGGCACGGCAGGAACACGGGGTGCGAGAATCGCTCGCGCGCGCCTACGACGGTTCGATTCACACGATCCTCACCTCCGGTCTCATCATGGTGCTGGTGACGGGCGTGATCGGTTTTCTGTTCTCAAATCCGACGGTTGCCCAGATCTGTCGAACCATCGCGATCGGGGCGTTTGCGGCCATCATCCTGATCGTGGGGATCCTGCCTGCGCTGCTCGCCGTTCTCGACCGGGTGGTGGCTCCTAAAAACGCGGCGCCACGCGCATAGGGACACGGCAGCGAAAAGGCACGGCGCCGTTTGGGGCGGCCTAGAATTACCCTATGGTCATGCATGAGGTGAAGGTTCTCGTCCCCGAAGATCGGCTCGCCGATTTCTACACGCGTTTTGGCACGTGGCTCGCGGAAAGCGAGACGGCCCTGCCCAAAGCGAACGACGACGCGCACGAGAGGCCCGCGACGGAAGGCGGGGGCCTTGCGGAAACTCGCCCCAGCGGCGAGCGCGCCGTCAACCGAGGCAAAGACGAGGCGCAACCGGCGTCGGACCGCACACCCCGTGAACCGGAAAGCCCGCGCCGCAGCGCCGCTGCCGCTGCGCCCACCTCAAGCGATCACGACCTTCTCGACTGCGCCGTCGAGTGGTGGCGTTCCCTCAAACGAAACGAGCGCGATATTTTCACGCTTTTCATGGACGCTGCGCCGAACACGCTCGGAGCGCCCGAGATTGTGGCCGCGCTCGGACTCAAGAGTGAACGCGTCATCCCCGGTGTCCTCGCCTGGCCGCGCCGCAAGGCTGCCCGTGCGGGCTTTCCCCTCGCGTGGAAGTTCGAGCACGATGCCGACGGCAAGGCCCGATACGGGCTTCGCAACATGCCGGAAGTGTCGATGAGCGCGCACGAATATGCATCGCTATTGCGCGAGGCAAAGCGCAAGGTCGAGGGCTAGCGACCGCCACTACTGCACGGCCGCGCGCCACCTCGTGATGAAGCCGTGAGAGAGGATGAGCCCGAACGTCATCGCGGCGAGAATCAGCAGAGCGGCGGAGAAGTCCTGTGCAATGCCGACCACGACAACCGTGCTGGGCCGCGCCGTCAGCTGCACCATTCCCGCCACTGCGCGGAACAGGTAAATGCCGGGCACGAGCGCGACGATAGCGGCGAACCCCACGCCTGCGAACGACAGGCGTTTGCGGTGTGCAACGGCGCTCAGCACAAGTCCCGCGACAATGCAGGCCGCGAGATCGGCGTTAATGACGTTCACTCCGCACGAAACCATGAGAATCCAGCGTCCCGCATGGATGAGCCCTCCCACGAGGATGGGCCACGCCGCCTGCGTAAGCGGCATCGAGAAGTAGACGCTGAACGCCATCGCGGCGAGCGCTGCCGCGAGCGCATCGACCCATAGCGACGGCGTACGGGCACCAGCAGTAACGGGAAGGTCGCTCCCCACGAGGAGAAGCCCCACGACGAGCCCGCCGCTGATCGCGGCGAGGATGATCCCGCCATACACGAGGCGATGCCACCCCACCGTGACGTTCTTTCCCGTGACGTCGAGCGCGCCGTTAATGAGGTGTGGGCCCGGCACAAGAATCATGGCGGGGCATACCGCGACGAGTCTGGCTGCCGAGGCGATACCAAGGTGATCGGCGACCCCACCAAGGATCCCCGCGAGCATGGCAGCCGCAAGCGCCTGGCCCGGCACGGCAATGCCGTGGGCCCCGAGCCATCGCCTCATACAACCGCCAATACCCGCCGCCAGGGCAATCAACAGGTACGACAGCGGGCTGCGGGCACCGTAGATGAGAGCGAGACCCCACGCGCCGGCGATACAGGCGAGGACGAAAAGCCATAGCGGGGCGTGCGAAATCGAGGCTGCTTCGTCGAGCCGAGAATTGAGCCGCGCGAGTTCACGATCACCGATGTCGCCACTGGCCGGAAGCGAGTCGATAGCTCGTAGCGTCGCGTTAACGCGCGCCATGTTGATCGCCTCGGGTCGCACGTGGACGGTCGTGTGCGCACGACCGTCGATGTCGACGAGGACGACGCGGTTCCATTCAACAATGCACCGTACCGGCAAGCCGAGTCGAGCGCTCAGCGATTCGACGGCGGAGCTTGCCTCCGACGTGAGGTGGCCGTACCCCACGAGAGTTCGTGCCGTGGTTGCGAGAGCCCGCATCCGCTCGTCTCGCATGGGTCCTTCTCTCTCTTCGCTGCGTCTCGTATGTGAACGGCCCCGCACCAGAAACAGCCGGGCGTGCGCCCGTCTAACCCTAGCGCTCCCAGTACATGAAGGTTTCTTCATTTTCGCCTCATGGCAGTTTCATGCAGCACAGGCACCGTGATGGCTAACAGCACAACCGAGAAGGAGAAAAACCGTGCCCCCTCGCCGCCATCGCCCCTTCCTCGGCTTTCGCCCGCGCAGAATCCAGCCGTCTACCCCACGTACTTTGTGAAATTCATGGCCAACAGACTGGGAATATCCACCCAAAGGCAAAGTGCGCGTAACCTTTCAGTTGCTCTGCCGATGCATCATGATGCGGTCCACTCCCCGCCCTCGAAGGATTGTTCCTCATGTCTCACGACGTCCTCGAACCAAAGCGCCAGTTCCTTGGCCCCGATCGCAATTGGCACCTCGCCTTCGGTGTCCTCACACTCGGCACGCTCATTTTGTGCATTTACTGGGCGCTTGGCTACACCGACACTGGATCGTGGGGCATCCTCATCACGACCATCGTCGTGGGCCTGTTCATGGCGTTCAACATCGGCGGTAACGACGTCGCCAACTCGTTCGGCACGTCGGTGGGCGCGGGAACGCTCAGCATGAAGCAGGCACTCATGGTCGCCGCGATCTTCGAAGTGAGCGGCGCCGTGATCGCTGGTGGCGATGTCACTGAGACTGTGCGAAGCGGAATCGTCGATCTCGATGCCTTCTCCGTTCAACCACTCGACTTCGCCTTCATCATGATGTCGGCACTCCTTGGCGCGGCCCTGTGGCTGCTTGTCGCAACAAAGATGGGTTGGCCCGTCTCGACGACCCATTCGATCGTCGGCGGCATCGTTGGCGCGGCCGTGACGCTCGGACTCGTCACGGGCACCGGTGGTTTCGAGATGGTGCAGTGGGGCGAGATCGGCAAGATCGCGCTGTCCTGGGTCGCGTCGCCTCTCCTCGGCGGGATCGTCGCCTACATTCTCTTCGGCGCGATCAAGCGGTACATCCTCGTGTACAACGAAGAAGCCGATGAAAAGCTCCGCCAGCTCAAGATCGACCGCGCCGCGCACCGTGAAAAGCACAAGAAGGCCTTCGAACGACTCACGGAGATCCAGCAGATCGCCTACACGAATGCCATGGCGCGCGATGCCTCTACGATTCAGTCAGACCCCGATTACGACGTTGAGGATCTCGACTCGGATTACTATCGCGAGCTCCACGACATCGAAGAACGCGCCGAGCACATCAATGCCCACCGCGCACTCGATACATGGGTGCCACTCCTCGCTGCCGCCGGCTCAATCGTGATCTCCTCGATGCTCCTCTTCAAGGGCCTCAAGAACCTCCACCTCGACATCAACGGTGCGGGCAACATCCTCATCATGGCGATGGTGGGTGCTGCCGTGTGGATGGCCGTGTTTATTTTCGCGAAGACGCTCAAAAACGAGGACCTCTCCCGCTCGACCTTCCTCTTGTTCTCATGGATGCAGGTGTTTACCGCCTCGGCGTTCGCTTTCAGCCATGGTTCCAACGACATCGCGAATGCGGTCGGCCCGTTCGCCGCAGTCCTCGATGTTCTCAAGACCGGGTCGATCTCCGCTAATGCAACAGTGCCCGCTGCTCTCATGCTGAGCGCCGGCGTGGCCTTGGTTTGCGGTCTTTGGTTCATCGGCCGCAACGTCATCAAGACCGTAGGTACGGGCCTCACGAAGATGCACCCCGCCTCCGGCTTCGCCGCGGAGCTCTCCGCTGCGGGCGTCGTGATGGGAGCCTCGATGATCGGCATTCCCGTCTCCTCGACTCACATCCTCATCGGCGCGATTCTCGGCATCGGTCTCATCAACAAGGCCGCTAACTGGAATCTCATGAAGCCGATCGCCCTCGCGTGGGTCATCACGCTTCCCGCCGCGGCTGCGATCGGGGCCCTCGGCATCGTGATCCTGCGCGCCGTATTCGGCTAAACGTCCGTTTGAAATACGGGCTTTTGAAAAACCGGGTCGTGGTGCACTACCTCACCCACCACGAAATCGATATCGCCCACGCGCTCCCACCCGTGCTTGCTGTAGAAACGCTGCGCCCGGTGGTTATCAGCATTCGCGTTGAGCCATAAACCCTCCACACCGCGTTCACGAGCGCGTTGTTCGGCGGCTTCGAGGATTGCCGCCGCGACTCCTTTGCCGTGCACCTCGGGAACGGCGTAGCACTTGGAGAGGAGCCCCGCGCGCTGGAGCGTCACGCCTAGATTCGGTGCGGGGGCGCCATCTGGTCCGAAGAGCAGGAGCGCGTAGCCCACAAGTGCTCTTCCGACGGTTGCCACGAGCACATCGTGCTCCGGGTGATCGATGTGCGCAGCAAAATGTTCGGGAGTGAGATGCTCGCGAATATAGGCGTCGATGTGGGCCTGAGCAAGCGTCGGAGGACAAGCCAAAGGAAAAGTACGGGCCGCAAGTTCGCTAACAGCGAACGCATCGTGAGGGTGTGCATCTCGAACGATGAAGTCCATTTCTCCATTGTTTCTCACTCGAGCCTGAAAACCACACGCATAGCTCTTTCAGGCTCACAGCGCTTTGTCCAGCACACAGCAAGGTTCCTCTCGCGCGCCGGTCAGACTACGTGGAAATAACCCCAAGGAACCCATGGAAAGTTGGATCTCGCTTGGGGCGCAAGGGCTCCGAGCGCTCCACAAGAGATGCTCACGAGCTTCCCAAAGTGTCTCGAAAGTCTGAACAGGACAAAGCACGAGGAAAGGACAAAAGCCATGAACCTCCGCGATCAGATCGACACTCTCCAGAAAGCCACCGTTATCGACCGCGACGGCAACAAGATCGGCTCGGTCGGCCAGGTCTACCTCCACAACAGCACCGGCGAGCCCTCGTGGGTCACCGTCAACACGGGCCTCTTCGGCTCGAACGAGACTTTCATTCCCCTCGACGAAGCTCAGCTCAGCGGCGACGAGATCACCGTCCCCTACGAGAAGGACTTCGTGAAGGACGCTCCGAACATCAGCGAGGACGGCGAGATCACCCCCGAGCAGGAAAACGAACTTTACCGCTACTACGGCGTGAAGGACCCGGGCTACGGCACCGAGACCACCGCCAACGCGGGCGAGGTCCGCGAGGATCGCGACCTCAACCAGCAGGGCCTCGCGAATAATGCCGCCGGCAACGAGAGCGCAGCAGGCGTCGGCACCGCCGGTGTTGCCGGTACCGCGGGCGTTGCGGGCGCTGCCGGCGAGCGCGATGCCGCTAGCGACGTGAACCGTGAGGACTACGCCGCTGATGCGGATCGCCGCGAAGCTGGCGACGTGAACGACGAGCAGAAGATCACGCTCCACGAGGAGCAGGTCAACGTCGGTACCGAAAAGGTCGAGACCGGCCGTGTGCGTCTGCGCAAGCACGTCGTCACCGAGACGAAGACCGTCGAGGTTCCCGTTGAGCGCGAAGAGTTCGTTGTCGAGCGCACCCCCGCGACCGGCACCGCAACCGACGCTCCCCTCGGCGAGGACGAGGTCGAGGTTTCGATCTCCGAGGAGCGCCCCGTCGTGAACAAGGAGACCGTTGCAACCGAGGATGTCCGCGTGGGCACCCGCACCGTTCAGGACACCGAGAAGGTCGCGACCGACGTTGCGCACGAAGAGGTTGCCGTGGACGGCGTTGACGCCGAGGGCAACCGCAAGGGCGACACCATCTGAGCTGCTCTGAAGAGCTGACGCTCGAAGAAGCCCCCGCTAGCTCGCGTAACTGCGAGTGGGCGGGGGCTTCACTATTTCCGACGGTGGACTCGCGCTCATGGCTTACGCGCAGGGGCGAGGTGGCTCAGCTAGCCGGTAGGCGTTTTCGTAAGCCTCAGCTGCGCGGTCGCTCGATATGCGTCGCCTTGCTCGCCAAGAATTCGATGTACTTCGGATCTTCGTCGGCAAAAATCTCCGGTCCCGCCCCCATGTACGCACGCATGAGTTCATCCGCCGCGCGCGGCTCGTTGCCGAGCTCGAATTGCGCCTGGCCGAGCCGCAAGTGAATGAACGGATTGCCGAGAGCATCAGGGCAGTGCATGCACGCTGTGAGCGCCGCGTGCGCAGTCTCGAAATCCCCGCGCAGCACGTGCGCATCACCGATGCTCGCAAGCAGCCACGTCGCTTGCGGCCACTGTGTTTTCGGCTCCGGAAGCAAATCCCAGGCGCGATCAAATAGCTCCACTGCACCGAGGTAGTCTTCCTCATCCATGCGGTCGTTGCCCTGCTGCGCCAATGCGTCGATGTCGTGTTCCCAACTCACGGCGGTCTCCTCCCCATCCGGTCCCGTACCAGTTGGCGAGAACAGCGTTGCAAGACGGACTGGAAAAGGCCTGCGCGGCTTGCTCGAGCGCGGCCTCACCCCATGGACACAGTGCTACAAATGCCTTCTGAACCCAAGAAGCGGGCTCCTGACCGGTTGACAATACGGCACGTTCAAGCCGTCCGATTAGGACACTCCTCTGCTGTCACAGAGGAATGGTCTTCGGCATGTAGGACGCGCGTGTGGACGTACCTGTTCGGCTCTACACTGACTGAATCACAGGAGGGCGTTCAGCCATGGCAAGTCGAGACATCCATATCATCGGTGCGGGCCCGGTCGGCCTCGCAACTGCCCTCCTGCTGGCTGCGCAAAACCGACGCGTAACTTTATATGAGGCCAAGGATCATATTTCACTCAGCGACGCAAACAGCTATCCCATAGGTGTCAACCCGCGCGGACAGGAAACTCTGCGGCGCATCGCCCCCGAGCTTGTGGATCAGCTGCGAGCCCAGGGAGAGCTGGTCGAGGGGTTTAAGATCCGCACGGGACGCCGAACCATCGCATCCTTGCCATCAGGAACACTGATCGGCACGACTCGCGCCAGACTCACCGGCATACTCTTGGATACGGCCAGGCACGATCCTCGAATCTCCATACTCACTGGGCATAAGTTGCGCGAGGTTGACCTCGAGACCCGCACCCTGCACTTTGCCGAGGCTGCTCCCATCCACGTCGGCGAAGGCATAGTCGTGGCCTGCGACGGTGTGTGGTCTCGCACCCGCCGGTCGATGGCTAATCAATTGCCCAACTTCAACCCAGAGGTGGGCGATTGGGGTGTCCAATTCCGCGTGGTGTATTCAACTCCCGGGGCAACCGCCACCGGCTTAGATCCACGATGGCATCACATCTTCACGAATAAAGGCATTTATACCGCCACGCTCCCCGACGGCGTGTGGTGTATCGCGATAACAGCCATTCAAAGCGACCCGGCAGAAGCCATGCTGCTGTCGTCTGATCGTTCCGAAGATCGAATCACCGCCCTACGTCGGTATCTCGAGCACAACGCGCCCCTTCTCCCGCCGTTGCTCACCCACGCTAACTACGCCGACTTCTTCAATCGAGAACCCCTCGGCGGTGCCGTTGTTCGCTGCCCGTACGTTTCCCACGACGAGTGGCTCGTGATGTTGGGCGACGCCGCTCATTCCGTTATTCCACCAACGGGCGAAGGCGTGAACTCCGGTCTCGAAGATGCGATGCTGCTCGCGGAGGCTCTAGCCTCCGGTAGCTCAACACCGCTTACCGACTACGACGAGGCGCGGATGCCCGATCTTTCCGCCTTGGGCGAGTACGCCTGGCATCTCAAGGAGAACATCACCAGTGAAGATCCGGCGCGCGCCACGCGCAACGTCAGCCTCCGGATCCTCACGGCTCTCTTGGGAATCGTTGGGAAAGACGAGGGCAAGGTGGAGCAACGCCTGTTCGGCCCTAAGGCCGGAGCTATGCCATATAGAGACGCGATCGGCCCATGGATCGCTTTGCGCGATCGTTGGAACTCAGCGCTCAATCGGCTGACGAGCGCGACTCACCGTTTCCGCAAGCGATAGCTTGGCGACAGTGCCGTCTTCGCGCTCGGCCTCCGAAAGTAAGAAGGGACCGTCGGAGAGCGACCGTCGGACAATGGTTGGCGCAGCCCAAGAACTGGCGAAACTCGCATAACCGCAAGGTTTCCTGGTCGCCTGGCTTTTGTTTGAGCCGAACCGACCCCGCTAGGGCACTGATATGGTGAGTGCGTGATAACGTCCGAGCTCCGACAGCTGGTAAGTGCTGCATCTGACCATGCCCGACGGGGCAACGATGGTGGCGACCATACGGTGGCCGCTGCCCTTCTCACGAAGTCTGGCCGAACAGTGCTCGGGCTCAACGCATTCCATTTTCTAGGCGGACCGTGTGGCGAGATTTCGGCTCTCGCTAATCACGCCGCCGATTGTGCCGACGACCCCGTTGTCGCCGTCGCCGCTGTCTACGGGCCAACCGGGCAGGTCATTTCCCCGTGTGGGAAGTGCCGACAGGTGCTTTTTGACCGCGATCCCGCGATCCAGTGCGTGGTTCGAGGGTCCAACGGACTTGAGGCCGTGAGTGTTGCCGAGCTGCTCCCCTACGCCTATGACTGGCGTGCCATGGAACGCCCGCAGAAGCTCTACATGTGGGAAGGTTACGAGCGCGCGATCAGGGAAGGAACTAAGCGGCAGACCATCCGAGTCGACGATCCGTTTTACCCCGGCCCGGCACAGCTCGTGTTCGAGAAAGACAGCGGTGAGGTCATGACGATCGACGCTACCGTAACCTCCGTGACGCCCACTCGTCGCCGTAACCTCACCGAGGAGCAGGCGAGGCGGGACGGCTTTGCCTCGTTGACGGAGTTGCACGAAGCTCTCGATACGCACTACCCGGGTCTCGTCATGGACGACAGCGTCGACGTCGTGGCGTTTGAGCTCACATAGGCAGAGCCGCTGAAGGCACGCTCCACAGTTACGTGATAACGCTTCTCATGTAGTGTGTGGGCATGGCCTCCCCTAGCGACATCTGGTCCGCGTGCGACTACGCCCCGACTGCCGCACGCCTGCGCCCAGTCTCCACACTCGTTGCCGCCGAACTGTCTCGCCGCACGCCCAGTCCCGCAACTGTCGTCGACATCGGTTCCGGGCATGGCGAAGGTGTCGCGGAGCTCCTCAGCCGCGGCTACTCCGTGACCGCCATCGAGCCGACCGCACGGATCCGCACGATCGGGCAGCGGCTCGCACTTGGGGCCACATGGCTTGGCACCCAAGGGGAGGCAACCGGGCTAGAGGATTCCACCTTCGACGCGTTGACAAGCACGTTTGGCTCCATGTTTTGCGATCCCGTAGCGGGGCCCGAAGAGTGGGCTCGTATCCTGCGTCCCGGCGGCACTCTTGTGATGGCCACGTGGAATCACGAAGGCTTTCTCGCAACAATGACCGACGCAATGTCGGAAGCCGTGAGCCCCGGCTCCTCGACGCAAACCCCACCCCACATGGCCTGGGGCGTCGACGATGTGGCACACCAGCGTTTGTCGCCGTGGTTCGACCACATCAGCATCGACCACCTCGACCTGGATTGGTCATTCGAAAGCGTCGAAGAGGGTATGCAGCTTTACCGAGAAGGAAGCCCGACGCACGCTTGGATGGCCGACAATGCCGGTGCCCGCCGAGAGGCTCTTTGGACCGCGCTGCACGATCACCTCGAGGCCCACGCCGATGATTCTGGGCGGATCAACTCCACGACCGGTTACGCGCTTGTCACTGCCCAGCGTCGGCGTGGCACGGGCCGATAACGACTGAGGCGTTAAAGCAGAATCCCACGGCGCACCGTTGGACATTTACCTACCTGCGATTAACAGGTAGAAACAACGACACACACGTACGATGCGGACTATGCGTGAGGAAACTTTTGCTATCCGCCAGGTAACCTTCGACTGCGACGATCCCCCTAAACTCGCTGAATTCTGGTCGTCCGCCACAGGATGCACTATCGCCGCCGACTACGGAGACTTCGTTTTGCTCGACTCCACTCCGGCACTAGGCTTTCAGCGCGTTGAAGATCCCACTCCCGGTAAAAACCGCGTGCATCTCGACGGCGGCGGGGTTGAACGCGAAGCTTTAGTAGAGCGCCTCAAGAAGCTAGGCGCCACCGAACTCGGCAGTCATGAAGCACCGGGACTCGTGTGGACCGTTATGCAGGATCCAGAAGGCAACGAGTTCTGCGTGGGCGCCCCTACCCCTGGTTAGCCCCAGATCGGATCTGTTCAGCATCTCCTTGTTTCAGACCGCAGTCCACTGCGTGCATACCGAACCTGGGATCAGCATTTCACCGCCTTGAGCCGTCGGATTCGAACGGCCCCCGGGGCTGCGCCAGCTGGTTCACAGTCGATATTTGCGAGCAAGCGGAAGAACCACCGGCCCGCGCGGATCCTCGAGGTCCACGCGGCATTTGATTCGGTAGGTCTCCTCCACATTCTCCTCGGTGATCACCTCGGCAGGGGATCCCGCGGCAACCAATCGCCCTTGGTTCAACATAAGCACGTGATCGGCATAGGCAGCTGCCTGGGGCAGATCGTGCAGAACGGCCATGACCGTACGACCTTCATCGACCAGGTCGGAGCAGAGGTCGAGAAGTAGGTACTGCGCCGAGAGGTCCAGAAATGTGGTCGGCTCATCCATCAGGATGACTGGAGTGTCCTGGGCAAGAACCATCGCTAACCAGACGCGCTGCCGTTGGCCACCAGACAGCTCGTGCACGTATCGGTCGACGAGGTCGGCAACCCCGGCGCGTTCAACCGCCCGGTAGATGGCCTCACTGTCACCGGGGGCACTGCTACTGAGGAACGAGTGGTAGGGGTGGCGGCCACGCGCCACGAGTTCGCCCACGCGCAGACCTCGTGGGGCCACCGTGGTCTGCGGCAGAAGGCTGCAGGTACGAGCCAGCTGTCGACGTCCCATGCGGGCAACATCGTGGCCGAGCATCGTCACGCTACCCTCGTCGGCCGGCCGCACCTGGGCCACGGCGCGCAACAAGGTCGACTTGCCACACCCGTTAGGGCCGATGACAACGCTGAAGCTTCCCTTCGGCACCATGGCACTAAGGCGGTCAACAGCGGTCAGGCCACCGAAGCGAATGGTGAGCTCATTCATGTCGATCGCCGAACTGGTCATAGTGAGCCCTCCCGGATTTGTGAGATGAGAACCGCGCCAAGGAAAAGACCGCCGATCAGGGCTGTGAGTACACCCACGGGAAGCCCGGCCAGGAACGCCACGTGTCGAACAGCGAGATCGGCCAGGCACACCGTCGTCGCACCGATTAACGCCGCGGATCCCATCGCCGGCCGCCCGGTCAATCCACGAGCCAAATGAGGGGCAGTGAGCGCCACAAAGGCGAGCGGGCCGGCCGCTGCCACCGCGCCCACGGTCAGCAGGATTCCCACCAACAGCGCGAACGAACGCGTCTTGGCCGGGCGCGATCCGAGACCGTGAGCCACATCGTCGCCAAGGCTGATGAGATCGAGGTCAACACGCAGCGCCAAAGCCACCGGACCCAGCGGGAGGAGCACTGACCAGACGACCAGAGCATCACCCCAGGTTCGCGCGGTCAGCGACCCGGTGAGTGCGGCCGCGAGAGCCATGGCCTCCGACTGGCGTGAGAAAACCAAGACAAACTGCGTCAACGCGGTGGAGGCCGCTGCAACACCGATCCCTGCGACGATCACCGCGCCGGGATTACGGAAGCCTGTTGTCGTGGCCCACGGGATGATGAGGCCGGCCGCAATGGCACCGCCCAGCGCGCCGAGACTGGTCGGAACATTGAGCGCACTCGCCACCGCCATTCCAGCTCCAGCTGCGGTGGTAATCCCAATGACATCGGGGGTGACAAGTGGATTCGCAGTAGCGCGCTGGAATAATGCTCCTGCCAGTCCCAGCGCCGCACCCGCCCCCACCGCCACGGCAAGGCGCGGCCCGCGCAGTGTCGTCAGAGCGAGGCTCCCGCGTCCGATGAGGAGATCGAGCAAAGCTTGCGGTTGACGTGTAATGGGAGTGCCGAGCCTGCCAACGGCCAGCGTCCACGCGCAGGATGCCACTAGAGCCACCACCAGAATCACCACCGCGAGGACATGCCGGGTACGGCTGCGCTGGGCGAGACGGGCGGCGCGGTCCTGATTCGCGGCGAGGGAGGTAGGGGCCGCGTTCACAGCACGCCTCGTGAGCGGCGGACTACTGCGAGCAGCAAAGGCGCACCCAAGAGTGCGGTCACGACTCCAACAGGTACCTCAGCAGGACGCAGGACCAGGCGTCCAATCACATCAGCCAGCAGCATGAGCACCGGCCCAATCAGACAACACAAACCGATGAGCGCACGCGCCGAGCCGCGGGCTAATCGTCGTGCCAAGTGCGGCGCAGCGAGACCGACGAAGACGATAGGGCCAGTAATCGCTGTCGCGGCCGCGGTCATCAGAGCCACCGCGGTAAGAGTGAGAGCGCGCACACGTGCGGGATGGTGTCCCAGGCCCGCGGCAACTTCGTCGCCAAGAGCCACGGCATCCAGCCCACGTCCCAGGGCGAAGAGCCCCGCGCCCGCGACTGCGATCACCACCACGGGCCACCAATCGAGGAAGTCGCCTACCGCCAGCGATCCCGCTGACCAATAGCGCAACGCGTCAAAGGCTGCCTTGTGGCGTAGGCTCACGGCCTGCGAGTAGGCAACGGCGACGGCTGTCGTCACGGCCCCGGAGAGTACCAACCTGGTGGCATCGGTGCCACGCCCGAAACTGCCAAGTACCATCACTGCAACCGTGGCCACCGCCGCTCCGGCGAAGGCTCCCCCGACGAGCTGAAGGCCAGCGAGCCCGGGGATCGACGTGACGGTAACGATTCCAGCTGCTGCACCACTTGTCAGCCCCAGAACCCCCGGATCCCCGAGGGGATTACGAGTGACTGTCTGGATCGCGGCGCCAGAACTGGCGAGGGCAGCGCCCGCAACCAGCCCGCACAAGGTGCGTGGGACACGTGCTGCCAGCACCTCCCGCACGTGGAGATCGCCGCCACTGTGGATGGCTTCCACCAGATCGGAAAGCCCGATAGCTTTACTGCCCAGAGCAAGACTGAGCACACAGGTGATACCGAGCACCACCGCCACGAGAGCGGTGGCGACCAGAGTACGTCGACGAGCCAGCAAGAGTTAGTCCGTCACCTTCGCGACGGCCTGGTCGATGAGATCAGTGAGACGCGGAAGGCTCCACGGCACGGTGAGCGGGTTGATCATGCTGATCGCTGTGACGAGCTGCGGGTCAGTCGGGGCCACCACGCTGTCACGCTTGATGGCAGGGATCGACGAGTAAAGCTTCTGCGAAGTGACCTGTTTCTTGGTCGCGGCATCCAGATGAAAGGTGAAGATGAGGTCAGAATCCTTGAGCTTATCGGCATTCTCGAGGCTGATGAGCGCCCAATCGGACCCATCGTTGGCCGTGATGGTATCGACAATTGGGTCGACCGTCAGGCCGAGCATGCTGATCAAGGCCACGCGTTGTTCCGTGGGACGAAAAATGCCAAGCGTTCCCTGGCCTTCAGTGTAGATGTAACTGAAGGTCGTGCCCTCCCAGTGTGGGTGCTGAGCAACAGTGTCGGCGAGGGTTTTCTTGAGGTCGCTAATGACTTTGTCGCCGTCGCTGGGGCGCCCCAGCGCCTTGGCCACCATGCGGATCTCGCCGTCCCAAGTAGTGGTCCAGGCGGATTTCTCGTAGGCGACAGTCGGGCAGAACGCGGTCAGTTGGTCATACTGTTTCTGGGTGAGCCCTGACCATGGAGCGAGGATCAGGTCGGGCTCGAGCTCCGCAATGGCCTCGACGTCGAGTTGCTCACCGCCGGCGAATAGAGCTGGAAGGGGCCGTCCCGCCTTCTCGAAGGCTTCTCGGTTCCAGGGTAGATGTCCATCCTTGTCAGCTCCCCAGGCATAGGTTTCAACGCCAACCGGGTAGACCCCCATACTGATGAGGGCCTCAGTGGCGCCCTGCCCGATCGTGACAATTCGCTGAGGCGCCTGCTTGATGGTCGTGGATCCCAAGGCATGGCGAATCACAACGGGGAAACTGCCCGCCGACGCGGTTTCGGTGGACGTTGACCCAGCACTCGAACGGTCGCTGCCACAACCGGCGAGGGCAGACAACGAGAAGGCTCCGGCCAGGGCGAGCAGCCCGCGACGAGGCATACTCAGACGCTGATCTGAGGGATACATTTCTGGTGTTCCTTTAGGTGTTATGCGGGCCCGACGCGGTCGCGTCGGGATGGTCAGGATTCGGCGTGTCCTTGACGCCAGTAGCTCATGAAGGCCACCCGATCGCGGGGGCAGCCTCGTTCGCGTACGAGGAAGCGGCGCATACGTTGCACAGCCCCTTTTTCGCCTGCCAACCAGGCGAAATGCTCGCCGTCGGCATCTCCGGCGGGTTCATCCCACAGGATTCCAGCGTCATCGTCAAGGTCATCGACCGCTACGCTTTCGGCCGCTTCGGGCGGCCACGTCAGCGTGTAAAGTTCGCGCTCGAGCAGGCTTCCGGGAGCCTCCCCTTCGCGGCACAGCACTCTAACGTCAACCCCGGGCGGGACCGTGAGGGGCCATGCATCCTCAGGGGTCGGCATCTCGATGAGAATCGTGCCGACGGCATCTGGGGCCAGCGAGGCAGCAATGTTCGCTATCGCCGGTGCTGCGGTTTCGTCGCCAGCCACCAGGATTTGCTTGGCACTACCCGGATGCCAGGCCAGGCCAATGGTGTCAATGTCCTTGAAATCGGCGCGGGGGACAGCTACGACGAGCCGATCGCCAGCAGCCACGGTTTCGATCCACCGGCCCGCGGGGCCGCTGGTGCCGTGGCGAACCACATCGACGTCGAGCTCGGCCATGTCTGGACGCATTGCCCGTGCCGTGTATGTCCTCACGGACGGCTGATCACTTGGCGGTAAAGACACGAGGGCGTCATACCAACCTGGGATACGCGGGATGTCCTCCAGTGCGTCACCGTGGTATCGGGGCAGCACGAGCTTGATCCGACGGTCAAGGCAAAGCGGAGCAGCCTTCTTAAGTCCTTCTCCGCTCAGGGTGACTCGACGCATCGAGGGGCACAAGTCGCGCACTGCGTCGACGCGGACCTCAACCGCGGTATACGAGAGCTTTGATCTCATGCCGCATAACGTACCACAATTAGGCAAGGCTCGCCTTACTTAATTCGTTCGCGCCCGGCATTTCCGTGGCAATCATCATTGCGTCAGCCGTCGGAAACCGGACTCGATATCCGCCCCCGGTGGTTTGATCCAGACGACTCGCCTCAATCGCGCGAGGTGCATGGGGGACGTTAAGCCAAAACCGCAGCGCAACATGTTTGGGAGTTACTGACTTACGCGCCGTTCACCTGGGGCGGTTAGCTGACTCACCGGCAACAAGATCCGCGAACTCAACAGCTACCTGACACCCCCTACCGCGTAGCGCTGTACGCAGTCATCTACGGCACGCTCTCACGTCTCACGGGCTCCCATACCCCGTTCCCTAGAAGGAGACACCGACGAAGGCGGACCGTGTTGCACTACTACCTGTTGCTCAGCCCATCAGCCCGAGCCGCACCGCACTCCTGTACGCCATATACAAACCAACGATTGCCGCGATCCACAGCAGTGTCACCTTGGCTTCGTACTCCAGCCGGCCAATGGCACGCTCCAGCCGCGGAAAAATAGCGGGCCCCGCGACGCCCGCGATGACGCTCATCAGAATCGCTGGCAAGATCATGACGGCGCAGTAACCCACAATCAGCGCAATCTTGCTGGACATCCCCACTGACATGGACTGGATAATCCCCATCGCACCCAAATAGGGCAACATCGTGGCTGCCTCTACAACGGCGGCTCCCAACGCCAACGCCACCATACCGCTCACACTCAGCGAAACACCCCGGGCGAGGCGAAATGCCCGACCCTCCCGGACATCGGCGTCAGGAAGCGCAGCGGCAGAGGTAATAGTTGCGGCAGCGGCGTCGACACTCGCCACAGACGGCTGCTCCACCGAATCAGACCCCTTGGCTGCTTGCTTTTTAGGGTTTGGGGCGGCCACCCCAAAAAGGAAAAGCCCCACACCTAGAACAAGAGTCACCCATCGGAACCAATCGGCCTCGGCGACTCCAGAAAAACGCTGCACTACCGCTTCAAAACCGAACAGCAAAGCAATGCCGAGACCACAGTAGGCCCCACCAATCGTCGTGAGATATGCACCCAACAGGCCGAAACAGACTCGACGCCACACAAAAATGAGAGCAATAGGAATGACAAGAGTTCCTACGCTCAAGCTATCGACGAGCGCGAGACCAGCGAGGGCTAGAAAGTCTGACATGACGTTCTCCAATGGTCAGGTACGGAAATCGCGGCCATGGGAATGCTCTCCTCAGCTTGCGGAACGATGAAGGAGATTCCACATCCATACATTTGTACGAACTTTTCGATTGATACGATCGTATGGAACGTTTCAGTGAGATGCAACCAGGCAACGAACGGCTGGCAGCACTTGGGTCACGCAAGATTGGAGACTCATGCCCGTTGACCCCAACATCCCCTTCACCGGCACAGCGGCACTGATCGCCGACGCTGCTATTCGAGTGATGGTCAACCAGGGCCTCGATGCCTTGAGTGTTCGCAATGTCGCGGCAGAGGCGGGGGTCGCACCCGGGACTGTCCAGTATCAGATGGGAACGCGGGACGACATCATCGCGAAAGCATTCATGCGGTCTATTCAGCGGCAGGAGTCGCGGGCGCTCCGAGAGACCGACGCGACAGACTTTCACGCGGTCATCCGCAGCCGCCTAGCCGAGCTCCTGCCGATTGGTCCTGTCCAGCGTGAAGACGCTGCAGTGTGGGTTATCGTGGGCGCCGCCGCTTCCACACGCGAATGGCTAGCCGACTTATACGACGCCGAAGTGGAACGCTTCCGAGCACGTGTAAGCAACGGGCTTGCGGCAGCTGAACGGCATGAGAGCTTGAGCAGCCGACTATCGCCTGAACAAGGAGCTCGCTTGGTCACGGCACTCGTCAACGGGCTCACGATCGACTACCTCAACGGCCCGAAAAACTCGACTCAGCAGTTGCTGGCAGACCTCGATGCGGGACTCGCGCTGATCGTGGAGCCTTCCCGGTCTCAGGTCTAGAACGACAGGAAGGCCACGCGCCGCCCGCGACTGCCATTGGCAAGGCGCCGCCGACCAGGGCGCAGCTTGCTAGGTAGAGTAGCGACCATGACCCACTCCACGTCCGAGCCCCCGGCGCCACGCACTACGGCACCTGCGGGTCACGATCCCATGATCCGGGTGCGCGATGCGCACCTTCACAACCTGAAACACATCGACGTCGACCTGCCCCGGGATACGCTCGTGGCGATCACCGGCGTATCGGGTTCGGGCAAGTCGAGCCTGGCCTTCGGCACCATCCATGGGGAGGCGCAGCGCCGCTACCTGGAGTCCGTCTCCCCCTTCGCGCGCCGTCTCATCGGTGGCGCGGTCAACCCGCGCGTGGGGTCAGTGACAGGCCTGCCGCCGACGGTGGCCCTGCAGCAGTCCACCACCCTCGGTGGGGCGCGCTCCTCCGTGGGGACGATCTCAAATATCTCGAATAGTGTTCGGCTGCTCTTTTCCCGCTCCGGCAGCTACCCGGACGGTATGCGCGAGCGGCTGGAATACGGCAGGCTGGATTCCGACGCCTTCTCCCCCAACACCACCGCCGGCATGTGCCCCGAATGCCAGGGAACCGGAACCGTGCACCGGCCGACGGAAGAGTCGATGGTGCCGGATCCCAGTCTGTCTATCTGGGACGGCGCGATCGCCGCGTGGCCGGGAGCGTGGCTGGGCAAGAACTTCCGGGACATCCTTGGCGCCCTCGGCTACCCGCTCGATATCCCGTGGCGGGATATTCCGCAAGAAGACCGCGACTGGATCCTGTTCACGGACGAGCAGCCGGTGGTGACAGTCCATCCGGAGCGGGACGAAAACGCCGTGCATCTGTCATATCAAGGCAAATGGCGCTCGGTAGCCACTTACCTCACCGAGACCCTGGCGGAGACGGGATCGGATACGACCCGCCGCCGGGTGCTCTCCTTCATGCATTCATCGACATGCCCCACCTGCGAGGGCCGCGGTTTCCAGCAGGATACCTTGCAAGTCACCTACTCCGGCTACGCCATCGACGAATTCAACGACTTGGCATTGAAAGACCTGCTGAATGTGCTGGAGGAGCGCCTCCAGCGCTTAGCGAGGATCGCGAAGCAGCAGTGGAACGAGCACGACGAGGCCGAAGAACTGCTGCTGGATCAGGTGCTGCCCACGGTGCGCGCGGCAATCGAGCTGGGGCTAGGCCACCTAAGCCTCTCTCGCCCGGCTCGGAGCTTGTCTGCGGGCGAGCACCAGCGCCTGCGGCTGACCTCCCAGTTGAACTCGAACCTGTTCGGCACCACCTATGTGCTGGATGAGCCCTCGGCAGGCCTTCACGTCGTGGAGCGGAAGGCGGTCTCTGAGCTGCTGCAGCGCTTCGTTGACGCGGGGAATTCGGTGCTTCTGGTGGAGCACGATATGTCCCTCGTGGCGAAATGCGATTGGATCGTGGATATCGGCCCCCGCGCCGGTGAGCGCGGCGGGGAGCTGGTATTCTCTGGCCCTATTGACCAGTTCCGCGCCAACTCCGAGCAGCTGGACTCCCCCACTGCGACCGCCTTGAACGGGAGCTTCCCCGAGCTGAGGGACACCCCTGCAGGAACCGGTGAATCCATCAGCCTTCGCGGCGTGCACGCGCGCGCCTTCGACGGGGCCGATGTGGACATCCCGCTGGGTGCGCTCACCGCGGTCACGGGGGTATCCGGTTCCGGCAAATCCACCCTGGTCACCGGGGTACTGGCCGACGTGGCATCCCGCGCGGCTAAGCAGGTTGTCGGCGCCGATGAGGTCTCGGTCGAGGATCCGGATGCTGACTTCACGGCAGGCTCCGACCCGACCCGGGATTTCCGGGTGGAGAGCGCAATGGGGATCGATAGCATCCGTCGGTTGGTTCACATCACCCAGAAGCCGATTGGACGCACGGTGCGTTCCACCGTCGCGACCTACACGGGTCTTTTCGATTATGTCCGCAGGCTGTTTGCCGACACCCCGGAGGCGAAGCGGCGGGGCATGTCGGTGTCGGACTTTTCTTACAACACGAAAAAGGGTCGCTGCCCGGAGTGTGATGGGGCGGGCAGCATCGAGGTCGAGCTCGTGTTCCTGCCCGGCACGTACACCACGTGCCCGGTCTGCCACGGCAAGCGCTATAAGCCGGAGATCCTTGAGGTGCAGTGGAGCGGCCGCAGCATCGCGGATATCTTGTCGCTGACCGTGGACGAGGCGCTCGAGGTCTTCGCCGAGGAGCCGAGGATTCTGCGCTCGGTCGAATTTCTGCACGCACTCGGCCTGGGCTACTTGCGGCTAGGGCAGGGTTCCCCGGAACTCTCGGGCGGGGAGGCGCAGCGCATCAAGCTGGCCTCCGAAATGCAACGCGGCTCCAGCCGCAAGCACAGCCTGTACCTTCTGGACGAGCCTACGACGGGGCTGCACCCGGCGGACGTTGATCTATTGCTGAGCCAGCTGCGTCGCCTGGTCGATGACGGCGCGACGGTGGTCGTTGTCGAGCACGACCTCCGGGTGATCGCGCAGGCCGACCACATCATCGACGTCGGCCCGGGAGCCGGAGACGAGGGTGGCCAGATCCTCGTCACTGGCACACCGGCGGCGGTCGCTCAGCATGCCCTGCATCCGGATTCGCGCTCGGTCACGGCCCAGGTGTTGGCCGATCGAGCCGGTATAAGCCGAGCCTGAGAATCTCGCCGCCAAAGACCCAGTCGCCCAATTATGACGGTGTGTGCGCTTTAGGTCTTCTTCCGTGAGGCGCCAGCCGGGCGCGGTGTCGTCGCAATCGAGATCCAATAGTCGAACTGTGCGGGCTGCCGTCTGAGGCGACCTCAATCCCAACACAAGGCATGCCCGCGTCGTGGCCGGGACCATCTCCATATTTCTCAGAGACCAAGATCGACTAAGCCTCGTACATCCCACGGCTAAAAGTCACGCTGCTCGCAATGGCTTAGTACTCACGCTGCCGCTCGATGCCTAGACCATCCTTAGCAGCATCCAGTGAGACACGGAGAAAAATAACGCGACTCAACAGCGCTACACGTCAAAACTGAACACGGTCGAGTTCCGCTGGGGAGAAACATACGGCGAACGCTTCCTACCTCACTGGTGCTTCAAGGCAGCGAGCGGGCCAGTGCCATCCCAAGGTCATCAACCGAGTTCATCGTGTTGCTAAGTACGATCACGCCCTGCCCACGGCCGGGTTGAAGACTTATCCAGCTGCTGAAGCCACCGGTCATGCCGTTGTGCCACACCAGTGAGTTCTGGTCGATATGCCAGCCGTAGCCGATGCGCAGACCGTCTCTGGCAACGACTGCCTGATCCATCGCAGCCGTGCCCGGCGCGGTGGCGTCCAGCAGGGACTGAAGATATCGAGTCATGTCAGCAAGGGTCGATCGGACACTGCCACTGGGCGCTTCAGCACCCAACGTCCATGGCGCGGATCGCCGCCCCCACATGACCGAGTAACCGCGGGGCGCATCTACTCCAAGCGACGTCGGATCTGTTGGAACGAAGGTGTCGTCCATCCCCAATGGTGCGAACAGCCGTTCTTGAAGCAGTCGCGGAAAACTCGTTCCCGCTCGGCGAGCCAGCGCCTGCCCAAGCAAGGAGTAGCCGAGGTTTGAGTATGCGTATTCCCTTGGCCCCAGGCGAGACCGGCTCGCATCCGCAATCAGACGCTCGAGAGTCACTGACGAACTTGGGTCATGCACGAGCAACGGCCAAAGAGCAAGATCAGCGACGTTGCAGCATGTGCTCGCCATATTAGGCAGGCCGCTGGTGTGAGTAGCAAGCTCTTCAAGCTCGATGGCAGCCACCTCGCTGCTCGCCAGATCAAAGAAGGTTCCCAGAGGAGTCCGTCGGCTTATTTCACCGCGCTCCAGCATGTCAGCAAAGACCGCAGCCGTCATCGTCTTGGTGATCGAACCGATCTCGTACTGCGTATGACGACCCGCACCGAAATGAGCCTCACGGAGTACACCGTTGTCGATAACTGCGATACTGGCCCGGTCTCGAGGCCCGCGCGAACGTCGAAGAATCGTCTCGGCTTCACGAACGAGCCAAGGATCCCCCGACGACTCGCGGCACAGGCTCGGAGTTCTCATTCGGGCGAAGATTTCAACAGCCGCTACTCCTGCGACCACCAGACCGGACCCGACGGCCAGCCGTCTGCGAGAGCTCACGCGACCTGCAGGGGCGTGATCGCCGCGATCTGCTCCTCCGCGAGGTCCTCCGCACGGTCCAGCTCGTAGTGGCTCTGCAGGTTGATCCAGAACTCCGCCGACGTGCCGAAGTACTTCGCGAGCCGCAGCGCGGTGTCGGCAGTGATGCCCCGCTTGCCGTGCACAATCTCATTGATCCGCCGCGGCGGAACCCCGATCGAGACGGCGAGCTTGTTCTGCGTGATGCCGAAGCCCTCGATGAAGTCCTCCATGAGGACCTCACCCGGGTGGATCGGCTCGATCCTGTCAGTGGTAGTCAACGATCTGCAACTCCTCCGGTCCGGCGTCGCTCCACACGAAGCAGATACGCCACTGGTCGTTGATTCTGATGCTGTACTGCCCGGCCCGATCACCCTTGAGGGCCTCAAGCCGGTTGCCGGGCGGGACCCGGAGGTCCTCGAGAGACTCCGCGGACCCCACCTGACGCAGCTTGCGCAGTGCGACGCGATGGATCCTCGGATCGATGGACCGCACGCGCTCACGACGCCACAGCCGTTCGGTCGCCTTGTCGCCGAACGATCTGATCATGGAGCCAGTCTATAACGGGGGCCGTCATTAACGCTAGACGTTAAACCTGAACTCAATCGAGTTACGACACCGGTAAGCACGACTGATCACCGCAGCCCAGGTCATGAAGCCCAGCGATCCTTACAAAGGCATGACCATGAACAAGCAGGGGTTGTCATCACCCCACAGATCAGTTTCCTCCAGCGGCAGGAATCCGCACTTCTCGTAGAAGTGGCGGGTGCGGGCGTATCCAGCGTCAGGATGCGACGGCCCCAAGGTCTTCACTTGGAGCAGCCGAACACCATCGGCACGGGAGGCTGACGCCACAGCCCTGAGCATGGCTGATCCAACGCCCTGACCATGCCAAGCTCGGTCCACGACCATGAGGTGAATGTCGGCGGATATCGGGAAGTCGCGGTCGACCAAGGTCACGCCGATGATCCTTCCATGTTCGTCGCGCACAGACCACGTCTCCATGTGCCGGGCAGCGTCGATGTACTCCTGATTCGCCTCTTCCAGGCCGAACCACTCCGGGACTGTCGCCAGAAGCCGCGCAACGTCATCCGGAAGCTGCGTGTCTATGCGGCACTCCCAGAGTGATGGACGAGGACGCAATGCGCACATCTTCACGCTGTCCCAGCGTCGGCCGTTCCACGACCGCGCCTCGGGAATCCGGCCACACTCGACGAAACCGCATCGTCTCGCTGAGGCGATCATCCTCTCGTTGCCTGACCACGTCTGAAGGGTGACGACGTGAGCGTCAGTCTCGTCGAAGATCAGGTCGAGCCACTGGGTGAGCGCCGCCCGGCCAATACCCTTCCCCCACCAACGTGGGTCGAAGACCACGATGCCAAGTTCCCACCAGCCGCCGCCTGCGGGCTCCTCCTCAAAGCGCGAAACGAGACCAACAGGCTCTCCATCGACCTCGATGATCCGACGATCATGACTGCCCAATCCTGCACGCTGTCGCTGATCAAATTCCTCACGGCTGGGATTCGCGGGGGCCTCGAAGTAGGGCCCATCCCACAGCTTCCACTCGGCATCCGGCGTCGCGTGCCGCCAGGTCCACAAGAAGTCGAAATCATCGGCACTCACCGGCCGGAGAGTCACATTCACTCCACCAGCCTACAGTGGCCGAGACTGGAAACATCAGGCGTTTTCGTCTCTCACCCAGAGGGTGAAAGCACTACCGCTCGACGGCTCGACCGACCGGAACTACACGTTGAACCGGAGCTCAATCGCGTCCCGTAGCCGATCTCAGTCGGCCTAACGCCTCGCCAGCGGCTCTGTGAACCCGAGCGGGCACCCGCATCAAGTGGAACCGGTCGGCTCAACGCCGTCCCTCGCGAATGGGGTAAGCCGACGTACTATATGCGTCATGCTCAATCCAGTGCAGCACATCGAGTTGTGGACCGTCGACGTAAACGCGTCCGCGCCATCCTTCGACTGGCTTCTGTCTCAACTTGGGTGGGCAGCTGACCACTCGCTCGACTGGCAGCAGGGTCGAACCTGGCGGCACCCCACTGGCGCCTACATCGTGCTTGAGCAGTCTCCCGCTGTCGCGGGCCCGTATGACCGGATGCGCGCAGGGCTCAATCACCTCGCACTGCGTATCCACGACCGCTCGTTACTCGATCGGTTGCGGCGCGAGTGCACCGAACACGGATGGAGCGAACTCTTCGCAGACCGCTACCCCCATGCGGGAGGACCCCAGCACACTGCACTGTTCATCGAGAATGCCGAGGGATTCGAGATCGAAGTCGTCACGGGCTAACGAGCCCTAACAAGGCTCCAACATGCTCGGTCAGACCTAGAAACGACGCTCGCTATTGATGCGGAACTCGACCGCGCTCTAAAACCGTTCACCGCTATGAATCAGAGATCATTAAGGCGCTTCGTGCGCTGGAACCGCTATCACCAGTACCAGAATCAGCTCACTCAATCAGTGCGTTCCATGATCAGCGCCTCGTGTGCAGCCTCGTTGGAGCTGGTCCACTGGCGGGTCTCGCCGGTCAGCGCGTAGCCCATCCGTTCCCAGAAACCTACAACACTACTGTTCGTGTCGACCACGCTCAGCCGTCACACGCGAGCATCGGGGAACAGCTCCATTAGCTTGCGATCGAACTGGGCCGCTAAGCCCCGCCCCTGGTGATCCGCGCGAATCTGCAATAGCCCCAGATGGGCAATCCTCACCTCGGGATAGTCGACGAGCAGGTCAGCAACACCGACCAGAGTCCTGCTAACCCAGAGTCCCATCGTGTGCTTTTGCTCGGGCACAGACGCCGCAGGCCGAGCATTGAATTGGTCGTCTATGTCCTCTGGTGCGGCCCCCGCCCCGTGAACGCGCTCAGCATAGCCCCCGTCGTCGACAAACAACTCCGCCACGCATGGTCGGTCTGACAGGGTGAGAGGCAAGACCTGAAAATCGATCACGGTATCGGCTTGTCCGAATACGCCTGGTCGGAGCCAGGCAGGGTCTCAGCGTGCGCAAGGGTGTTCCCAAATACAAGACGGGAGCTACACATTGAACCTAAATTCGACGACGTATCGTTGCAAAAACACCTTCTCATTCGTGAATAGCAGCTAAAAACCACCACACCCCGCTATGTGCGGCAAAGATAGAGTGCACACCAGGTAGCCTCAGCCCCGCTCCTCGTGCAGCGGCATCCTTAAACAAGACATACATGGGATTCGCCCCACATACGATTAACTCAGGCTTCCGATGTCGCCCAAGCGATCCGTTGAAACTTAACCGAACGGTCCGTGCGGAATACTCGGCCATAAATGGGATTTATACGGCGGAAAGGTGGGCGCGAATGCATCAAACGTCCTGTCTGCTACCTCCGCGTTCTACCGGTCCGACCACCTGCCGATGCACGATACCTGGACGCCAATGTTGGTGTAACCGCTTGACGCGTAGCATTGGCGACATGCGCATTTTCACCGTGGGCCACTCCAACCTCGAGTTCGAGGACTTCGCTGAAATGATCAAGGCTGCCGGTGTGGCATCCATCGTGGATGTGCGCAAGCTGCCCGGGTCCAGGAAGTACCCGTGGTTCAACGGCGACCCCCTTGCCGAACACCTTCCTACATGTGGCATCACTTACAGCAGAAGTGAGGGCCTCACCGGGCGGCGCAACGTGTCCCACTCGGTGCCTTTTGAGGTTAACGGCAACTGGCGTAACCGCAGTTTCCACAATTACGCCGACCATGCGCTGGGCGGGGAGTTCTCGGACGCGCTCTCGCAGCTACGGGTGAACGCCGCCGAAACCCCCACCGCGATCATGTGCTCCGAGGCGGTGTGGTGGCGCTGCCACCGGCGTATCATCGCCGACCACCTCATCGCCCGCGGTGACGAGGTTGGCCACATTATGGGCCTGGGGGCAGCCGGGGCGACGGTGAACGAGGCAACGCTCAACGACGGCGCAGTCATCGGCAACGATCTCCTCGTGCGCTACGCCGAGCGGGACTAGCGCGTACCCCAGAGGCCAGGGGTGCGGAAACTCGGACTATGCCTCAGGCGCGACCTACGCCTTGTATTCATGGAGCGCCCGCCCCTTATGAGCAGCAGCATCGGAGGCACACCAGTGGATAGCACGCTCAAACGAGCTTTAGGTTAGGAAATCTGCACCCCTCAATCTAAGAAGACCACCGGGAACCCCGATAGTGCCCCGAAGCATCGAATCGAAAAACGTGCTACCGACTTGCCACGGACCTAGACGTTGAACTTGAAGTCCACGATATCTCGTTACAAAGTCACTCTCTCGTTAACACCACCAAAAGGAGCGTTATCCAATGAAGCGTTCCGATTCTTAAGCTTCGGGCATTACGCCTTCGGTGGCCAGCGCGGGTCATCCGCGGAAAAGATCGCCAAGACTCATCTGGATCGCCCAGGCTGCGAACGAAATCGGCGTGAACGACGCGTCCTTCCGAGTCCACTACTTCGTGCCGCAGGCCTCCGCCCCGATGCCGCTGCTCGGTGCTGTCGCGGCCACCACCAAACACATCGAGGTGGCCAACGGTGTCATCGACATGCGCTAGCGCATCTCATGGTTGTGACGTTGGATAGCGGCTGCCGCCCGCGGCTGCGCCGCGGTTGCCCCCGACGTGACCGACTGGCCCACCTGAGCCCTGTCAGTGACCGTTGCCGAGTCCTCCCGTGAGTCGGGCGTGGAACCCAGTCGTGAACTCGTTCATCCCGACGAGCTCGACCGTCTTGCCGTGCTGTTCGTATTTGGTCTCGATTGCGTCGAGCGCCGCGACGGTGGAGGCATCCCAGATGTGGGATCTCGTGAGGTCGATGATGACTCGGTCAGGGTCGTCGGCGTACTCGAACATGGTGGTGAGGTCGTTGCTGGAGGCGAACAGGAGCTGACCCTCGACTGTGTAATGCGCGATCCGAGCGCCATCCTGTTCAGTGATCTCACGCCTGACGTCGATGAGGTGGGCGACGCGGCGCACGAACATCACAGAGGCGACGAACACGCCGACGACGACACCGACGGCGAGGTTGTGGGTGGCGACGACGACGGCGACGGTGATGACCATGACGGTCGTCTCACTTTTAGGCATCCGGCGCAGGGTGGAGGGCTTGATGGAGTGCCAGTCGAAGGTACCTACGGAGACCATGATCATCACCGCGACCAGCGCCGCCATGGGGATGATCGCAACGATGTCGCCGAGGACGACGATGAGGGCCAAGAGGAACACACCTGCGAGGAACGTCGAGATGCGGGTGCGGGCCCCGGACGCCTTCACGTTGATCATGGTCTGCCCGATCATCGCGCAGCCACCCATGCCGCCAAACAGGCCGGAGAGCAGGTTCGCGACGCCCTGCCCCCAGCTCTCCCGGGTCTTGTTCGAGTGGGTGTCGGTCACATCGTCCACGAGCTTCGCCGTCATGAGCGATTCCATCAGGCCTACCAGCGCCATCGCGAGGGCAAACGGCGCGATGATCGTGAAAGTCCCCCATGTCAGCGGCACATTCGGTATGAACAGCTCGGGAAGGCTGCGCGGCAGCTCACCCTTGTCGCCGACTGCGGGTACGTTGATCGAGAAGACGACCGCGGCGGCGGTCACCAGAGCGATCGAGACCAGTGGGGCCGGTATGACCTTAGTGATCTTCGGTATGAAGACCATGATCAGCAGCCCGACCGCGACGAGGGGGTAGACCATCCAGGGCACGCCGATGAGTTCGGGCACCTGTGCCATGAAGATGAGGATCGCCAGCGCGTTGACAAAGCCGACCATGACGCTGCGCGGGATGAATCGCATGAGTCTGGCGACTCCGAAGACGGCGAGGAGGATCTGGAAGACCCCAGCCAGAAGCACCGTCGCGATGAAGTAGTCCAAGCCGTAGTCGCGGGCGACGGGGGCGATAACGAGAGCGATAGCGCCCGTCGCCGCGGTGATCATGGCGGGTCTGCCACCGAGGAACGCGATGGACACTGCCATCACGAATGAGGAGAACAAGCCCGCACGTGGATCGACGCCCGCGATGATCGAGAACGAGATCGCCTCGGGAATGAGCGCCAGCGCCACGACCAGGCCTGCGAGAACTTCGCGAGTGAGGATGCGCGGGGTCTTCAGTGCGGTGAGCACCGACGGTTCGGGCCGGTACCGACCCTTGTCTTCTTTGGTCGCAGTGGGCAAGGCCATGCGGTACCTCCATCTGTTCAGGGCGGCGCTCTCAGGCCAGGAGCGGAGAATGTCTGGTGGTGCGCGACAACGTGCGGCTTCGCCTGGCGATAGATCGCCACGGCGGAGGCATGTCCAGTCTCATGTGGACACGAGAGTCAACACTAACGTAACGTGAGAGTTGTGTCGAACTGAGACGATGAGATGAGGAGGCCCCCGTGCCCGAAGCGGGAATGATGCACATCGGAGAGCTGGCTGAGCGGACAGCTCTGTCGCAGCGCACCATCCGCCACTACGACGAGATCGGACTCTTGACACCCTCCGGACGCTCCGAGGGCGGGTTCCGGCTCTACACTGAGGGCGATCTCGGCAGACTCCTGCTGATCCGGCGCATGAAGCCACTGGGATACTCGCTCGATCAGATGGGCGACCTACTCCGGGCGCTCGACGGCGCAGATGGCGTCGGTGCTGCCGCCGAGAGCGCCCGGCGGGCGCTGAACGATTTCCGCACCGACGCGGAGGAACGCCGCGCGAAGCTTGCCAAGCAGCTTGACGCCGCTGACGAGTTCATCGGCCTGCTCGCCGCGCACTCCTCGGACTGAGTCGAAACAGACACACGATGCGCTATCTGTGCCAGCGAGGCCACTTCGAAGCGTTCATGGCTGCAGTGGACGGCAACGGATTCGCCACCGCCGCACCGCTGGACCGGCAGTAGCCCAACATATTCCAGCCCGGCTCCGCCCTGCCGGTCGTCCCCATGGTGCCCGAGCTGCGTTAGCACATTTCCTACGGCTCCGGCACCCACGCTTCTGTCGAGCAAACCGCCGAGGACGGACTCAACCTGATGTCGTCCACTCTGGTCTCCGAGACCAACGCCGAGCCCCTGAGCGAAATCCAGGCAGACCAGATCAGTCGCTACCGCGCCGCATGGAAGACGGCGGGCCATGCTTGGACGCCGCGCGCGTCGGTTTCGCGCTCCGTCTTCCCCATCGCTGACGGCGCGGACATGCAGATGTTCGGCATGCAGGCCACCGGCTCCGATCAGCTGGGCATGCTTCCCGACGTCGGCGCCTCCACCTTCGGTCGCACCTTCGCCGCTGAGCCCGACAAGCTCATTGAGCAGCTCAAAGCCGATCCCGCCGTCATGTCCGCCGACGCCCTGCTCATCATCATCCCCACCGGGATGGGCGTGGACGTCAACGTGAAGATCTTGGACAACTTCGCCACGCATGTCGCCCCCGCTTTCGGTTGGCAGCCGAACCGCGAAGGCCCAGTTACCGGCTATCCCATCGAGTAATTCCTGCAGGTCGCAAGCTCTTCGCTTCAATGTCAGTTCAGTGCATTTTGAATAGTTCGGCACACGTTGTATTGTTCAGTACATGCTGACTATTGCTTCACGCCTCGACGTCATGAACCGGCTCGGCCGGGCCATGGCTGATCCGACGCGCTCCCGAATCCTGATGACCCTACTCGACGGTCCGGGCTACCCGGCCGAGATTTCGCAAAGCTTGGATCTGACCCGCTCGAACGTCTCGAATCACCTGTCCTGCCTGCGCGATTGTGGCATCGTCGTCGCCAAGCCGGAGGGCCGCAAGACTCGCTACGAAATCGCCGATCCGCACCTCGCGGCAGCGCTCGACGCGCTAGTTAACGCGACGTTGGCTATCGACGAAAACGCCCCGTGCATCGCCCCTGAGTGCTCGGTGCCCGGCTGCGGCGAGAAAGGAGCGGACGCATGAGTTCAGCATGTGGATGCGAACACGAACCCGCCACGGAGATCGAAGAGCTCGATCGGCCATGGTGGAAGGACCCCGAGCTACTGCTACCGATCTTCTCCGGCGTAGCCCTCATTACAGGGCTGGCGCTGGACTGGTCCGACTTGGAGACGCCCGCGACGGTACTGTATTGGCTTGGTCTGCTGTTGGGCGCTTACACGTTCGCACCTGGAGCGATCCGGAACCTTGTCACGAAGCGAAAGCTCGGCATTGGTTTGCTGATGACGATCAGCGCGGTCGGCGCGGTGATCCTCGGCTTCGTTGGAGAGGCCGCAGCGCTAGCGTTCCTGTACTCGATCGCCGAGGCGCTGGAGGACAAGGCAATGGATCGGGCCCAGGGCGGACTGCGGGCACTGTTGAAGTTGGTGCCGCAGACCGCAGCGGTACTGCGCGACGGCACGGCAGTCGAGGTCGTAGCAAAGGACCTCGTGGTTGGCGAGCTCATGGTCGTACGCCCCGGGGAGCGGATCGCCACGGACGGCATCATTCGTTCCGGACGCTCCAGCCTTGACACCTCAGCGATCACCGGAGAATCCATTCCGGAGGAGGTTGCGCCCGGCGACGAGGTGCCCGCGGGAGCAATCAACTCCGCCGGCGTGCTGGAGGTCGAAACGACCGCAGCTGGAACGGACAACTCACTGACCACACTCGTGGACCTGGTCGAGCAAGCGCAGGCGGAAAAGGGCGACCGCGCCCGGATCGCCGACCGGATTGCCCGACCCCTAGTGCCCGGGGTGATGATCCTGGCGGTGCTGGTCGGCGTGATCGGCTCGGTGCTGGGCGACCCCGAGACGTGGATCACCCGCGCGCTGGTGGTCCTGGTCGCCGCGTCGCCGTGCGCGCTGGCAATCTCCGTGCCGCTGACGGTCGTGGCCGCGATCGGCGCAGCCAGCCAGTTCGGAGTGGTCATCAAGTCTGGCGCGGCGTTCGAGCGACTCGGCGGCATCCGTCACCTGGCAGTGGACAAAACCGGAACCCTTACCCGCAACCAGCCTGAGGTTACCGGAGTGGTCCCGGCAGACGGATTCGATCGGACGCAGGTGCTTTCCTTCGCGGCGGCCGTTGAGCAGCAATCGACGCACCCTCTCGCCGCGGCGATCGCGGCGGCGGGGCCCGAAGCGCCCACCGCCTCGGACATCAGCGAGGAAGCTGGGCATGGCATCGGCGGCACCGTCGAAGGTCGACGGGTACTTGTGGGCAGCCCCCGATGGATCGACGCCGAGCCACTGAAAGCGGACGTTGAGCGCATGGAGTCCGAGGGCCAGACCTGCGCCCTGGTCACCGTCGATGACGCTCTCGCCGGGGCAATCGGGGTCCGCGACGAGTTGCGGCCCGAGGTGCCCGAAGCCGTGCAGACCCTGCACGCCAACGACGTGGAAGTAAGCATGCTCACCGGCGACAACACTCGCACCGCCCGGGCGCTGGCTGAAATCGCCGGAATCGACGACGTGCGCGCTGAGCTACGCCCGGAGGACAAGGCAAGCATCGTCGCCAAACTCTCCTCTAAGACGCCGACAGCGATGATCGGCGACGGCATCAACGACGCGCCGGCACTGGCGGGCGCGACGGTGGGCATCGCGATGGGAGCAACCGGCTCTGACGCCGCGATCGAGTCCGCTGACGTCGCCTTCACCGGCCACGACCTCCGGCTAATCCCGAAGGCACTACAGCACGCCCGCCGAGGCAGCAGGATCATCAACCAAAACATCGTGCTGTCTCTGGCCATCATCATCGTGTTGATGCCGCTGGCGATCAGCGGCGTGCTGGGCCTGGCCGCCGTCGTGTTGGTACACGAGGTCGCCGAAGTCATCGTGATTTTGAACGGCCTGCGGGCTGCGCAAGCGAAGCGCTGAGGCTTTGATCGGCAAGTCTGATAGGGATTCAACCACACGCCGCGCGGACGCACCTTGGACCAGGCGCGTCATTCGAGTTCACGGTCTGCCTCCGTGGAATCGGGATCGTACTCGGCCACCTGGCCCTTCTCGATGCATGCGGGCACGGGAGCTGTGGGCGAGCCGCCGCCCGGCACGTTCCCCCAGCCGACCAAGGGCCTCCGAGCGCTCCGGGTCTCCAACGCGGACCGTGGAAGCTCAGACGGCAGCCGCTAGCGTCGCACTGAGACGAGCACCAGCCGCCGCTTGATCGATCGCCGTGACAGCAGAGTTCGTCTCGGGCCACGTATCCACGCCGTCTCCGTTACGACGCGGCACCACATGGACGTGCCAGTGAGCAACCGACTGGTCACTCCCCGGACCACAGGCGCTCAGCAGATTAACCCCCGTACCGAGCCTCGCCTCCACCATCGCTGAACCAATAACGCTGCAAAGCTCAACCACCGCCGCGCGAGATTCGGACGTCGCCTCGAGGACCCCAAGGCAGTGTTGCTTCGGCACGACAAGCGTGTGCCCGGCTGACAGCGCAGAATCAGTCAACGTCAAGAAGGCAAGTGCCTGCGAACTCTCCGCAATGATGGTCGCAGGGCTGGAACCAGCTACGATGTCGCAGAAGATGCACTGATCGCTGGATTTCACGACGCCAGCTCCCAGGGCGTAGTCTCGTCCACCTGTTCGGCGGTGCGGACTGCAGCCAGTGCCAGCTCATGCCGCAACTGCAGATTCAGCCAGAACTGCGGCTCGATCGCGAAGTAGCGCCCCAGCCGTAGTGCCGTGTCCGCGGTGACCGCGCGCTTACCGTGCACAATCTCATTGACCCGACGCGGCGGCACACCGATCGAGGCCGCCAGCTTGTGCTGCGTAATGCCGAACCCCTCGATGAAGTCATCCATGAGGATCTCTCTCGGACGGATCGGCTCGATCAGGTCACTCTCAGCGGTCGTCGACGAGTTCGACATCGTCTGCACCTCCATCTCTCCAGACGAAGCAGAGACGCCATTGTGCGTTGACGCGGATGCTGTGCTGTCCCACGCGGTCCTCGTTTAGTGGCTCTAACCGGTTGCCAGGCGGTATGCACCGCGAGTCGACGAATCGAGCAGTGCGGGTCTGCGTCAGCTTTCGTGTGGTTGCGTTCTGGACACGGGAATCGACCGAGTTCAGGCACGCATGGCCATGGCGTCGCACGGGAGCCTGTCAGGCCACTTGGACGCGATGATCGCCCAGAACATACTCGATCGACAGACCGCCGCCAACCGCCTCAAGGTAATTGCGGATCGTACCGACCTTCGCATTATCAAGGTCGCCATGCTCGATCTTGGAGACCTGACGCTGACCCACGCCGATGCGTGCAGCGAGCTGCGCCTGCGTTAGACCAGCATCTTCACGAAGCTCACGGAGTCGGTATGCGCGCGTCTCGGCGAGCATCCTCTCCTTATGCGCGTCGACGCGCTCGCGGTCCACGGGATGCTCGGCGACAAAGTCCTTCAGTGACAGGGCCATTTCGGTCACTCTCCTCTCAATTTGCGCAGGTGTTCATCGAAAATGTCGTCGGCCAGTGGAACGTTCGTCTTGTACCAGCGCGTCCAGTTGCCAGCCTTGTCGCCAGCGATCAACATGATCGCTGAGCGCTCCGGATCGAATGCGAACAAGACGCGCAGCTCAGATCGTCCAGCCGAACCCGGCCGCAGCTCCTTCATGTTGCGATGTTGTGACGACGACACAGTGTCAACGATTGGCCGCCCGAGCTGTGGGCCACGTTCTTCGAGTAGCTCGATCGCAGCTATCACCTGCACCCGCGAATCATCGTCCAGCGAAGCGAGCCATTCGGCGATCAGCTCGATGTCCACGTTCCACATAACGCAAGCTTAGACCATATATGGTCTAAGCTCAACAGGGTGTAACAGCGTCTTCTCGGGCCGGCCAGCGCAGGCCCACAAGAACCCTGGAGGTCAGCGCGTCGTGCGCGATGATATTGATCACAATATCCGACACGCGCCAAACAGCGCGCAACTGGATGATCGCCGCGATCTATTCGCACACGAGAGGCACCATCGCTGCCTCCACACGCTGTGGCACCATGTGCACCCGCGGCGTGAGGTCCTCACCCGGATAGGTGTCATCGATGCACTCTTTCCAGAATGCGACGTGATGCTTGTCGAGCCAGTGTTCAGAATGATTGACAGACTGCCCACTCTCACCCTGCACGCTGTACCAGTAGAGGTAATCAACGTTGTCCACGACTTCGTGGAAGATCGTCTCGACGTACATCTCCTCGGGTTCGAGAGTCTCGCGTACTGCATCCTCATTCTCGTTCAGGAACGCCATCCACTCGTCAACTTTGGCTCGCGCGCCTTCCCGCACCCGAAACCTGGTGAGCTCAATTCGCATGCGACCAGCCAACCATGTAACGAGCGCTTCCGACGACAAAACGAAGGCGAACCGAGTCACACATTGAAGCGGAACTCCACCACGTTCCGTAGCCGAATAACCTCAGCTTGCGAACTCGGCAAAGCAGCGCGATGAGCACGCCGCAGAGAGCCAGCGGCGCACCGAGCCGGTCGAGCCCGTCGTCCAGGAAGACCGCCATGTCGTGGGAGAGCAGGACGATTGGAGTGACCGTGACCAGCAGGAGGAGGATCCGCGCGATGACGTCGGCGCGGTGCTCGCGCAGGATTGCGCCGATGCCCGGCTGCCCCTCGTCTGCTGCGGTGCCCGCGGCTCGTCGGGGAGCGGTGACCGCGGGTCAGGTTCGATCCCTACTCCGCTCGACCAGACAGACCGCTGCCGCAGCAGTTGAGAGGGCGGCGACGATTGCGACCGGCAGCCAGGCGGTGCCGCCGATGAGCGCTCCGGCGACGGCGGTGCCGGCCGAGCCGGCGGCGATCTTCAGCGCGCCGACCCAGATGAAGATCTGCCCGCGCGCCTCGGGCGGGGCGTACTCGCTCCGAGCCGCGAGCGTAGCCGCGAAGAACAGTGAGTTCGCAATCCCTGCTGCGCCGAACGCGACGAGGGCAGCAGTGAAGTTCGTCGTCGCGATGACCAGGAGCAGTGCCGCAGCGACGACTGCCGCGAGGACGCCGGTGAGCTTGTCGGCGTCCCCGTGCAGCGGCCGGACCATGAGCAGCCCGGAGCCGGCGAGGGTGCCGATTCCGTAGCTTGCGACCAGGCTCCCGGCCAGCGCCGCCTCGCCCAGGGACTGCGCGACCGCGACGGCATAGATCGGCAGCGCCGCGACGGAGAATGCGACGACGACGGTCAGGACGAGAGTGCGCCGCAGCGGGCCGGATCGCCGGATCGTGACGAGGGTGCGTCCTGGGGACGGGACCGCGCCGGGGTCGTCGAGCGGGGACTGGCGCGGCAGGGCGAGCACGGCTCCGGCCCCGACGACCTCAGCGGCCGCCAGTGCCAGGGTCGCGACGAGCGGGCTCGCGGCTGCGGCGAGCCAGGCGACCGCGGCCGGTCCCAGGGTGCCGCTGAGCCTGAAGTGCTCCCCGGAAGTTGGACTGAGAATTCAGTTTCTTCTTCCGGGGAGTCTTCATGTATGCGAGTAGTTCTCTGACCCAAGCCCAGCAGCGGGCGGCTGTAGGGTTGTTCGAGGCGGGCTGGGGCGACACGGCCGTGGCGTCTGAGCTTGGTGTGAGTCGTTGGCCGGTGCGCAAGTTGTTCCAGCGTTGGCGTGTTCGAGGCAGAGGAGCGCTGGTCATGGCATCGGGCAAGAAGGTCTATCCGTTCGAAACGAAGGTGGTCGTCGCGCAGCGTTTCCTGGCTGGGGAGCCGAAGACGGACCTGGCGATCGAATTCGGTCTGTCCTCTCCCCAGATCGTCCAGAGATGGGGAAGGATCCTGCGCGAGCAGGGCGAAGACGGTCTCAGACCCAGACCACGAGGTCGGAAGACGGCCACGGGGCCGTCCGACGAGATCGAAACTCTGCGGCGCGAGGTTGAGCGGCTGAGGGCGGAGAACGCCTACCTGGGAAAATTGCGGGCCTTGATGGAGCCACAACGTCGGTCAAGGTGATGGCCGTCGTTTCCCTCAAGGCAGACCACAGGCTCACCGATCTGCTGGCCGCGGCCGGACTGGCGAGATCCACGTTCGTCTATCACCAAGCCCGCCTCACCGCCCCGGACCCGCAGGCTGGGTTGAAGGCGACGATCAGGGAGGTCTTCGAGGCCTCGCGTCGCCGGTTCGGGCATCGACGGGTCTGGGCCAAACTGCGGGTCCAGGGCTGGATCGTCGCGAAGAAGACCGTCCTGAAGTTCATGCGCGACCTCGGGCTGCGTTGCGAGATTCGCCGCAAGCGGTTCCGGTCCTTCAAGGGCGAGGTCGGCAAGACCTTCCCGAACCTTCTCCAGCGTGACTTCACCACCACTGGCCCGAACCAGAAGTGGGTCACCGACGTCACCGAGTTCCACCTCGACGGCGAGAAGGTGTATCTGTCGGCGGTCATGGACCTGTTCGACCGCCAGATCATAGGCGCGACCATCGGCCCGTCACCGAACCTGGCCCTGACCAACACCTCCCTGGAACAGGCCGTCGGCCGGCTGCGAGAGGGAGACCACCCGATCGTCCACTCGGACCAGGGATTCCAATATCAGCACTGGCAATGGCGCAGGATCCTCGGCCAGGCCGGCGCGAGAGGATCGATGTCCCGGCGCGGGAACTGCCTCGACAATGCCGTAATCGAGAGCTTCTTCGGCCACCTCAAGGACGAACTGTTCTGCTCGACCACGATCACCACCGTCGAGCAACTCACCACCGAGTTCACCGACTACATCGACTGGTTCAACCACCACCGCCCCCACAACAGCAACAAGGGCCTGCCCCCGGTCCAATACCGGGAACAGACCCTTGCCGCCTAGGCCCTAGGCTTTCAAACCAGTCCGACAATCGGGGACCAGTTCACCAAATCTGGCTGCGGGGCTCTTATGTCACAGGTCTCGGAATACGAACACCCCACCGTCGGGTGCGGGTATGACGGTGTGGTCGAACAGCAGGTCGCGGGTCCATGATTCCCAGTTGAAGTACCGCTGAGCCTCCTCGGGCCATCCGTCCATTAGACCGGTGTCCTCAGCGAGCTGGGCGGCGAAGTCGTCGAAGCGCTCCCACTGCCCGCAGTAGCGCTCCTCGAAGTCGGAAGTGCTGGGCAGGCAGCGCCCCACGGAGGTGTAGTTACCCGACTCCACCCAGGCGCACAGCGCAGGCCACAGAGTCTCACCGACCTCCTCGTGGACCTCACCCCACTCGGCGACCTCGGCAAGGCCCATCTCGCAGGGCACCGGGATGTTCTCGTGGTCGAGGCACCAGACCTCCTCACAGCCCGTGTACGGGCCGTCAGCGTCCCCGTGGAGCTGGGCGAGGGTGACGTCGGCGGCGTCGGTGCCGGCGGGATGGAACTCGACAGGGCTCGCGAGGATCTCGTCGAAGCCCATCGGCGTGACCGTCTCGTACACGACGTCGACGATGTGCTCCCCGTCGACCACCGGCTGGCCCCGCCAGAGGTTGCCCGGCTTCATGATGGCGCCCATCGACTCCGAGATCCACCAGCCGTGGACGTTGGCGCGGGCCCGCTCGCACACGAGCCATGCGCCGTTGAGGGCTCCTGCCGACGAGCCGTACACCGCGTCGAAGGCCGCCAGCAGGCCGCGTTCCTCCAGCTCACAGATCATGCTGCCGCCGTGGGCTGCTCGCGAGCTGCCGCCCTCGAGCACCACGGCGAGGCGGGCGTCGTCGTCCCGGTGCAGCGGACGGGAGCCCGCGGCCATGCGGGTGCGGATGAGGTTGAGGACGGGGTGCACGGCCCCATCCTGCCGCGCCGAACCGGCGCCCGGGTTCATGGCACGAGCTGGCGCACCAGGGGCAGGGCGTAGGCCCAGTCGTCGCCGTCCTCGTCGATGAGTCCGCTGCCCTTCAGCCAGGTGGTGTCGGCCTCGGGGTGCGGGCCGATCAGGCCGATGCGGCCCTGCCCGAGGACGTAGCGCGCCGCGGCGATGTCGCCGGTCTCGTAGCGGGCATGCACGACGGCGCCACGTTCGGGCAGTCGGGCACCTTCCTGGAAGTACGTCCACCGTCGGGTGCCGTCCCAGGTGACCGCGACCAGGTGGTCGGCACTGTCCACCACGGGAAACCCCGGCGCCCCGACCTCACCGTCGATCTGCCTTGGGATGAGTCCGAACCCGTCGTTGCCAGCCAGGTAGGCCCCCATGCAGACGCCCAGATAGCGGCCCCCGCCGCGCACCCACTCCTGCAGCGCCTCGACGAACGGTGCGGGGAACTCGGCGGCGGCTGCCGGGATGTCGTCGCCGCCGCCCGGCTGGACGTACAGGTCGATCCCGTCGAGGGCCCCCGCGTCCAGCGCAACCTCCTCGTCGGGGCCGACGAAGGTCACCTCCATGTGCAGCGGCGCGCCCGCGAGTCGTTCCGCGAGCGTCTCGGCGCAACCGTCGCATCCGGCTGAGCCGCGATACACGGCAGCGACGGTCGGTCGCGGCGTCGGTTGCTGGGCCGGAGGCGTCGGCGAGGCGCACGACGTCAGCCCCGCGGCGACCGGCACCAGTGCGGCTCCGGTGAGGAACCCGCGACGGGTGGCGCAGGCGGGCGGACGGCAGGACGACGCGCCGGCAGCGGGGCTGCGCTGGTCAGTCGTCGCGTGGTCCATGGGCCACATGGTTATTGGTCGCTGGCGTCATCACCAGTGACTACTCGACATCCAACCTGAACAACGGCTGGTGATGGCGTGGATCGATCTGCCTTCGCTGGAGGTCAGCGCCTCGGAGCAGTACTACGCCAGCATCGATCGCGGCTCGGTTCGCTTCATCAACGGGACGAGGACTTCGACGCTGTGCTCGACGTCGACGGCGACGGCGTGATCACCGACTACCCCTTCGCCCGAAGGATCGAAACTGGCGCCTGACAAGGGCAACCGGCAAGCATCCCCGCCAGCCGGGACGGTGATCACTCGAACCGGCGCAAGGTACACCAGTCGGGGACGCTGTCCGTCCGGTAGTAGTGGACGAAGATGTCGCCGGCCTGTTGCGCAGTGAAGACCTCAAGCTTCGGAACCGTCTCCGCCCGACCTCGCCAACGAACCTCCAGCTGCGCGGCTCCTTGTTCGTCGGAGCCCCTGCACCCGAGCTTGTACAGACCCAGCTCGCCCGAGGCATCGAACTGGCTCACTTCGACCATCATTGCCGTCGCTGCCCCCGCCGCCTGCAGGAAGCACAGTGGCCACCCGGAGGCCCGGGGATCCCACAACCGCGTCCCCTCGGGGAACCGTGCCAGGGAGACGGCGAACTCCTGCTGACCATCCATGCCCGACAGGACGCGCCGCAGCATCGCCTCCGGATCGAGCAGCTTGCACACTTCCGTCACGGACGCGCCGCCGTTGAGCGTCAGTGCATGCGTGGGATCCCAGGAACCCATACAACCCTCCTTCGAGCAATCAGCGGTGCAGCGAGCACCAAGTATAGCCAGACCAATGACCCGCGAGCGGAGCACGCCCGCAGGCACGGCGTCGCTCATCGAGCCGCAGGACCAGCGGCCCTGCGGCGACGGGCGGGGATTGTAAGAGGTAGCCCGTACGGTCGGCGACACGGGTGAGGTCAAGGAGAATCCCGGGCATGCACCACGATGGATACGGCCAGTCAGGAAAAGGCTGGAAGAGCTGGCAACCGCCGGCGGCAGAGCCGAGCGAGGCAATCACAAGCGTAGAGAGATTCGCTCCTACTGGTGCCGAGACTGCCACGCCTACCACCTCACCGGCAAGCTCCTGAGGTGATGCTTGGAGCGACGAAACCAGGTTCCGACACCGGGGACACGCTGGGCGTTGAGCGAGGCCGCGTCGCAGCTGCACCGCTTGGCTCCCCGAGGTGCCGTCACAGCCCGTTCAGAGCACGGGGACAACTCCGACGAGATCGCTTGACAGGGGGTCCCCCCTGATGGCAGCGGCGTACCTGTCGCTGTGGATCGCCGTGGGCTTCAACGAGGAGATCTGGTTCCGGGGTCTGTTGCTCGCCGCCCTGCGGGGGCGCGGCGACCGGTTCGCGATCGTCGCAGGCGCAGTGATCTTTGCACTCCTCCACCTCGGCAACATCTTCACCGGCCAGCCAGTCGTCTACATCGTCGGCCAGCAAGCGCTCGCCCTGCTCGTGGGGATCGTCCTCGCGGGAATGGTGATCGCATGCCGGAGCCTGTGGATCGGGATCATCTGGCACGCGGTCTATGACTACGCGGCCTGGCTGACCGGGGATTCGGTCGACACTGCAGGGCTGATCAGCCTGTTCGGCACCCTGGCCCTGCTGGCAGTGCAGGCGGTGTGGTGGTGGCCCCGCACCACCCAGGCCGAGGCAGAATGAACCCATGGAACTGACCTCACGGCAGCAGGCCTATGCCGACGCGGGCCTGGCCGTCATGGCTCGCGACGGCATGGGAGCGGTATCCTATCGCAGCGTGGCCGCAGAGGCGGGAATGTCGCTCGGGGCGGTCCAGAAGTCCTTCGCCACCAAGGACGAGCTGCTCCAGGCGATGCTCGCCCGCTTCCGTGCAGCCGCGGCGGCACCGGCTGTCGCCGTGCCGAGTCAGCCGACGCTCGTGGACTGGCTCGTCGCCCTGACGCTGCAGATCCTGCCACTCAACGAACGGAGCCGCCGCCAGGAAATCGTCGCGACGGGATTCGGAAACCTGGCGCACACCAATCAGGCCTTTTCCCTCGCACTGCGCACGGAGGATGCCGAATTGGTGGGGCGCATCGCGTCACTCATCGGACGCGCCATCGCGGAGGGCGAGATCCAGCCCGTCGATCCAACCCGCGCGGCACGCATCTGGCTCGCCCTGGTGCAGGGATATGGCTCGCAACTGCTCTATGACCCACGCACGGCTGACGCCGTCGAGGAAGAGCTCCACATCGCCTTATCGGCGCTGTTCAGACGCGCCGATCGCGTCGAGTCGGCGTAGCCACCTGCACAATGCCCCTGCGGCCCCTTGCTCCAAGTCGCAGCAGCCAACTACACACAAACCGGAACTCGACCGGGTCGCCACGATTAGGGGCAGTCAGGTGGATCTTGGAAGGCTCGCCACAGGGCAGCTGACCTCAGGCCTTACATGCCGCTGCCACAGGGTCAGACGCCTGTGCTCACCCACCGTCTCTCACCGTCGACCACATCGGTCGGGACCATGCCCAGCTTCGCAGCTACCGCCTGCGAGGCCAGATGATCGGGATTGATATGCGCAGCCACACTGTGAACTCCACGTTGAACGAGCCGATCGACCAGCAGCTGCGCGGCCCGCGACGCATAACCGTGGCCCTGCCACGGCTTACCGACCACCCAGGCAATCTCGGCGGGTCCGCCATTCTTGGGAACAGTGGCTTGCACATATCCGATGGGCTGGGCGTCAAGCAGCACCACCAAGTTGATCCAGTCCTTCGAGCCATCGAGGGAGCAGCCCCGAGTCTGGATCGCGTACGGCCGCTCGAGCTCCGTAGCGCTCGGCGGACCCACCGGTGAACTCGTACAGCGATGGGTCCGCCAGCACTTCGGCCATCACCTCCGCGTCATGGACCGACAGCTCACGAAGGTGCACAGCGTTGACCATCAGGAGCATTCCAGCACCAGGATTCACCCCCAAGCAAAGCATTCCCCACGCTTCTGGGGCGGCGAAGCATTCTGGGTGCCGAGGGGTCGTGGCAAGCGAGCCTTAGGCGGCCCGCAAGGGCTTGATCGCAGCGATCTCATCGATTGCCCGATCCTGCGCAAGCTCTAACCAAGGCCCGCGACGAGCCCGAGTCACGAAGCGGGGTGCGAAGTTCCTGTCCACGGATCAAACAAGGAGACACCGGTCCTCAGGAAGTCCTTGATGTTGCGCGTCGCACAGACCGCTCCCCGGGCTCGACAGATCGCCGCTATCTGCGCATCCCCAGTCGAGACCGGAAGACCAGCCGCTTCTCGCTGGGCCAGGGTGTCGGCATAGTGCGGAGCCGCCACGGCATCGAAGGCAAGAATCGCACCGGTGTCGCGATACGGACGCAGAGCACCCTCAACCGCCCCAGTGAGCTCGGTCTTTCGCCTACCATCAGGCAACCTGCGCAGGCCCGCCAAGAGCTCAGCCAGAGTGATTGCGGTGATGGCAACGTCATCAGTGACCGATTCCAGCCATTCCACGACGTTCACTTCCGGACGCGGCCTGAGCACCTCGGAGACGACGTTCGTGTCGAGAACGATCACGAGAAGTCCACTACGCGGGCGCGGTCAGAACGTTCGGGAATCGGCAAGTCTTCGACCCCACCGGCCAGCTGTCCCGCACGCAACAGCGCGAGCCCAATGTTTGGACGGGTCGCCGCCCGCGTCAGGATGTCACGAACTTCCGCCTCCATGGAGCGACCATGCTCCCTGGCCTGAGCAGCCAAGCGAGCCTTGACCGACTCATCAAGCCCACGGACGACAATGGACGACATCACGATCACCTCCCGAAGGTGCTTGCACTCATGCTATCACCCCAACATCAGCTCCAATCGGACTGGCCCCGGAGCCGCCGGCGACCGCCTCACACGTTGAAGCGGAACTCCACCACATTGCACTTAACCGTAAGACTGTGGCTAAACGGATGTGCATGATGGGGATTGAGGGGATTTCACCGCGGGCCTTTGTCCCGGTGACAACGATTCAAGCTAAGCGTAAGTCCACGCTTCCTGACCTGGTCAAGCGCATGTTTGATACTGGTGAGCTCAACCGGGTGTGGATGTCAGATATTACCTACTTGCGCACCGGTGAAGGCTGGTTGTACTTGTGCGCGGTCCGCGATGGCCATTCCCGCCGGGTGCTGGGCTGGGCTATGGATAGCGTTCAAGATACTTCCCTGGTCGAGCGAGCCCTGCGGATGGCGCACACGTTGCGTGGTGACGTTCCTGATGGGCTGGTGTTTCACGCTGACCGCGGAGCTCAATTCACTAGCGAGCAGCTCTGGGAGGTTTGCCGCAGCCTGAGCATTGCTCAGTCCGTGGGGCGTACTGGTGTGTGCTTCGATAACGCGATGGCTGAGTCGTTCTGGTCGACGCTTAAAACCGAGTTCTACGACCGTAAGCGCTGGACGACCCGTGATGCTGCACGCAAGGCCGTTGCCTACTGGATTGAAGTCGTCTACAACCGTCGACGCCGACATTCCGCACTCGGTATGGTCAGCCCCGTCGACTTTGAGAACCAAATTGGTCTAATCACTAGCAGAAAAGGAATAGCTGCCTAACCACTAGGTAGCTCCACTACGTGTCCACGATTTGCGGGTAACCCCACCGACTTTGCCCCTTCGGGAGACAAGACAGTTCTTGTATCGTTCGGAAAGCATTCGTCGCTGCCGGGGTGAAGTGGCGGTTCCATACGCGGCCGTGATGTGCACCTGTGTTTCGCAGAACGGTGAGTTGTTCGCACCATCGAGCGAGGGGATCTTGGTTGTAGTAGCTCTTCTTCTGCTTAGAGTTCAATCGATCGACGTCGCCAAAGAAACCGAAACTGTGTGCAATACTCCGCTGATCATCAAGAGTGAGGCCATCAAAGAGGATGGAAATATCGGAAAAATCAAGGACATCAGCAAGAACCCAGAATGGGTAATCCCCGTAGTTGACACTGTAGTGAGCCACAGCGCGGTTACGTTTTCGCTCGCGATCCACACGCTTCTCAGCAGTCTCTAGCCAGTCTTGATGCCGGAAATCCTCACGAAAGATACCTGGATCTTTGTAAGATAAGGCTCCTTTCGCGACGAGTAGTTCGCCGATCCGTGCACGTAGCGCAACCTCAATCCGCTCAATCCCATCGTAAATAAGTGTGCGCATTTTACGGTCGAATTCGTAGAGAGCGACTATTTCTTCGAACTTCGTGCCTCGCACAAAGCTGTCGGCGCGTTGCGGCTGTTTGGGGTCTTCAGGCTCTGGGAGAATCCGGTAGGCGTACCAATACCCGGACAGCCTGTAGTAAGAGACGCTAGACAGCCACTGCCTTGCTAGGGATTCGTTGAGCTCCATCCCTCGTGAGCGCATGAGGGCAATCTGCACTTCAACCGTGGTGGGATTTTTGATCTTCTTCATCGGGTTTTCATGCCTCGAAAGAAATCCAGCCCGTCTCCAACCTGATGGTCGAAGCGGGCTGAACGATTACCTAAATAATGCCACGGCCCCAGCGCGTTGGGTGGCCTCATTTGGCTACAGGAGCATGACGGCTAGATCGAGAAAAACAAAGACCGGCCCTGGGCTCCCACCAAAATGGGTAGCGGTACCGGTCATGTTGGTATTCAGGCTAGGCGATGACACCTAGCTGTGCAACGGTGAGGGCTCGACAAGCCACTCGATAATGTTTTTGTGTTGGATCCCGTCGCGGCTCATGTCGAACTGGTCCATGCTCAGCACGGTTTTCGGGAAGTTGTCGGTAACCCCGCGAAAGGCACCGAACTCGCGGTCGACGGTGTTTTGGCTGCCGAGCAGGTAACTCACCTGGAAGTACTCAGTGTCGGAACCTTTGCGGGCGATGAAGTCAATCTCGCGCGCGCCGGCTCTTCCGACACTTACCTCGTACCCGCGCGCAAGCAGCTCCACGCACACGATGTTTTCGAGGGTCAGCTCAATGTCGGCCTGGTTCGAAAGGCCGAGCGTTTCACGAAAACCGTGATCCACCGCATAGTACTTCTCAGTTGCCCGAAGCCTCGCCTTCCCCGCAATGTCAAAGCGCGGAACCCGATAAATCAAGAAAGCGTTCACGCAAAACTCAAGGTAGTTCAACACGGTATCAACCGAAACGGTGCGCCCCTCGCTTTTGAAAAAACGCACCAGTGACTGCGCCGAGAAGGTTTTTCCAATATTTGCGAAGCAGTAACCGACGATGCGGTGAAAAATGTCGACGTCGCGGATCTGGTGATACTCAATCACGTCTTTGAGCACAACCGAGTTGTACACCGAGTCAAGGTAGTCGAGCGAGGGTTCCCGGTCGAGGTTGAAGTATTTCAACGCCGGGAAACCGCCGAACTGCACAAAGTGCTGGAAGTGTTCGCTCAGTGTGCGGTCGCTTTGGCGGTGCAGCTCGACAAATTCCGCAAACGAAAACGGTTGGATCAAGAACTCAACGTAGCGACCGGCAAGATGTGTGGCGAGATCACCGGAAAGCATGCGCGAATTCGACCCGGTGACATAGATATCTGCGTCATAGTCGACGCGGATCGCGTTGATGGCTTTCTCCCAGTCGGCGACCTGCTGAATTTCGTCAAAGAAGAAATACGCGCGGGTGTTTTTGTTGAGGTTTTCGGCTTCGATGCGCCGTAGCAGCGCCGCTGCGTCTGTGATGTGAAGCCCGTCAGCGGACTCAAAATTCATCGCAAACACTTGTGGATCAGCGCTGCCCGCGCGAATCACTTCTTGCAGCTGCTGCAGAATCGTAGATTTGCCGCAGCGACGCACACCGGTGAGCACCTTCACGAGGGGTTTGTCGATAAAGGGCTGGATCCGCGAAAAGTATCTCGGGCGTTCAATGATTCTGTCCACCACAAACCTCCCTGTCTTGTCGAGTATAGTCGACAAGCTGCTACTTTGCGGAGGTTTTGTCGATCATAGTCGACAAGAATCGCGCTGGCTCGGGCACAAAACAGCGCACCGCGGGAAGGTTGCCGGCGTGTGCCAGCGTCCAACCCGCGGTGCGCTATTCGGACGGTGCGGCCCGAATCGAGCCGCTGAGCCCTCGAGCCGTTAAGCCCTTGAGCCTAGAAGTCCCAGTCGTCGTCGGTGGTGTCTTCGCCCTTACCGATGATGTAGCTCGATCCTGATCCACTGAAGAAGTCGTGGTTTTCGTTGCTGCCAGGTGACAGCGCCGCGAGAATCTCAGGGTTCACTTCGGTCTCTTCAGCGGTAAACCGCGACGGGTAACCGAGGTTCATCAGCGCCTTGTTCGCGTTGTAACGCACGAACACGGCAACGTCGTCCATCAGGCCGAGCGGCTCGTACAGCTCACCCGAGTACTGCAGCTCAAGCTCGTAGAGCTCTTCCAGCAGGTCGAAGGTGAACTTGCGCATCTCTTCCTGACGCTCTTTGCTCTGCGTCTCGAGTCCGCGCTGGTACTTGTAACCAGAGTAGTAACCATGCACTGCCTTGTCACGCAGAATCAGGCGGATCATGTCTGCGGTGTTCGTCAGCGTCGCGTGCACCGAGAAGTGCAGCGGCAGGTAGAACCCTGCGTACAGCAGCAGCGACGACAGCAGCGTCGAAGACACTTTACGCTTGAGCGGATCATCGCCGTAGTAGTGGTGCAGCACCTTCTTGCAGCGTTCCTGCAGCAGATCGTTGGCAACTGCCCAGCGGTAGGCGTCGTCGATTTCCGGGGTGCTCGTCAGCGTTGAGAACACCGAGGAGTACGAGCGGGCGTGCACCGACTGCATGAACGCAATGTTGGTGTAGACGGCCTCTTCGTGTTCGGTGCGGGAGTCTTGGATCTGCACGATCTCACCGACAGTTGCCTGCACGGTGTCGAGCATGGTCAGACCGGTGAAGACGCGCATCGTGAGGGTGCGCTCTTCCTGGGTCATTTTCTGCCACGCGGGGATGTCGTTTGACAGCGGCACCTTCTCTGGCAGCCAGAAGTTCGCGGTCAGACGGTTCCACACCTCGAGGTCTTTGTCGTCGGTGACGCGGTTCCAGTTAATGGGGCGCAGCCGCGCTGCCGGGTCGTGGCGGTACGACGGCGGGGTGACCGAGATCTCTTGCAGCGGGCGGTCGGTGTTCAACGGATCAGTCATAGTTCAATAAAGCTCTTTCACTAGTGGTGTCTGGTGGTCAGTGCGCGGAGTGCGCGGACGGCGCGCGGTGCGCCCGCGCGCGCAGCACGGGCGCGAACGCGACTACAGCGCGCAGGAAACGCAGCCTTCGATCTCGGTTCCCTCGAGCGCGGGCTGGCGCAGGCGGATGTAGTACAGCGTCTTGATGCCCTTGCGCCACGCGTAGATCTGCGCGCGGTTGATGTCGCGAGTGGTCGCCTCGTCTTTAAAGAATAGCGTGAGCGACAGACCCTGATCCACGTGCTTGGTCGCAGCAGCGTAGGTGTCGATGATCTTCTCGGCGCCGATTTCGTAGGCGTCTTCGAAGAACTCGAGGTTGTCGTTTGTCATGTGCGGAGCCGGGTAGTACACGCGGCCGAGCTTGCCCTCTTTACGAATCTCAATCTTCGAGGCGATCGGGTGGATCGAAGCCGTCGAGTTGTTCACGTAGCTAATCGACCCGGTCGGTGGCACCGCCTGCAGGTACGCGTTGTAGATACCGTGTTCGCGGATCGACTCGCGCAGCTGTTCCCAGTCCGCAACCGTCGGCAGCGCAACTCCAGCCTCGGCGAAGAGCTCACGCACCCGCGCGGTTTCTGGCACCCACTCCTCGGCCGTGTAACGGTCGAAGTAGCTGCCGTCAGCGTAGTCGCTCTTCTCGAAGCCCGCGAAGGTCGCACCGCGGTCAATCGCCAGCTGGTTCGAAGCGCGCAGCGCGTGGTAGGTCACCGTGCGGAAGTACGCGTCGGTGAAGTCAATTCCCTCTTCGCTGCCGTAGTGGATGCGCTGCGAAGCGAGGTAGCCGTGCAGGTTCATCTGGCCGAGGCCGATGGCGTGTGACGCACGGTTACCCTCGGCAATTGACGGCACCGCCTGAATGTCGGTCTGATCCGACACACTCGTCAGCGCCCGCACCGCAATCTCAACGGTTGCGCCGAAGTCCGGGCTGGCCATTGCCTGCGCAATGTTCAGCGAGCCGAGGTTGCACGAAATGTCGTGACCGATCGTCTCGTACCCGATTGCGGCGTCGTACTCAGAGGCGGTGTTCACCTGCAGAATCTCCGAGCACAGGTTCGACATGTTGATGTGCCCCTCGAGCGGGTTCGCACGGTTCACAGTGTCTTCGAACAGCACGTACGGGTAGCCCGACTCGAACTGCAGCTCAGCGAGGGTCTTGAAGAACTCGCGCGCGCTGATCGTGGTCTTGCGGATCCGCGGGTTCGCGACGAACTCGTCGTAGCGCTCGGTGATTGACTGATCCGAAAGCGGAATACCGGTTTCGCGAAGCACATCGTAGGGGCTAAACAGGTGCATATCTTTGTTCTGCTTAGCCAGTTCGAAGGTCACATCCGGAATCACAACCCCAACCGACAGGGTCTTAATGCGGATCTTCTCGTCAGCGTTTTCACGCTTCGTGTCGAGGAACCGCATAATGTCGGGGTGGTGCGCGTGCAGGTACGCAGCGCCTGCGCCCTGGCGAGCGCCGAGCTGGTTCGCGTAGCTGAAGCTGTCTTCGAGGATCTTCATCACGGGAACAACACCGGAAGCCTGGTTCTCGACCTGCTTAATCGGGGCACCCGCCTCGCGGAGGTTTGACAGCAGCAGCGCCACACCGCCGCCGCGCTTGGACAGCTGCAGCGCAGAGTTAACGCTGCGGCCAATCGATTCGAGATTGTCTTCAACGCGCAGCAGGAAGCACGACACGAGCTCGCCGCGCTGTTTCTTACCCGCGTTCAAGAACGTCGGAGTTGCCGGCTGGAAACGGCCCGAGAGGATCTCGGTGACCGTCTTCGAAGCCAGTTCCTCGTCACCCTGACCGAGGAACAGCGCCGTGGCAACAACTCGCTGCTCGAAGTTTTCGAGGAAGAGGCTGCCGTCGAAGGTTTTCAGCGCGTAGGAGGTGAAGAACTTAAACGCACCGAGGAAGGTCTGGAACTTGTGCCCGAAAGCGTCGGCCTGTTCGTGGAGGCGCTCGACGAAGTCCTTGTCGTAGGCGCGCAGGTATTCGGCTTCGTAGTACTCGTTTTCGATCAGCCACTCCAGGCGTTCCCACACCGAAGCGAACTGCTTCGTGTTCGGGATGACCTGCTGGTTCAGGTAGGCCTCCGCCGCTTCGTGATCCTTGTCAAACTGGATCGACCCGTCCGCCGCAAACAGGTTCAGCTGGGCGTTGAGCGCGTGGTAGTCCTTCCGCTCGCCGACCCCGCCAACCCGTGCAGTGTTGGGGGTGGTTGTTTCTGATGGTGTGGCGATCGTCATGCGACGTCCTCCTCATTTGCTTCTGCTTCTAATGTGTTCTGTCGTGCCCAAAATTCGTCTAAACCAGCCTTGACTCGAGCAACGTCGCGGTTGGTGCCAAGAAGTTCAAAGCGGTACAGCTCAGGAACTTTGCACTTGGCTGAGATGATCGGTCCTGCGATGCAGTAGTGCTCACCGAAGTTGGTGTTCCCCGCGGTAATCACGCCGCGGATCAGCGCGCGGTTTGCAGGATCGTTCAGGAACGTAATCACCTGCCGCGGCACCGCCCCGGCCTGCGCTCCGCCGCCGTAGGTCGGAACCACGAGCACGTAGGGCCTGGTCACTCGGATCATTCCCTCTGTGCGCGGTCGGAGTGGGATCCGCACCGCCGGGCGCTCGAGCTTCTCGACGAAGCGGAGGGTGTTCTCCGAAACGCTCGAGAAAAACACCAGGTCAGGTGAATCTTGCCCCTCGAGCACTCGCACCTCCGCGACGCTTCGTGTTCGGCCTTCCCTGCGTTCACTCATCAGCATGTTCTCCTCTCAGCATTTGCACCTCAGCAATCCCACCCCTACATCTAGTCCTGACCCACATTGCGGGCACCACATATAGTGGTTAGCACGAATAATCTCACAAATCTACGACACGCCGAAGTACAGACTACGTCATACCGAACCTGGAGTGCTCTAGGTTTTTAGGTCCAGGTGACTTGAGTGCTGTCCATTGATGCCCTGCCTGTGGGTGGGGAGAATGGATGAATGGTGAAGAAATTCAGCAAGCATACTCCCGAGCAGATTGTTCGTAAGCTCGATAGGGCGCGGGAATTGAAGGAATCGGGATCAACTACAGCTCAGATCCTGACCACGTTGGGGATTAGCGAAGCCACGTTGAACAGGTGGCAGGCTACCTATGGGGCGATGACCAAGAGCGAGGCGAAAGAGCTCCAGCGCCTGCGCGAGGAAAACACGCGCCTCAAACGCCTCCTAGGTCAGGCAGAGCTGGAAAAGGCTGCGTGGAAAGAATTGTCGGAGGGAAACTTCTAAGCCCAGCTCGCCGCTATGATGCCGTCTGGCATCTGGTCGGGCTGGGCTACTCCCAAAGACTTGCCTGCCAGATTGTTGGGCTCTCTCGCAGTGCTTACCGGCGCGCTAGGACCCGCGAGAACAAGCCGGATAAGTACGCGGACCTACGGGCGTGGATGCACGACTTCGTTAAGGATCATCGCCGGTGGGGACACCGGCGCGCCTGGAGAAACGCCCTCGCCGAAGGGTACGGGATATGCCGCGAGACTTTCCGCAGGATCTGGCGTGAAGAGGGCTTGCGTGTCTTGCCTAGGAAGAAGCTCAAGCGTCTAGCTGCCGATACCCATCGTGATGTTCCTGCCGGCCAGTACCCGAACAACGTGTGGGCGTTGGACTTCCAGTTCGATTCAACCTGGCACGGCAAGACAATCAAAATCTGTAACATTATCGATGAATACACCCGCGAACACCTCGCCTTCACGGTCGACAAGAACATTAACGCGGTCTCGGTGACCGAACTCCTTGACGTGGCTTGTCTGGAGCACGGCGGGCGCCCGCGGGTGATCCGGATGGATAACGGGCCCGAGTTCATCGCTCATGCGCTCCAGGAGTGGGCAGCCGAGGGTGAGACAATCCAGGCATTCATCCCACCAGGCCAGCCCTGGCATAACGGGTTCGTTGAGTCTTTCCATAACCGGATGAGAGACGAACTCTTGGAGGACAACAGTATCGAGAATCTCGAGCATGCCCGCCTACTCGTGGCCCAATGGTCATCACGTTACAATAACTTCCATCCGCATTCCTCACTCGGCTACCTCAGCCCACGGAAATACGCGGAACAATGGAAACAAGAAAACACGGTCAACACTTAAACCGAGTGGGCCTAATTCTTAGGCCACTCCACTCGACGCCCCAGGCATAAGGGCGTTGGTATTCAGGGATGACAAACTCGTAGTCTCCATCATTAAGTAGCCTGCCGACGCTTATTTCCTTTGCATCGAGCTGCCTATTTTCGCCAGTCATTACTTGCCCCTAAGTCGTCGGTTGGATGGCATTCTCTCAAATTGCTCATGGATTGCGGAGTGAACCAGTCAGGCGGCCAAATCGTAGCTCGCGCGCGTTTGTATCCGTCGTGGAATGAAAGTTTCAAGTATGAGGTCTTTGTCGCTGGGGTCCAGCATCTCGACCATCATGTTGCAGACGTTGCGGGGGGTGAAGAACTCTCCTCGGTCCCCGCGAAGGTTCGAACCTACGACCTCTTCATACGCCTTACCCTTGACGTCCACATCGGAGTCAAGCAACGAGAACATCTGAAGCTGCGTGACAATGTATGCCAGAACCTTAGGGTCGAGTTCGATTTGCTCGACTGGTTTGAAAATCTGAGGGTACTGAGTCTTGACGTTCTCGAATAGCTTCCCGATCCGCGAGGAGCACCGCATCAGGCCAGTCATGTTCTGACGTTCCTTAGGTGTTGCGTAAAACTGCGGCGAGCTGGAATCACGTTCATCCTGGATCTTGCAAAATATGAGCTTCAGCAGCTCCCAGAACGCCTCCGGCTTTTGCATCCCCTGATTACCAGCGATATAGCTGTGAGCCCTCCGGAAAGCAAACAGCAAAGAGTCCGATGCAGCCGGGCGCAGTTGGTCGAAACGCGGCGTGCCCGCCTCAGCACTGTCACCACAGTGGGGAATGTCAGGGATCTCAACGGAGACCCGCTGGCCAGACGTCCCCGTTTCAAAGGCGTAGCTCGCCATATCCTCACCGTTGGTCCACATGCCGACTTCGACGTTCGGACATGCGGCCATGTAGCTGAGCATCTGTTCGACACCGTCCTTCTTCATTGAGGGACGGACCTTGGCGCTCTTGCACTCAATGATGAGCCAGGCAGTTGATTGGGTCTGCTCTGACGCCCGAAGGTCGGGCGGGAACACCACGATGTCGACGCGGACCCGTCGACTACCGAACTTGATCGGGAATTCGACCCGAATGTCGCGTTTGTCGTACCCGTACTCGCGCACGAGCGACTTGAGGATCTCCTGACGGACATACTCCTCGGGCGTGTCCTGCCTCAACGTGGCGCCGTCGATGAAGTCGAGCACTTTGCCGGGCGGGACAATCGCAAACCCGCCATGCGGCGCATCGCTCTGGACAACTGGGCGGCTCACCTTCTACCGCCAGACGTTAGTCCTGATCGAAACTCGACCACGTCTCCGTCTTGCATAACGTAATCCTTGCCCTCCATGCGCACCTTGCCGCGGGCCTTCGCTTCTTGCATGGAACCGGCGTCGTCGAGCTCGTCGAAGGAAACGATTTCGGCCTTGATGAAGCCACGCTCGAAGTCGGTGTGAATCACACCTGCGGCTTGGGGCGCAGTCCAGCCCTTGTGGATGGTCCAGGCACGCGATTCCTTGGGTCCAGCCGTGAGGTAGGACTGCAGGTTGAGGGTGTCGTAGCCGACCCGGGCGAGCTGGTCGAGGCCGGACTCCTCCTGGCCCGTCGAGGCGAGCATCTCCGCGGCTTCGTCGGCCTCGAGCTCGATGAGTTCGCTCTCAAACTTCGCGTCGAGGAAGATCGCCTCCGCGGGGGCGACAGCCTTGCGCAGTTCCTCCTGCATCGCGTTATCCGCGAGCCCCTCTTCGTCCGTGTTGAACACGTAGATGAACGGCTTGGCAGTCATGAGCTGCAGTTCTTTGAGGAGCGACACGTCGATCCCGGCACCGTCGGCCCCCTGGAAGAGGGTGCTCCCGGATTCGAGGAGCTCTTTTGCTTTGAGCACCTCGGGAAGGATCGCGGCATCGATGACCTTGCGCTTCGTGTCTTTCTCGAGGCGCGGAAGGGCGTTATCGATCGTCTGGAGGTCGGCGAGGATGAGCTCGGTCGAAATCGTCTCCATGTCGCCCGCGGGAGTCTCAGAGCCGGGAACGCGCGTGACGTCGGGGTCGCTGAAAGCGCGGGTGACTTGGCAAATCGCATCGGCCTCACGGATATTTGCGAGGAACTTGTTGCCAAGGCCTTCACCTTCGCTCGCGCCCTTCACGATGCCGGCGATATCCACGAAGCTCACGGTCGCGGGGAGGATCTTCTCGCTCCCGAAGATCTCTGCGAGCCGCGCGAGGCGGGGATCCGGAAGCGGCACCACACCGACGTTCGGGTCGATCGTCGCGAACGGATAGTTCGCCGCGAGCACCTCCGCACGGGTGAGCGCGTTGAACAGGGTCGATTTACCAACGTTGGGCAGGCCAACGATTCCAATTGTCAAAGCCACGCCCCTCATTCTAGGGGCAGGGCCCGACGCTTGCCCTCCTCAGGGCGTGCCGCACTTTAAATGTCTCACCCCCGTGGTGAGGTAGAAGTATGAACTTTTCGACTCTTGTGACCGTTCTCCTTCCGTTGCTCATCGGGGCTGCTCTCGGAGCAGCGGTCATGTGGATCCTCATGCGCGAGCGGGTTCGTGCTGCTGAAGCCAAGGCCTCGGCGAACGGAACCGACATCGAAGCACTTGCCGCACGCGCGGTTAACGCCTCGAGCACGCAACTGCTGCAGCTCGCTTCGGAACGCTTCGATCGCGATTCGGCTCGGCGCGAAGCAGTCGATGCGGCACGCTCGGAGCAGCTTGCCCGCACGCTCTCCCCCATTTCGGAAACCCTCACGAGTTTGGAGCGCTCGGTTGCGCGCACGGAGGCGGCCCGGCAAAAGGCCGATGGTGACCTGGCTTCGCAGTTGAAGAATCTCTCGGAGCGCACACGCGATCTGGGCATGGGGGCGAACGCCCTCGTCACCGCCCTCAAAGCCCCCACGAGCCGAGGCCAGTGGGGAGAGGTGCAGCTGCGACGCATCGTCGAGGCTGCGGGCATGCTCGAGCACACGGACTTCACCGAACAGCTCAGCGGGAAAAACGTGAGCGGAGAGAAGAACCAGCGCCCCGATCTCGTCGTTCATTTGAGCCACGGGCGCACGATCGTCGTGGACGCAAAGGCTCCCATGGACGCTTACCTGCGTGCTGCCCAAGCCACGGAGAAAAACGAACGGGCGAAATACCTCGCGGACCACGCGCGAGCATTGCGATCGCACGTCACGCACCTCAGCTCGAAGTCGTACTGGGCCTCGCTCGGCGACTCCCCCGAATTCGTGGTGCTGTTTGTGCCGAGCGACGGTCTTCTCGCGGGCGCGCTCGAGGCGGATCCAGGGCTGCTCGATGGTGCCTTCACGCTCGATGTTGTGATCGCCTCTCCCGCCACCCTCATGGCACTTCTTCGAACCGTCGCCCACACGTGGCGCACGGGCGCACTGAACCAGGACGCCCTCCGCGTTCTCGAGGCAGGTCGCGAGGTGCATAAGAGGCTCGGCACTCTTGGCGGGCACCTTGCGAAACTCGGCCGTTCGCTCGATTCGTCGGTGCGGGCGTTCAACAACGCGGTGGGCTCGTACGAGGCGCGAGTGGTGCCCGCGGCGCGCTCGATGGAAGAGCTTCACATCGTCGGTGGCGCCCTCGAAGGAGTCGAACCAGTGACGCAGCTCGCACGCGATATCGATCCGTCAAACCTGAATGCCTAATCTCCACTCGTACACGGCGCGTACAGCCAACAGCCCCCATTTCTTCACCAATCCGTTAAACGCCAAGAGCAACGTTGAGGAGCTTCCCCGAAACTCCCAACAGGCACTTAGCGAAAGTGAAGGGTATGACTCCTCAGTCGCGCGGCACGCGCCGCACTCCTGCCATTTACTCCAAATCCCTCGCCGCAGCGGCACTCGGCTTCACTCTTGTCGCGAGCCCCGCAATCGTCCCCGCCGGCATCGCCCCTTCAACGATGAACGCCGCCCAGGCAGCTCCGGCGAGCACCTGGCCGCTCGTCGTCACCGAGATCGCACCGAACAACGCAGGCGACGACCACTACGAATTCGTCGAGGTCACTAACACGACCGACAAACCCCTCACGATCGGTGAGGGCGGCTACTCGCTCGCCTACATCTACGAGGACAGCACTAACACCGCGAAGGACGTCGCCCTCGCATCCGAGAAGCCGATCGAACTGGCCGCCGGGGAGACCGTGACCCTGTGGCTGAGCTACACGAGCGATGACGGCAAGGTCGATTCGGCCGCGCATACCGTCGAAGAGTTCCGCACGCAGTGGGGCATGGATCCGAACGCGCGCGTCGAGCGCATCACCGGCCAAACGGGTATGGCGAACGGCGGCAACCGCGGCATTCGCGTTCTCGACTCGAACGGCGCCGAAGTCTCGCGCTCGTTCTACCCGAAAGGCTCGGTCGCTGAGGACAAGTCCGCACAGTTCCGCACCCCTGCCGATTCGAGCGTGAAGAGTCTCGAGGTTCTCGAAGGCCCGGCTGCTCCCACCGCAGGCAAGGTCGACCCGAAGCAGCTCGAGGACCGCATTGCAGAGCCTCAGCCCGAGAAACCGGCTGAGCCCGCCCCCACCGAAGACGTCCCCGGCCCGGCGGCCGATACGACCGTCGGCCAGCTCCTCATTACCGAGCTCGTTCCCGATTCCACCAACACCGGCGAGGGCGACGGCTACGAATTCATTGAAATCTACAACCCCACTACCAAACCGATCAGCCTCGCTGACTACCAGGTCGCCTATCAATACCCCGGTGAGGGCCGGAAAATGGGCAACCAGGCTGTGTGGCCCATGGAACCTGCCGATAAGGTCGTCAAGCCCGGCGGCACGGTCATCGTATGGATCAAGAACGGCTCTAACGATGCCAAGACCGTCGAAGACTTCGCCAAGAACTACGGTGTTGACCCGAACAGCCTCACCATTGTTGAGTCCTCGGCGGGCGGTATGGCCAACGGCTCGCTTCGCGGTATGGAGATTCAGACCCGCACGGGCCACACCGTAAGCCGCGTCTTCTACAACGAAAACGGCCGCGATGACACCCAGGCGGATCAGGGCATCCACTACGCGGTCAATCCCGAAAACTTCCAGGTGAGCGAGATCGGGGAGATCTCGAAAGCAACGCCGGGTCAGGCGGCTCCCGCGAAGGTTCCCTCGAAGCTCGTGAAGCTCAACGAGGACACCGAAAAGCCAGCTCTGGTGGATCAGACCGCAAAGTCCCTCGACCCGACAAAGGACGCCCAGATCACGATCAAGGCGACCGATAACGTCCAGGTTCGTCGCCTCACCGTCTCCCTCCAGTCGAACACTGACGATAAGCCGATGGCCAAGGACCTCCTCGCGAACGAGGATGGCACCTTCACCCTCACGATCCCCCAGGCGGACCTCACGGGGAAGAAGTACTTCGAGTATTCGGTTGAGGCCTCCGACGGCACCAACATCGCCACCATTCCGCTGACTCGCGTTGAGGTCGAAGGGGCCGAGCAAGGTCCGGTTCGCCTCAACGTCTCGGAAAAGCAGTACGTGAGCGGCACGACCCGCCTCTCGGTTTCGAGCGATCACGAAAACGACACTCGCACGCTTGCCGTCGACGGGACCGAAGTCAACGCGGATATTCCCTCGCTCGAGAAGGAGCCCGTCTTCGCCATCGACGCGACGCAAACCGATGCGTTCTTCCGCAACGGCGTGCTCGTCAAGGACGAGGTCCTCACGATCTTCGACAAGGGTTTCTACGAGAACTGGGAAACCGTGACTGCCGATGTCCCGCTCAAGTACGTCACGAAGGGCGAGTCACTCCAGGTTGACGTCGCGGCGGGCACCAAGGCCAAGCCCGGCATCGACCCGAACGAAAACAACGACGACTTCAACGCCCGCAACGCACGCCTCGTCCTCCCCGACGGGCGCACCTTGCGCGCGGCCGACTACACAGACGCCGAGGGTAAGACGGTCCCGGCCAGCGATCCCACCCAGATCATTAACATGGGCGATTCGAAGGGGAAGGTCGAGATTCTCAACGCGACGTTCTCGATACCGGACGATGCGTTCACCGCGAACGCCTACCAGTGGGACACCACCAAGGTCGCTGACGGCGAGCACAAGGTGAAGGGCACGCTCGTTGGTTCGGGTTCGACGACCAGAATCGCCACTTTCGCTGCCGACTCAATCAGCGACACCTCCGAAGTGGAGACGACCGTCATCGTCGACAACACCGCCCCGGTGATCACCTCCTCGATCGCCGACGGCTCCGAGCAGCGCGGCGAGTTCACCCTGGACTTCGAGGCAACCGACGCCGGCGTCGGCGTCGCGAGCACGTCCGCGACCTTCGACGGCGAGAAGGTCGAATCCGGCACGACGTTCTCCTCGCTTACCCTCGCGGCAGGCACGCACACGCTGACGATCGTCTCGACGGACAAGCTCGGTAACGAGTCGAAGAAGACGATCACGTTCACGACGCCCGTCGAGCAACCGTCGGCCACCCTTGATACGGCGGATGGCGCGGGCCTGAACGTGTGCGTAGACGATTCGCTTTCGGCGACCGCGACCGACCCCAGCAAGGATGACCTCTCGGTCTCCTTCCGTGAGGGCTACTCGACCTCGCTTAGCGAAGGTACGCTCGCGGGCACTGCGGGAAGCGTCCACGACGCCGACCAAGCAGACCGCCAGGGCGATGCGCTCAAGGCCGGTGAGACGACAACCGCGGGTTCGGCACTTCCCTTCCACGAGTTCTCGACCGCCGTGCCCGAGGGCGCAGGCGAAGACTCGGAGATCCGCGTGAGCTGGACCGGTGCTTCCAACAAGGGACAGCGCGTGCGTCTTCTCGTGTGGAACACCGAGAAGAACAGCTGGGAAGAAGTCCAGTCGCTCCTTACGGATAGCGAATCTGGCGAGGCGAAGCTCGAAGCGATCGTCCCGCTCAAGGGTCACAACGTGGATGGCGAGATCAAGGCTCTCGTTCAGCAGGGTGTTGGATACGCCGGTGCAGACCTCTCCGATCGCACAGGAGCGGAGCCCGGCGAGCACGCCGACGACACCCCGCGTTCGGACTACGACTACACCTTCGCCGTTGAGTCGGACACCCAGTACTACAACGACGATGCGAAGATCTACCACCACCAGGTCGCGATCCACGACTACCTTCTGCGCGTGCGCGAGAAGATGAACCTGCAGTACCTGTTCCACACGGGCGACATCGTCGACAAGATCGACAATGCCGAGGGCTGGGTCCGCGCAGATGAGTCCTACAAAACTCTCGACGACGCGAAGCTCCCCTATGGCGTTCTCGCAGGCAACCACGACGTTGGCCACCACGCCAACGACTACTCGAAGTACAGCAAGTACTTCGGCGAGAAGCGCTATGAGAGCAACCCTTGGTACGGCGGTAGCTACAAGGACAACCGCGGCCACTACGACCTCATCAGCGCCGGGGGCCAGGACTACATCATTCTCTACATGGGATGGGGCCCGGGCGATGAAGAGATCGAGTGGATGAACGAGGTGCTCAAGAAATACCCCGAGCGCATCGCCCTCATCGAGCTTCACGAGTACATGCTCACGACCGGTGGCCTCGGCCCGATCCCGCAGCGGATCTACGACGAAGTCATCGCGACCAACCCGAACGTGCGCGCGGTCATGAGCGGCCACTACCACGACGCTCACACGCGCGTGGATAAATTCGATGACAACGGCGACGGCACCCCGGACCGCACCGTGACCCAGATGCTGTTCGACTACCAGGGCCTCGCCGAGGGGGGCCTCGGCTACCTCCGCCTCATGCACTTCGACAACGAGAAGGGCAGCATGATCGTGCGCACCTACTCGCCGTCGCTCAAGGACTATGACTCGGACGATCCGAGCTTCGAGCCGATCGACCAGGAGTTCGAGGTGAGCTATGCCGACCTTGGCCTCACGCCCGAGAAGAAGACCCTCACGACCGCCGAAGCGCGCATCGACGTGCTCACGACCAAGGAATTCGGTCACAAGGACGGCGTTGCCTCCGGCGACACCGTGAGCGTCCCCGCGAGCGATCTGCCCGAGGGTGAGTTCTCGTGGTACACGCTCACGACCGACCCGTACGGCGCGAAGCACTACAGCGAGGTGCGCAACGCTTCTGTGACGAAGACCGAGTGCGGCCAGGATGGCGGCACGACAGTCGACCCGGACGGCACGGTCAAGCCCGGCGAGGGCGGCAAGCCCGGCGAGGGCGGCAAGCCCGGCGAGGGCGACAAGCCCGGCGAGGGCGGCGACCCTGAAACCGGCAACACCGGCAGCGCTGGTTCTGGCAAGGGGCATCCGGACGAGGGCTCGCACGGTTCCGACGCTTCCTCCGCCACTGGCGCACAGACGCACTCGACGGGGCTCCCCCGCACGGGTGCCGAGGTGATGGGCATTCTCGCGGCGGGGCTCGTCCTCGTCGCGGGTGGCGCCGCGGTTCTCCGCTCGCGCCGCGTCTCGCGCTGATCGTCATAGACCCCGCGTGAGCGGGCGCTTCCCGAAAGGCCGGCGCTACCCGAAAGAGGGTGGCGTCGGCCCTTGTATTGTGCATTGGTTATCCACAGCGGTGGGCGGAGCCCACGCAAGCCGAGGATGGTCTGGCACAGTAGAGACATGCACGAAAGAGGCGTGGACCTACACCACATGACCGCACTCGAGGGAGGAGAGCCCCCAGCGCTGCCGGCGACGGCCGCGGAAACGACCGCGGAGCGCCCTTGGCCCGTGGGGTTGCTCAGCCAGAAGGTGCGAGATTACGTGAACCGCATGAGTGTCGTGTGGGTACGCGGCGAACTGGTGCAGGTCAGCCGGGGCAAAGGCGCACTGGTATTCATGACTCTTCGCGATACCGACATGGATGCGAGTTTCTCGGTATCGATGCGTGCGAGCGCGTTTGCGCGGCTGCCCCTCGAACCGCAGCAGGGCAGCGAAGTGGTGGTGCAGTGCAAGCCGACGTTCTGGGGGCGGCGTGGAACGCTCCAACTTGAAGCCGCCGATATCCGCGCGGTAGGAATCGGCGATCTGCTCCAGCGCCTCGAGCGTCTCAAGAGGGCCCTCCACCACGAGGGGCTCTTCGCCGCGGACCGCAAGAAACCTCTCCCGTTCCTCCCACGCAAGATCGGACTCATTTGCGGGCGTAAATCTGCGGCGGAGCGTGACGTCATCGTCAATGCCGAGAAACGCTGGCCGGCGGTGAGGTTCGAGACGCGCGAAGTCGCCGTTCAGGGCACGCGCGCCGTCGGCGAGGTCAGCGAAGCACTGCGCGAACTCGACGCGCGCAAGGACGTGGACGTCATCATCATTTCCCGCGGCGGCGGCTCGCTCGAGGATCTTCTCCCGTTCTCGGATGAATCGCTCGTGCGCCTCGCCGCTGCAGCTCGCACCCCTATCGTGTCGGCCATTGGACACGAGATCGACACGCCGCTTCTCGACCTCGTCGCCGACTATCGCGCATCGACCCCCACCGACGCTGCGAAGAGCGTTGTTCCCGATATGGCCCTCGAACGCGCACAGTTGGGCGATGCACGCCGTCGCTCGCACGCGGCGCTCTCCTCACGTCTCGAGCGGGAGCGGGAAGCACTTGCCGCTGTCCGAGCTCGCCCCGCATTCGCGCAGCCGCACACGATGATTGACAGCCACGCGCAGGTGATCGACGGCGCGATTGCCTCGGCTCGCGCGACCATTGCGATTGCCCTCGACCGCGCCGGTGAGCGCGTGAGGTCCCTCGCCGATCAAGCTCGGGCGCTCTCACCACTGCATACACTCGAGCGCGGCTACGCGGTCGTGCAAAGCGCGAATGGAGCCGCGCTCACCGACCCGAGCGAAGCACCCGAGGGTACTCGCGTATCAATCAGGCTCGCGGGCGGTCGCCTAGCAGCGACCTCTCTCGGCGAGGAATAACGAACTGTGAAGGAAAAGATCATGGAGAGCGAAGGCACCACTAGCGAACCGCAGGAGTTGCCTGAGGACATTCAGGCGCTCGGCTACGAGGAAGCGCGCGACCAACTGTTCTCGATCGTGCAGACCCTCGAGCGCAACCAGAGCGGGCTCGAGGAATCAATCGCGCTGTGGGAGCGCAGCGAGCTTCTCGCTCGGCGATGCGAGCAGTGGCTCGACGGAGCGCGCGTACGGCTCGACCGCGCGCTCGAGCGCGAGCAGGATGTACCCGAAGAAAGCTCTTCGCAGGACTAACGCTCGCAACGAGGCTTCTCACGCCTGTGCACGGCTCGACGTCACCGTTTTGTAACGACTAGAGTGACTGCGCACACTTACTTACCGTTATGAGAAAGGCTACTCATGGAGTACCTGAAGCTCATCGGCATCGTGATTATCGTGGTGGGCTTCGTGCTCAAACGAGACACGCTTGCCGTCGTGGTCGTAGCCGGTCTGGTTACGGGCCTCGTGGCTGGGCTGAGCCCACTGGAGCTGCTGACCCTTCTCGGCCAGTCGTTCACCGATCAGCGCGTTGCCACGTTGTTCATCCTGACCCTGCCCGTCGTGGGCATCTGTGAGCGCTATGGCCTCAAGCAAAAAGCCGTGGACCTCATCGGATCCGTCAAGAATGCGACGACCGGCACTGTCCTGTCGCTCTACCAGCTGATTCGCGCGGTCGCCATCGCGTTCTCGGTCCAACTTGGCGGCCACCCGCAGTTCGTGCGCCCGCTCATTTCACCGATGGCTGAGGGCGCCGCCGAGGCGAAGTTCGGCTCGATCACCGAGAAGCAGCGCGACTCGATTAAGGGCGCCTCCGCCGCCGCCGATAACTTCGGCAACTTCTTCGCACAGAACCTGTTCCTCGGCGCACCGGGCGTACTGCTCATCGTGTCGACAATGGCGGAGCAGGGCTACACCCAGGTCACCCCGCTTGCGGTGGCACTGTGGTCGATCCCTGTCGCGATTGCAACCATGATCTTTGGCGTCGTGCGCAACTTCCTTCTCGACCGCCGCCTTCGCGCCGAATCGACCTCCGGCGCTGCATCGACCGGCACCGAAGGGAGCGTGAAGGCATGACTCCCGATATCGTGATCGGCGAATTTTTCTTCATCCTCGTCGGCGTGATCTTCGCGATTACGGGCGGCCTGTGCGGGAAAGATGCCGCACTCAAGAACCGCATCCCGGCGGCGACCTTCTGGTTCATTCTCGCGTTCGCGTTTATCACCGGCCCTTGGGTACCGGCGTGGCTCATCGGCATCTGCGTCATTGCGCTCGCCACGATCACCGCCGTGTGGGGCGTAAAGCCCGCCGCGGTCGATCGCCCCGACCCCGCGCACGTTGAGGAACGCGCGTCGAAGCTCGGCTACAAAGTCTTTATTCCTGCACTGTCGCTCGCTGTTTTCGCGCTCGTCGCGGCAACCGTGTACCAGAAACTCGAGATGCCGACCTACCTCGCGGTGGGGACCGGCGCCGTGCTCGCCACCGTCGTGGGCCTCGTCGTCACGAAGGCGCCCGCAAAATTCGTGGCGGTCGACGGCGCACGCCTCACAATGGACGTCGGACCGGTGGGAATTCTTCCCCAGCTGCTCGCGGCCCTCGGTGCGGTGTTTACCGCCGCGGGCGTGGGCACGGTCATTGCCGACACCGTCGCGAAAGTCATTCCGGCACACAACCCCCTCGTGGGAGTCATCGCCTACTGCGTGGGCATGGCCCTTTTCACCGTGATCATGGGCAACGGCTTCGCAGCGTTCTCCGTGATTACCGTCGGCATCGGTATCCCGTTCGTCGTCGCGCAGGGTGGAAACCCGATCATCGTGGCAGCGCTCGGCCTGACCGCGGGCTACTGCGGCACACTCCTGACCCCTATGGCCGCCAACTTCAACGTGGTTCCCGCGGTCTTGCTCGAGATGAAAGACAAGTACGGGGTCATCAAGTCTCAAGCCGTGACTGCCACGCTGCTTTTGCTTGTGCACATCGTGCTCATGTACACCCTCGCGTTCTAATTGGAGGAACACCATGTCAATCCTTGTGACCGCATTTGATCCGTTTGGCGGGGAGAAGATCAACCCCGCGCTCGAGGCCGTGAAGGCACTTCCCGCCGAAATCGCGGGAGAAGAGGTCATCACGGTCGAAGTGCCCACAGTGTTCGGCAAAGCCATCGAGGCGGCGACGGCAGCGATCGAGAAGCACCAGCCGAGCGCCGTGCTCTGTGTCGGCCAGGCTGGCGGGCGCTTCGACATCACCCCAGAGCGCGTCGCGATCAACATCGACGATGCGCGCATTCCCGATAACGACGGCAATCAGCCCATTGATGAGCCCGTGGTTGACGGGGCACCGTCGGCGTACTTCGCGACCCTGCCGATCAAGGCGATGGCCGCGGCGATTCGCGACGCAGGCGTTCCCGCCTCGGTCTCGAACTCGGCGGGGACCTTCGTGTGCAACCACATCATGTACGGCGTTCTGCACCACCTCGCAACCGAGGGCCCGAAGGGCACCCGCGGTGGCTTCGTGCACGTGCCGTTCATCCCCGAGCAGACCGTGGGCAAGCCTGGTCAGCCCTCGCTTTCCACGGAGACGATCACGAAGGGGCTCACCGCAGCGATCCGCGCGATCGCTGAGAACGCGAGCGATGTGGCCACGGTCGAGGGCACAACGCACTGAGCCCCACGCACACACCGCACCCGGGGCGCTATGGCGCCACGGATACGAGTGTGTATCGCGGCAGCGCGGATCTCCTACCGCGCTGCCGCGCGTGCGTGAAGGTACGTGCCGAGAACGGCCACCACGAGAGCGACGACGGCAACGCCTGACACCCACATGCCGATCGCCCCGAAGATGAGCGTGCTCGTGACGGCCGCTCCTCCCTGCACACCGATCCACACGAGAAGCGGGGCGAACAGGAGAACAAAGGCGAGGATCCACGCAGCGACGAGGGCGCCCGTTGTTGTGCACGTGCGCACCGCGACGATGCCCGTTAGCGCAAACAGCGCTGCACCTGCGATCACGCACGCGAGCTGGGCGGTCGAGAAAATGCCTCCCCAGGCAAAAATTGCGAGGAGCGCGGAGGCGACGAGGCCAAGCACGATGACGACGGGGGCGGTTGCTGAGCGCGGGCGTTGCCGGCTCTGCGTCCCTGGGGCCTCTACCGGCGTCGAGGCGGCGGCAGGCCCGGGCGCAGACGTGCGCGCGGGCCTCGCGGTGGGCGTTGACGCAGTTGGGTCGGGACTCGCGACAGGCGCGAGGACTTCGGTGGGGTCAGCGCCAAGCGGCGCATCGAGCTTTTCGGTGGCGTCGGCACTACCGCGCGACGGACGGTGGGAGTTGTCGTTCATGGTTCCTCACTGGTTGACACGGTCGAGGGCTGCTTGCATGAGCTTTGTGTGCTCGGCACCATCGCCGGCCCCGTACACGATGAGCGTCGTCTCTCGAGCGGAGCATTCGATTCCCGACACCGGCTTGGCTGCGTCCGCGTTTGCGTCGCTCGAGGGGGATTGAATTTCGAGATTCGCACACTCCGTGCCTCTGATCTCGAAGTAATCCGCCTGCGTCACTTTTCCGCGGACTCGAGGGGAGAGCGCGGAAAAATCCGCCCGCGCCTGAAGGAGAGTTTCCAGCTCACCGGAGGGCGAGGTGTAGCGCACCTCCCAGTAGGCTGGTTCGGTCGTCGACATTTTCGCCTCACGCACCGTAAACCCTTCCGGCTCGACGTCGGCCGCGCGAAAGCCGAGAGACTCACTCGCACGCGCCGCGCTTTCGCTCACATTGACATGTGAACGCGCGGAGGAGGCCGTATCACGATCGTTCCGTCCGAGCCCGACGATGACAACCGCGGCAATAGCTACCACAATGAGGTTCAGTCCGATCGCCCACACAAGGTTCCGTACCGAGGTGTTTTTCTTCGTGGGCAGCTCGCGCTTTTTCCGCTGCGGTCTCTCGTGAGATTCGGCCATACCGCCATTGTTCCAAATTCCGAAGCGTCGCGCGCCGTGACTGAGGACCATGCGGCCCCCGCTGTGATCTGAAACAATACTGGCGTGAGTACCTATCTAACGATCGGCGAAGCGCTGACAGACATCGTAATCCGCAAAGACGCTCCCAGGGCCGAGCTCCCGGGTGGGTCCCCCATGAACGTGGCCGTTGCCCTCGGCCGCCTCGGCCACACCTCGCACCTGCTCACCCACATCGGCGATGACGAGCGCGGGCGCGCCATTGTGCAGCATGTTGAATCCTCGAACGTCTCGCTCACCCCCGGTTCGGTAAGGCCTGGGGCTCACACCTCGACTGCGGCCGCGACGATCGGCGAAGGCGGCGCGGCTTCATACGACTTCGACATCACGTGGGACCCCGATCCACGAGGACTGCCCGCGAAGGTCGATGCGGTGCACACCAGCTCGATCGCCGCGACACTCGAGCCAGGCGCCGATACCCTCCGCACGGTCGTGGCTTCGCTCCGCGAGATCGCCCTCATCTCCTACGATCCGAACGCGCGCCCCACCCTCATGGGAGATCCCGCGATCGCGCGCGAACCAATAGAGGAGAACATCGCGCTCGCCGACATCGTGAAGGCCTCAGACGAAGACCTCGAGTGGCTGTATGAAACGACCGACATCGACCAGGCTGCGCAATCATGGCTTCGCAGAGGCGTGAAGCTCGCGGTCATTACGCGCGGCGAGAAGGGCGCGACGGCGTTCACCGCGCAGGGGCGATTCGATATTCCGGGCGTCCGCGTCGACGTCACCGACACGGTTGGAGCGGGAGACACATTCTCGGCCGGCCTCCTCGATGCACTATCACGCAAGGGACTCCTCGGAGCTTCGGGCCGCGAGAAGATCAGCGCGCTCGAGGGGACGGCCATCGAGGACATCCTCGCGCACGCCGCGCTCCTCGCATCCGTGACAGTATCTCGCGCGGGCGCGAATCCGCCGTGGACGCGCGAAATCGCTGATCGCTGCACGCTTACATCCACGGAGGACTGACATGACTGGCACCGAAGATTTCCGCATCGAACACGACACCATGGGTGAGGTGCGAGTTCCCGTTTCGGCGCTCTACGGTGCGCAAACCCAGCGCGCAGTGGAAAACTTCCCCATCTCCCATCGCCCTCTCGCACCGTCGAACATTCACGCGCTCGCGGAGGTCAAGCGCGCCGCTGCCCTAGCGAACGCCGAACTCGGCGTTCTCGACGAGGAGCGCGCCGAGGCCATCGCCCGGGCCGCCGAGCGCGTGAGCGAAGGCGAGTTCGATGCACAGTTCCCGATCGACGTGTACCAAACGGGTTCGGGCACGAGCTCGAACATGAATATGAACGAGGTGCTCGCGCATCTCGCGAGCACGAACGAACGCCCGGTGCACCCGAACGACCACGTCAATGCTTCGCAATCGAGCAACGACACCTTCCCCACAGCCGTGCATCTCGCCGTGACACGCGATGTCACGACTCTCCTCATACCGGCCCTCGAGTCGCTCGCGAGCGCGCTCGAGCGCAAAGAACGCGAATTTGCGGGGGTCGTCAAGAGCGGTCGCACGCACCTGATGGACGCTACCCCCGTCACCCTCGGCCAGGAATTCGGTGGTTTTGCCGCGCAGGTACGCTACGGGATCGAACGTGTCGAGGCCGCAATCGGCCGCACCGCCGAGCTGCCCCTCGGCGGGACCGCCGTGGGCACCGGCATTAATACCCCCGCGGGTTTCGCCTCGCGAGTCATTGAACTCCTCCGCGAGCGCACTGGCCTCCCGCTCACGGAGGCGCGCAATCACTTCGAAGCGCAGTCGGCACGCGACTCCCTCGTCGAAATGAGCGGGGCGATTCGCACACTCGCGGTTTCTCTCACGAAGATCTGCAATGACCTTCGATGGATGGGATCGGGCCCCAACACGGGACTTGGCGAAATCGCGCTACCCGATCTCCAGCCGGGCAGTTCGATCATGCCCGGGAAGGTCAATCCGGTTATTCCCGAGGCGGTGCTCATGGTGTGTGCACGCGTTGTCGGCAATGATGCGGCGATCGCGTGGGGCGGCGCACAGGGGGCGTTCGAACTGAACGTTCAGATCCCTCTCATGGGAACGGCGCTTCTCGAGTCGATCTCTCTCCTATCGAGCTCCATGCGCGTCCTTGCGACGAAGACAATCGAAGGAATCCGTGCGAATGAGGAGCGGGCACGGTTCTTTGCGGAGGCCTCTCCCTCGGTCGTGACGCCTCTCAATAGGCTGATCGGCTACGAGAATGCGGCCGCGATCGCGAAGTATTCGGTTGCGAACCGCGTTTCAGTCCGCGAAGCGGCTATCGCACTCGGTTACGTCGAGCGCGGTGAGCTCACCAAGGAGCAGCTCGATTCCGCGCTCGACGTGTTCACGATGACCGCTCCCCCTGCCCCTCGGGGCGAGTAGGGGCGCCGTTTACGCGATTGGCGCGTCGAGGACTCGCGTGACGAGTTCGGCGACCTTGGAGCGTTCGGAGCGTTGGAGCGTCACGTGCGCGAAGAGCTCGTTGCCTTTGAGGGCTTCGATCACGGAGGCGACTCCGTCGTACCGCCCGACGCGCAGGTTGTCACGCTGCGCAACGTCGTGCGTGAGCACGACCCGGGAGTTCTGGCCGATGCGCGAGAGCATCGTGAGCAGCACGTTGCGCTCGAGCGACTGCGCTTCATCAACGATGACGAAGGCATCGTGGAGGGAGCGGCCGCGGATGTGGGTAAGCGGCAGCACTTCGAGCAGTCCGCGGCCGAGGACTTCGTCGACCACGGCGCCCGAGACCATCGACCCGAGTGTGTCGAACACCGCTTGCGCCCAGGGCCCCATCTTGTCGTCGTGATCCCCGGGAAGGTAGCCGAGTTCCTGACCGCCTACCGCGTACAGGGGCCTGAACACCATGATCTTGCGCTGGTGGCGCTTTTCGAGAACCGCTTCGAGGCCTGCGCATAGCGCGAGGGCGGACTTGCCGGTGCCGGCGCGGCCACCGAGGCTCACGATGGACAGTTCGTCGTCGAGTAGCAAGTCAATCGCGATGCGCTGCTCGGCGCTTCTGCCAGTCACACCGAAAACATTCCCGTCTCCCGGAACGAGACACACGTTGCCGTTTGGCAGGACGCGCCCGAGGGCCGAGCCGCGCGGGGACGTGAGCTTGAGACCCGTGTGGACGCCGAGATCGGCGAGCTCGGGGATCTCTATGCCCGTATGGCGGGCACCGCCCTCATCACTCCACAGCGCCGCCATCTGTTCCTCGGTGATGTCGGCGGAGGTGATTCCCGTGTAAGCGCGGTCGCGTGCGAGCTCCGCACGGTATTCCTCAGCCTTGAGCCCCGATGCACTCGCCTTGATCCGCATGGGAAGGTCTTTCGAGACGAGAATGACCTCGGCACCTTCCACCTGCAGGTTTTTCGCGACGGAGAGGATCCTCGTGTCGTTATCACCGAGGCGGAAGCCATCGGGCAGGTTTTCGGGGCTTTGGTGGTTGAGTTCGACGCGTACAGTGCCGCCCTGGTCCCCGATCGGCAGCGGTTCGGCGAGCGTGCCGTGCTTTTCGCGCAGGTCGTCGAGGATACGCAGAGATTGGCGGGCGAAATAGCCGAGTTCGGAGTGGTGCCGCTTCCCTTCGAGTTCGGTGATCACGACGATGGGGAGCACAACGTGGTGCTCCGCGAATCGAAAGATCGAGTGTGGGTCCGCCAGTACAACGGACGTATCGAGAACATAGGTAAGCGGCGCATTCATGGTCTCTCGCTTTCGAAGTCCTTCCGGTCGTCCACGACCGGCTACCGCTTCGATCCTTGCACCGCTTTCGGCTTCTTCGATCGGCTGACGCGCCGCTCATCCACGACGGTCACTTAGCCTTCACCCAAGCGTTACCCGGGGCACTCTTTAGGGGACGACGCCGCGACGATCAAGCCCCGAAACGCCGCTCGCGGCGAGCGAATTCCGCGAGCGCTCCATCAAAGTCGGCACGAGTGAAATCGGGCCACAGCGCCTCACAGAACACGAGTTCTGAATGCACGGACTGCCACAGGAGGAATCCTGAAAGGCGTTGTTCTCCGGAGGTGCGAATGAGCAGGTCGGGGGCGCTTTGCCCAGCCGTGTACAGGTGGTTTCCGACGGTAGCTTCACTCACGGCGTCGCGCAGGCTCGCGAGGTCTCCCCCGCGCGCAATTTCCTCGTCGATGAGGGAGTGAACCGCATCGACTATCTCGCGCCTGCCGCCGTAGCCGATCGCGAGATTCACCTCGAACGTCGTGGAGGAAGCCTCAGCAGGTTTCTGCGGCGCATCGAGCGCGGCGAGTCGTGCGGCGAGAGAGTCGGGGAGCACGCTTTCGGCACCGAGGATGCGAAGCGGAAACCCCATGTGTGCCACCTCGCGCGCGAGGTCGACGATGATGTCAAAAAGCTGCGCGAGTTCGGTGTCGGGCCTACGGAAGTTGTCGGTCGACAGGAGCCACAGCGTCAGCGTTTCGATTCCACTTTCGCGCGCCCACTCGATCGCTTCGAGAATAATCGCTGCCCCGGCGCGATGACCTTCGTAAGTCTCGAGCCCTCTCATTTTCGCCCAGCGACGATTGCCGTCGAGGATGATGCCGACATGGCGCGGCACGGACCCCGCGGGAAGTGCGGAGTGCGGCGTGGTGTCAGCAGGTCTCGAGGAATTCACGCCCTCCATTGTGGCAGGAGCGTCCCAGCCGACGCGCGCTTGCCCGGCATTTCCCACGACTCCTTCACAAAAGATTCGTGGAAGAGTCAAAAAAGTGGACGTCCCGTGACACCTACGCCACCGTAAGTTACGCTACCGTTATGAGCACCGATCAGCGAAACACGCAGCAGAGCGTAGCGAGCGTCGGAACCTCTCCCACCAACGGCGAAGCGGTGCCCACCGCCGCCAACGGGGCGAGCGTTCCCGAGCTCCTTGGCGCGTACGGAATTCACCTGCCCACGCTCCCTAAAAAGCCGAAGCTGCGCGGAATTATCCACCTCGTGGCTTTCCCCACCGCACTGATCGCGGGCATGCTGCTGATCGCGACCGGCTCGTCGCTCGCGGTGCGCCTGGCAACCGTCGTCTTCATCGTCACGGCGGGAATGCTTTTTGGCGTCTCAGCGACCTACCACCGCGGAACCTGGTCGGTACAGGGAACTCTCGCACTGAGACGTTTCGACCACGCGAACATCTTCCTCATCATCGCTGGCACATACACGCCTCTCGCAGTCGCGCTGCTCAACCCCCACGACGCGACCGTGCTACTCACGGTCTGCTGGATCGGCGCGCTCATCGGCGTAGCATTCAGGCTCCTGTGGACGAACGCGCCGCGATGGCTCTACGTACCCGCCTACGTCGCCCTCGGCTGGGTTGCCATCTTCTACATGCCTCAGCTTTACGCAGGTGGCGGCGCGGCCGTCATCGCCCTCATCATCGCGGGCGGCATCGCCTACACACTCGGTGCCATCGTCTACGGCACTAAGAAACCCAATCCCTCACCGGCGTGGTTCGGCTTCCACGAAATCTTCCACTCTTTCACTGTCGTGGGTTTCGTGTGCCACCTGATCGCCGTGTGGCTCGCCGTCGTTTAAAGCGCTACGCCTCTTCCTGAGGCTCCGCGGCCTCGTGTTCCGCACGCTCAGCTTCCTCCATGCGAATACGCACGTTTTCGCGGGCGCTCGAACGCCGCACGCGCCTCGACAAATCGAGCGCAAGAAGCACAAGCGCAATCGCCATCACAAAAAACACGACAAAGCCCGGCAGACCCGGCGTCACCGTCGCCGTCGTCATGTCTTCCGAGCCGGGAGGCGTCGTCGGAGCACCATCAGCGAGAATACCCAAGGCCGAAAGATGCGCGAGAGTCATTGTCGGATCCCTTCGAACAGATCGGATTCCGGAAGCGTCACGCCAATACGCGAATGGCGCAACTGAAAATCCTCGGTAGGCCACGCCTCGCGCTTAATTTCGTTGGAGACAGCGAAGAAGAAACCGTCCGGATCGACCTGAGTCGCATGCGCGAGGAGCGCGGCATCACGCACGTCAAGATACCTCGAAACATTCACTCGCGTCGTGATCGGTCGCTGATCGAGGCCCTCAAAATACTCCATTTGCGCCTCGAACGGATTGTCGAGCCCATGCTCGCGCATGTAGCGCGCGTACGCGATCATCTGGGCCGGCGGGAACAGAAGCTGGTAGTAAATCTTTGCGACCGCCCACGGCTCACCGAGCTCAGGCATGTAGCTCGGATCAGCTGCAAGCTCATAGGCGAGCATGCTGATCCTGTGCGAGTGGATGTGGTCGGGGTGGGGGTAGCCACCATTTTCGTCGTACGTGAGCATCACGTGCGGTCGCAGCTCACGCACGAGCTTCACGAGGGGGCGCGCTGCCTCTTCGGGATCGGTGAGGGCAAAGCAACCGTCGGGAAGTGCGGGCAGCGGCTCCCCTTCGGGGAGCCCCGAGTCGACGTAGCCAAGCCACACCTGGTTGATGCCGAGAATCTCGCGTGCGCGATCCATTTCGCGATGACGCACCGCGCTCAGATCCGCTTTCGCCTCGGGATCATCCTTCAGGCGCGGGTTAAGGATGTCTCCGCGCTCCCCGCCCGTGCAGGTCACGACGGTCACCTCGGCACCCTCGTCGACATAGCGGGCCATCGTCCCAGCCCCCTTCGACGACTCGTCGTCCGGATGGGCGTGAACAGCCATGAGCCGCAAGCGGCAGGGATTCTTCTCGACTTCTGCTTCGGGGTGTCCACCGTGATTCAGGAGCGCCTTGAAGGTCTCATCGCTCGGTGCAAGCGCCGCCTTTGGCACCCCCGTGTCCTCGGGCGCCACGCCTGCGCGGTAGCGCCCCGTCGTCATTACGCAAAGTTCACACACGTGGAACAATGTAGGCATGAGTACCCGCGAGCGCACACTTCAAGAACGCTACGGCGTGAGAAATTCCCCCCAGAAACACCGTTTTGCGCTTGTGGGCACGATCGTAATCGCCGTCGGATTCATCGCAACGGTCGTCTGGGTTGGCTTCGCATTCATCTCTTCGCAGCCGATCAAGACCAATACGCTTTCCTACACCCACATCGACGACTCACGAATTTCTGTGAGCTTCTCGGTCAACGCCTCTCCCGGCACCGCGCTCGACTGCTCGCTCGAAGCCCTCAACTCCGTCCGTGCACAGGTGGGCTATACGGTCGTCCATATTCCTGCTCAAACGGAAAGGCTCACGACCCATCGGGCCGAAATCACGACGCAGGGGAAGGCTGTGAGCGCGATCGTAAGGAGGTGCGAGGCCGCGCAGTAGGCGGGAATACCGTCGACTTGTGGCGCGTGCCTCACCCCTTTTTTCTGACGCTCGCGTTATACTCTTATGACCACTCAGACGTGGATTCGGAGCCCATGGAGCCATGGGGTCCGCATTTTTTTTGATTCCAAGGAGAACCATGAGCGAACCCAACCAGGGCACCTGGCTCACTCAAGACGCCTACGACCGCCTCGTCAAGGAACTCGAGCACCTCGAGGGCCCCGGGCGCAGCGAGGTCGTTGAGCGCATCGCGGCCGCCCGCGACGAGGGCGACCTCAAAGAGAACGGCGGCTATCACGCCGCACGCGAAGAGCAGGGCAAACTCGAAGCTCGCATTACCGAGCTCAAGGCCCTTCTCAAGACCGCCGTTGTAGGCGAGACCCCGGCAGACGACGGCATCGTCGAGCCAGGCATGCTCGTCACCATCACCATGGCCGGCAAGGAACGCACGTTCGTGCTCGGCAACCGTGAAATCGCCGAAGGCAAGGACATCGAGGTGTACTCGCCCGAGTCCCCGCTCGGCGCCGCCATCGTGAACGCGAAGGCCGGCGACACGGTCGATTACACCGCCCCTAACGGGAAGGCAATCCCGATCGTGATCAAGGCTGCAAAGCCGTACACGGTGTGAGCCTCAAGCTCGATAAGCAAGAAAAGGGCGTGGAGCCTCCCTCTCGGGAGCGCACTCCACGCCCTTTCTCTATACCCCAGTTTGCGCGGCAGCTGCCCTGGCCGCGGGGAAACTAGCTACTTTTTCGACAAAAGGCGCTCGCGCTGGGCGAAGGTCTTCTTCTGCTCGCGTTCGCGTGCCTCGAAGTACGCCATTGTCTTGGTGTCTACGCCAAGCGAGGGATCGGGATCGCGCCCATCGAGGTAGCAGTACAGGGCGTTGAGGAAGGCCAGGAGCGGAATCGAGAAAAGCGCACCGGGGATCCCCGCAACGACTGCGCCCGCAGAGACACCGAGGAAAATCGCGAGCGGGTGAAGCTCCACCGCCTTCCCCATGAGAATCGGCTGCAGGATATTCGATTCGAGCTGCTGCACGAGGATCACGATGCCGAGCATGATGAGCGCGGGGATCCACCCCTGGAGCACGAAGACAAGAAGCATCGCGATCGCACCCGACACGATCGCGCCCACAAGCGGAATGAAGCTAAAGAGGAACACGATAAGCCAGATCGGGACTGAGTAGGGGGAAAGTGCAATTGCGCTGCGCCCCATCATGCCGCTCACGACGTCGATACCAACCATGCCGAGCGCAATGCCCGTCGCGTCGACGGCCGCGACGAGGATCTGCGTGCGGCAGTACGACGACAGTGCCTTCCAGCCGCGGCGGAACGCCTCGTGCGTCACGGGACGGGAGTGTGCCGGAACAAAGCCGAGGAACCAACGCCAAATATTCCCGCCATCGGCAAGGAGGAAGAACAGGGCAAAGAGGCACACGAGCAGGCCCGTGCCGAGGTCGCCGACGGTGCTCGCAGCACTCGAGGCCCCCGAGATAATACTCGAGGAGTTCTTTTGAAGCTGCTCGATGGCTTCTTTCTGGATCTGCCCCAGATTTCCGAGGCTGCCGACGTCAATTTTGAAGTATCCCGTGATGTCGTTCCACAGCTGCGTGAAACCCGAAACGGCAGCTTTCGAAATCGCGCCCCACGAGTCCACGAGCTTCCTGCCCGCCAGCACAAACATGCCGACGACGACCACGATGAGCCCCACGAGTGCAATCGCCGCCGAGGCCATGCGCGGAAGGAACGTATGCTTCGTGAGCAGTTTGACGAACGGCTGCAGCATCGAGGCGAGAAGGATTGCCACAAGCACGCTGATAAACAGGGTTGACACCATCCCGAGGCCCTTGAAGATGAGCCAAAGTGCCCCGATCACAACCATGAAGCGCCAGCTCCACGACGCTGCCCGGCGAAGGCCCATGGGCAGCTCTTCGACTTCGCGGGGGAGCCTGAGGCTCTGCCCCTTGCGTCCAGTGGATTTGTCGACGGGAAGATTTACGCGCCTAGGCATTTGCATATGCACTCCAAGAGGTGGGGCCCGGCGCTCACGGCAGCCGAGACGGAAGGTCCACAGCGTATCGTACCGAACGGCCCACCCGGTTCCCTCGCAAAAGTGAGGTGCCGAACGTGACGGTTAAGGACGTTTCCCGCCTCTTCACCGCACGTGGTTCGCACGGTCGTGGGTGCGGGGAACCCTGGCACGGCAGCCCGCCGTCTCTACGCAGAAACTGAAAACGCCCTGCGAAGACACCTGTTAGATTCGAGTCATGACTGCGATTGACCCATCGGTTGATAACTCGGCCGTAACATCAGCACTGTCCATGCGCGGCCTGCGCAAATCCTTCGACGGCACCGAGGTCCTCCACGGCGTCTCACTCGAAGTTCCGCGCGGTTCGTTCTACGCAATCGTCGGCCCCAACGGCGCGGGCAAAACAACAGCCCTGTCGATCGCGACAGGCTTACTCCGCCCCGACGGCGGCAGCGCCGAGGTACTCGGGACCGACGTCTGGACACACCCCAACGAAGCCAAAGCCCATATGGGCGTGCTCGCCGACGGTCTTCCGACGTTTGACCGGCTCACGGGACGCGAACTTCTCACGTACGTCGGCCTCATCCGCGGCATGGATATCGACACGGTGAACACTCGCGCGCAGTCACTCCTCGAGGCACTCGGTCTCGCCGATAGCGAAGGCAAACTCGTCACCGACTACTCAGCCGGCATGACGAAGAAGATCCTGCTCGCGTGCGCGCTCATTCACGCGCCGCGACTGCTCGTGCTCGACGAGCCACTCGAAGCCGTCGACCCGGTCTCAGCCCACGGCATCCGCACCTTCCTCACCTCGTACGTTGAAGGCGGCGGCACCGTCGTGATCTCGAGCCACGTTATGGAGCTCGTCGAGGGCCTGTGCACGCACGTTGCGATCATCGCCGAAGGCGAGGTGCGCGCCGAGGGCACGATCGATGAGGTTCGCCGCGGCGGCAGCCTCACGGATCGCTTCATTGAAATCGCCGGTGTCGACGAAGCGCAGGGGGATCTTTCGTGGTTGAACCAGTAGACGATCAGGCCCCGGCAGCCGTCGGAACCAAAGAGTTTTTCGAAAACCTCGAACGAGAAAGCTCGACCACCGCCGACGATGGATCGAAGGCGGCGCCTAAGAAGACGCCGAGCCTCATGCGATTGCTCCCACGGCTTCAATGGACACTGCTCAAGCGCAGCTTCCACAAGAACTGGCCTAAGATCATCGGGCTCGGATTTGCGCTTTTGTACGGCGTCGGCGCACTCGTGCTCTTTTCGATCGTCATGTCGGGCATGTTGTTTGTTCCCGCTGACTCGGGCCTTTTTGCCCTCGTGATCCGCGCGGTGGGCCTCGGCGCCGTGGTTGTGTGGACCCTCCAGTCGCTCTTCGTGTTCGGCGTGGACGACACGCTTTCCCCCGCTCGCTTCGCGCAGTTCGGGCGAGGACCGAAGGATCTCTTGAAGCCGATCCTCGTGGGCTCGTTCATTTCGGTCGGTTTTCTTTTCACGTCGCTCGCGGCGCTCGTGGCGGTCGTGTTCGAGGCGATTTGGCTCATAGGTGCACTGGTCTCGAATAACGGCGCCGCAATCTCGACGCCGGGGGCCATCGTTGCCCTCGTCTCGCTCGTTCCCATGACCGCGCTCGGGCTTCTCCTTTGCGTGCTCATTCCTCGCGCGATTTTCGCGTGGACCTCGACGATCCGCATCGCGAAGCGTAAGAAGGAACGACTGCAGGCATTCCTGCTCATCGCCGTCCTCGTCATCGCCTACGGCGCAAACCTCCTTCTCAACTCGGGCGGTGGGGTCATGGATGGTCTTGCTCGCCTCGCGGGGCCCGTGTACGAATTCCTCCTATGGACGCCTTTCGGCGCGCCCTTCGCAGTACCCATGGACCTCGCCGAAGGACTGTGGCTCGCCGCGCTCATCCGTTTTGTTCTCACAATCGCCACCATTTGGCTGTTGTGGCAGTGGTGGGGCCTGAGCTTTGCCGAAGGCCAGCTCCAGGCACTCAAGGGCGCGAGCCAGGAGCAAGATGCCAAGATCAAACCTCTCGTACCGCGGTTCCTCAAGCCGGGCCCGCTCGGTGCTTCGGCGGGGCGTTCGCTCAAGTACTGGCGCCGCGATACTCGTTATTCGACGGCGCTCATCATCGCGCCGATCCTCGCGATTTTCATGCTCGCGATGAGCGTCATTGGGGACGGTAACGCTTTCATGGCGTATTTCGCTGTGGCGCTCGTGGCGTGGCTTGCCGGCATCACGATCAGCAACGAGATCGGCTTCGACGGCCCCTCCTCGTGGGTCAACATCGTCGCAGGGATGGATAACCGCGCCAATTTGCTCGGCAGGTATGTCGCTCTTGGCATTCTCATGCTTCCGCTCGTGGTGATCGTCGCGATCGCGGCTCCACTTCTCCAGTCTCAGCCTCAGCTCATCGCGCTCACGATTCCGGCCTCGCTCGGGTTCGTGGCGAGTTCGTGGGGTGTTTCCCTTCTCACGACGGCGTTCCTTCCTTCTCCCGCACCAAAGCCGGGGACGATGAAGAATTCCAGTAGCGGTGGTGGCAACGGCAACATGTGGATGACTTTCCTCGCGACGTTTGTTGGCACGTGGCTCCCCCTCGCCCCGAGCATCATCCTCATCGTGGTGGGCCTCAAGCTGATCCCGGGGCTTGAGTACGCGGGAGCGGCGCTTGCGCTCGTGATCGGCGTTGTCACGCTTTATCTCGGCCAGAGGTTCGCGGTAAAGCACCTCGACGCTCACTACGCGGATGAGTTCCAGAAGATCAGGCGTTTCTCCAACTAGCCCCTCCCCTCTCTGGATTGCATAGGCCCTTGGGTATTGCATAGGGGTTGTGGGGGTTTGTCCCTGGATTGCATAGGGTTTGTGGGGGTTTGTCCCTGGATTGCATGGGGTTTGTGGGGGTTTGGTACCTGGAATTGGTGCACGTTCTCCCTTGCCCTGGCACAATGCAGCGTCACGTCCCCTCGTGCGATTGGGTACACGGGTTGGTTGGGGGGCGCTGGCGGGGCAAGCTTCCGTTTGGGAAGCGGGGGAAGGATTCCGACGCTTGCCCGCCTCACATTGCGGCCACGTGGCGCATCGAGAACGGGCGACAGCACGGTCGATTAGAGCTTGATCGATCAGGGCGCGGTCCATGGCGACACAGGTGATCAGGCGTTTCCCCCACAGCCCCTATGTAATCGATCTGAGAGGCGGGCGGGGTCCGGCTTCAAACCCTCACAACCCCTATACAATCGGGGAGGGGTGCGGAGCGGTCAGTGTTTCTACTCGCGCATTCGGATTGACGGGACCCAACGTGTCGGGCCCACGCTCCGGGACGTTCCGATACTCGTCAGGAACCTCATCACCAACGAGGCGCGACTCGCGAAGGTCCGAATAGATCCATCGCTTCTCGCTCGCCACCTCGATGTTTCCCGCGATCGGCTGCCAAGGGCCACCATTGACCGAATACTCACCACTGAACTGCGTCACAAGCGACACCTCGTACCACCCCTGGAACGCGTATCGCATCGAAACATCCCGCGCGGGATACTCTCGGCCAGGAAACGTTGTCGTCAACACAGTCCCATCCCCGAAATCCCACACATACTTCACCGGTGTCGCACGAACCTTCACTGCCTGCCCCAGCATCACCACGTCGAAGGTCTGCTCCCTGGACTCAGCCCACGCAATCATGTCGATCCCTATCGGAATCCAGCCGCCAGGTGGGCCGATATGCGCGGCAAGGGGCTCAACTCCGAGCGAACGAAAATCCGACTCCGTCACCACCGGCATCACAGGCACCGCACCACCACCGCCCGACGACGGTCGCGAACAACCAGACCACCGTTCCGTACCGAAAACGGGAGCACCTGTGGACGAATCAACGTCCCTTCCAATACTCATCGACGCACCAGGGAACGCGGTCGAACACACAACACCTATTCCACTACATCCAAGACCCACAACCTGCGCAGCAAAACTACTTTTATCAGCCCGACAACCCAGATCCGGATCATCTGCCGCAGCCCACACCCTCCGAGGCCCATCCGACACCACGCCACCTCGCGCACGGCCCCTGTCATCAGGCAGTTCAGTGGCGCCACCTTGACCAAAATCGTGAAGATCGGCCTCAACCAGAATCGAGCTATTATCTCCGTCCACATCAAACTGAAAATCTGGATCTTCTCCAGACGCGACCGCGAACGGAGGTAGAAGGAATGCCACCAGTAGGGCGCCTAGAAGCCAATGCGCACGGAACTTCAAAAGTTTCATTGTGCTGATATTTTTTCCCAAGACGCGTTCGAGACGACCCACTTGTCGTCTTGCCATGTAAGTAGCAGTGCCGCTTCGTATGTCATCGGCGGAAAACTCTTTCCTTTGTCTCCCTTATCGAACTCATCGGTTTTCCCCCTCGTAAATTTCAAGGCGACCGGCGTTTTTCCTCCGTATTGTTCACGATCGGGCAATCGCTCGACAGCATCAAATGTGAGGGTCGGAGGGGTGAGAAAACGGTGATCGCCTCTCCAGCGATCGATCTCGTCCGACACTTGGCTGCATTTGTCGCAAGTCTTCTGATCGCTGATGCCTTTGAAGGGTGACGAGTCACCGGTCGCATAGCCGTAATACATCGCGTCGAAAAAGTATTTCGCGGCCGCTTGCGCCCCCTGATCCGTTGGATAGGAGATGCCGAGGTAATCCGTCTTGTCAGGAGCTTTCAGTGCTTCGTTTTCTGGTGGTAGGCCCGTAACACGCCCACCGGCTTCGCCACCCCCGACGTCCGAAGCACCACTGCTTGCGTCGCTTCCGCCAGCATCGCTGCTTGATGAGGCGGCGGTGGTCGGCGAAGCAGGCGTCGGACCGTCACCGGCTTTTTCACCCCCGCAACCCGCCAACGCCACCATCAACATCCCTGCGCCGATGGCACCCATGACACGCGTATACCTGCTGTGCATGCACTCCCCCTCTAGAAAACACCCCACTTCCCCGAGCGAGGCCCACGTCACATAGCCAACCATGCACATCCCACGCGCGCAACGGACTTTTTGAAAATGTGGACAAGGGCTTCTCTAGGGCCGTCAATCCCCCACAGCCTCTATGGAATCGGGGAGGAGTACAGCTTCAAACCCCCACAACCACTATGGAATTCAGGTGGGGAGGGGCTTGTGCATGACGAAAGCGTCGACCGGCCCCGCGGGCGTTCGGTAGTACCCACGTCGCACGCCGATCTCGGCAAACCCCGCGCGCTCGTAGAGCTCACGCGCGCGAGTGTTGTCGCGCCGCACCTCAAGAAACAGACCCTCCGCGCCCTCCTCGCGCGCGCGCTCCTCGCACCACGCGAGCAAGGCGCGACCGATTCCCACGCCTTCGCGCACGGTGCCGATCGTCTGCACATCAGCGGCCTCGCCACCAACGAAAATCCCCGCATAACCGAGTACGCCACCGTGCTCGTCCACAGCCGCGACATAGGCGCGACTGGGGTGCGTGATCTCCTCGAGGACCATTTCGAGGCTCCACGCCTCATCGGGAAAGAGCTCTCGCTCGAGACGCGCCAGCGCGGGCGCGTCCCCGCGCGTGACGGGACGAAGACTCCAAGGCCCCGAACCGGGCCGCGCGCGCGAAGGCTCCAACGGCCTACCTATCGCGGGCACGGCTAGAGAGGGCGATCGCCAAGGCCGAGCGCTGACTTACGGCGCTTCGGCTTTGCCGCATCAGCCTCGCGCAAATAGAGAGGCTCGGTCGACGTGAGATCCTCCCCCCGTGCCTCGGCGCTGAGTGCCGCACGAATCAAGAAGCCCGCATCCGCGTGACGCACCTCGCCCGTCGGCGGCAAAATTTCCGGGTATAGATGTGCACCGCTTCCCACGAGCACATCGGCAGCGGTCAAACTCGACGCGAAGTCTGCCGGCGCCGCAACACCCGGTTCAAACGTGCGCACAATATGGCGCGAGGAGGCGTCGGAACCCTCACCGCTCACCTCATACAGCGCCCAGTACACCTCGCGGCGACGCGCATCGAGCGCGACCGCAATCGTTTTTGCCTCCGGGCATCCCTCCGCCGCCTCGAGTGCGATCGCATCGAGGCTCGGCACGCCAATCAGGCGGGCCCCGAGGACCGTCGCGATAGAACGAGCCGTCACGAGCCCCACGCGAAGGCCCGTGAACGGACCGGGGCCACGCCCGCCAACAACGCACGTGAGATCGGACCGCGAGGCGCCCGCCTCAGAAAGGGCCGCATCGATCATCTCGAGAAGCACCTCATCGTGGTGGCGCGCGCGCTCATCCATGCGGCGCGACAGAATGCGGCAACCGTCGGAAACCGCCACACTCACCGCACCAGACGTATCAATCCCCAACGTCAGCTCTGCCATGTCACTCACCGCCCTGCTCCGGGTTAAAACCTGCCTCGCGCAGATCAATGCCGATGCGCACGAGCTCCTCGCGCGTGTATCGCTCACCTACGAACGTCACGGTGAGGCTGCGCTCCTCATCAGTGTCGTCCGGATCGTCAAGCGGCCCACTCTGGAGGCTCTCCGCGCGGCGAAGCTCCACAATCGCATACGAGCTCGCGAGATGCTCAACGCGATCGCGGCCCCACTCCACGAGAGTGATCGACGTGTCGAGATCCGAATCCAGGTCGAGATCCTCGATGTCCCAATCCTCGTCGAGCCGATAGGCATCGACGTGCACGAGATTGGGGCCCTCGGCGTTAGCGGGATGCACGCGCGCGATGACGAAAGTCGGCGATGCGACGTTGCCGCGAACATCGAGCTCCCGCGCGAACCCCTGCGTGAATGTTGTCTTTCCCGCGCCGAGCGGGCCATCAAGCACGAACAGGTCGCCTGCCTTCGCATGATGTGCAATGGCGCGAGCGGCCCTTCGCGTGTCCTCCGCCCCCGACGTGCGCACCGTAAACGAGCGCGGCGCTGGCCGCTCCCCCTCAACGCTCCACGTGCGCTCGGTTGGGTCCGACGCCAGCGGGAGCACAATGCGAGGAACGCGCGAGGACACCGACGTCAGAATCTCGTACGAGATCGTTCCGGCCTCTCGCGCGAGATCCTGCGCGGTCCACACGCCCGGATATCGCTGTGGATCGCCGAAAATCACGACGCGGTCGCCGGGCTTGGCATCACTGTCGGGGCCAAGATCCAGCACGATCTGATCCATCGAAATCGTGCCCACCTGCGGGACAAGCCTCGATGCCGAGGTCGTCTGCACAAGTACCTGGAGCCGATTCGTCAGCCGACGATCGAGACCATCCGCGTAACCGATCGGCACGAGCGCGAGAGTCGTCGCGCGCTCGGTGACATACCGCGCGCCATAGCCCACGACTTGCCCCGCCTCGACGGTTTTGACGAGCGAGATGCGGGAGGTCAGTGACATCGCTGGGCGAAGGTCCAGATCGGTCTCCACCGGCGAGTAGCCATACAGCGTAATGCCCGGGCGCACCATGTCGTAGCGGAACTCCTCCCCCGCGAGCGCCCCCGCGCTCGCCGACAGATGCCGAAGCGGGATGGGACCTGCAGAAGCCTCGAGCCGCTCACACATCGCCTCAAACCGCTCAGCCTGCTCTCGCACGCTCGCATCACCCGGGACATCCGCATTGAACAGATGACTCATGGCGCCTGCGAGCGACACGTGCGAGCTTTCGAGGATCGCCGCTCCGGTCTTCTCAACCTCGCTTGCGAAAGCACCTTCGCGACCCATTCCGGTCTCGAGGGAGACATGCACGCGCGCGCGCCGCTCAATGGAACGCGCGGCCTCGATCACGGCCTCGAGCTGCGCGAGAGAACTCACGGCGAGGTCAACGCCTGCGCCGATCGCGTGGGGAAGCACATTCTTCGCGGACACCGGTTCGTGAAGCCACGCGAGAATCGGCACGTCGAGATCGGCATGCGCGAGGTCAAGAGCGGTCATGGGGTGGGCGACACCGAGCCACGTTGCACCGCCAGCGATCGCCGCGCGGGCCGCATCCACCATGCCGTGCCCGTATCCGTCGGCCTTCACCACCGCCATGAGAGCGATGTAGTCCGGGATCGCCGCACGGAGCTGCGCGGCATTGTGGGCGATCGCCTTGAGCGAAACCTCAGCGCGGTTCGGGCTCATGAGCGGATCGATGTCGGGTGTCAGGTTCATGCTTGGGGCTCCTCATCCCCGCGCGCCCGGCCTCGCGTGTCGCTGGCCTCCAGGACGACCATGGCGGTCGCGAGGTTGCCGTCGTGCGAGAGCGACAGGTGCGCAAAACGTAAGGACTGCGCACTCGCGGTCGCAAGCGCAGCACCGCGCAGCACGAGGTAGGGGCGTCCATGCTCGGTGCGGCGCACGATCACGTCGTGCCACGAAAGGTCGCCCGGATTCCCGAGCGCCTTGCCGAGCGCTTCCTTCGCGGCCACACGAGCAGCGAGAGAGGCAAGGCTCAACTCGCGCTCCTCAGGGGCAAAAAGCCGTTCACGAAGGCGCGGAGACCGCTCGAGGCGATCCCCTAGGCGCTCGATATCAACGATGTCTACTCCGATGCCCGCGAACGCTTCGTTACCGAAAGGCAGGAAGCTTCGCTCACACGCAATCGGAGAGTTCGACATGGCCTCCATTGTAGGTCGGGCCGTAGAGCCCCGCCCGAGCTCGTTACTCGACCGTGACCGACTTCGCGAGGTTTCGGGGCTGATCGACGTCGAGCCCCTTGGCAGTCGCGAGTTCGCACGCGAAAATCTGCAGCGGGATGATCGTCAGCAGCGGCGCGAACAGGGTGCGCGTTTCGGGGTATCGGATCACGACGTCGGCGTACGGCTCAACATCGGTATCGCCTTCTTCCGCGATCACGAGTGTGAAGGCGCCGCGAGCGCGGACCTCCTGAATATTCGAGACGACCTTCGCGTGCAGGGAGTCGCGCCCGCGGGGGCTCGGCACAACGATAAACACCGGCTGGCCCTCTTCAACGAGCGCGATCGGCCCGTGCTTGAGCTCGCCCGCGGCGAATCCCTCCGCGTGAATATAGGCGATTTCCTTGAGCTTAAGGGCGCCTTCGAGCGCGGTTGGGAAACCCACGTGACGGCCGAGGAACAGCACGCTCGTCGCGTCCACCATGTCGCGCGCAAGCTTCTCGACCTGACCGGAGCGATCGAGCACCTCTTGGATTTTGCCGGGGATTTCCTCGAGATCGCGCATGATCGCCTCGATCTCGTCCCCGTAGAGGTTGCCGCGCACCTGAGCGAGGAACAACCCGAGGAGGTAGCACGCCGCGATCTGCCCGAGGTATGCCTTGGTCGAGGCAACCGCGATTTCGGGACCAACGTGAAGGTAAATGGCGGCGTCGGATTCGCGCGGGATGGTCGCGCCTCGCGTGTTACAGATCGCGACAACCTTCGCGCCCTGTTCCTTCGCGTAACGGACCGCCATGAGGGTGTCCATCGTCTCGCCCGATTGCGAGATAGCAACCACGAGCGTGCGCTCGTGGACGATCGGATCGCGGTAGCGGAACTCGTGGGCGAGTTCGACCTCGACGGGGATTCGGCACCAGTGTTCGATGGCGTACTTGACGACCTCACCGGCATTGGCGGCGGTTCCACACGCGACCACGATGATCTTGTCGATCGAGCGCAAGTGCGAGGGGTCGATGCGCATTTCGTCGAGAACAATCTCGTTATTGTCGAGACGCCCGAGGAGGGTGTCGGCGATAGCCTTCGCCTGCTCGTGGATCTCCTTCGCCATGAAAGAGGGATACCCGGATTTCTGAGCGGAGGCCGCGTCCCACTCAATCGTGTACCACTTCGGTTCGGGGACGGGGGTACCGTCGAACTCGATCACGTCGACGCGTTCGGCACTCACGGTGACGATCTGGTCTTGGCCGATCTCGACGGCGCGCTTCGTGTGGTCGACGAATGCGGCGACATCGGAGCCGAGAAAGTTCTCCCCCTCGCCGAGACCGACAACGAGCGGGCTGTTGCGGCGAGCTGCGACGATCACGTCTGGATTGTCCTCGTGGATTCCAAGCAGCGTAAACGCCCCTTCGAGGTGCGCGACGCACGCACGCATGGCCTCCGTGAGGCTCTCGGCGGTCTCACATTCGCGCGCGAGCAGGTGGGCGACGACCTCCGAGTCGGTGTCCGAGAGGAACGCGTAGCCGTCGTCGGCAAGCTCCTTTTTGAGGGCGGCGAAGTTTTCGATGATGCCGTTGTGGACAAGCGCTACCTCGCCGTTTTTACCACCGAGGTGGGGGTGGGCGTTCGTGTCGCTTGGACCGCCGTGAGTCGCCCAGCGGGTGTGCCCGATGGCCGCTCGCGCTTTCGAGGATTCGTGGCCCTCGAGCTTGTCGCGAAGGTTTTGAATTTTTCCGGACGCCTTGAAGAGCTCAATTTCCGTTTCGCCGCAGCGGGCGATCCCTGCCGAGTCATAGCCGCGGTATTCGAGGCGACTCAGCCCCCCAAGAACGACCTCACTCGGTCGCGATGACGTGCCCGCTCCGGCGGGCCCTACGTATCCTACGATTCCACACATGAAACAGAGAGTAATCCTCGCCGCATGAAGAAACGCTGCTTCACACGTGCGCGTCACCATAAACTTGAGGAATGCACGAGCATCAAGACCTCTCCGTTCCTTTCGAGCGCGACCCACACCGGGGGCGCACACCGATTGATGACTCGCATCTCACGCCGTTCACGGAGATCAGCCGTGCGGACTGGGCCCGGTTAAGCGACCAAACCCCTCTACCCATGACCCCCGAGGAGGTCACGGAGATTCGCGGCCAGGGAGACCCCCTCGATTACGCCGAGGTCAACGACATTTACCGTCCCATTTCGAGGCTCCTGAACCTCCAGGTCATGACCGCCCAGCATCTGCGCAATCTCCGCCAGAGCTTCCTCCAAGAGCACTTCCGCCGCACGCCCTTCGTGATCGGCGTTGCGGGGTCAGTCGCGGTTGGTAAGTCCACAACCGCGCGTCTTTTGCGCCTGTTGACGGCCCGTTGGCCCGAGACTCCCCGGGCTCAGCTCATCACGACCGATGGTTTTCTCTACCCGACCGCCGAGCTCAAGCGCCGCGGCATTCTCGAACGCAAGGGTTTCCCTGAAAGCTACGACCGCCGCGCTCTTTTGCGTTTCATCGCCGACGTCAAGAGCGGCAAGGATCGCGTCGAAGCGCCGGTTTATTCACACATCTCTTACGACCGAGTTCCGGGCGAGCGCATCATCGTGGAGCGCCCCGACGTGCTGATCGTCGAAGGTCTCAATGTTCTCCAACCGGCGCGCCCCCGTGCCGATGGCCGCCTCGGCGTCGCCGTCTCCGACTTCTTCGACTTCTCCATTTACGTCGATGCGAAAGAGGACGACATCCGCCGCTGGTACATCGACCGGTTCCTCACGCTGCGCCAAACGGCCTTCTCGAACCCCGAATCGTACTTCCGCAGCTACGCCGACCTGAGCGACAGCGAGGCAATCGAACGCGCTGGTCACGTGTGGGACACGATCAACGGGCCGAACCTCAAAGAAAACGTGCGGCCCACACGCGGTCGTGCTGATCTCATCCTCCGCAAGGGCTCGAATCACCAGATCCACTCGGTGTTGCTACGCCGCATTTAGCACCCCCGGCAACTGCCTCAGCTCATCCCCGGCAACTGCCCCAGCCGCCTCCCCGGCACTGCCCGGCCGCTGCCCCAGCCGCTGCTCCAGCCGCTGCCCCGCTTGCAGCCCCCGGCAGCTGCTCAGCTCAGCTCCGGCCGCTGCCTCAGCTCAGCTCCGGCCGCTGCCTCAGCTCACCCCGGCAACTTCCCCCAGCCGCCTCTCTGCATGAAAAAATCAGGGCCCGACGGCTTCCCCAGCCACCGCCGGACCCCAAATCTTCACAAAATGAAACGCTTCAGATAAAAACCCTCAGCCCCCGAGCACTCAGCCACCGCCCCGTCTACAGCCCCCGGCCGCTGCCTCAGCTCACCCCCGGCAACTGCCCCGGCCGTCTCTCTCTATGAAAAAAATCAGGGCCCGACGGCTCCCCAACCACCGTCGGACCCCTAAATCTTCACAAAGTGAAACGCGCCAGTTGAAAACCCTCAGCTCTCGAGCGTCAGGCGATCACGCACGGTAGCCGCGAGCCGCTCGGCGATGCTGTGGGCTTGGTCGTCATCGGCCGCTTCGACCATGACGCGCACGACGGGCTCCGTGCCGGACGGGCGAAGAAGCACCCGGCCGGTATCGCCGAGTTCGGCTTCGGCATCCTCGACCGCCTTTGTCACGACTGCGTCGATCTGGGCGCGGTTCTTGTCGACGCCCTTGACGTTGATGAGGGCCTGCGGCATGCGGGTCATGACGCTCGCGAGCTCGCGGGCGCTCTTGCCGGTTTCCTTCATGCGCTGGAGAAGGTGCAGGGCCGTGAGTTCGCCGTCGCCCGTCGACGCGTGCTCGAGGAGGATGACGTGGCCGGATTGTTCGCCACCGAGAGAGTAGCCGCCGAGAGTCATTTCTTCGAGGACGTAGCGGTCACCGACGGAGGTCTGCCCGAGCTGGATACCGTGCTCACGCATGGCGAGCTTGAGGCCGAGGTTGCTCATGACGGTCACGACGAGGGTGTCGTCGGCGAGCTTGCCTTTTTCCTTGAGGGCGAGGGCAAGGATCGCCATGATCTGATCGCCGTCGATGACGGCGCCGTCGGCATCAACTGCGAGGCAGCGATCGGCGTCGCCGTCGAAGGCAACGCCAATATCGGCGCTGTGCTCGACCACGGCGCCTTGCAGCTGCTCGAGATGAGTCGAGCCGCAGTCCTCGTTGATCTGGCGGCCGTCGGTTCGGTCGCCGAGCACGTGGATTCGTGCGCCTGCACGCTCGAGGGCCCTGGGACCGGTCTCGAAGGAAGCGCCGTTCGCGCAATCGACGACGACGCTCAGTCCGTCAAGGGAAACGTCGAGGGTCGAGAGAAGGTGATCGACGTAGCTGTCGATCGCGTTGTCGTAGGGGGTGATCGAGCCAACCTCTGCGCCGAGCGGCCGCGACCACTCTTCGTGAAGGCGCGCTTCGATCGCATCTTCGACCTCGTCGGGGAGTTTCACTCCGCCGCGCGCGAAGAATTTGATGCCGTTATCGGGGTGCGGGTTGTGGCTCGCGGAGATCATGACGCCAAGATCGGCTTCGGACTCTTTCACGAGGTAGGCGAGGCCCGGAGTGGGCAGTACGCCTGCATCGAGCACGTCAACGCCAGCGGAAGCGAGACCTGCACAGATCGCCGCGGAAATGAAGTCGCCCGAGGGGCGCGGATCGTGGGCGACGATTGCGCGGGGCTTCGCCCGGCCCTCGCCGCTTTCACTCGGTTCGAATGCGCCGAACTGCCCGAGGACGTGGGCTGCTGCGACGGCAAGTTCGACCGCGAGCTCCGCGGTGATGTCTTTGTTCGCCACTCCGCGAACGCCGTCGGTTCCAAACAAACGTGCCATGTGGTGTCTTCCTTCATTAGGGTGCACGAGGCGTGCACGAAAACTCTTCGAGTGTAACGGGGGCGCTTTAGGTGACCATGAATTGCACGAGTAGGAGCTGCACCACGATGCCGAGCGCGTAGACCGCGGCGTAGCCGGAGGCGGTGCGTTCATCGTCGTGGCCGAGGTTGAGTGCGTGCTCGAGAACGACCGACTGACCGACGAAGGCCGCGACGGCACCCGCCGAGCGCTCGAGGCTCACCCCGAGCAGCGCTCCCGCCACGGGAACGAGGGGAAGCATGAGCATGAGGGAGGCAGCCGCGACAAGAGCAACCTTGAGGCCGTCGAGGGTGAAGGCATTCTCCGCGAACGAGGGCCCAGAGATCACCCCTACCGCCGCCAGAAAGACCGACAGACCGAGTTGGCGAATGGTGAGATTCACGGGTCTTGGCAGAGTCCACAGGATGGGCCCCGTGTGCTCCCACCGGCCGAGGATGAGGCCCACGACAAGCGGTCCCGCGGCGCTGCCAAGCGCGAACGACGCGCCCCCGCCGATGGGGATGCTGACGAGCCCCAGGAGCAGCCCGAAGGAAATCCCGAGGCCGAGCGCGAGAAAGTCCACGCTGTTGATGCGCTTTTCGCTGTCGCCAAGGTATTCGGTGATGCGAACGATTTGTTCGCGTGGCGCAACGACGCGGACACGGTCGCCGAGTTCGAGGCGAGTCCACGGCGACGCGACCATGTCTTCATCCCCACGACGCAGGCGGGTCACGATAGCGCCATAGCGCGAGGCGATCCGGGTTTCGCGAAGGAGTCGCCCTTCGAGTCTTGGGTTGGAGACGAGGATGCGGCGGTAGTCCACGGCGCTGCGGTCATCGAGGAGCCGGTGTTCGGCGCGCTCGCCGATTGTCTCGAGTGCCTGATCGAGCGATTCTGGAAAGCCCACAAGCACAACCTCATCGCCTTCGTGCAAAACGGTGTCGGTCCGCACGATCGTCATCATGCCGCGCCTGAGCAGGTACGACGCCGATACCGTCCCCTCGCGCACACCCGGCACATCCATGAGGGCAATCGTTGAGGTCACGCGCACACTCATGTCTCGAATCTGGGAGCCGCGGGGGCGGCCGGGGTCCCTTCGAGACGCGAACTTCGAGCGCACCCACGTGCTCGACATCATGATCGACACGAGAATCATGGGAATGATGACGCCGAACGGGTATGCAATCGCGTAACCCACGGCGGGGATCGTCGAGCCGCCGGTCGCCCTGCTCGCGGCTGCGAGGGCCGGAGTCGAGGTGAGCGTGCCAGTGAATGTGCCCGCGGTCAGTTCTTTCCCGAGCCCAGCGGCGGAGCCGAGAATGCTGACGCCCACGGCATAGATGGCGAAGAGTCCGACGGCGGCTAGCATGAGCCGGTATTGCTTTCGCATGTCGCGGAAGAAACCATTACCGGCACTGAGCCCGATCATGTAAACGAAGAGGGCAAGCCCGAACGTTTGATACACGCCAAAGCTTTCGCCGAGGCGCGGATCGAGCGCGCCGACGATGAGGCCCACGAAGAGGGCACCCGCCGCACCAAACTGGACGGGGCCAAAGCGCATGCGACCGAGGAGCGTGCCGAGCGCCATGACGAGGAACAGCGCTAGCAGTGGCTGCTCGGTGAGAATTTCGAGGACGACCACGTTTACAACCTTAGGCCTTCACACCGTTAACGACCGAAGGCGCCACCGGTGAGGTGGCGCCTTCGATGCAGTGCAAAGTGCTGGCGATCAGCGCTTCGAGAACTGCGGAGCCTTACGGGCCTTCTTGAGGCCGGCCTTCTTACGCTCGATGACGCGGGCATCGCGCGTGAGGAAGCCCGCCTTCTTGAGCGCGGGGCGGTTCGCTTCGGTGTCGATCTCGTTGAGCGCACGCGACACGCCGAGGCGCAGCGCACCGGCCTGGCCCGAGGGGCCACCGCCGGAGATGCGGGCGATTACGTCGAAGCGGCCCTGGAGGTCGAGAAGCTTGAACGGATCGTTCACTTCCTGCTGGTGCACCTTGTTCGGGAAGTACTCCTCGAGGGGGCGCCCATTGACCTTCCACTCGCCGGTGCCGGGCACGAGGCGCACGCGGGCGACAGCCTGCTTGCGGCGGCCGGTGCCGTAGCCGGGAGCGGAGATCGACGAGCCCTTGCCGACGGGCGCGTCGTTCGTAGATTCGGTGGTGTAGTTCGAGGCGTCGCCTTCGAACTCCTCAACTTCGGGGGTGGTTTCTGCCACTTGATTTCCTCAGATCTCGTATCGGCGTAGCCGGGCGGGGCCCGTTACTGCGCCACCTGGTCGATGGTGAACGGGACCGGCTTCTGAGCCTGGTGCGGGTGCTCGGGACCCGCGTACACCTTGAGCTTCTTGAGCTGCTGGGTGGCAAGCTTGTTCTTCGGGAGCATGCCCTTGACAGCCTTCTCGATCGCGCGCTCGGGGTTCTTCTCGAGCAGCTCGGCGTACCGAGTCGCGCGCAGGCCGCCCGGGTAACCCGAGTGGCGGTATGCGAGCTTCTGCTCGAGCTTCTTGCCCGTGAGGGCAACCTTCTCAGCGTTGATGATGATGACGAAGTCGCCCGCATCCACGTGGGGTGCGAAGACCGGCTTGTGCTTGCCGCGCAGGAGCTGAGCGGCGTGGGAAGCGAGCCGGCCGAGGACGACATCAGTTGCGTCAATGACGTACCAGGAACGCTCGACGTCGTCGTGCTTCGGGGTGAACGTACGCACTCGTGCCTTCTTCTCTCGTTTAAGTGCCTCGCGACGCCCCTTGTGGGCGCGCAAGAACACGGTTCGAATGGACCGTGGACACGCTTCCTTTGGTTTAAAGCATGACCAAGAAATGTCGTGCTGAACCGGCAGCCCGGGTTTAGGGGCGGGCGTGGGGCTCAGATGCGTGTGAGGAGCTCTTTCGCGCCGAACGTGAGAAAGCGGCAGCGGCAAAGCGCGCATCTATGGCACAACAGCCCTCTACTCTAGTGCGGATCCGCAGCGAGGGCAACGGGCCGACGGCTGCTCGCCTCTTGTTTTCCCTCACATTTGGCGGGCGAGGCTTCGCCGGTATTGGGCAACCGTCGGACTTTAACGGCGTTCAAACGGCGCACCGCGCTTGCCGCGCGTTTGACGAGCCCGTGCCGCCCATTCGGCTTCTTCCGGGTAGTCGATCCGCTCGAGCGTAAGGCCGGAGGGGGCGAACATGGGGGCGCTGCCGGCTTCGTCGCGCCTGGGAATTGTGATGAGCGCAGCCATCCACTCGGCGTCGAGGCGGTGCTCGCCGACCGCGACGCTCGCGCCGACGATCGAACGGACCATGTGATGGCAGAACGCGTCGGCGGTGACGGTGGCGACAACGAGCCCCTCGTCTTTGCCTGTTTCGGGGCGCTCCCACGTGATCTCGTGGAGCGTGCGGATTGTCGTCGCATCTTCACGGGGTTTGCAGAAGGACAGGAAGTCGTGTTCGCCGACGAGTGCGCGCGCGGCAGTGTTCATCGCCTCTGCGTCGAGCGAGCGCTTGTGGAAGGCGACGTCGCGGCGCAGGGGGTCGCGCCGCGCATGCTTGTCACAAATGCGATAGCGGTAGGTGCGCGCAAGCGCGCTGAAGCGGGCATCAAAATCTTCACTGACGACGCTCGCGCGCCGAACGGCGATGTCGCGGGGCAAAACTGCGGCGAGGCGCTGAACGATTGAGTCCTCGCTCGAGCGGTCACTCCTGCCCGGCATTCGCTGCCACCGCTCGTGGGGAATGTCGACGTGCACGACCTGGCCGCTCGCGTGGACACCAGCGTCGGTGCGACCGGCGACCGTGACTCGAATGTCCTCACGCACGATTTTTGCGAGCCCCGCCTCGAGTTCCCCCTGGACAGTGCGTAGCGCCGGCTGAATTCCCCACCCCTTAAAGTCGGTACCGTCGTAAGCGAGGTCGAGGCGCACTCGCAGCCGCGGCGCTGGCTCGAGCGAGGAGTTGGGGGCTGTGGGCTCGGTGTTCACCCCAGAAGCCTAGCCCGAACCGCTAGGGTTAAGGCGTGAAAATTCTCGTAGTGGGCACCGGCGCGCGCGAGCACGCCCTCGTGCGACGCCTCAGCCAAGATTCCATCCCTCACGATCTCCACGCCGCCCCCGGCAACCCGGGTATGGAGGCCCACGCGGCTATCCACGACGTTTCTCTCGGTGATAGCGCGGCCCTCACCGCGCTTGCGCTCGAGCTCGGCATCGAACTCGTCGTCATTGGCCCCGAGGCGCCGCTCGTTGCGGGTCTTGCCGACGACATGCGCGAGGCGGGGCTCACCGTGTTCGGTCCGTCGAAGGCCGCGGCGGAGCTCGAAGGCTCGAAGGACTTCGCGAAGCGCATCATGAGCGAAGCGGGAGTGGCGACCGCACGCTCGATGACGGTGGCGGATCCGGCGTTGCTCGAAGCAGCACTCGACGACATCAACCCGGGAGGGAGCACCCCCTACGTCGTCAAGGCCGACGGCCTCGCCGCCGGCAAGGGCGTCGTCGTTACGTCCTCGCGCGAGGAGGCACTCGCACACGCCCGCGACTGCCTCGCAAGCGGAGCACACGGCTCGCGCGTCGTTCTCGAGGAGTATCTCGACGGACCCGAGCTTTCGGTGTTCTGCGTGTGCGACGGTGAGAGGGCCGTTCCGCTCGTTCCGGCCCAGGACTTCAAGCGCGCGTTTAAGGGAGATGAGGGCCCGAATACGGGCGGCATGGGTGCCTATTCACCGCTGCCGTGGCTCGACGAAAACGCCGCGATGAACGCGACCGTCGAGTCGATCGCCGAACCCGTCGTGCGCGCCATGCGTGAGCGCGGCACTCCGTTCACAGGTCTCCTTTTCTGCGGCCTCGCGGCAACCAGCACCGGGCTCAAGGTCATCGAGTTCAACGTTCGCTTCGGCGACCCTGAGACCCTCGTGGTCCTCGAGCGCCTCGGGAGCGACCTCGGTGAGCTCCTGCAGGCCGCCGCGACCGGGGATCTCGCGAGCGCACCTGACCTCGCGTGGCGCGACGAGAGCGCGGTCGCCGTCGTGCTCGCGAGCGAGGGTTACCCACTCGCTGCCCAGACCGGGCGGGAGATCACGGGTCTTAACGAGGTAGGAAAGGAAGGCTGCACGGTGATCCACGCTGGCACCGCGCGGGATTCCGACGGCACCTTGCGCTCGAGTGGCGGCCGTGTTCTCAGCGTCGTGGCGCGCGAGAACACGCTCGAGGGTGCGCGCGTTCGCGCACAGTCGGCCATCGCGCGGGTCTTGCTCGAAGGCTCCCACTACCGAACCGACATCGCCGAGCGGGCAGCTCTCGGCGCTATCGAAAGGGTGACCCAGCTGTGAACACGAATGTGAATGGCGCGCTGACCGAGGCCCCCGCTCTCGAGGGCTGGGACCACGTCTTGAGTGGAAAGGTGCGCGAGCTGTACGTTCCCCACGGGAGCACGCTTGCCGAGGCGCACGAGGTGCTCGTCGTCGCGACCGATCGAATCAGCGCATTCGATTACTCGCTCACCCCGGGAATCCCCGATAAAGGACGAATTCTGACGGCGATGTCGCTTTTGTGGTTCGACCATCTCAAGGGCGTCACGGACAATCATGTGAAGAGCGCCGTCGACGTTCCCGATGCGGTTCGGGGGCGCGCCCTGCGCTGCGAGGCTCTCGACATGGTTCCGCTCGAATGCGTCGTGCGCGGCTACCTGACCGGCTCGGGGCTCGCGGACTACCTGCGCGACGGCGCGGTGGGCGGTCACGTCCTTCCCGAGGGCCTCGTCGACGGCTCCCGCCTCCCGTCCCCGCTCTTTACCCCCTCGACGAAGGCCGAGCAGGGAGAGCATGACGAGAACATCACCGTTCACGAGGCTCGCGCGAGGCTTGGGAAGGACCTCGTCGACGAGCTCGAGGAGCGCACTGTCTCCGTCTATCGAGCAGCGGAGCATTTTGCGCGAGAGCGGGGCATCATTCTTGCTGATACGAAGCTCGAGTTCGGCCACTCGCGACACACCGATAACATCGTGCTGGGTGACGAAGTTCTCACTCCGGATTCCTCGCGATTTTGGGCCGCTGACCAGTACGAACCCGGGCGCGCGCAGGCCAGTTTCGACAAGCAGTTTGTGCGCGATTGGCTCACGAACGAGAGTGGCTGGAACAAGAACACCCAGGTCGCACCGCCTGTACTCCCCGCAAGCATCGTCGAGGCGACTCGCGAGAAATATATCGAGGCCTACGAGCGCCTTTCGGGCGAGAAATTCTAGCCCTCCCCACCTGCCTTCCAGACCTCGGCGATACCATGTGACCGCCGCCACGGAGCGGGCTCAAAGTCCCCTACACATATAGGCCTCACTCCTACGGTGGAACTACCAGCACACCTCACGAGCATGCGGCTTAGCCCCCGCCATGGAAGGAAGGCTCACATGACTGCTGTGGAAGAAAAGAACGCCGGAGCCCAGGGCGAACAGCTCGACCCGTGGCGCGGTTTTAAGACCGGCGACTGGAACGAGAACATCAACGTTCGCGAGTTCATCCAGCTCAACTACACCCCGTACGAGGGCGATGCCGAGTTCCTCGCGGGTGCGACCGACAAGACTCTTCGCGTGTGGGACACCCTCGAGAAGAAGTACCTCTCGGAGGAGCGCCGCCGCCGCGTCTACGACGTGGATACGAAGACCCCCGCCGACATCGACGCCTTCCCCGCTGGCTACATCAGCGAAGATGACGACGTCATCGTCGGCCTTCAGACCGACGTTCCCCTCAAGCGCGCGATGATGCCCTTCGGTGGCTGGCGCATGGTGGAGACCGCGATCAAGGAAGCCGGTAAGGAACCGGATCCGGAGATCAAGAAGATCTTCACCAGGTACCGCAAGACCCACAACGATGGCGTGTTCGACATCTACACCCCGCGCATCCGCGCAGCACGTAGCTCGCACATCATCACCGGTCTTCCCGATGCCTACGGTCGCGGCCGCATTATTGGCGACTACCGTCGCCTCGCGCTCTACGGCGCGGACTTCCTGATCGCCGAGAAGAAGGCCGCGAAAGACGCGGTTTCGGATCAGCCGTTCAGCGAGCACTGGGCACGCTTCCGCGAAGAGCATGCCGAGCAGATCAAGGCTCTCAACAAGCTCGTCATCCTCGGCGACTCCTACGGCCTTGACCTTCGTCGTCCCGCCGCTACCGCTCAGGAAGCCGTGCAGTGGGTCTACATGGCCTACCTCGCCTCGGTCAAGAGCCAGGACGGCGCCGCCATGTCGATCGGCCGTCTCTCGCCGTTCCTCGACGCGTACATCGAGCGCGACCTGCAGGAGGGCCGCATCACGGAGACAGACGCGCAGGAGATCATCGATGCCCTCGTGATCAAGCTCCGTATCGTGCGCTTCCTCCGCACGATCGACTATGACCAGATCTTCTCGGGCGACCCGTACTGGGCCACCTGGTCGGATGCCGGCCTCGGTGAGGACGGCCGTTCGCTCGTCACGAAGACCTCCTTCCGCCTCCTCCAGACCCTTCGTAATCTCGGTCCGGCGCCCGAGCCGAACATTACGATCTTCTGGGATCCGAAGCTCCCGCAGGGCTACAAGGACTTCTGCTCGGCCATCTCGATCGAGACGAGCTCCGTGCAGTACGAGTCCGATGAGCAGATCCGTAATCGCTGGGGCGACGACGCAGCAATTGCGTGCTGTGTGTCCCCGATGAAGGTCGGCAAGCAGATGCAGTTCTTCGGTGCGCGCGTGAACTCCGCGAAGGCGCTGCTTTACGCGATCAACGGCGGCCGCGACGAAATGAGCGGCAAGCAGGTCACCGAAGAAGGTCTGTTCGCCCCCATCGAGGGCGAGGGCCCGCTCGACTTCGACGAGGTCTGGCAGAAGTACGAAGAGATGCTTGACTGGGTGATCGGCACCTACGTTGAAGCGCTCAACATCATTCACTACTGCCACGACAAGTACGCCTACGAGGCGATCGAGATGGCGCTTCACGATTCGGATATCACGCGCACGATGGGCTGCGGCATCGCTGGCCTCTCGATCGTCGCGGACTCGCTCTCCGCGATCAAGTACGCCAAGGTGTACCCGATCCGCGACGAGTCCGGCCTCGTTGTCGACTACCGCACCGAGGGTGACTTCCCGATCTACGGTAACGACGACGATCGCGCCGACGACATCGCCGCGACCGTTGTGCACACGATCATGTCGAAGATCAAGGCAATCCCGATGTACCGTGACGCGATCCCGACCCAGTCGGTGCTCACGATTACGTCGAACGTCGTGTACGGCAAGGCGACCGGCTCGTTCCCCTCGGGCCACGAGAAGGGCACGCCCTTCGCCCCGGGCGCTAACCCGGAAAACGGCATGGATAGCCACGGCATGGTGGCCTCGATGCTTTCCGTTGGCAAGCTCGACTACAACGACGCGCTGGACGGCATCTCGCTGACCAACACGATCACCCCGCAGGGCCTCGGTCGCACGAAGGACGAGCAGGTCAAGAACCTGGTCGGCATTCTCGACTCCGGCTTCATCATGGACGACGAAGACTGATCGTCTGAACCCCTAAATGTGAATCGGTCGGGCGCGAGCCCCTCGGGCTCGGCCGGTTTTCACCCCCACATTTCCATCACTCTGATTGAGGAGAGAATAATGGCAGTCAAGACTTTCGACGAGCGCCTTGAGTCCATGAAGACCAACCGCGCAGCAAACAACATGGAGTCGGGCCTCTACCACGCGAACATCAACGTGCTCAACAAGGAGACCCTTGTCGACGCGATGGAGAACCCGGAGAAGTACCCGAACCTCACGGTTCGCGTGTCGGGCTACGCCGTGAACTTCGTGAAGCTCACGCGCGAGCAGCAGCTCGACGTTCTCAACCGCACCTTCCACCAGGGCGCCTGAGACATCCCCTTTACACGCATGATGCGCAATAATTGACGCATCGAAGCGTTCACCTGTTGGGCCTGGAAGCTCCGGTTTCCGGGCCCAACTCTTTAGGGCGCATGCCCCCGATCGGCGGCACGTGTGCCCACCACGATTTTCACGAGAGGCGTTTCATGACCGAGTCCGAGGCCAAGAGCATCAGCCAGGTTGACCTTCCGCTTCACAAGAGGCGCCAGGGCGCCGGCATTGAGGGGCTCGAGGAAACGCACCTGGAGCGCCCTGATCGACTCCAGGCGGTACGCGAAGGCGAACTCGCCTCGATTCACTCGTGGGAACTTGTGACGGCAGTCGACGGCCCCGGCACTCGCCTCACGATCTTCTTCAGTGGCTGCCCGCTTCGCTGCCTGTACTGCCACAACCCCGACACGTTCGAGGCGAAGAACGGTCAGGACGTGACCGCTGACGAGATCATTGGGAAGATCCGCCGCTATCGCCGCATTTTCAAGGCCTCGGGCGGCGGCATTACGCTCTCGGGCGGCGAGGTTCTCCAGCAGCCCGCCTTTGCCAAGCGAATCCTCGAGGCTGCCAAGGACATGGGTGTCCACACCGCGATCGATACGTCGGGTTTTCTCGGCCGCAATGCCTCAGACGACCTGCTTGAGTCGGTCGATCTCGTGCTTCTCGACGTTAAGAGCGGCGATCCCGACGTGTATAAGCGCACGACTGGCCGCGACCTGCAGCCGACGATCGATTTTGGCGATCGCTTGAACGCGAAGGGGATCGAGGTGTGGGCGCGTTTCGTGCTCGTTCCTGGACTCACCGACGACTATGACAACGTCGAGAAAGTCGCCGACATCGTTGAGCGGTGGCGCTCGAACGTGAGTCGTATCGAGGTGCTGCCCTTCCACCAGATGGGCACCGACAAATGGGATTCACTCGGCCTCGACTACAAGCTGCGCGATACCCGGCCGCCGGAGAAGGAACTCGTCGAGCGCGTGCGTGAGCAGTTCCGCGCGCGCGGAGGCTTCGAGGTTCATTAATTCCGCCGCGCCGCTGCGCCGCTAAAAACTGAGGGTACGACCCTGCCCGGGTTCGGTACCCACGGGCCAATCTCGCACTTCGCATTCCTTGGGAGCGAAGGCGCGCGACTGTTTCATATAGATCGCTCGCCCCTCGGCAGAGGCCACGCGATCGTGCACGGGGATCGCCACGGCAGGTTTCACAATTCTGAGGAAATCGATCGTTTCGTGCATTTTCGACCACGGCGCGACGAGGGGAAACGACAGAACGTCAGCCCCGACGATTTCGGGGTGCGGGGCGAGCGAGTCACCGGTGTGCACAAGTGTTTTCTCGCCGGCCGCTTCGACGATAAGCGCCACGTTTCCCACGGGCGGGATAGACGGGTGGATGGTCGCGTGGGCTCCCCCGGCTGCGGTGACGGTGACGGGGAAGGGCCCGACGCTCGCTCGCTGACCTGGCGCGAGAGGCGTGAAGCGCTCCCGAAAGCGTGAGGTCTCGGGGTTGTCGCTTAGAGCCTGCGCGGTTTGAGGCTCGAGAAGGATTGCTGCCTCGGGATTGTGCGCGAAAAGCTCCGCAAGGTATGGCGGGTGCGCGTGATCGGGGTGCTGGTGGCTGATCGCAATCGCGTCAAGATCGGTAAGGTGCGTGAGCGAAGGATCGCTCAAATTGCCGGGGTCGATGAGGAGCCGGGTGGTGTCGGACTCTCCCGCCCCTCCCTCCCCTGCGCGCGCTCCGGTGCCGCCGCGGTACGAAACGAGCAGAGCGGAATGGCCAAAGTGTGTAATGTCCATGCCGCCACAGTAGGGGCAAAAGATGAGGACAAGCCGCACTGGCCGGTAGAATCATCGTGTGCGCGACGCGCGCAGTTTTCGACGACACTTTCGTGCCTACTGTTTTCTGGAGATGACATGCCCCGCCTCATCGTCGACGTAATGCCGAAACCCGAGATTCTTGACCCACAGGGAAAGGCCGTTCTCGGCGCTCTTGGACGACTCGATTTCGAGAACATCACCTCGGTCCGTCAAGGCAAGCGTTTTGAGCTCGAGGTTGAGGGCGACGTGACCGACGACGTGCTCGAGCGCGTGCGCGAGGCGGCAACCGAGCTGCTCTCGAACCCCGTTATCGAAGATGTCGTGTCGGTGCGCGTCGAGGAGGAGCAGGCCTGATGCCCGCAATCGGTGTGGTGACCTTTCCCGGGACCCTCGACGATCGCGACGCACTTCGCGCCGTCACGATCGCCGGCGGTGAGCCGGTTGCGCTGTGGCACGCGGACGACGACCTGCGTGACGTCGATGCGGTGATCCTTCCGGGCGGCTTCAGCTACGGGGATTATCTGCGGGCGGGCGCTATTTCCCGTTTCGCGCCGATCATGGAACGCGTGGTCGATGCGGCCAAGGGCGGCATGCCCGTGCTCGGGATCTGCAACGGCTTCCAGATCCTCACCGAGACGCACCTGCTTCCCGGTTCGATGATCAAGAATGCGCACCGGACGTTCGTGTGCCGCGATCAGCCGCTTCGCGTTGAGAACACGCGAACGGCGTGGACAACCGCATACGCCGAGGGCCAGATCATCCGAATCCCTCTGAAGAATCAGGACGGCCTCTACGTCGCTGATGAGAAGACTCTCGACGAGCTCGAGGCCGATAATCGCGTGGTGTTCCGTTACGCCGAGGGCGCCGTCGGCGGCCCCGCTGGTTTCGAGGACAACCCGAACGGCTCCTATCGCGGGATTGCCGGAATCACGAACAAGTACGGCAACGTCGTGGGGCTTATGCCGCACCCGGAGCACGCCGTCGAGGCAGGCTTCGGCCCGGACATGCCGGGAGAAGGTACCCGCACGGGCGTGGATGGCCTCGGCTTTTTCACCTCGGTCATGAAGTCGATCCTCGCCTAAGGAGCTCCCCAGCGTCCTTACTTTTTCGCGCTGAGCACGGTGAACGTGCGGTCCCGGCTCACCTCTCGGGTGGCGGCAAATCGCCGCTTAAGGAGGGGCCGGTAGCGCAGGTGCGAGTTATGCACGAGGAGCAGTTCTCCGCCCGGCTCGAGAATGCGGTACGCCGCCTCGATGAGCGGCTCGACGAGCGTCGCATCGATACGCGTGCCGTCGTGGAACGGCGGGTTGAGGAGCACGAGGTCGGTCGAGGATTCGGGGTGCTGGGCAGCGGCAGAATCCCACGTGAGAGTGAGAGTGGCGCCGGGTTGTGCCCGGTAGGGCTCTAGCGTGGCGCGCGTCGAGCGAACCGCATCGAGGTCAATATCCGTCGCGGCGAGCGTGAGGGCACAGGCCGTTCGCGCAGCCGCCTCGCATACCGCGAGCGAGAGCATGCCGTTGCCGCAGCCAAGGTCGAGGACGCGCGTGGCGGGCGCCGCATGCTGTGGGCGGGCCGCGAGCCATGAGGCCGCTGCATTCGCGAGCGCCTCTCCCCCGCGGTCAGGCTTAGCGCCCGAGAACACGCCGCCGAAGGCGGTAAGCGTCCCGCCGCCCCACCGCTTCGTGCGCGGGGGCATTACCGTCACGGATTCGCGCGGCGTGGACGCCTCGAGGCACCTAAATTTCCCCTTTCCCAGAAGACCCCGGACTTCGGTGAAGCCGGTCGCGAGCGCATCGTTCATCGAGCGCGTCATGTGCTTCGTGGCGCCACCGAGCACCACGATCATGTCTGTGCCGCTTCGACGCGCGTGCCTCGCGAGCATCCGCGCGTTCTCTTCTAGCGCGGCGAGTGATTTTGGCAGGTGCCCGAGCACGAGTCTCCCCGAGAATCCGTGGGCGGCAAGGAAGGATTCGAGATCGAGCTCGCTTCCGTCGAGACCTGCGATGAGCACTCGATTTCGATCCGCCCGACCCGACGTCGCGGCGGCCTCGTGCGCCGCCGCTTGCACGGTCGATGCATGAGCGCGCGACACCGTGCGCACGAACACCCGCGAATGCGGCCCCACGTGCGCGAGTGCCCATTGAGTCAGTGCGCCGGAGCGGTCATCGAGAACGAGGATGTCTCCATCGCCGCTACCGGGCTGTGCGACGTGCGCGCTCGCATCGTGCATGATGAGGCGGTCGAGGGCGTCGGTACGTGCGTCGGGAAATGTCATGCTCACGAGCCTACGGCACGTGACGAGGGGGGCGCGCCAACCTCCACTGGGTTGGCGCGCCCCCTCAGGTGCAAGGAGCGTTCGCGGGTATGAACGCTTCTTTGCCTTACGCGTTCGCGGCGCGCGGCGCCCCGATGCCCGGATCGATCTTCGGCACGTCGCCTGCGCCGGGGCGCACGTCGATGTCGAAGATGGCGGTCGGGATGTACACGGTCGCGCACGAGTTCGGGATGTCAACGACGCCCGAGAAGCGGCCCTCGATCGGCGCGGCACCGAGCAGGAGGAAGATCTGCTCCGGCGTCCAGCCGAAGGTCGTGAGGTAGTCGATCGCGTGGAGGCAGGCGCGCTGGTAGGCAAGCTGCGAATCGAGGTAGCGCTGCTCGCCGTCGAGCGTCACGGACGTACCCGAGAAGGAAATCCACTCGCTGTAGCGCGGCTCGACATTGCCGGGCATGAAGATCGCGTTTTCCTTGACGTTGTACTTGTCCATGCCGCCAGGGATGACATCCACGTGCACGTCGATGAAGCCCGACATCTCGATGCCGCCACAGAAGGTGATCTCGCCATCGCCCTGCGAGAAGTGCAGGTCGCCTACCGAGAAGTGCGCGCCATCCACGTAGACGGGGTAGAACACGCGCGTGCCCTTCGAGAGGTTCTTGATGTCCTGGTTACCGCCGTTTTCGCGCGGCGGAGCGGTGCGTGCACCCTCGGCTGCGACGCGATCGAAATCGTCGCCGGTGAGCGTGCCAAGAACTGCATCCTTCGGTTCGGGCGGGAGCGCGAGCGGAGGCAGGCGGTTCGGGTCCGTGGCGATCAGCGCGGCCTCGCGGTCGTTCCACTTCTTAAGAAGCTCGTGCGAGGGCGCCGTGCCCATGAGGCCCGGATGGATGAGACCCGTAAACGACACGCCAGGCACGTGGCGCGAGGTCGCGGTCTGGCCGTTGAAGTCCCACACAGCCTTGTAGGCATCCGGGAACTGATCCACGAGGAAGCTGCCGCCATTGTTCTTCGCGAAGATGCCGGTGTAGCCCCAGCCCTGACCCGCGAGGGGGCCCTCATCTTCCTGCGGAATCGGGCCAACGTCGAGGATGTCCACGATCAACAGGTCGCCCGGCTTCGCACCCTTAATGTGGAACGGGCCCGAAAGTGCGTGGACCTTGCTCACGGGGGCTTCGAGGATGTCCTGGGCGCTGTCATCGTTCTTGATGTCGCCGTCGAACCACTCGCGGCAGTCGATGCGGAACGTGTCGCCGGGGTTTACCGTGACAGCCGCCGGAATGTCCGGGTGCCAACGGTTGTGGCCAACGATGTCCTGATCTTTGAACGACTTCGTGGAATCAAGCGGGAAAAGATTCTTAGGCATGGCTCTGTGTGCTCCTTTGCTTGCCTACTCGGGGCGTCAGGGACGCGGAAGTGCACGATGGCGCGGATCGTGCGATACAGGGGTTGGCTTGGCGCCTCGCGAAGAGGGAAGCGAAGAATGAACCTGGGGCTCATAGGCGCTGCGCTTCGCTGAATCAATCGCGTTTGTCAGTGCTGGATCGAGCGACCGCACAGCGGGAGCGCTCACGAGGCGCCTCGCGGTGGTGTCGCACTCGGGGCACTGGCGTTCTCGAGTCGTGCTGCTCATCGGCAGCAGTGCTTCGCTGAGGTGACCTTCACCGCACCGAAACTCGTACAGGGGCATGGCACTCCTTCGTCCGCACCTTCGGCGACGCAATTCCCGCGCCACCTTCGTCTTTGCTTAAATCACGCTAACGCCCACCGCATCGAGGTTCCTGAAATCTTCTTGAGTTTACTGAGGCCACGCGGGGCTCTCATGCGCCTCCAAGGACCGTTACGCGGCCAGAAAAGGCACGGTGCGCCGTGCGATCGGCAGGCGTCGGACCCCGCAGGCTGAACCCTGAGAACGCGACCGAACTGCCCTTCGTTCCTTCCTTCGGCTCCTCTCGCCCGTACCGCACCCACACCGTTGCGGGCAAAGGCGGAAGCGACGGGAACTCGAGTTCCCACAAAAGCGGAGAGTGCGCCCCTACTCCGGCTTCGCTGAGCGCACGCGATCCCAGGAACATGCCGTGGGCGAGCGGCGAAGGGGCACCAAGCGCACGTGCGCTCAGTGCGCTCACGTGAATCGGGTGGACATCGCCGCTCACTCGTGCGAACTCGCGCCCCACACCCGCGGAGAGCTTCCATCGCGACGGAGACGCCGCCGAGGCGAAAGGAGCCGCCTCGGTCTGGAGAGACTTTGCACGCATCGCAGAATTACCGGAGCCACGCAGCAGGTACGTCGAGACGTCGGTCGCGACGATGTCACCCCCGCTCGACAACACCGAGACCACTTCGCACGCGCTCCCCCGTGAAGAGCGTGCGAGGTCCCCAATACGTGTCTCAATGTCGATCCTCTCCCCTATGCACACTGGCCGGTGCAACAAGAGCGAATTCTTGACGTGCACAAGCCCGAGCGCGGGAAGCGGAAAACGCGGAGCCGCCATGAGCGCGAGCCCGAGCGGATGCGCGAGGGCATGCAAGAAACCGGGATGGGCGAGATGCGCATCAGCCCACGCGTCCCTTCCATGAGGCGCAACGACGCGCGAATAGCGCAGGGCGCGCCGCTCCTCAATGGCAACACCGCGCACGCTATAGCGGCGATCGGGAACGTCCTCGGCGCGCGCGACGGGCGCGCGGGTGAGAATCGCTGCCCACGCGGCGGCAGCGTTCGGCACACGCGCAAGAGTCTTCGTGGAAGGCGACATGTCTCTACTCTGTCATTCCGCGTTACCGTGCGCGACGTCGTAAAATACGAGGTGCTGAGAACAACCGACACGGAGGACAGCCGCGAGCATGAACACGCACGAGCCAGACACGATCGAGCGGGCGCGTGAAACCCCGAACGAACAGCAGCCGTGGGCCGATCTGGGCCTCAAGGAAGAGGAGTACGCGAAGATCCGCGAGCTCCTCGGCCGCCGCCCCACGAACGCCGAGCTCGCCATGTACTCCGTTATGTGGTCTGAGCACTGCTCGTACAAGTCCTCCAAGATCCACCTCAAACAGTTCGGCCAGAAACAGACCCCCGCGATGAAGGAAAACCTCCTCGTGGGTATCGGCGAGAACGCTGGCGTCGTTGATATCGGCGACGGCTGGGCCGTGACGTTCAAGGTCGAATCGCACAACCACCCGAGCTACGTCGAGCCTTACCAGGGGGCTGCGACCGGCGTTGGCGGCATCGTCCGCGACATCATCTCGATGGGGGCCCGCCCCGTCGCCGTCATGGATCAGCTCCGATTCGGCGCGATCGACCACCCGGATACTGCACGAGTCGCCACCGGCGTCGTCGCCGGTATCGGCGGATACGGCAACTGCCTCGGTTTGCCCAACATCGGTGGTGAAACCGTGTTCGACCCCGCCTACCAAACCAATCCCCTCGTCAACGCCCTCGCCGTGGGCGTGCTTCGCCACGAGGACATCCACCTGGCCTCCGCGACAGGCGCCGGCAACAAGGTCGTGCTGTTCGGTGCACGCACAGGTGGCGACGGAATCGGCGGCGCGTCGATCCTCGCCTCCGAAACCTTCGAGGACGAGGGCCCGGCGAAACGCCCGAGCGTCCAGGTCGGCGACCCGTTCATGGAGAAGCTGCTCATCGAGTGCTGCCTTGAGCTCTTCGCGAAAGGCACCGTCGAAGGCATCCAGGACCTCGGCGCCGCCGGCATCTCGTGCGCAACGAGCGAACTCGCGTCCAACGGCGGCTCCGGCATGCACATCGACCTCGAAAACGTGCTCCTTCGCGACCCGACGCTGACCGCGGGCGAGATCCTCATGAGCGAATCGCAAGAGCGCATGATGGCCGTCGTCTCCCCCGACAACCTCGAGGAATTCCTCGCCATCACCGACAAGTGGGGTGTTGAAGCCGCCGTCATCGGCGAAGTCACGGGCGAGGGACGGCTCACGATCGACCACTACGGCAAGCGCATCGTCGACGTCGATCCCACGACCGTCGCGCACGAGGGCCCCACCTATGACCGCCCCTACGCGCGCCCGGCATGGCAGGACGCCCTCGAGGCCGACCACGCCGAAGGCCTCCCCCGCCCTGCAAGCACCGACGAACTCGTCACGCAGCTGTGGGCACTCACGACCTCCCCGAACCTCGCGAGCACCGCGTGGGTCACCGACCAATACGACCGCTACGTCGGCGGCAACACCGCGCTCGCGATGCCCGACGACGCAGGTGTGCTCCGCATCGACGAAAAAACGGGCCGCGGCATCGCCATCGCCACCGACGGCAACGGCCGCTTCGCGATGCTGAACCCGAAAGAAGGCGCACGCGCCGCGCTCGCGGAGGCCTACCGCAACGTCGCCACGGCAGGCGCACGCCCTCTCGCCGTGACCGATTGCCTCAACTTCGGCTCGCCCGAAGACCCGGACCGCATGTGGCAGTTCGTCGAAGCAATCACGGGGCTCGCCGACGCCTGCCAGGAGCTCGAAGTTCCCGTGACCGGCGGCAACGTCTCCCTGTACAACTCCACGGGCGAGCCCGGCCGCCTCAACTCGGCAATCCACCCGACCCCCGTCGTCGGCGTCCTCGGCGTGTTTGACAACGTCGCGACGCGGGTGCCCTCCGGATGGCACGAAGAAGGGCTTGCCATCTACCTTCTCGGTGAAACTCGCGAGGAGCTTTCGGGCTCCGCGTGGGTCGACGCCACCCACGCTCACCTCGGCGGCACACCCCCGCGCGTGTCGCTTGCACACGAAAAAGCCCTCGCTACCGTACTCATCGGTGCGGCCGACCAGGGAATCGCACGCGCAAGCCACGACCTCAGCGAAGGCGGCCTCTTCCAGTCACTCGTCGAATCCACCACTCGATTCGACACGGGCGCATCGATCGACCTCACGACCGTGATCGACCGTGACGGCATCGACGCGTTCACAGCCCTCGTCTCCGAGTCGCACGCGCGGGCCATCGTCGCGGTGCGCCCTGACGATGCTCCTGCCCTCGAGGAACTCGCACGCAGCGCGTCGGTCCCCGCGGCTCGCATCGGCACAAGTGGTGGCGACGGCCTGGAGCTGGCTGGCGTCGGAACGTTCCCCCTCGCGGAGCTTCGCGAGCGCCGCGCCCAAACGCTCCCCGAGCATCTCGCTTAACCCGGTCAGATGACGCACGCGGGCCTTCCCAGCGAAGGCCCGCGTGCGCTATGGTAAGGCCGACTTCCCCTCACAAGAAAGCACTTCCCCATGAGCTTCGAAAAATCCCCCCTCAATCGTCGCACCCTACTCAAGGTCGGTGCCGTCACCCCCTTCGCCGCAGCCGGAGTGGGCGCTCTCGGAATGGGCCTTGCCCTTGCCGACGACTCCCCCGCCCCCAGCGGTGGTGACACCGCCGTTGTGGATCGCGACCTCAAACACACCGACACCGTCCACACGCACGGCGCCACGGACAAAAACCCCGAACTCGACGGTACCCCCGCGAAGCACGTTGCCGGCTACATCACCATGGCCGCCGCGAGTTGGCCCGCCGATCTCGACTCCCCGACGTGGTGGAGTTCCAGGGCAAGGACCTCAATACCGGGGAATGGGGCGACTGGCTGAGCGCCGAACTCATGACCGACATTGAGGAGAACGCGAGCGAAGCCGTGTGGGTCGGGCCCTCGAGCGCGGTTAATGTCCGCGCCTTCCGCGATGGCATCGACATTTCCGAGCAGCTCACCGCGCACCTCATCACCACGTCGGAATCACGCAGCGACGTGCGCCTCGCCTCAAGCGGTAGCGGTTCCGGCATCACCCGCATTCTGCCTGCTACCGTGACGCCCGGTACCGGCGCGCCAACGTTCATCACCCGTGAGGAATGGAACGCCGGCACGGTCAACACTTCACGTTTGAGCTACGCGAAGGAACTCAAGGCGATCTGCATCCACCACACGGGCGGCTCCAACACCTACACCGCGGCGCAAAGCCCTCAGGTTGTGCGCGGGATGTTCACCTACCACACTAAAACCCTCGGTTGGGCCGATCTCGGCTACAACGTCGTCGTCGACAAATACGGACAAATCTTTGAAGGGCGCGCGGGTGGCCTGCACCGCAACGTTGCCGGCGCCCATGCCCGTGGCTTCAACACGGGCTCCTGTGGCATCTCCGTCATGGGTGACTACATGGACATTCCCGTGCCCACCGCGGCGCTCAACGCCATCGCAACCGTGGCCGCGTGGAAGCTCGCCAGCACGTTCACTCAGGACGTGTACGGCACCGAGACCTGGACCGTCACCACCTCGAACGTGAAGCGCAGCGGCACCTTCTCCATGCCCCACCTCTTCGCGCACCGCGACGTGAACTACACGGATTGCCCGGGGGACACCTACTACGGCCAGCTTCCGAAGCTGCGCAGCCTCGTGCAGCAAAAGCTCAACGGATTCAAGGAGCGTTACCCCGAGCACCTCGTTGCCTACGTCAACGGCGGCGGGCGCGGTGCGTTCGGAACCGTCACGCACGTTCGCCGGGCAGAAGGGGCCTACGACGTCACTCGCCTCACGGGTGGGCTCATTCTCACGGCAGGTGGTCGCACGAGCGCTCACAAAAGTGCCTTCGGCGCCGACTGGACGTCTGCCTGGGGACGCCCCCTCGAAAGCACGACGGGCACTACCCAGCGCTTCGAGAACGGCACTGCCACCAAGGTCAACGGAAAAGTGTCGTTTACCCCCGGCGGAACGCGCACGAAGCACTTCATCGACGTTCCCGACAACCTGACCTTTGCGCACGAAATCAACACCCTCGCCGATCTCGGCGTGATTCGGGGCTGGCCTGACCGCACATTCCGACCCCAAATTTCTGTGTGGCGAGACGCGGTTATCGCCTACATGTACCGCATCGCAGGCGAGCCCGCCTACACCCCGCCGAGACGCTCCCCATTCCTCGACGTCGACCAAAGCCAGCCCTTCTACAAGGAAATCTGCTGGGCACACTCCACGGGCCTCACAACGGGATGGAAAGTCCGCGGAGGATGGGAATTCCGCCCCTACCAGCCGATTCTCCGCGACGCGATGGCAGCGTTCCTCTTCCGCGCCTCGGGGGAAAACCTTTCGAACGTGCAGTTCAGCGGTTTCAAAGACGTGAATTCCTCGCTCGTTTTCGAGAAGGAAATCAAATGGATGGGATCGACGGGCATCTCACGCGGATGGGACGACGGCACCTATCGCCCCTTCAACCAGACCACACGTGCCGAACTCGCGGCCTTCCTCTACCGCTATATGGAGCACCGTGGCCTTCTCTAAGTTTCTCGAGCGGAAGAAATCGCAGGCCCGCACCACTACCGCGAATCACGAGGTCACGAGCGAAAGCTCCCGTGGTGCAGGCGAGCGCATCTACCTCGTCTCGATGGCCGGCTACCCCAACTACGGGGACGAACTCATCGCCCGCACTTGGCTTCGCTTCCTCGCCGAAACCAAGCCCGAGGCTCAGGTGTGGCTCGATTGCCGTCACCCGGGTGCTGCCAGTGTGTTGTTCCGCGGCGACCACCCGAACCTCACCACGACTGACACCCTGTACCGCGTGTTGGAGCTCGCGAACCAGGAGTGGGAACCGCGCAGCATCGCAGAGATCGTCACGCACATGGGCAGCCCCCTGTTCGATCTCCAAATCTCCGAAATGAACCGCGCGACGACACTTCATTTGCTCGGCGGGGGCTTCCTCAATAGTCGCTGGCCGAAGAACCTTGGGCTCCTCGAAGGCATGCGCGCCTCAGCTGCGGTCTCGGGGGCACGCCTCATCGCGACCGGACAGGGCCTGATACCAGACGCCGGAGCGAGCTTCGAGGGTTTCGCGCACGTGAGTGTCCGTGACGACGAAAGCGCTGAGCTCGCCGCCACTACCACTGGGCTCGATGATGCTTTCCTCGGGCTCGCGCAGCTGGGTGCGCCACTTGGGGACGTCAACGAGGTAGTGGTGTGCGTACAGTCGGATGCGATCGGCGACGGTAGCTTCGAAGCATTCCTCGACACGGTTGAATCAGCCTTTCACGATGCGGCCCTCGCGCATGCCCGACTCACCTATGTGGAAGCGCTTCCGGGCGTTGACTACCGAGGCTTCGAGGCCCTCACTGCCCGCGGGATCGAGTTCTCGCGCTTCGTCCCGTTCAGCGACTTCTGGACCGAACCGTTCAGAATTTCGCCCGGACAGTTCTGGATCACCACCAGATTCCACCACCATCTCGTAGCCGCCTCGCGCGGGGCCCGCGGCTTTGCACTCGTAGATCCCGGCCAGTACTACACGACCAAGCACGAGTCGCTCATCGAGCTGGGATCAGGGTGGCTTGCCGCGCGTCCAGGCCACAACGTTCCTTCTGTCGCGGATACTCGCGGGCAAAGCGGGTTCGATAAGGCATATGCGCGCAAGCGCGCCGAAGCAGAGTCCCTCTACGGGAGCTAAGACGCCACACCGATGCGAGGTAGTTGCGCGGCTAGTGCGCAGCAACGTTGCAGCGATGCGAGAAGGCCCGCTCCGACGGATCGGAGCGGGCCTTCCCTTTTGCTAGAGCAACGCGAGGATCAGGCCTCGGTGTTCTCCGTGGTCTCCTCTGCGGGCGTTTCCTCAGCCGCGGTCTCTTCGACCTTCGTCTCCTCAGCGGGAGCTTCATCGGCCTTTGCGGATGCCTTGGCAGCGCCTTCGGCTTCCTTCACGACGGCCTGCTTCGGCGAGTACTCTTCCTCCACGAGCTCAAGAAGAGCCATGGGGGCGTTGTCGCCCTTGCGGTTCTCGAGCTTCGTGATGCGGGTGTAACCGCCGGGGCGGTCCGAGAACTTCGGAGCGATCTCAGTCATGAGAACGTGCGCGGCAGTCTTCGTCTTGAGCGTCTGCATCACGCGGCGGCGATTGGCAAGGTCGCCCTTCTTCGCCTGGGTGATGAGGCGCTCAGCGAGGGGCTGAACGCGCTTCGCGCGGGTCTGCGTCGTGGTGATGGCACCGTGCTCGAAAAGGGCAGTCGCGAGGTTCGCGAGAATAGCCTTCTCGTGAGCCGGGGACGAGCCGAGTCGAGCGCCCTTAGTGGGTGCAGGCATGTTGTTTCTCCTCGAAGAAAAAGATGGAAATCAGAACTGCTCGCCGAACTCGTCGTCGCCGTACGAGTCAAGAACAGTGGAAGGATCGAAACCGGCCGGGGAATCCTTGAGCGAGAGGCCGAGCTCAGCGAGCTTCGCCTTGACTTCGTCGATGGACTTCTGGCCGAAGTTGCGGATGTCGAGCAGGTCCGCCTCGGAGCGATTGGTGAGTTCACCAACGGTGTACACACCCTCGCGCATAAGGCAGTTGTACGAACGAACCGTGAGGTTGAGGTCGTTGATCGGAAGCGCAAGGTCGGCGGCAAGGGCCTGGTCGGTCGGAGAAGGACCAATCTCGATACCCTCTGCCTCGTGGTTGAGCTCCTGTGCGAGACCGAAGAGCTCCACGAGGGTCTTGCCAGCCGAAGCAATGGCATCGCGCGGGGCGATCGCCGGCTTCGTTTCGACATCGATGATGAGTCGATCGAAGTCCGTGCGCTGCTCGACACGAGTGGCTTCAACCTTGTACGTCACCTTGAGAACAGGCGAGTAGATCGAGTCGACCGGAATGCGGCCAATCTCGCTCTCGGCGCCCTTGTTCTGCTGGGCCGAAACGTAGCCGCGGCCACGCTCAACGATCAGCTCGACCTCGAGGCGACCCTTCGAGTTGAGGGTCGCGATGTGCAGGTCGGGGTTGTGGATTTCGACGCCTGCCGGCGGGGTGATGTCGGCGGCGGTCACGACGCCCTCACCCTCCTTACGCAGGTACATTACGACCGGCTCGTCGTTTTCCGACGACACCACGAGGTTCTTGATGTTCAGGATGAGCTCGGTGACATCTTCCTTCACACCCGGAACGGTCGAGAATTCGTGGAGGACGCCGTCGATGCGGATCGACGTCACTGCCGCGCCCGGGATGGACGAGAGCAGTGTGCGGCGCAGCGAGTTGCCGAGCGTGTAGCCGAAGCCCGGCTCGAGCGGCTCGATGACGAACCGTGAGCGGTAGTCAGAAACGACCTCTTCGGTCAGCGTGGGGCGCTGTGCAATGAGCACGTTGTGTCCTTTCTTGGAACGTCCGCTATATGACGTTCGCGGTGGCGGTACGACACTGATGGATGACGGTTATCGTTTCGCGCACCCGAGCAATGCTCAGTTGCGGCGACGCTTCGGCGGGCGAACGCCGTTGTGCGGCTGGGGGGTAACGTCCTGGATCGAACCGACCTCGAGGCCCGCTGCGGTGAGCGAACGGATCGCGGTTTCGCGGCCCGAACCCGGTCCCTTAACGAAGACGTCGACCTTCTTGAGGCCGTGCTCCTGGGCGCGGCGCGCGGCGGCCTCGGCGGCCATCTGCGCAGCGTACGGGGTGGACTTACGCGAGCCCTTGAAGCCGACCTGGCCCGAGGAGGCCCACGAGATCACAGCACCGCTCGGGTCAGTGATCGACACGATGGTGTTGTTGAAGGTGCTCTTAATGTGTGCTTGGCCGTTGACGACGTTCTTCTTGTCCTTGCGGCGAGGCTTACGCGCCGCGGCGGCCTGACGTGACTTGGGAGGCATGTGCCAAAACTCCTTGAGTTCGTGAAAGGTGATCGATACGGGTCAGTGCCGAACACTGCCCGTGGAGTAACTGCCGCTCAGCGAGCAGCCTTCTTCTTGGCGGCCACGGTGCGCTTCGGGCCCTTGCGGGTACGTGCGTTGGTCTTGGTGCGCTGACCACGGACCGGAAGGCCGCGGCGGTGACGCATGCCGGCGTACGAGCCGATCTCGATCTTGCGGCGAATGTCTGCTGCGACCTCGCGTCGCAGGTCGCCCTCGACCTGGTAGTTCTCTTCGATGTAATCGCGCAGCTTGACCAGGTCCTCATCGGAAACCTGGTGGACGCGCTGGTTGCCGTCAACGCCGGTTGCGTTGAGAGCTTCGATTGCGCGGGTGCGACCCACGCCGTAAATGTACGTCAAGGCGACTTCCAGGCGCTTTTCGCGCGGGAGGTCGACGCCAACGAGACGTGCCATGAGCAGTTCTCCTACTGTTTTACTCAGGGGCCTGATCCAGCATGTCGCTCCCGTCTAGGCGGTGCGCCGCGGCCCCTGTCCCGCGGGTGATCCTCGCAATGAGGTTCATGCTGTCTCTTTACTTATAGGTGCGGCGTGAGCCGCGGGGTGCCTCCCGTTGGAGGCGGTGCACTCAGCCCTGGCGCTGCTTGTGGCGCGGGTTCGTGCAGATAACCATGACACGCGAGTGGCGACGAATCACCCTGCAGTTGTCACAGATACGCTTCACGCTGGGGTAAACCTTCATGATGCCCTTCTACAGTTGATCTGCGCTCGAGCCTAGCGGGCCCGAGAGCGTAGCTGACCGCATGCGCGGCCCGGCTTACTTGTATCGGTAAACGATGCGACCCTTTTCAAGGTCGTACGGGCTGAGCTCGACCACAACGCGATCCTCGGGGAGGATCCTGATGTAGTGCTGGCGCATCTTGCCCGAGATATGCGCGAGTACTTTGTGGCCGTTGTCCAGCTCAACGCGGAAGCGCGCGTTTGCGAGCGCTTCGGTCACGGTGCCCTCGACTTCGATCACGCCGTCTTTTTTCGCCATAGTCTCTACTGTCCCTCTGCCCCTTGCGGGGACTGGTTTCGCATGTCCCACCTTCAAGCGCGCACTTTTCAAGCGGCGAACCGCTTAAATTTTCGGGGTTGCCGAAAGAGCGCACTCGACTGTCAATCGTACACGCGCACGCGCGCCGCGATAAGTGGCTTGGCGCGTGCGATCGCTCACCTTCCGGTGGCGGTGTGGTCCGACGGTTCTTCAGCGATCATCACGCCACGCTTTGCAAGTTCGGCTTTCCCACCGTCAGCGGCGCTGAGCACGAAGATTCCCGTTTCGGTCACCGCGACGGAGTGCTCGAAGTGGGCTGCGCGCCCACCCTTTGTCGCCACCACGGTCCACTCGTCGTCGAGGATGTCGAATTCGCCGTCGCCTTGGATGAGCATGGGTTCGATACACAGGGCCATACCGGGCACGACTTTCGGGCCGCGATCGTGCGTGCGGAAGTTCATGACGTCGGGCGGCTCATGCATGGCTCGGCCGATGCCGTGCCCTCCGAATTCCTCGAGGTGCTGGATCCGCTCCCCCGCGCATTCGGCGACGTAGTCTTCGATTGCGGCGCCGATCTCACCCACGCGGCTCGCGGTGGCAAGCGCCGCGATGCCTTCCCACATTGCTCCCCTGGTCACGTCGACCAGTTCGCGATCGGCTTCGCTCCGTGCCGTGCCCACGATGTGGGTGCGGGCGGCGTCGGAGTGCCATCCGTCCACGATGCAGCCAGCATCCACGCTCACCACATCACCGTCGCGAATCACCCGAGTGCCGGGGATGCCATGCACGATTTCTTCGTTCACGCTCACGCACACTGTCGCAGGAAAGCCGTGGTAGCCGAGGAAGTTGGACTTCGCACCGGCTTCGGCAATTACGGCACGAGAGATCTGGTCGATGTCTGCCGTGGTCATACCGCTGCGGAGATTCTCTTCGATCTCGTCGTGAATACGGTTAAGCAGAAGCCCCGCGCTGCGCATTGCCCCGAGCTGCTCGGGGGTTTTTAGGCTCACGCGGGGCTTGCGACGGAAGGACATCCGGGCTCAGGCTCCGAGCGCGGCGAGGATATCTGCGGTCACAGCATCGATATCTTTCATGCCGCCGACGCGCTTCACGAGACCTCGCTTGTCGTAGATATCGATCAGGGGCGTGGTCTGCTCGCCGTAAACGTCGATGCGGCGGCGAATGGTCTCTTCGTTGTCGTCGCTGCGGCCCTGCTCTTTGCCGCGCTGAAGAAGCCGCTGCACGATAGCTTCACTATCAACGTCGAGGAGAATGACGGCGTCGAGCGCCACGCCGAGCTTCTCGAGAATTCCATCGAGAGCCTCCACCTGCGCCACGGTGCGGGGGTAGCCATCAAGGAGGAAACCGTTCGCCGCATCGTCCTCTGCAAGCCGACTCTCCACCATCTCGTTGGTGACCGAGTCGGGAACGTACTCACCCTTATCCATGTAGGACTTCGCGAGAACGCCAAGCTCAGTCTCGTTGGAGACGTTCGCACGGAAGATATCGCCCGTGGAAATGGCGGGCACGCCGAGCTTCTCAACGATACGCTCTGCCTGCGTGCCCTTGCCGGCACCCGGAGGTCCAACAATGAGGAGGCGGCGGGCCGGAGTGGAGGCGGTCATCGGAGAATCCCTTCGTAGTGGTGCTGTTGGAGCTTGGAGCTGATCTGCTTCAAGGTATCGAGGCCAACACCGATGATGATGAGGAGCGAGGTTCCTCCGAACGGGAACTTCTGGTCTGCACCAAGAAGCGCGAAAGCGATCAGGGGAACAAGCGCCAAGATACCGAGGTACAGGGAGCCCGCGGAGAGCACGCGGTTGATGACGTACTCGAGGTAGCGCGCCGTTGGGCGGCCCGCACGGATGCCGGGAACGAAGCCGCCGTACTTCTTCATGTTGTCGGCAATCTCTTCAGCGTTGAAGGTGATGGACACGTAGAAGAACGCAAAAAACACAATGAGGGCGAAATAGACAAGCGAATACATCCACGAGAAGCCCTGGCCGAGCACGAAGTTGGCGTGGATCCACTGCACCCACCCGGACCTCTGGTCACCAAACGAAGCGATGAGCTGAGGCAGGGCAAGAAGCGAGGACGCGAAGATAATGGGGATAACGCCGGCCTGGTTCACCTTGATCGGGATATAGGTCGAGGAGCCGCCCACGAGGCGACGGCCCACCTGGCGCTTGGCGTATTGGACGGGGATGCGGCGCTGCGACTGCTCGACATAGATCACGGCGATCACAATGATCATGCCGATCAGCATGACGATGGAGAAGGTCATCCACCCCTGGAGCTTCAGGATCTGACCGAACGAGGCGGGAAAGCCCGCGGCGATCGACGTGAAGATCAGCAGGGACATGCCGTTGCCCACGCCCTTTTCGGTGATGAGCTCGCCGAGCCACATGATGACGAGGGTGCCGGTCGTCATCGTCAGGATCATGAGGACGAGCATCCACCACGACTGGTTTGGCACAAGCGGGAGGTTACAGCCCGCGAAGAAAGCGCCGCTGCGCACGAGGGTGATCACGGTGGTGGACTGCAGGACGGCGAGGCCGATAGTCATGTAGCGCGTGTACTGCGTGAGCGTCGCCTGCCCCGCTTGCCCGTCTTTGTGCAGCTCCTCGAACTTGGGAATCACGACGCGGAGCAACTGCACGATAATCGACGCCGTAATGTACGGCATCACCCCGAGCGCGAAGACGGACATCTGCAGCAGCGCCCCGCCGGAGAACAGGTTCACCATGCCGAGCACGCCGCCACCGGCACCGTTCAGTGCCTGTTCGGTACACGCAGCGATGTTCGTGTAGTCGAAGCCGGGGGTCGGCACGAACACACCGAAGCGGTAGATGGCGAGCATTCCAAGGACAAACAGCAGCTTGTTCCTGAGCTCAGGGGTTCGGAAGGCGCGCACGAAGGCGTTGTCCACCAGGTTCCTCCTGTCGGGCGGCCCGAGGGGTGGGCCTATCATGCACACAGAGCGCATTAGAGCTAGGGGTTATTGGCCTATTAAAACAGGCACCGCGCCTCAAAATATCCTGAGTCGCGGTGCCTGGTCAAAGAAGCACTATGAAAATTGCTTCAACTCACGCCACGGTGACCGAGCCGCCAGCGGCGGTGATCTTCTCCTCGGCCGAAGCCGAGAACTTCTGGGCAGTGATGTCGATCTTCACGGTGATGTCGCCAGAACCGAGCACCTTGACGGGCTGGTTCTTGCGCACGGCACCCTTCGCGACAAGATCCTCGACGGTGACGGTGCCACCCTCGGGGAACAGCGCTTCGATGGTGTCCAGGTTGATGACCTGGAACTCCACACGGAAGGGGTTCTTGAAGCCACGCAGCTTGGGAAGACGGCGGTGCATCGGGGTCTGACCACCCTCGAAGCCTGCCTTCACCTGGTAGCGCGCCTTCGTACCCTTGGTACCGCGACCCGAGGTCTTACCCTTCGAGCCTTCACCACGACCCACGCGGATCTTAGCGGTCTTCGCGCCGGGAGCCGGGCGAAGATCGTGGAGCTTAAGCGGGTTTTCGTTCGCCATGGATCAGTCCACCTCTTCAACCGTCACGAGGTGACGGACGGCATTGATCATGCCGCGAATCTCGGGGCGGTCTTCTTTGACGACGACGTCGCCGATGCGCTTGAGACCGAGGCCTCGCACCGTCGAGCGCTGTGCGTCGTTACCGCCGATTACAGACTTGACCTGAGTAACCTTGAGCTGCATCAGGCACCTACCTTCTCTTCACGCGCCTCGCGAGCCGCTGCGCGACCCTCGGCCTGCGCACGAAGCAGGTAGCCGGGGGCGACGTCCTCGAGGGGAAGGCCGCGGCGAGCTGCCACTGCTTCCGGCTCCTCGAGCTGTTTGAGGGCCTTGACGGTCGCGTGCACGATGTTGATCGTGTTCGAGGAACCGAGCGACTTCGACAGAACGTCGGCGACGCCCGCGCACTCGAGAACCGCACGCACCGGACCACCGGCGATTACACCGGTACCGGGAGCAGCCGGGCGGAGGAAGACAACGCCTGCGGCGTCCTCTCCCTGAACCGGGTGCACGATCGTGCCCTGGATGCGGGGAACGCGGAAGAAGTTCTTCTTCGCTTCCTCGACACCCTTCGAGATGGCGGCGGGAACTTCCTTCGCCTTGCCGTAGCCGATGCCAACGGTGCCATCACCGTCGCCCACCACGACGAGCGCGGTGAAGGCGAAGCGGCGACCGCCCTTGACAACCTTCGACACGCGGTTGATTGCTACCACGCGCTCAAGGAAGGCCGACTTCTCTTCCTGACGACCGCCACGGCCCTCGCCGCGACGCCCGCCCTGGTTGCGGTCATTGCCGCGACCGCGGTTGTTACGATCCTCGTTCTCGCCCCTCCGACCGGAGGCCGCGGGACCATTGTTACGCTGCTCAGCAGCCATGTGAATCCTCTTCTCGTCCTATTTCCGGGGGGTGGTCACAGAGTCAGTCCGGCCTCGCGCGCACCGTCAGCGACGGCGGCCACGCGGCCGTGGTACTTGTTGCCGCCACGGTCGAAGACCACGGCGTCGATACCGGCTTCCTTCGCGCGCTGGGCCACGAGCGAGCCGACCTGCTTGGCCTTCTCGGTCTTCGTGGCTTCCGACGCGCGGAGGTCTGCTTCCATGGTCGATGCCGATGCGAGGGTGATGCCCTTCGTATCGTCGATGACCTGAACGTACATGTGGCGCGCCGAACGGGTCACGGCGAGGCGGGGACGCTCAGCGGTACCCGCAACGCGGCGACGGAGGCGCAGGTGACGGCGGCCACGTGCGCGGACGCGGCTCTTGCGGTCACCACGAGTGTGCTTTTCAGCGAAACCCATTATCACTTACCAGCCTTTCCGGCCTTGCGCTTCACGGTCTCGTCGGCGTAGCGCACACCCTTGCCCTTGTACGGCTCGGGCTTACGAATCTTGCGAATCTTCGCGGCGGTCTCGCCGACCAGCTGCTTATCAATGCCCGATACCGAGAACTTCGTGGGGCTCTCCACGTTGAACGTGATGCCCATGGGGGCCTTCACGAGCACGGGGTGGGAGAAGCCGAGCGCGAACTCGAGATCGGTTCCCTTCGCGACGACACGGTAGCCGGTGCCCACGATTTCGAGCTTCTTTTCGAAGCCCTCCGTGACACCCTCAACCATGTTCGCGATGAGAGTGCGTGCAAGGCCGTGGAGGGCCTTGTTCTCACGCTCTTCGTTGGGGCGGCGCACGACGATCGAGCCATCCTCAGCGCGCTCAACGCTGAGAGGCTTCGGAACCTCGTACTGAAGCTCGCCCTTGGGGCCAGCGATCTGGACGTGCTGGCCGTCGATAGTCACACCAGTGACGGAAGCCGGTACGGAAACCGGTCGAAGTCCAATGCGGGACATTACGGTTCTCCTTTCCGGTTACCAGACGTAGGCGAGGACTTCCCCACCCACGCCTTTCTTCGTGGCCTGCTTGTCGGTGAGGAGGCCGGAGGACGTGGACAGGATGGCCACGCCGAGGCCGCCGAGCACCTTGGGCAGGTTGGTGGACTTTGCGTACACGCGAAGGCCGGGCTTCGAGACACGGCGGACGCCCGAGATCGCGCGCTCGCGATCGTCGGTGTACTTGAGTTCGATGACGAGGTTCTTTCCAACCTCGGCTTCTTCCTCGCGCCAGTCCTTGATGTACCCCTCGGCCTTCAGAATCTCCGCGATGCGGGACTTAAGGTTCGAGTACGGCATGGTCACGGAATCGTGGAACGCGGTGTTGGCGTTCCGGATTCGCGTGAGCATGTCCGCGATCGGATCAGTCATTGTCATGTCGAATGCTTCTTTCTCACCGTGGTTTCCCTCGCGTAAAGCGGGGACCTGTGGCGATAGTCCTTACCAGCTGCTCTTGGTGACACCGGGCAGTTCACCGCGGTGGGCCATCTCGCGAAGGCACACGCGGCAAAGGCCGAACTTGCGGTACACCGAGTGCGGGCGACCGCACTTCTGGCACCGGGTGTAGGCGCGCACAGCGAACTTGGGCTTGCGCTGCTGCTTGTTCTTAAGCGCTGTCTTGGCCATATCAGTTCTCCTTGAAGGGGAAGCCGAGCGCACGAAGCAGCGCACGTCCCTCGTCATCGGTCTTGGCGGTGGTCACCACGGTGATGTCCATGCCGCGAACGCGGTCGATCTTGTCCGGATCGATCTCATGGAACATGACCTGTTCGGTGAGACCGAAGGTGTAGTTGCCGTTGCCATCGAACTGCTTCGGCGAGAGGCCGCGGAAGTCGCGGATACGCGGAAGCGCGGTCGAGAGCAGGCGGTCGAGGAACTCCCACATGCGGTTGCCGCGCAGGGTCGTGTGGCAGCCAATGGCCTGGCCCTCACGAAGCTTGAACTGCGCGATCGACTTGCGGGCGCGCGTCACCTGAGGCTTCTGGCCGGTGATCGCGGTGAGATCCGCGATGGCACCGTCGATGACCTTCGAGTCACGTGCGGCATCGCCGACACCCATGTTCACAACGACCTTCGTGAGGCCGGGGATGAGCATCGGGTTGGCGTAGTTGAACTCGCTCTGGAGCGAATCCTTAATTTCTTCGCGGTACTTGGTCTTAAGGCGCGGGGTGGTCGTCTCGGTCATCAGATGTCCTTCCCGGTGCGCTTCGAGTAACGCACACGAATGGTCTTCGTGCGGCCGTCCTCGAGCTCGACCTTCTCTTCACGGAAGCCGACGCGGGTCGGCTTGCCGTCGTCAGCCACGAGGGCGACGTTCGAGATGTGGATCGGGGCTTCGACCTGCTCAATGCCACCAGCCTGGCCGTTGTAGCCGGGCTTGTTGTGGCGGGTGATGCGGTTGACGCCCTCGACGAGCACGCGCTGGGTGTCGGGGAACACCTGGAGCACGCGGCCCTGCTTACCCTTGTCGCCTGCGGCGAGTTCGCCCTTGCCCTTTGCGGCGCGGGTTTCGTTGCGCTTGGCGATTTTGTCTGCGTCGCTCGTGCGACCGGTGATGACCTGAACGAGGTCACCCTTCTTAATCTTCATGCTCATGTCACAGCACCTCCGGTGCCAGCGAGATGATCTTCATGAACCGGCGGTCACGCAGCTCGCGGCCCACGGGGCCGAAGATACGCGTGCCACGCGGCTCGCCGTCGTTCTTGAGGATGACGGCTGCGTTCTCATCGAATCGGATGTATGAACCATCGGCACGACGGCGTTCCTTCGTGGTGCGAACCACGACGGCCTTCACAACATCGCCCTTTTTGACGTTTCCGCCAGGGATTGCATCCTTGACGGTCGCAACGATGGTGTCACCAATGCCGGCGTAACGGCGACCGGAGCCACCGAGAACACGGATGCAGAGGATCTCCTTTGCACCGGTGTTGTCGGCGACCTTGAGTCGCGACTCCTGCTGAATCACTAACGTTCTCCTTGCGTCTCGCCGGTTCTCTCGGCGTTCGCCTCAAGCCTTGCGGAACGGATATCGGACTTGTTTTCCACCGCACTCACGTGGGGCGCAGCGGCTTCCAGTTCCCGGGCATCAAAAAACCCCGAGCCGGACTCAGGCACTGCCGAATGGCGATGCAAGGTCTCCGGCTGGGATGGGTCCCACTTGGGGCCCGAGGACCGGGTCCTGTGCTCAGTGGCGCATCCCGCCAACCTCCCGGTTTTTTGGGTGCGTTCACACAGCAACCCGTCTAGTTTACGGCACGCGGGCACCGAACGTAAGGGGGCGAGGGGCCCTGCGCGTGTGTGCTTGGTCTCGCTGCGTTTGGCACCGCCGGTTCAGCGAGTGCGGGGGCGCCGTTTGTCAGGGTCCGACGGTGGACGGCAAGCGTCGGACCTTCTTTTCATACGTGCCCTTAGCCCGACCCGCTCTTTTTCCAGGTGTTTTACCGCGCGGGCCCCGCAAACGGGAGGGTAAGGCTCACGGATGTCCCTTCGCCATGCCACGACGTGAGGGTCGCAGTGCCTCCATGGCGTTCAACGATCGCTTTAACCATGGGCAACCCGAGGCCCGAGCCCTCGATTCCGCGCACCTCGCTCGCGCGTCCGAGCTCTTCCCATACGAGCGGAAGGTCGTCCGGGGAAATCCCGAGTCCGGTGTCGGCGACCTCGAGCACAATGCCGCTTTCGAGCTGGCGCCCCCGCACTTCGATCGCATCGCCCGGCCGCGAATACTTCACGGCGTTGCTCAAGACGTTAACGAGGCATAGGAAGAGGAGGTCTTCGTCGCCGTTGATAGGCGGCAGAGGGCGCGGAGCCGTGGGAAGCGAGACGCGGATCGAGCGTTCGCTTGCACCGGGCACCTCGCGCGCGGTCTCGATGGCATCGTGGACGAGGCGCGAGGGATCGATCTGCGTAATCTCGAGCTGCGTGTGCTCGACCTCCCCGATTTTCCGCAGGTCGCTCAGAAGGGAGGTGAGGCGGCGTGATTGGGCGTCGATGCTCGAGCGCTGGCGCTCGGACGGTTCGTCGGCAAGCGCCGCTCGAATGCCCTGGATCGGGTTCTTTATTTCGTGGTCGAGTCGGGCGATGAGCCGACGCCGGCTTGCCGTCTGCTCGGCCACTGTTTCGCGCCGCGCCTTGCTCACGGCGTGGCGCGTGTACCACCACGCGCCGAGGGCTGGGAGCACGGCGAGGGTGAGCACCGCGCCAATAGTGAGCGGGAGCCAGGCGAGCGACATCGAGAAGTAGATGTGCCTCGATTCGCCGAGGACGCTCCATACGAGGGACGCCACCACGCCGATCGCGAGGGGAAGCGCGGCGAAAGCCGAGGCGTAGGCAAGTGGGTGTTTCTTCATGAACGTTCGACCTTCTGGGCGAAGCGATAGCCGAGGCTCGGGACTGTCTCGATGTACGTCGGGGAACCGTCGGCGGAACCAATCACGCGGCGAATCTCGGCGATGCGGTGATCAACGGCTCGCGTGGTCACGATCGCATCGAAACCCCACACGGTCTGCAGGAGCCGCTCACGCGTGAACACTTCGCCGGGGTGCGCCATGAGGTACTCGAGGAGCGCGAATGCCCGTGGCGTGAGCTGGTCTTCCTTGCCACCCACGAAGATCCGCCGGGCCGTGCGATCGATGCGCAGCTCACCAGAGGTAAGTGTCGAGGACGTACTGAGCGGGGCCGAGCCGCGCGAGCTACGACGCAGGACTGCCCTGATCCGCGCGAGGAGCTCGTGAGGGTCGAACGGCTTATTGAGGTAATCGTCGGCCCCTTCGTCGAGCGCGGACGCGCGCTCGAAGCTCTCCCCCACCTGGGTAAGAAGGATGACGGGAAGCCACTCATGGCGTTCCCGAATGCGGCGAAGCGCTTCTCGACCGTCCATGACCGGCATCATGACGTCGAGGATGACGAGATCGGGTTCCTCCTCATCGAGCCTCTCGAGTGCCTCGGCACCGTTCGCTGCCATGCGCACGTCAAGCCCGCTGCGAGAGAGCACTCCCCCGAGATGCTCGCGAATCGTCTCATCGTCGTCCACGAGCAGGATGCGCTGACGCGCCGGATCGGCCGGCTCCGCTGAACCGGCCGATCCCGACGCGAATGAAGGAGTGTGGCTACCCGTCATAGCGGATCTCCACGCGCCTGTTCTTGGCGCGTCCTTCAGGATTGTCCTCGTCGCCGTTCTTGTTCGGCTCCACGGGCTTCGTGTCGCCGTGGCCCGCGACCTCGAGTTTGAGATCGCCGCGCACCGCGGAAATCGCGTCGGCCACCGCCTGCGCACGCTCCTTAGAGAGCACGTCGTTGCCTCGATGGTACGGGATGTTGTCGGTGTGCCCATCGACCTTCACGGTCGCACCCTGCGGAACGTCTTTGACGAGCTCACCGATGCGCTTTTTCGCGGGGTCCGAAAGCTCGTTGGATCCGTAGTCGAAGAGGATGTCCGAGTTCAAGGTGACGACCTTGGTGTTGCCCTCTTGTGTATCGGTGTTGAGGTCTTCAATATTTTGCTCGAGATCGTAAATGTTTTGGTCGAGCGAGTAGATATTGGACTCGTAAGTTCCGATTTGCGACGGTGGCTCGGGGGCGGGCGTTTCGCCGCCATTGTCCGCGAGGGCCGCTGGCCCCGCAGCGAATACGAAAGCCACGGCCGTGAGGCTTACAAGGTGACGCTTTCTCACTTGATTTCGACCCCCTTCGCGACCTCAGTGCCGTCCATAAGACTCACGTCCATCTGCTTGACGTCCGCCGGCGGCGCGGCAAAGGTTGCGAACGCGTACGTGGTTTGACCGGGCATGAGGTCCACGTCTTCCATAGGAGTCATCGCATAGTGCTGGCTATTCGTCGTCGAAAGTGGCGTGTGCTTCTTCAAGTTCACGTTGTCAATAAGGAATGGCTTCCAGATCAGACTCCCATTGAGGAAAAAGAAGTCCTTAGCCTCTTTCGCCGTCGAGTTGAGTGTGAAAGAGACGTAAGCGGTGACCGTATCACCCTCGCGCTTGAGCTGATGAAGATTGACGGTCAATGTTGCGTTCGGATCTTCTTTCACCTCAACAGGACGCTCGGTCGTGAAAATCGGCGCAGGATAGTTCGCCTTATTCTGACCTCCGCTGGCCGGCTTCCCGTTCTCGCCGCCCTGATCGGAACCTGCCGCAGCGCCGCCGCCATCGCTCGCGCCCTGCGCGGGATTCGCGCCGTCGGACCCGCTTCCCTGATCGCCGCCATTGCCGTTATCTGCCGGGGCTGCCGCGCTCGTCTGTTCCGTGGGCTTCTCATCGCTGCTACCGAGCACGCCGAACGAGCACCCGCTTGCACCGGCAACAAGAAGAGACGCGGCTGCAAGGGCTGCCGCGAGGCGGCGCTTCGTCATCGTGGTCGTCGTCATGGGATTCACTCCTCAAAGTCACGGGAGCCGCTTCTCGCCTCCTCGTTACCTCCACGCTATTGCCCGGATATCGCGGCGGCGTTGCGACGCGGTACCTACTCTGCCATGTCGTGTCGCAGATTTGCGACAACTGTCGTCACGCGCATGACCGTTGGTCATCGTAACGCCACGAGGGCGCGAACGCCCGCTCAATAGCGGAAGGGGCCGCCCGCTGAGCAGCGGACGACCCCTTCTCGGAGATCTTTCGGGACTGAGCCCGACAGATTTACTTAGCCTTCTCGATGATTTCGACGAGACGCCAGCGCTTCGAAGCACCCAGCGGGTAAGTCTCCATGATGAGAACGCGGTCGATCTTGTCCTGACCGATCTCATGGAACATGACCTGTTCCGTGAGGCCGAAGGTGTAGTTGCCGTTGCCGTCGAACTCCCTCGGCGACAAGGCCACGGTTCCCACGAAGCTCACCGCCAAGAACAAGAAGACCGGAGAGACGGACACAAAGACCTCAACGTTCACCCTCGTCAAGGAAGATGGAAAGTGGGTCATCTCCGACGGCGGAAACATGTTTGAGAATTAACCCCTTTCTACCGAATGTGGGGCCGGCCGTCCTTGGCCGGCCCCACATTGCTTTGCCAATCCTCGTTGTTGTTCGCGCGTCACACGGGCGAGCTTCTCGCCCGTGACCCCAACCGAAGCCCAAGCCCAAGCCCAAGCTGCGCCCTACCTCCCAATCCCCAAACCTCCGCAACGCATGTTTGCACGTGCAATCTCAAGCGGGTATGTTTGCAACTGTAACGCAGGTCATGCGAAAGGTGCACAATGACCTACCCCCACTACTCCCCTGCACCCCCTCCCCCATACGTCCGCCCCCAAGGTTCCAGTAGGGGCGTTTTTTGTGGCATTTGCGGTTGCCTAAGCTTGCTCAGCCTCGCCGGTATCGCCGCCCTCGTTCTCGTCATCGGCGGCGGAGCGGCCCTCACCCATGGGCCCAAGAACACTGTGGACGACATGTTCGCTGCCATTGAGTCCCAGGATTGTGCGGCATTCACGGGCGCTCTCGAGGAACAAGCGGCTGACAGCGTCGATTGCGAGCGTTTCAAGGAAACCGCAGCGGAAATCGACCGTCGCGGCGGATTCGACTACGACATCACACACATCAGCACCGAAAACCCCAAGGCCCAGGTGGAGGTCACCACCACACTGCACGACCCAGCCGTGAGCGTCCCCGAGACAGACCACGTCTTCGACCTCGAGCTCCAGGATGGCGAATGGAAGATCACTGGAAGCAAGAGCAGCAACAACAGCTGGAAGATGCCGTGACAGCGAAGCCCAAGGCCGCCATTATCCTCACCGCGTGCACCGCCCTCGTTATCGCTGGGCTTTGTGCCGGAACCCTCGCATTGTGGCTGCTGCTCACCCCGGACAGCGAAGAAGACACAATCAAGGAATCCGCTCATGCATGAGCCATGAGCGTCCGGCAAGATTCGTGCCCCGGGTTGAAGGCAACCGTCGGCCCCGCTTCCCGCACAGCTGCAGCGAACTCCAGAAGCCGCTCATTGCACCACCCCGCCCCCGAATGCCCGAAGACGGACGCGTTGCGGGTATCGATGTTCGCGGCAGGATTGCCCGGGTCCAGTACGAGTACGGCGACGCGGCACATATGGGCTTCACGCCCGAACTCACCGGGTCCCTCACGTTGGCAAAGCAGGCCGACGGCAGCTGGCGCGTCACGTACCTCGCACGTGGGAAGCACTCGCAACCCGCACCACGAAAACACAAGAGAGAGGCCGGGGTGGATCCGCATTGCGAATCCACCCCGGCCTCTCTATGTTCAGGCGAACCTGAGAACGGCTTACTTAGCCTTCTCGAGAATCTCCACCAGACGCCAGCGCTTGGAAGCGCTCAGCGGGCGGGTTTCCATGATGCGAACAAGATCGCCGACACCGGCGGTGTTCTCCTCATCGTGGGCCTTGAACTTCTTGTGCTTCTTCATAACCTTGCCGTACAGCGAGTGCTTCACGCGCTCCTCGACCTCGACGACGATGGTCTTATCCATCTTGTCGGAGACGACGTAGCCGCGCTGAGTCTTGCGGTACGGACGCTCTTCAGCGACCTGATTTTCGTTCATTACCTAACCTCGCTCGTTCACTCGGCCGAACCGGGGGCCTGGCGGATCCCCAACTCGCGCTCGCGCAGGATCGTGTAGATCCGTGCGATGTCCTTCTTGACCGAACGCAAGCGAGCGCTCGACTCGAGCTGACCGGTCGCGCCCTGGAAACGGAGCTTGAAAAGCTCGTCCTTGGCCTTCGCGAGTTCTTCGGTGAGCTTCGCGTCATCGAGCTTGTTGAGCTCGTCAGCGGTAAGCTTCGTGGCTGCCATCAGATGTCACCACCCTCTCGGCTGAGGATTCGGCACTTCATGGGGAGCTTGTGCATGGCAAGGCGCAGTGCCTCGCGTGCAGTCGGCTCATCGACACCGGCAACCTCAAACATGACGCGGCCGGGCTTGACGTTCGCTACCCAGAACTCCACCGAACCCTTACCGGAGCCCATGCGGACCTCGGCAGGCTTCTTCGTGAGGGGGCGATCGGGATAGATGTTGATGTACACCTTGCCGCCACGCTTCATGTAGCGAGTCATGGCGATACGTGCAGCCTCAATCTGACGGTTGGTGACGTAGGCGGGCTCGAGAGCCTGGATGCCGTAGTCGCCGAACGCGAGATCGAAGCCACCCTTGGCCATGCCGGTACGGGTGGGGCGATGCTGCTTGCGGTGCTTGGTCCTACGCGGAATCAGCATTGGACTCAGGCCTCCGTTCCCTTATCGGCCGGAGCGGCAGCGGGAGCCTCGGTGGCGGCCTGAGCCTGAGCCGAAGCTTCCGCCTTCTCACGGCGGGCGGCGTTGCGCTCGTTGCGGCGGCCACGGGGGCGCTCAGCGCGCGGACCACGGCCCTGGCGCGGAGCCTGGGCGGCCTGCTGTGCAGCGAGTTCCTTGGACGTGATGTCGCCCTTGTAGATCCACACCTTCACGCCAATGCGGCCGAATGCGGTGCGGGCCTCGTAGAAGCCGTAGTCGATGTTCGCGCGAAGCGTGTGCAGGGGCACGCGGCCTTCACGGTAGAACTCGCTGCGGCTCATTTCGGCGCCACCGAGGCGGCCCGAAACGGCGACACGGATACCCTTCGCGCCAGCACGCTGCGCGGACTGAATGCCCTTGCGCATAGCGCGGCGGAAGGACACGCGGCTCGCGAGCTGCTCGGCGATGCCCTGAGCAACGAGCTGCGCGTCTGCCTCGGGGTTCTTGACCTCGAGGATGTTGAGCTGAATCTGCTTGCCCGTCAGCTTCTCGAGCCGACCGCGGAGACGCTCGGCCTCCGCGCCACGGCGACCGATCACGATGCCGGGGCGTGCGGTGTGCAGATCAACGCGAACGCGATCGCGGGTGCGCTCGATCTCGACCTTCGACACGCCAGCGCGCTCGAGCCCCTCGGAAAGGAGCTTGCGGATGGCGACGTCTTCCTTCACGTAGTCGCGGTAGCGCTGACCTTCCTTCGTGGAGTCGGCGAACCAGCGGCTCGTGTGGTCGGTCGTAATACCGAGACGGAACCCGTTGGGATTGACCTTCTGGCCCACTAGCGGGTCTCCTTCTTCTTCGACGGGGCAACAACCACGGTGATGTGGCTGGTGCGCTTCTTGATCTGGAATGCGCGACCCTGAGCGCGCGGCTGGAACCGCTTCATGGTCGGGCCTTCGTCGACGAATGCAGCGGACACGACGAGATCCTGCTCATCGAAACGCTCCCCTGCTTGATCTGCCTTCACGCGGGCGTTGGCGATCGCGGACTTTACGAGCTTCGAGACGGGCTCGCTGGCGGCCTGCGGTGCGAACCGCAGAATCTCCAGTGCTTCACCCGTGCTCTTACCACGAATAAGGTCAACGACGCGCCGGGCCTTCATGGGCGAAATACGGATGAACCGCACCTGCGCCTTGGCTTCCATTGCTGTCCTGCTTTCTTTAGTGAATAGCGAGGGAAATCATCACTTCGCCACGTGGGCGATCAGCGACGACGTCCCTTCTTGTCGTCCTTGTCATGGCTGCGGAAAGTGCGCGTGGGAGCGAACTCGCCGAGCTTGTGGCCAACCATCGACTCGGTGACGAACACCGAGACGTGCTTGCGGCCATCGTGCACTGCGAAAGTGTGGCCGAGGAAGTCCGGCGTAATGACCGAACGGCGCGACCAGGTCTTGATGACATTCTTGGTACCGGCTTCGTTCTGAGCGTCAACCTTCTTCTGAAGGTGATCGTCAACGAAGGGGCCCTTAGCAATACTGCGTGGCATAACTGTTTATCCCTCGTCCTATCAGCGCTTTTTGCCGGTACGGCGGCGGCGCACGATGAGCTTGTCGCTTTCCTTGTTCGGCTTGCGGGTACGGCCTTCCGGCTGGCCCCAAGGCGAAACGGGATGACGACCGCCCGACGTGCGGCCCTCACCACCACCATGCGGGTGGTCCACGGGGTTCATCACAACACCACGGACGTGCGGGCGCTTGCCCTTCCAGCGCATACGGCCGGCCTTGCCCCAGTTGATGTTGGCTTGTTCGGCGTTGCCCACCTCACCGATGGTCGCGCGGCAGCGCGCATCGACGTTGCGGATTTCGCCGGACGGCATACGAAGCTGGGCGTACTTGCCTTCCCTCGCGACGAGCTGCACGGAGGCACCCGCCGAGCGGGCGATCTTCGCGCCGCCACCGGGGCGGAGCTCGATTGCGTGCACAACGGTACCCACGGGGATGTTGCGCAGCGGAAGGTTGTTGCCCGGCTTGATGTCGGCGCTTGGGCCGCTTTCGAGCACGTCACCCTGGCGAAGCTTCGCCGGGGCGAGGATGTAGCGCTTCTCGCCGTCCAGGTAGTGGAGGAGAGCGATGCGAGCGGTACGGTTCGGGTCGTACTCGATGTGGGCGACCTTGGCGTTGATGCCGTCCTTGTCGTGACGACGGAAGTCGATCACGCGGTAGGCACGCTTGTGGCCACCGCCGCGGTGACGCGAGGTCACGCGGCCCTTGTTGTTACGGCCACCCGTCTTGGACAGGGGGCGGACCAGCGACTTCTCCGGCTCACTACGAGTGATCTCGACGAAGTCGGCGACGCTCGAGCCGCGGCGGCTCGGCGAGGTCGGCTTGTTCTTACGAATTCCCATCGTGGGTTTCCTCAGACTCTCTCGTTTGTCTTCGGGTCACGACCGCTCAGGCGGTCGCGCCTCCGAAGATGTCGATGGATCCGTCCTTGAGGGTGACAATGGCGCGCTTGGTGTCGTTGCGCTTGCCAATGCCGAAACGCGTGCGACGCGTCTTGCCCTGACGGTTGATGGTGTTCACCGAAGCAACCTTGACGTCGAAGATCTCCTCGACGGCAAGCTTGATTTCGGTCTTGTTTGCGCGGCGATCGACGAGGAAGACGTACTTCCCTTCGTCCATCTGGCCGTAGGACTTCTCGGTGAGGACCGGCGCGAAGAGAATGTCGCGCGGGTTCTTGTTAATCGAGGTCACTTGGCTTCCTCCTCATCGGCCGGGCGAACAGCGTTCACGAAGCCGGCAGCTTCCGCTGCTTCGGGCGTCGCGAACCAGACCTCAGCCTTAGTGCGGCCGTACCACGGCGAATCCTCGGTGTGGTACTTCATGGAGTTGCTGTTGCCCTTGATGGTGAAACCTTCGGGGGCCTTGCCACCGTCGAGCGGAAGGGCGCTGCCTTCGCCGTAGGGAGCCTCAACAGCCGCAGCTTCACTCTTCGCCTCAGCCGTGGCGGCCGCCTTGGGGGCTGCCGCAGCCTGGGGCTGCGCAGGAGCCTTCACAGCGGCGAGAGTCGCGCCTGCCACGAAGTCCTCGAGCGCACCTTCGGTGAAGACGACATGGTCGGATGCCATGACGTCGTAGGTGTTGAGCTGATCGGCGAACAGCACGTGCGCGTTAGCGAGGTTGCGCGAGCTGAGCGCGCCGACCTCGTCGTCGCGACGAACAACCAGGAGGAAGTTCGAGCTGTCCGAGACGGTAGCGATGGTCTTCGCCACGAGCTTCGTCGAGGGCTTGTCGCCATCGAGGAGCGCAGTGAAAACGTGGATGCGGCCGAAACGGGCGCGATCCGAAAGGGCACCGCGGAGCGCAGCAGCCTTCATCTTCTTGGGCACACGCTGCGTGTAGTCGCGCGGAACCGGGCCGTGAACGACGCCACCGCCGGTCCACTGAGGTGCGCGGATCGAGCCCTGACGAGCACGACCGGTACCCTTCTGCTTCCACGGCTTACGGCCGCCGCCGCTAACCTCGCCGCGAGTCTTGGCCTTGTGCGTGCCCTGACGCGCAGCGTTGAGCTGAGCGGTCACGACCTGGTGGATAAGCGCCACGTTGGTCTGAACATCGAAGATGTGAGCGGGCAGCTCGGCAGTGCCGGTCTTCTTTCCTGCGGGGTCGAGAACGTCGACCGTCAGGTTGTTAGCCATGAAAATCAGGCTCCCTTCTTCGGACCCTTGACGGCCGAGCGAACCAGAACGATGCCACCCTTGGGGCCCGGAACGGCACCCTTGATGAGCACGAGGTTCTTCTCGGCGTCCACCGCCTGAACGGTGAGGTTCTGGACGCTATTGCGGTTACCGCCCATGCGGCCCGCCATGCGCATGCCCTTGAACACGCGAGCGGGGGTCGAAGCGCCACCGATCGAGCCGGGCTTGCGGTGGTTGCGGTGCTGACCGTGCGAGGCGCTCACACCGGCGAAGCCGTGACGCTTCATGACACCAGCGTTGCCCTTGCCCTTGGTCGTGCCAACGACGTCGACCTTCTGGCCGGCCTCGAAGATCGAAGCGTCGATCTCCTGGCCGAGCTCGTACTCCGCGGCGTCGTTCGTGCGGAGCTCAACGAGGTGACGGCGCGGCGTCACGCCGGCCTTCTCGAAGTGACCCTTGAGGGGCTTCGTCACCTTACGGGGATCGATCGCGCCGTACGCGATCTGGACAGCGTCGTAGCCGTCAACGTCCTGCGAGCGGACCTGCGTGACGACACACGGGCCGGCCTGAACCACGGTCACGGGGACGATGTTGCCGTCCTCGTCCCACACCTGGGTCATGCCAAGCTTGGTGCCGAGCACGCCGTTGATGACGCGATCGCGCTGCCCTGTCAGTTCGTTACTCATGTGTTCCGATACCTCAGAGCTTGATCTCGATGTTGACGTCCGCAGGCAGGTCGAGGCGCATCAGCGAATCCACAGCCTTGGGCGTGGGGTCGACGATGTCGATGAGGCGCTTGTGGGTGCGCATCTCGAACTGCTCACGGGAATCCTTGTACTTGTGCGGCGACTTGATCACAACGAAAACGTTCTTCTCAGTCGGCAGCGGCACCGGGCCCACGACCGTTGCACCAGCGCGGGTGACAGTGTCGACGATTTTGCGCGCCGAGCTGTCAATCACCTCGTGGTCATACGACTTGAGCCGGATGCGGATCTTCTGTCCCGCCATAGCCTAGGTCTATCTCTTTCTCTAAATCCGCTCTTACATGGAGTGGGCCAGACCGACACCCGCGGTCGGGTGTGTCGCTCTTGCGAGGCGCAAAAAGGCCGCGCGAAACCCTTGTCCTTGCGACTTTTCCCTCAAACGATGCGCCCTCAGCGGAGTATCCACACTGTTCGCATCCTTGGGCTGAGCGTCATCCGGTGGTCATTCCCAGAGACGGGGAACGGAACCGGGCATGGCCGCTCGCGCAAGCAACTCATCTAGTTTGCCACGTATCGCAAACGCGCACCAGGGGTCGTGGCGTGGAACGCCTCACAAGCATTCACCGTCGGACATCGACCGTCGGACTCCCCTGCCACAGGGGCACGCCTTCGCGTCCTCACACCCTGCCGCAAGCTCACACCGTCGGACTCTCCCGCCGCGCACTCTCGCGCCCTCGCACTCTGCCGCAAACTCGCACCCCCGCGCGCTGCCAAGTCTCACCTTCGCGCAGGCTCCAGCGCCATGCCACAGCCTCCAGCGCCGGGCGCCTCACTGTTTCGAACAGACGCGCAGGTGAGCATCCTAGAGTGGGCCCATGAGCCAACAGCCGCACAGCCCGCTCCAATCGCAGGCATTTTCACTCGAATTTCCGCAATCGCTCGGCACATATAAGGAGTATGCCGACGTTCAGCGCATGGTCGACATCCTCGCCGACGCCGGTTTTCCAGTACAGAACACCCTCATTGTGGGAACCGACCTGCGCCTCATCGAGCGCGTGACCGGACGCAAGACCTGGGGCCGAGTCATCCTTGGAGGCGCGCTCAGCGGCATGTGGATGGGACTTTTCGTGGGCCTGCTGTTCAGCATGCTTTCCTCGAACTGGCTTTCGACGATCCTCAGCTCCGTTCTCCTCGGCGCCGTGTTCTTCACGGTCTGGGCGGTAATTGGGCACGCCATGAGCGGTGGTCAACGCGACTTCACGTCCATGACCGCAACGGTCCCCATGCACTACGAGCTCCTCGTCGAGCACCGCAACGTCATGGACGCGCGCCGCATCCTCACCGGCGCAGGCATCCGCCTCGGCGACGGCGCCTTTGGGGGCAGCGGCTATGGTGACTCCGCAAAGAATCGACCGACAGGGCCCGGCACACAGTCGCCTGGCACTCAATCGCCTGGCACGCAACCTCTTGGTTCGCCCAGCTACGGCGCGGACGGTCCGTCGTCTGCCCGCTCCAATCGACCCCAGTACGGGCAAAGCGCACCTGAGAGCCGGGATCCGATGGAACCGGCACAAGGTTCGATGGCGTCAGGGGCCACCCGCGACGATGCTCACAGCTTCGGCGATTCCACTTCGCTGAAGAGCGACGATGCCGAAGCTCCGAAGCGACCAACATTCGGGTTGCCGTCGGACCCTGATTCCGCGCGCGGCACCCACGGCGATGACGAGCCGCACCCACGCGGCTAGAAGGGGCTAACCTCAGCAAGAGTCCCCGAGCGCCCTGACCACCCGATCACCCCGGGCACACCTCCTTCGGACCTAGGAAACTAACCCCAACGTTTGCGGCGGTATCACGCCTCGTTCCGCCACAAACGTTGGGTACAGATCCGCGAAAGGGACTCCACCCCACCCCGAGCAGCCGTAGCACCCCGTGGACCTCGGGCGCCCCAAGCCCTCTACCCTCCCCGCAACACAAAGAGAGGCGCCCCGGACGAATCCGGAGCGCCTCTTCTCTTAACTCTGCAGGCTATGCAGCGCTAGATCACTTGATGATCTTGGTAACGCGGCCCGAGCCAACGGTGCGGCCACCCTCACGGATAGCGAAGCCGAGGCCCTCTTCCATAGCGATCGGCTGGATGAGCTCAACGGTCATCTCGGTCGAGTCGCCAGGCATGACCATCTCGGTGCCCTCGGGGAGGGTGATAACGCCGGTCACGTCCGTGGTACGGAAGTAGAACTGCGGGCGGTAGTTCGAGTAGAACGGGTTGTGGCGGCCACCCTCGTCCTTCGAGAGGATGTAGACCTGAGCCTCGAAGTCGGTGTGCGGGGTGATCGAGCCCGGCTTCACAACAACCTGGCCACGCTCAACGTCTTCACGCTTGGTGCCACGGAGGAGGAGGCCACAGTTCTCGCCTGCCCAAGCCTCGTCCATCTGCTTGTGGAACATCTCGATACCGGTAACGGTGGTCTTCTGAGCCTCGCGGATACCCACGATCTCGATTTCCGAGTTGATGGCAAGCTTGCCACGCTCGACTTTACCGGTCACAACGGTGCCACGGCCGGTGATGGTGAAGACGTCCTCGATCGGCATGAGGAACGGCTTGTCCATGTCGCGAACCGGATCCGGGATCGACTCGTCGACGGCAGCCATGAGGTCCTGAACCGACTTGACCCACTTCTCGTCGCCTTCGAGCGCCTTGAACGCCGAAACGCGAACGACGGGAGCGTCCTCGTCGAACTCCTGCGAAGCGAGGAGCTCACGGACCTCCATCTCGACGAGCTCGAGGATTTCCTCATCGTCGACCATGTCGCACTTGTTGAGTGCAACGAGAAGGTAGGGAACGCCAACCTGGCGAGCAAGAAGAACGTGCTCGCGGGTCTGAGCCATCGGGCCGTCGGTGGCGGCAACCACGAGGATTGCGCCGTCCATCTGCGCAGCGCCGGTAATCATGTTCTTGATGTAGTCGGCGTGGCCCGGAGCGTCGACGTGAGCGTAGTGGCGCTTGTCGGTCTGGTACTCAATGTGGGAGATGTTGATCGTGATGCCGCGCTGCTTTTCCTCAGGGGCATTGTCGATCGTATCGAAGTTGCGCTGCTCGTTGAGGTCAGGGTACTGGTCGTACAGAACCTTCGAGATGGCAGCGGTAAGCGTGGTCTTGCCGTGGTCAACGTGACCGATGGTGCCGATGTTGACGTGCGGCTTAGTACGCTCGAACTTGGCCTTAGCCATAGTGTGTCCTCCTAGGACTTTGGTTGGGTGTACTTCTATTGAACGGGTGGGGCGCCCCCCGGAAGGGGGCGACCCAAGCGGTCCGAGAATCAGCGAACAGATCTACTCTACCCGCAAATCCTCGTAAGGCTTACTCGCCCCGCGTCTTCGCGATGATCTCTTCCGAGATGTTCCTCGGGACCTCCGCGTAGCTGTCGAACTGCATCGTGTACATCGCGCGGCCCTGCGTGAAGGAACGCAGGTCGCCAATGTAGCCGAACATTTCGGACAGCGGGACGAGAGCACGGATAATCTTGACCCCGCTCGCGTCCTCCATCGACGAAACCTGACCACGTCGCTTGTTCAGGTCGCCGATGACATCTCCCATGTACTCCTCGGGAGTACGAACCTCGACGCTCATGATCGGCTCGAGGAGAATCGGCTGGGCCTTCTTGAGGGCCTCGCGCGTCGCCATCGAACCGGCAATCTTGAACGCCATTTCCGAGGAGTCCACGTCGTGGTAAGCACCGTCGATAAGCGATGCCTTGACATTCACCACCGGGTAGCCGGCGAGAACGCCGGACTGGAGCGCATCCTGAATACCCGCGTCAACGCTCGGGATGTATTCACGCGGGATGCGGCCACCGGTGACGAGGTTTTCGAACTCGTAGAACACGCCTTCTTCAGCGTCGGTGAGAGGCTCAAAGGTGATCTGAACCTTACCGAACTGACCGGAACCACCGGTCTGCTTCTTGTGCGTGTAGTCGAACTTCTCAACGGTCTTCTTGATCGACTCGCGGTAGGCCACCTGCGGCGAGCCCACGTTCGCTTCGACCTTGAACTCGCGGCGCATACGATCCACGAGCACGTCGAGCTGAAGCTCGCCCATGCCCTTGATTACCGTCTGGCCGGTTTCCTCGTCAAGCTCGACCTGGAAGGTCGGGTCTTCCTTGGCGAGACGCTGAATCGCGATACCGAGCTTCTCCTGGTCACCCTTGGTCTTCGGCTCAATCGCCATCGAGATCACGGGCTCCGGGAAGGTCATCGACTCAAGAGCGATCGGGTGCTGCGCGTCGCACAGCGTGTCGCCGGTGGTCGTGTCCTTCAGACCGATGAACGCGTAGATGTGGCCCGCGAATGCCTCGTCGACAGGGTTCTCCTGGTTCGAGTGCATCTGGAAGAGCTTGCCGACGCGTTCCTTCTTGCCCGTGGTGACGTTGAGCACCTGAGTACCGGTCTCAACGTGGCCCGAGTACACGCGCACGTAGGTGAGCGAGCCGAAGAACGGGTGTGCGGCAACCTTGAACGCGAGCGCGGAGAAAGGCTCGTCAGCGGAGGGCTTACGCGTGAGCTCCTTCTCCTCATCGTTGACGTCGTGGCCCACCATCGGCGGGACGTCGAGCGGCGAGGGAAGGAAGTCAACGACGGCGTTGAGCATGGGCTGCACGCCCTTGTTCTTGAACGCCGAGCCACAGAACACCGGGTAGGCCTGCGAGGAAATCGTGAGTTCGCGAATGCCCTTCTTGAGATCCTCAATTGAGAGTTCGCCCTCTTCGAGGTACTTCTCCATGAGCTCTTCGCTTGCCTCGGCGACGTCCTCGACGAGCTTCTCGCGGTATTCCTCAGCCTTGGCCTGGAGATCCGCGGGGATCGGGATCTCCTTCTGGTACTGACCGAGAGCGGCATCGCCCTTCTTCTTGTTGAACTCGGGGGCGTCCTCTTCGAACTCTTCGGGCCACTCGTAGGCCTTCATCTCGAGGAGGTCGATCACGCCGCGGAAGTCCGCTTCAGCGCCGATCGGCACCTGCATGACGAGCGGCTTCGCCTTGAGTCGGTCAACGATGGTGCCGACGGTGAAGAAGAAGTCCGCACCCATCTTGTCCATCTTGTTGACGAAGCAAATGCGCGGCACGTTGTACTTGTCGGCCTGGCGCCACACGGTCTCCGACTGCGGCTCGACACCTTCCTTGCCGTCGAACACGGCAACAGCGCCATCGAGAACGCGCAGCGAGCGCTCCACCTCAACGGTGAAGTCGACGTGGCCGGGCGTGTCGATGATGTTGATCTGGTTGTCGTGCCAGTAGCAGGTCGTTGCCGCGGACGTAATGGTGATGCCGCGTTCCTTTTCCTGCTCCATCCAGTCCATGGTGCCGGCACCGTCGTGGGTTTCGCCAAGCTTGTAGTTGACGCCGGTGTAGTACAGGATGCGCTCGGTGGTGGTGGTCTTACCAGCATCGATGTGTGCCATGATGCCGATGTTGCGGACCTTATTGAGATCCTTAAGCACTGCAAGTGCCACGGGCTATGCCTTTCTGCGCTTCGGTTCGAGTACCGCCGGCGATTACCAGCGGTAGTGAGCGAAGGCCTTGTTGGACTCCGCCATCTTGTGGGTGTCTTCGCGGCGCTTCACAGCGGCACCGAGGCCGTTCGAAGCGTCGAGGATCTCGTTCATCAGGCGCTCGGTCATCGTGTGCTCACGGCGAGCACGCGAGTAGCCAACGAGCCAGCGCAGCGCGAGGGTCGTCGAGCGGCCGGCACGCACCTCGACGGGCACCTGGTAGGTGGCACCGCCGACGCGACGGGAACGAACCTCGAGGGACGGACGGATGTTGTCCAGAGCCTTCTTGAGGGTCGCAACCGGGTCCTGACCGTTCTTCTCACGGCAGCCTTCGAGAGCGCCGTAAACGATGCGCTCGGCGACGGTCTTCTTGCCGTCAAGGAGAACCTTGTTGATGAGCTGAGTGACGATGGGCGAGCCGTAGACAGGGTCGACCACGAGCTGACGCTTGGGAGCTGCACCTTTACGTGGCATTACTTCTTCTCCTTCTTCGCGCCGTACCGCGAGCGTGCCTGCTGGCGACCCTTCACGGCCTGGGTATCGAGCGAACCACGAACGACCTTGTAGCGGACGCCCGGGAGGTCCTTCACACGACCGCCGCGAACAAGGACGATCGAGTGCTCCTGGAGGTTGTGGCCTTCACCGGGGATGTAGGCCGTAACTTCGACACCGGAGGAGAGACGAACACGTGCAATCTTGCGGAGCGCCGAGTTCGGTTTCTTGGGGGTGGTGGTGTACACACGGGTGCACACGCCGCGGCGCTGGGGCGAGCCCTTGAGCGCGGGCGTGCTCGAGGCGACAGGCTTATCCTGGCGACCCTTGCGCACCAACTGCTGAATAGTAGGCACTTTTTCTCTTTCTGTCGCTAGCCGCGCTCTTCACACGGCCAGATCACCTTCTTTGCCCACAGGCGCCGAAGCACCGGGTCCACGGGTGTGGAGTGGGCCGCGACCCGAGACGACGCCGCGAGGGGTGTCAATCTCGACCCGCACGGACCCCTCATGAGGCCCGGTGACTGCGATACCGTACCCCCGCTCATTGCACTCGCACGAGGCGAGGCCGCGAGAGGGCATAGGGCACCCAGGCACAGTTCATCAGTCTACGTTGCGCGTTTTATTCCGGTCAAAGGACTGGGGCCAGTTCGTCGTACATCACATGCACGGGAACCTGGAAGTGTCGCGCAGGCAACAGCAAAGGAAACGGGCCGACGGTAGCTGAGTACCGTCGGCCCGCTTTTTGTCATGGTGGCTTACTCGACGATCTGCCAGTCGACGCGTGCCACGCCGGAGCTCACGCCGCCGATACTCTTCATCGCCGCGTAGGAAAGGTCGAGGCAGCGACCGCCCACGTACGGGCCACGGTCGTTGATGCGCACGACCACGCTGCGGCCGTTGGCCTTATTGGTCACGCGCACGCGGGTGCCGAACGGCAGACTCTTGTGGGCCGCGGTGTACGCATGCGTGTTGAAACGCTCGCCGCTTGCCGTGGGGCCGCCGTCAGTGCCGTCGCCGTTGCCGTAGAACGAGGCACCGCACGAACGAACGCCGCTCACAGCCTTGCCACCCTGAGGCGCGGATTCGCTGCGCTTTTTGCGGCTCTGCTTCGGGGCGTCGCCACTAGCTTTGCTCACGTCCTCGCTCTTCGGTTCCGCGCTCTTCGGTTCCTCAGCGGGGCGCTTCTTGGTGCCCTTGGCGACGACCTCGGTGACGGGTTCCTTCGTGACCTCTTCCTTCACGACTTCCTCGCCCGACACTTTTCCGTCGGTCGTCGAAATCTTTTTGACGATGGTCTTTTCGCCCTTTTCGCCCTTCGTGACCACGCGAGTTTCGCCTTCGTAGATCGCGTCATCTTTGCGAGTCTCGGTCTTGTAGTCGATCGCAACCTTCTCGGTCTTTTCCTCGGAGTTGAGGCGCACGAGGTGGATCGTGTCGCCATCCTTGAGGACGGTGTCACGCGAGGGCGTGACGTCGTCGTCGGCGTCAACCGAGTCGGCGAAGTACTTATCGAGGAGATCCTGAACGGTTCGAACGGTCGTGCCCTTGGCAACCCACGAGCCGTTCATGCCGGTCACGGTGATGTCCTTGGGGGTCGTCACGGTCACGGGACCGTCGACATCCTCAAGTTTGGTGTCGGGCTTCGGGGAAACCGCGGCCCCTTCGGCGTCGATTCCGGCCTGCGCGAGAGCATCGGCAACGGTATCGCCCTCGACGAGGACCGACTGCTCTTTGCCGTCGACACTGAGCTTGACCTCTTCGCGTTCTTTCACGACGATCTTGTCGCCCGAGTCGACGGTCTCGCCGAGAGCCGGCTTCACGAGATCGGTGTGGGAGACATCCACGCCGTGCGCTTCGAGGATGTCGGCCACCTGCGTGTCGAACGTGCGGAACGTTGCCACGCGGCCGTAGGCGTTCACGGTGACTTCGTTCGACATCGCGTAGGCTGCGCCACCGCCACCGCCCGCGAATACGGTCGCGAGTGCGGCTGCGGCGATAATCGGAGTCTTCTTCTTCACGAGTGTCCTTCGCATTGACGAGTGCACGGGAAGCGTCGCGCACGGTTGGCGCGAGTGCGGATTTCGGATGTCTCCATCTTGTCGCGCACGAAAGCGGGACGGTACCCGCAACACCAAGCCTTAAAACAAGACAAACCGCTATTTTGCCAACGCTTGACGCTCGCCGCGGTTTGCCTCACACATGCGCAGGCGGCGCTGCGGCCTGCGCGACAGCAGAGAAAAAGAGGGCCGGCCCTCCCCCGCTTGGGAAAGGACCGGCCCTCCGGTGACGCCCGAAGGCGCGAAGATCAGCGGAAGTCCGTATTGAACGGATCCGAGTAGCTGAAGTCGTCGAGGTTCAGGCTCGAGCCGGCACCGCTGAAGTCGGTGAGACCGAAGTCGTCGTACCCGGGAACCGTGTACATCTGCGCCTTCGCCTCGTCAGTCGGCTCCACCTCAAAGTTGCGGAAGCGGGGAAGGCCCGTGCCCGCGGGGATGAGCTTACCGATGATGACGTTCTCCTTGAGGCCCATGAGCTTGTCGCTCTTGGAGCTGAGTGCAGCCTCGGTGAGCACGCGGGTCGTCTCCTGGAACGAGGCGGCCGAAAGCCACGACTCGGTCGCAAGCGACGCCTTCGTGATACCCATGAGCTCGGGGCGGCCCTGCGCGGGCTCCCCACCTTCGGCGAGGGCAGCGCGGTTGGCTTCGATGAACGCGGCGTTCTCGACGAGGTCGCCAGGCAGAAGCTTCGTGTCGCCCGAGGCCACGATCGTCACGCGGCGCAGCATCTGGCGAACGATGACCTCGATATGCTTCGCGTGAATGTCCACACCCTGGCTAACGTACACCTTCTGGACTTCGTCCACGAGGTGCTTCTGCACGGCGCGCGGGCCGAGGATGCGAAGCACCTGCTTCGGGTCAACCGAGCCCGGGGAGAGCTGCTGGCCGACCTCGACGTGGTCGCCGTCGAAGACGAGCGGGGTCACGCGACGCGAAAGCGTGTAGGTCACGGGTTCGCTGCCGTCATCCGGCGTCACGGTGAGCTTGCGCTGCTTTTCGGATTCGTCGACACTCACGCGGCCCGCAACCTCGGTGATCGGGGCGAAGCCCGCCGGGGTACGTGCCTCGAAGAGCTCCTGCACACGCGGGAGACCGTGCGTGATGTCGCCCTCAGCCGACGCCACACCACCGGAGTGGAAGGTACGCATCGTGAGCTGGGTACCGGGCTCACCAATCGACTGCGCGGCGACGATGCCAACGGCCTCGCCGATGTCCACGAGCTGGCCGGTCGCGAGGGAGCGCCCGTAGCACTGCGCACACGTTCCCACGGCGGAGTCACACGTGAGAACGGAGCGGACCTTAACCTCGGTGACACCCGCGGCGAGGAGCTTCTCAATGAGCACATCGCCGACGTCGTCACCGGCGGATGCGAGAACCGTGCCGTCTTCGCCTGCCACGTCCTGCGCGAGCGTACGGCCGTACGCCGTGATCTCAACGTTGTCGGCGGGCACGATGACACCGTCGAGGTCCTGACCGATGGCCATCGTGAAGCCCTTCGAGGTTCCACAATCGCCCTCACGCACGATGACGTCCTGGGAGACGTCCACGAGACGACGCGTCAGGTAACCCGACTGCGCGGTCTTGAGTGCGGTATCGGCAAGGCCCTTACGCGAACCGTGCGATGCGATGAAGTACTCGAGCACCGAGAGACCCTCGCGGTAGTTCGAGAGGATCGGGCGGGGAATAATCTCGCCCTTCGGGTTGTTCACGAGGCCACGCATACCGGCGATCTGGCGGATCTGCATCCAGTTACCACGGGCACCGGAGTGCACCATGCGGTAAATCGTGTTGTCCACCGGGAAGTTCGCCTTCATCGCCTCGGCAACCTCGTTGGTCGCCTCGGTCCAGATGTCGATGAGCTCGCTGCTGCGCTCAGCTTCGGAGACGAGACCAAGGTCGCGGTTCTCCTCGACCTGCGCGGCCTTCGCTTCGTACTTCGCGATGATCTCCGGCTTGTTCGGCGGCGCCACAACGTCACTGAACGCGAAGGTCACGCCCGAGTAGGTCGACCACGAGAAACCGTAGGACTTGAGTGCGTCGAGCGAAGCCGACACCTGGCCCTTGTCGTAGCGTTCGGCGAGCGCGTTCACGACGCCACCGAGGCGCTTCTTGCCAACCTGGCCTTCAACGTAGGGGAAGTCCTCGGGGAGGGTCTCGTTGAAGTAGTAGGTGCCGAGCGTGGTCTCGAGGGTGATCGGGTCACCCTCGCTCCAGCCCTCGGGAGCCTTCCAGTCCGACGGCGGCACGACATCGGTGAAGCGCACCTTGATCGGTGCGTTCAGGTCGATCTCGTTGTTATCGAAAGCCATGATCGCCTCGGCGATCGACGAGAACGAGCGGCCATGGCCGAGTGCCTCGGGCTTCGGGGTCGTCAGGTGGTAGAGGCCGATGACCATGTCCTGTGCGGGCATCGTCACGGGGCGGCCGTCCGACGGCTTGAGGATGTTGTTCGAGGAGAGCATGAGGATGCGCGCCTCTGCCTGCGCCTCGGGCGAAAGCGGGAGGTGCACGGCCATCTGGTCACCGTCGAAGTCAGCGTTGAAGGCGCCACACACGAGCGGGTGCAGGTGGATGGCCTTTCCCTCGACGAGCTTCGGCTCGAACGCCTGAATACCGAGGCGGTGAAGCGTGGGTGCACGGTTGAGCAGCACGGGGTGCTCGGTGATGACCTCTTCGAGAACGTCCCACACCTCGGGGCGCGAACGCTCGACCATGCGCTTGGCGGCCTTGACGTTCTGCGCGAGGGAGAGATCCACGAGGCGCTTCATGACGAACGGCTTGAACAGCTCGAGAGCCATGCCCTTCGGGAGACCACACTGGTGAAGGTGCAGCTCCGGGCCGTTCACGATAACCGAGCGGCCCGAGTAGTCCACGCGCTTACCGAGCAGGTTCGCACGGAAACGACCCTGCTTGCCCTTGAGCATGTCGGAGAGCGACTTGAGCGGGCGGTTGCCGGGTCCCGTGACGGGGCGGCCGCGGCGGCCGTTGTCGAACAGCGAATCAACCGACTCCTGAAGCATGCGCTTTTCGTTGTTCACGATGATCTCGGGCGCACCGAGGTCGATGAGGCGCTTGAGGCGGTTGTTGCGGTTGATGACGCGTCGGTACAGGTCGTTGAGGTCGGAGGTCGCGAAGCGGCCACCGTCGAGCTGCACCATGGGGCGAAGATCCGGCGGGATCACGGGGATGCAGTCGAGCACCATGCCGGCGGGCGAGTTGGTCGTCTGCTGGAACGCCGAAACGACCTTGAGGCGCTTGAGGGCGCGAGCCTTCTTCTGCCCCTTGCCGTTCGCGATGACCTCACGGAGCTTCTCAGCCTCGGAGTCGAGGTCGAAGTCGAGCAGGCGCTGCTGCACGGCCTCGGCACCCATGCCACCTTCGAAGTAGTGGCCGTAGCGGAGCTTCATAGCGCGGTAGAGCTGTTCGTCGCCCTCGAGGTCGGCAACCTCGAGGTTCTTGAAGCGCTCCCACACGTTCTGCACGCGCGTGATCTCGGCGTCGTACTTCTTGCGGATCTGTGCCTGCTCGCGCTCCGCGGAATCGCGAACCTTACGCTTCGCGTCGGCCTTCGCGCCTTCCTCCTCGAGCTGGGCGAGGTCCTTCTCGGCCGCGACCGCGCGATCGTTGATCGCAGCATCGCGCTCATTTTCGAGCTCGCGGATCTCGAGGTCGTGGCGGCTCTGAAGCTCGGGCATGTCGGTGTGACGGGCCTCGTCATCGACCTTCGTGATCATGTAGGCCGCGAAGTAGATGACCTTCTCGAGGTCCTTCGGCGCGAGGTCGAGCAGGTAGCCGAGGCGGCTCGGAACGCCCTTGAAGTACCAGATGTGCGTCACGGGAGCCGCAAGCTCGATGTGGGCCATGCGCTCACGGCGCACGGAGGACTTGGTGACCTCTACGCCACAGCGCTCACACACGATTCCCTTGAATCGCACGCGCTTGTACTTGCCGCAGTAGCACTCCCAGTCGCGGGTCGGGCCGAAGATGCGCTCACAGAAGAGGCCGTCCATCTCGGGCTTGAGGGTGCGGTAGTTGATGGTTTCGGGCTTTTTAACTTCGCCGTATGACCAGGAACGGATGTCGTCGGCCGTCGCGAGGCCGATCTTGAGCTCGTCAAAGTGGTTGACGTCGAGCACGTGTGTCCTTCTCTCGTCTAAAAAGTCGTCAAGGTCTGAATGGTTGGGGCTGAGATCTTCGGGGGATGAAGGTCCGACGGTCGCTGGGCAAGCGTCGGACCCTCCCCCGACGATCGATCAGACCTCTTCGATATTGATCGCGCCCTCGTTCGGGCGGCTCGACAGGTTGATTCCGAGTTCCTCCGCGCTGCGGAAGATGTCGTCGTCGCGGTCGCGCACCTCGAGGTTCTGGCCGTCGGCGCCGAGGACTTCGACGTTCAGGCACAGGGACTGCATTTCCTTGAGGAGCACGCGGAACGACTCCGGAATGCCCGGCTCGGGAATGTTGTCGCCCTTGACGATCGCCTCGTAGACCTTCACGCGGCCCGTGATGTCGTCCGACTTGATCGTGAGGAGCTCCTGAAGGGCGTAGGCGGCGCCGTAGGCCTCGAGTGCCCACACCTCCATCTCGCCGAAGCGCTGACCGCCGAACTGGGCCTTACCACCGAGCGGCTGCTGGGTGATCATCGAGTACGGGCCGGTCGAGCGAGCGTGCAGCTTGTCGTCGACGAGGTGGTGCAGCTTGAGGATGTACATGTAGCCGACCGAAATCTCGTGCGGGAACGGCTCGCCGGTGCGGCCGTCGAGCAGGCGTGCCTTACCGTTCGGGCGGATCATGCGCTCGCCGTCGCGGTTCGGCCTGTAGTTCTCAACGAGAGCGCCGAGCTCAGTGTCGCTCAGGCCGTCGAACACGGGCACGGCAACCGGGGTGCCGGGCTCGCCGTGCAGGGCGTCCTTCGGGAGATCCTTAGCGGCGGGGTTGGATTCGTCGATGTCCCAACCGGACTTCGCAACCCACCCGAGGTGGGTTTCCATCACCTGGCCGATGTTCATACGACCGGGCACACCCATCGGGTTGAGGATGATGTCCACCGGGGTGCCGTCTTCGAGGAACGGCATGTCCTCGACGGGCAGGATCTTCGCGATGACGCCCTTGTTGCCGTGGCGGCCAGCGAGCTTGTCACCGTCGGTGATCTTGCGCTTCTGCGCGATGTACACGCGCACCATCTCGTTGACGCCGGTCGGGAGGATGTCCGAATCTTCTTCCGAATCGAACACGCGCACGCCGATCACGGTGCCGGATTCACCGTGGGGAACGCGCAGCGACGTGTCGCGCACCTCGCGGGCCTTCTCACCGAAGATCGCGCGCAGGAGGCGCTCCTCGGGTGTCAGCTCAGTTTCACCCTTCGGGGTGACCTTGCCGACGAGGATGTCACCGGGGACAACCTCGGCGCCGATACGGATGATGCCGCGCTCGTCGAGGTCGGCGAGAACGTCTTCGCCAACGTTCGGGATGTCGCGCGTGATCTCTTCCTTACCGAGCTTGGTATCACGGGCATCGACTTCGTGCTCCTCGATGTGGATCGACGTGAGCACGTCGTCCTGGACGAGGCGCGAGGACAGGATGATGCCGTCCTCGTAGTTGTGGCCGTGCCACGACATGAACGCCACGAGGAGGTTCTTGCCGAGCGAAAGCTCGCCGTCTTCGGTCGAGGGGCCATCGGCGAGGACCGAGCCGGCCTCAACGCGGTCACCTTCGTCGAAGAGAACGCGGTGGTTGTAGCAGTTACCGGCGTTCGAACGCTGGAACTTGTCAATGCGGTAGGTCTGGTTCGTGCCGTCATCCGCCGCAACGGTGATGAGGTCGGCGGAAAGCTCGGTGATCACACCGGCCTTCTCCGCAACAATCACATCGCCGGCGTCAACAGCTGCACGACGCTCCATACCCGTACCCACGAGAGGCATCTCGGTGCGCAGGAGCGGGACGGCCTGGCGCTGCATGTTCGAGCCCATGAGAGCACGGTTCGCGTCGTCGTGCTCGAGGAACGGAATCATCGCGGTTGCGACCGACACCATCTGTCGAGCCGAAACGTCCATGTAGGTGACGTCGCTCGGGTCGATCAGCTCGGGCTCGCCACCGGGCATACGCGAGAGCACCTGGTCTTCGAGGAACTTTCCGTTCTCATCGATCTTGGCGTTTGCCTGAGCGATGATGTGGCGATCCTCGTCGTCAGCCGTCAGGTAGACGATTTCGTCGGTCACGACACCGTCAACAACCTTGCGGTACGGGGTCTCGACGAAACCGAACGGATTGATGCGCGCGAAGGTTGCGAGCGAACCGATAAGACCGATGTTCGGGCCTTCCGGCGTCTCGATCGGGCACATGCGGCCGTAGTGCGAGGGGTGCACGTCTCGAACTTCCATGCCGGCACGGTCGCGCGACAGGCCGCCCGGGCCGAGCGCCGAGAGGCGGCGCTTGTGGGTGAGGCCCGAAAGCGGGTTGTTCTGGTCCATGAACTGCGAGAGCTGCGAGGTTCCGAAGAACTCTTTGATCGCCGCGGTCACGGGACGGATGTTGATGAGCGTGAGCGGCGTGATCGCTTCGACGTCCTGGGTCGTCATGCGCTCGCGAACGACGCGCTCCATGCGGGACAGGCCCGTGCGAACCTGGTTCTGGATGAGCTCGCCTACGGCGCGAATACGACGGTTGCCGAAGTGGTCGATGTCGTCCGTTTCCACGCGGATCTCGGTGCCGAAGCTGTTCTCCATGCTGTCCATGCCAGCGTGGAGGGCAACGATGTACTTGATCGTCGCGATGACATCCTCGAGGTTGAGCACGCTCTCGCTGAGCGGGCCTTCGAGACCAAGCTTCTTGTTGATCTTATAGCGGCCGACCTTCGCGAGGTCGTAGCGCTTGTCGTTGAAGTAGAGGTTGTTGAGCATCGTCTCGCCGGCATCGCGGCTGGGCGGTTCGCCCGGGCGCTGCTTGCGGTAGATGTCCATGAGGGCCTCGTCCTGAGACTCGACCTTGTCCTTTTCGAGCGTGGCGCGCATCGATTCGAACTCGCCGAACTCCTCGAGGATGTCGCTCTTGGACATGCCGAGCGCCTGGAGGAGGGTCGTCACGGACTGCTTGCGCTTACGGTCGATGCGCACACCGACCTGGTCGCGCTTGTCGACCTCGAATTCGAGCCATGCGCCGCGCGAGGGGATGACCTTCGCGCTAAAGACGTGCTTGTCGCTCGTCTTGTCGATGCTCTCTTCGAAGTACACGCCGGGCGAGCGCACGAGCTGCGAGACAACGACGCGCTCGGTGCCGTTGATGATGAACGTGCCCTTGTCGGTCATGAGCGGGAAATCGCCCATGAACACGGTCTGGGTCTTGATCTCACCGGTCTCGTTGTTCATGAACTCCGCCGTCACGTACAGCGGGGCGGCGTAGGTGAGGTCCTTTTCCTTGCACTCCTCGACCGAGTAGTTCGGCTCTTCGAAGGAGTGGTTCCTGAAGGAGAGCGACATATTTCCGGCGAGATCCTCAATGGGCGAGATCTCTTCGAAAATGTCGGCGAGGCCAGAGGTCTGCGGGACGTCTTCGCGTCCGGCCGCTTCTGCTTCGGCCGCGCGCTCCTGCCAGCGCTCGTTACCGAGCAGCCAGTCAAACGAGCTCGTCTGGAGCGAAAGAAGATCGGGAACTTCGATGGGATCGCCAAGCTTCGCGAAGGTGACGCGGGGCGAGGCGGTGCGCAGTGCAGTGGTGTGAGAATCGGTGCTCGAGGCAGCCAAGGGTTATCCTTCCACGGGATGAGGACTCGTACACGCTTCGATAGACTCGATGTGCTTCGGCCCCTCATTCACGACCAACCCCGCTATATGAGTCGAATGAGTTGAAAAAGGGCGCACGAAACACGGGCGCTAAGTTTCAAGAGTATGCGAGAGTGGCTCCGCCCTCAAGACCTCGCACGAAAAAACTGGCGAGACTGTGGTCACGTCAGCAGTCGAGCCGTCCCGCGTGGGCCGGTCGTATCGACTCGACAGCCGCGCACGTCGCCTCGGTGGGAAGGTCGCGCCTGGATGCACGTGCGGGGTTCCTCACGCCGCTTCACGCTTGATTTTTTCGATCTGCGCTTTGATGAACGGGGCACTGGTCGGAGCGTCGATGTTGTCCACCTGGATGAAAATATGGTTCTTTCCTCGGGACACTACGCCGAAGTAGGAGGTCGAATACATGCCTTCACCGTCGGAAAAGTGCATGTACACAAACGTGTCCATATCTTCGCCGCCCGGGGTGATGTATTCGTAGAAGCTCGGCTTCTCCCCTCGCTCGTCGGGGCACGTTCCCCACGGGAGACGAAAGACCTCCATGATATTGACGTCCTCGTCGGTCTGGAACGCGATGACCCGAGCCTTCGGGGGTTCACCCACACTCCCCTGCCAGTCGGGGTCTTCCGTGTATTCAGCCGTCACGACTGTGTGCACGCCGGATTGCGGTGTCTGCATCGCTTCCACTGCCGCTTTGCATTCTTTTCTGTAGTCCGCCTCAAGGTAGCTTGGGTCGGGGATTTCAATAGGGAAAGATATCTGCTTATTGGCTGGTCGCTCCGTTGTGATGTCGACCTCGCTAAGGATCAGCAACTCGCCCGAGTCCTCTGGCGTGAGAAGCCACTTTGCGGGCTCGCCCACCGGCTCTTCGGGGGAATCTTGGTCCGACGGCTGCTCGCTCGGCACAGCGCTCGTGGGTGCGGGTTGTCCACCCGCGCCCACGCTCTTCAGTGCTCCACAGCCTGATGCAGACAGCGTCAGGGCGAGTACGGCAAGCGCTACGGAAAACCTCCGAACCGTGAGAAGACCAGGTTCGTTCACGACAACGCACTTCACGACACCTACGTCCTTTCCAAGCGCACACCCGGCCTCGGCGCTACAAATGTCTACCCGGCAGAGTCCACTGATCGATCGAAAAGGTCTACTTGAGCTTTGATGAAGGCGACCGCTTGGGATTCTTCGACGCCCTGAACATAGAGGAAAAGTTGCGCCTTGCCGGCGGAGCGCCCACCAATATAGAAGTGCTTTCCATCAGCCATGATGTGAACAACGTCAAGGTCGTCGACCTGCTCGACGCTCACGTCGAATTTCCCGCCGATATCGCCACATGCCTTCGCCGCCTGGCTATAGAGCGTCATCACGTCAGTTTCCTCGTCAAGGATGACCGTCGCAGCATTGATGCTCACGTCCTCGCCGGGTGTCACAGGTGCGATATCACCTTTATACGTCGCAATCGCACCTTGAGCGATAGTGCCGTGAAAGCTCTCGATCTTCTGCGAAACCTCGGCGCACTCGGGAATCTGTGCGGCTTCGGCGCCGAGTGTAAATTGCAGTGTGAAGTCTCGATCGCTTGAGTCCTCAATCGAGGTCTTGAGGTCGTAATCCTCGACGCCATCGATGAGGGTATTCTCGGGCTTCAGAATCCACGTCGCCGGGTCGTTCACGTCGCCCGCCTCTTGCTCACCAACTCCACCGGCTGAGGTTTTGCCCGTTCCGCCCTTGCTTGAGGATCCGGAGTTTTCTGCGCCCGCCGAAGAGTCAGCGGAAGTGGAGGAGGCGTCGGACTTTTCCTGTTCCCTCGCACTGAGCGCGCCACACCCGCCCAGAGCGCCGACAAGGGCAAGTGCGGCGAGGGCTGAAACCCACGCGCGCGGGCGCAAGAGAGCAGTGGGAAAGATCGTCTGAGTCATGGGGAGCACCTCGCCATTACGTTGCGTTACCTACGGAGCGTTCAAAAAGGTCGATCTGGGCATCGATCACGGCCTTGGCCTCGTCATCACCGACATCGGACATGACGACAAAGATATGGCGCTTGCCGCTGGACTTTCCAGCGAGGAAGAACTCTTCGTCGGGAAGCTTGACGTGCACCCCTTCACCACCAAAAGGTTTTTCAACGGTGACCGGGGGCGCGCCCTGGATATTTCCGCACTTTTGCACAACATCGTTGTAGAAGTCCATGACGTTCATGTCGTCGGGGGTCGTCAGCGCGACAATCTTAATCATCGACTCCGCATTGACGGAGCCCGGAGCGGGCTGCCCTCGAAGCACACTGGTCGCAACAGCCTCGGACGTAAACGTTGCATTGTCGAGCGTGGTGACTGCGTCTGTGCATTCTGCTGAAATATTCGGGTGCTCGAGTGAGAAGTTCAGCTCGAAGTCCCCCTCCTCTTTGTCGACTTCTACCTCGCTGGGTTTCATGCCGTCCACCGGCAGATGCTCCTCGGTAAGAAGCCATGACTTCACATCATCGGGATTGCCCGCGGGCTGCTTTTTCCGGTCGGGAACGCCGCGCCCGCCGCTCCCCTTCGTTTGCCCGTTGTCGCCTGCATTATGCGAGTTCGACGAGGAGCCCGCTTGGTCGTTCTGTCCAGCATCGGTAAGCGCTCCGCACCCAGTCAGCGATGTGGCTAGGGCGAGAGCGGCGAGGCCCGAAAACCACATACCTGAACGGCGAGCAGATATGAATGCAGTTGCGTTGCTCATGACAATTCGCTACGGTCAGGCGGCATTCGTCACAGTGCGATCAAAAAGATCGATTTGGGCATCGATGTATGTTTTTGCTTGCTCAGGCTCGACATTCGCAAGGATCATCCAGACGTGCCGATTGCCGTGCGATTTACACACAATTAGCAGGTCCGCAGACCCCAATCGGGCGTGAATACCGCCGTGCCCGGGAAGCTTTTCCACGACCGACTTCGGCTCCCCGGGGGTGTTCGCACACTCACTGATGACGTCGTTATAGGCATCGCCGAGATTCAAGTCCTCTTTGGTCACAACCGCAGCTGACTGCACGGTCGCTGCCCCTTCCGTCTCATCCAACGCCTCGAAGTCACCTTCGTACTTCGCAATAGCCATGCCCTGGATGGGAACTTCAAACTCGTTCAATTTAGCCACAGCGTCCACACAGCTCTGCGATGCATTCGGATGTTCGAACGTAAAGCTCAGGGTGAATGTTCCGTCGCCGGATGGGCCGCCTTGCAGCACATCGACCGTCACACCTTCGATGCCCTTGAGCGGAACGTAAGGAGTGTTCGCAAGCCACGTCGCGGGATTGTCCACGCTGCCGGCAGGCTGCTCCTCCCCTTGAGCTGCGGGGGCGCTTTCATCGTCGGTGGGAGATGCAGAGGAGGTGCCCCCCGGCGTGGCGCTCGACGTATCGCTTGGATCGCTACTCGCCCCCTCGCTCGGCTCGGCAGATCCTCCACTCGAGCTCGAAGTGGTGGCTGCGGGAGAGGTTTCCTCCTTTTTAGCGACGCTGCTCCCGAGCGCCCCGCAGGCTGCGAGGGAAGTTGCAAGCAGCAGCGCGGCGACGCCTCGCGCGGCGCGGGTCAACGTGGGACGTGTACGTGACATGGGGGTCCTTAGGGCAGGGGGCAAGGTCCGGGCATACCTTACCAGCCGCCCTTGAGAGCCTCCTCACACCCTCGGGCTGGCAGCAAAAAGGGCCGCCCCGGCAGGGACGACCCTTTCGCTATGAAATGCGCCTAAAGCGCAGGAATCACTTGAGGGTGACGGTTGCGCCAGCGCCCTCGAGCTGCTCCTTGGCCTTCTCAGCGTCTTCCTTCGAGGCAGCCTCGAGAACCGGCTTCGGAGCGCCATCGACGAGGTCCTTCGCCTCCTTGAGGCCGAGACCCGTGAGAGCGCGCACCTCCTTGATGACGGCAATCTTGGCCGAACCGACCGACTCGAGGATGACGTCGAATTCGTCCTTCTCCTCAGCAGCGGCAGCTTCGCCACCGGCAGCGCCGCCAGCAGCGGCAACGGCAACGGGGGCAGCAGCGGTCACGTCGAAGACCTCTTCGAACTGCTTCACGAACTCGGAGAGCTCGATGAGGGTCATTTCCTTGAAAGCTTCGATGAGCTCGTCGTTGGTGAGCTTAGCCATGGGGCTAGTCCTTCCTGTCAAGTGGCACCCAAGGGTGCCAGGCGCATGTGCGCCGGGTGTTTGTGTAAAAGGTTGTGCCGAGCGCGTGCATCACGCCTCGGGATGAGACTCGAAGCCTCAGCCCTCGTTCTTGGCACGCAGGGCGTCCACGGTGCGCGCGGTCTTGGTGAGCGGCGCAGCGAGAACGAAAACAGCCTTCGACATCGATGCCTTGAGAGCACCGGCAGTCTTGGCAAGAAGAACCTCGCGCGATTCGAGATCGGCAAGCTTCTCAACGTCGTCAGCCGTGAGGGCTTTGCCCTCAAAGTAACCGGACTTGACGACCAACATGGGGTTGTCCTTGGCAAAGTCACGCAGAGCCTTAGCCGGTTCGACCGGCTCGCCCTTAATGAACGCGATCGCAGTAGGGCCGTTGAGATCGCCCTCAAAGGCGTCGATCCCAGCTTCCCGGGCCGCGATGGCGGCAAGCGTGTTCTTTACCACGGCGTAGGTGGTGTCGGCACCGAGCGAACGACGCAGCGCCTTGAGCTGGTCAACGCTCAGCCCGCGGTACTCGGTCAGAATTGCCGCGCTCGACTCGCGGAACAGTTCCGTGAGCTCGGCAACGGCAGCTGCCTTGTCAGGCCTCGCCATGGCCCTCCTTCCAGAGGTCTCGAGGCCGGCCTGAAAGCTTCAGTCATGAAAAAAGCCCTGACCGCAGGGTCAAGGCTTGAGCACGCACGTATATTGCGTATCGCTTCTTGAGCACCTGCGCAGGCCGTTTCACCACAGTGAAAGCTTTCGGTCCCCCTGATGGCAGGGCGACGACCGGCGGTCTTCGGTGAGATCAACTTTACCCCCACACCCGCGGCAGCGAAACCCCACGAGCGGTGATCCCTCCCACAAGCAAGCCGCACTTCATGCCGACGTGAATCGGGCCACAGTTCAAAAATGGGGACCAATATCCCTTCGGCTGCCGTCGGACCCTAACCGGCACGTTACCGCGCTTCCATTCCGGCCTCGTCACCCTCTCTCGAGGTCCAACTTCACCCAGTATTCATGGTCTCAATGAACATGCAGGTCATTCGGGGACCTTATACCCCTAGAGCGCTAGACTGGCGCTTGTGGCCGAGACCAAAGCTGGTCCGGGCCCACTATTTCCAGATCCGCACACCACACCCCCAACCTTCCGCAAACAAACTCTCTGACCTGCACTTTTGCTTAATCTAGACAGCTATCAAACGTTGTTGAGTGCACCACGGCAGCCACGTAGGTTGGAGTCACAACGACGTACTTTTCTATTCACTCCACCCGCAGAAAAGGATGGACACGCTCATGGCAGACGCCAAAGCTACGCCCGATACGGACACGCAGGCGATGATCGACGCTCTCGCAGACAAGGGCGCGACCGCGCTCAAAGAGTTCCGCGACTTCACACAAGAGCAGGTCGATCACATCGTGCACCAGGCGGCCCTCGCTGCCCTGGACCAACACATGGCGATCGCCAAGCACGCCGTCGAAGAGACCGGGCGCGGTGTGTACGAAGACAAGATCATCAAGAACATCTTCGCCTCCGAATACATTTGGAACTCGATTAAGCACGACAAGACCGTCGGCATCCTCCACGAGGACAAGACTCGCGGTGTGATTGAAGTTGCCGAACCCGTGGGCGTCATTGCAGGCGTCACGCCCACGACCAACCCGACCTCGACCACGATCTTCAAGTCGCTCATCGCCCTGAAGACCCGCAACCCGATCATCTTCGCGTTCCACCCGAGCGCCCAGGAAAGCTCCGCCCACGCCGCACGCGTCGTGTACGAAGCTGCCGTCGAGGCCGGAGCTCCCGAGAACTGCGTGCAGTGGATCGAAACGCCCTCGCTCGAAGCGACCGGCCTGCTCATGAACCACGACAAGGTTGCCCTTGTGCTTGCCACCGGTGGCTCGGGCATGGTCAAAGCCGCCTACTCCACCGGCAAACCCGCCCTCGGCGTGGGCCCGGGCAACGTTCCCGTGTACATCGACAAGACAGCGAAGATTTCACGCACCGTCAACGATCTTTTGCTGTCGAAGACCTTCGACTCGGGCATGATCTGCGCATCCGAGCAGAGCGTCCTCGTCCATACCGACATCAACAAAGAATTCGTCGCCGAATTCGAAAAGTACGGCGGCTACTTCCTGAACAAGACCGAACGCACGAAGCTCGAGAAGTTCATGATCACCGACAAGGGTGGAGTCAACCCCGCACTCGTCGGCTCGAGCGCCCTCAAGATCGCCGAAGGCGCAGGGCTCAACGTTCCCGACTACACGAAGGTTCTCCTCGTGCCGATCGACGGTGTGGGCAAAGACCACCCGTTCAGCCAGGAAAAGCTCATGCCCGTGCTCGGCTACAAGGTCGTCAAGGACGCCGCCGAGGGCTTCGAACTCGCCGACCAGCTGCTCGAACACGGCGGTCTCGGCCACACCGCCGTCATCCACACTAGCGACGAGAAGCAGGAGCGCGAGTACGGCATCGCGATGCGCGCGTGCCGCATCGTCGTCAACTCCCCGAGCTCGCAGGGCGGCATCGGTGACATCTACAACGGCCTCATCCCTTCGCTCACCCTCGGCTGCGGCTCCTACGGCCACAACTCGGTGTCGCGCAACGTGTCGGCCATCGATCTGATCAACATCAAGCGAATTGCGGAGCGTCGTAACAACATGCAGTGGTTCAAGGTTCCGAAAACCTACTTCGAGCGCTACTCCACCCAGTACCTGCGCGACATGGAAGGTATCAACCGAGCCTTCATCGTGACCGACCCGGGCATGGTCCAGTTCGGTTACGTCGACATCGTTCTCGAGCAGCTTCGCGAGCGCCGCAACCCAATCCAGTACCAGATCTTCTCGGACGTCGAGCCCAACCCGAGTTCCGACACCGTGTTCCGCGGCGTCGAGCAGATGAACCAGTTCAAGCCCGACACGATCATCGCCCTCGGTGGCGGCTCCGCAATGGACGCCGCGAAGGGTATGTGGATGTTCTACGAGGACGGCAACGCCTCCTACTTCGGTATGAAGCAGAAGTTCCTCGATATCCGCAAGCGCACCTACACGTTCCCGAAGCTCGGTGAAAAAGCAAGCTTCGTGGCGATCCCGACGACCTCGGGCACCGGCTCGGAGTGCACCCCGTTCGCGGTCATCACCGACTCCGAGAACCACGTGAAGTACCCGATCGCCGATTACGCGATCCTTCCCGACGTCGCCATCGCCGACGCTCAGTTCGTGGACACCGTCCCCGCCCGCACGGCGGCTGACTCGGGCATGGACGCACTCACCCACGCGATCGAGTCGTATGTCTCGACCATGGCCTCGGACTACACAAAGGGCCTCTCGCTCCGCGCGATCCAGATGATCTTCGCGAACCTCCGCAAGTCTGTCCTCGAGGGCGACCGCGAGGCCAAGGAGAACATGCACAATGCCTCCACCATGGCAGGCATCGCTTTCGCGAACGCCTTCCTCGGTATCGTGCACTCGCTTTCGCACAAGGTCGGCGCCGAGTTCAACCTCGCGCATGGCCGCACGAACGCGATCTTCCTCCCGCACGTCATCAACTACAACGCGAAGAAGCCCGTGAAGCACGCGCTCTTCCCGAAGTACGAGTCGTTCCGTGCCGATGAGGACTTCGCCGAGATTGCCCGCGCACTCAACCTCCCGGCGAAGACCACGGAGGAAGGCGTCGCCTCGCTCGTCAAGGCCGTCACCGAGCTCGCCGAGGACATCGGCATCGACATGTCGCTCAAGGCGAACGGCGCGACGCTCGAGCACCTCGAAAAGACGATCGACACTCTCGCCGATCGCGCCTACGAGGACCAGTGCACGCCGGCAAACCCGAAGCAGCCTCTCGTGAGCGAACTCAAGGCGCTCATCCGCGACGCCTTCGAGGGCGAGCTCGACTACAGCGAGAAGCACGCGAAGTAAGAACGGCATTTCCGCCGCAACGGTATGAGGGGTGGCTCCGCTTGGCGGGGCCACCCCTTCTCACTGCCTCGGCACCGTTTGTGCGTCGTTCGGCTAGGCCTGCCCCGAGTCGAAATACTCGCGAATGTTCGCGGGCACGGGAGGAACCTCGAGCATCTGCCCACCCGCGCGGATCGAAAGAGCGCCGTACACGCCCGTGGCGACCGCCTCGCGCGCGGCAATCACCGACACATCCGTACGGCCACCGGTCCTCGCGAATTCGAGGAATTCATTGATGAGCCGTGGGTCAGCACCGCCGTGGCCACCGTCGGCCCTCGCGATCACCTCCACCTGATCCGGGCGAGCGGCACCCGAGTGGCGTGAGTTCCACAGGTAGATCTGATCCCCGGCGTTGTCGCCCATGTTTTCGATCCGCCCTTCGTCGCCGATGACCGTATAGTTGCGCCAATAATCCGGGGTGAAATGGCACTGCTGGTACGAGGCATAGACGCCGTTGTCCAGCGTCATATGGAGCATCGAGATGTCCTCGACGTCGATGACAGGATTGAGTTCCCTCTGCTTCGACGGCGGATAGACGTCCGCATCGAACCAGTCCCACATAGTGCGATCGGAGTTATCACGTCGGTCCTCGATGTCGCCGTAAACCTCGAGGCCGCCGATACCGGAAACCCGGCGGGTGTAGCCACCGGCGAGCCAGTGAATGACGTCGATGTCATGAGCGCCCTTCTGCAGCAAGAGCGAGAACGCGCGCGCACGCTCGGCGTGCCAATCCTTGAAGTAGAAGTCGCCGCCGGCCCCCACGAAATGCCGGCACCAAATGGCACGCACGCGACCGATTAACCCGGCATCAATCATGTCCTTCATCTGGCGGATCACCGGCATATGGCGCATGTTGTGGCCCACGTAAAGCCGCGTGCGCTTCTCGTAGGCGAGGTTTAACATCGCATCGGTGTCCTCGACAGAGATCGCCATGGGCTTTTCGGAAAACGTCGGTATACCCGCCCCGAGCGTTGTGAGTGCGATCGAGGCGTGTAGGTCGTCGGGCGCGAGGATCATGACCGCATCAACGTCGTGGCTGCCCAGAATATCCTCGACGGTGTTCACCGTGTGGACGTCCTCGCCGATGATCTCGCGCGCTTTCTTTTTGCCTCGCTCGGTGGGATCCGCGACGACCGTGACGCGGGCTCCCTCTCCCGGTTTATGCGCGTGACGCGCCAGAGCGCCACGAGCGCCAAAACCCACCACTCCTACTCGTAGATCGGCGTTCTGAGTCAACGAGATCCCCTTTCAACAGCGGTGCAGGCGCAGCCTTCACTGGGCGAGCCCACGACGCACCGATTACGTGGCCTTGGCCACTAACAGTACCCAATCACACGGCGCGAGCTCAGCAACCGCGGCGTGAGAGGCGGGCGCGCCTTCGACCGCTATCGTGCCCTAGGTCCCTACATCTCTTACCGATCCGGGCAACCGGATTACGCATAAAACTACGTCTCCTGCACCCGTCTCCTGAGCCTGCGGGCGTCCCGTTCGTCTGATGTCATGGGTGTGGCGCATATCCCGCGCAGCCCGGCCACACACCGTGCGCCGGTTGGCCCCCGCGATACGCGATTGATAGGAACGACACAGCAAGGATTTATCGATGACGACCAATCCGACCGCACAAGATTCAGCGGTATACAAGTACCGGCCCTCAAAACTACGCACGGGTCCCTCCAAGAACGATAAGTCCTTCATCGGTCACCCTGGCGGCCTACCCTGGATGCTCCAGGTCGAAATGTGGGAGCGCTTTAGCTGGTTCGGCATGCGCGCGATCCTGCTGTACTTCCTCACCGATGTCGCTGCTAACCAGGGTCTCGGTCTTTCGGATACCGCGGGACAGGTCATCGTGTCCGCCTACGGCGCTGCCGTTCTCCTCATGACCATTCCGGGCGGCATCATCGCTGACCGTATCCTCGGCCCGTGGATTTCTGGCCTCATCGGTGGATCGGTCATCATGCTCGGCCACGTGCTGCTCGCGTTCCCGGCCGCGATCACGTCGTGGTCGGGCCTGATCTGCATTGCGATCGGTACCGGCCTCATCAAGCCGAACCTCGCGACGATCGTGGGCGGCCTCTACGATGAGGACGACCCGAGGCGCGATGCGGGCTTCCAGTACTTCTACATGTCGGTGAACGTCGGCTCGCTCGTTGCCCCGCTGATCGTAGGCTTCCTGCGCGGCCACTTCGGCTACCACGTCGGCTTCCTCGCAGCTGCCGTCGGCATGGCGCTTGCACTCGTGTCGTTCTTCTACGGCCGCCACAAGCTCGGCGAGTTCGCCTACCGCATCCCGAACCCGCTCCAGAAGGGCGAAGGCGCGCGTCTCGCCCTCGGCGGCCTCGGCATCGTCGTCGTCGCGACGCTCCTGGTGCTCGGTTTCAATGCCCTCCTCGGCGAGCTTCACTCGGCGATCGCCTACTCGCTGTTCACCTTCGCTCTGATCATGAGCGCCTACTACTTCCTCACGATGTTTAAGAGCCCGAAGGTCACCGCACAGGAGCGCACGCACCTCGGCGCATTCCTGCCCCTCTGGGTCGGCCAGGTTCTGTTCGTCGTGATCTTCGAGCAGGCTGCCGGCAAGATGGCCTTCTTCGCCGAGAACAACACGGACCGCACGATCGGCGCCCTGAACCTCTCCCCCGAGGTTTACCAGTCCATCAACCCCGCCGCGGTGCTCTTGCTCTCGCCGGTGATCGCGTGGATCTTCACACGCCGCAAGGGCAAGTTCCCGAACACGGCCGCAAAATTCGCGCTTTCTCTCGTCATCATCGCGCTGTCGGCAGTGCTCATGGGCTACGGCTTCGGAACGTGGCCGGGCGCGGGCATGCTCGCCCCGTTCTGGTACCTGGGCCTCGTGTTCGTCGTGCAGACGGTTGCCGAGCTGTGCATGAACCCCGTGGGCCTCTCGGTGACGACCAAGCTCGCACCGAAGCAATTTGCCTCGCAAACCATGACCCTTTGGTACCTTGCGCCGAGCGTCGGCATGGGTCTCACGTCGGTGATTATCGACCAGGTGAAGAGGGCAAACCTCGGTGACGCCGTGTACTACTACGGCCTCGGTGCCGTGACCGTCGTCGTGGCGATCATTATGTTCTTGATTGCCCCCTGGGTGCAGTCGAAGATGGACGACGTCGATCAGCGCGAGCTCAGTGGAGCGCGTGAGGTTGGCGTGAAGGTCGCGAAGTAATCGCACCCTCCTATACGAGAGTGGGCCCCGCGCATTGCGCGGGGCCCA